>NZ_JASIUF010000024.1:0-85015 GCF_030363895.1 Paenibacillus sp. S-12
CCGATGGTACTTGGACCGCAGGGTCCCGGGAGAGTAGGACGTCGCCAAGCACACAAAAACCACTGTTGAGATTACTCAACGGTGGTTTTTCGTATATGCATGTCATAACCGTTTAGATAATGAATGGAGATCAGCTAACCATCTCATACTAACGATAAATATCCATGTAAAATGTGCACGTGCAGTGGACATTCATTCGTTTCGAAATGAAATGAAAGCTCCTGAAAAAACGGATTCCAAAACAAGTCGCATATCCTTGACAGCCACATACTGCTTTGCTAAGATTGCAATAATATATTTTTAGAGATGACGTGAATCATAGGACAAGCCTTTTGTAATAAGGGTTTGGATAATGAATGCGCCAATACAATCACAGGGAGGAACTTTCTGGTGTGGGAATCTAAATTTGTTAAGGAAGGTTTGACTTTTGACGATGTGCTGTTAGTACCTCGTAAATCGAGTGTACTGCCACGGGAAACAGACGTATCGACTGTCTTGAGTGATAAGGTGAAGTTGAATATTCCAATGATTAGTGCCGGGATGGATACAGTTACAGAAGCTCCATTGGCAATTGCAATTGCCCGTGAAGGCGGTATCGGTATTATTCATAAAAATATGTCTGCTGAACAACAAGCTGAAGAAGTGGATCGGGTTAAGCGCTCAGAGAGCGGCGTTATCACAAACCCATTCTCTCTTTCCCCGGAACATACTGTTGAAGATGCGGATCGTGTAATGGCAAAATATCGTATTTCCGGTGTTCCAATTGTAGACGGAGAACATAAGCTTGTAGGTATTTTGACAAACCGCGACCTTCGTTTCGTTCATGACTATAGCATTCGAATTAAGGAAGTTATGACTCATGAGAACTTGGTGACTGCTCCAGTAGGAACTACGCTTCAAGAAGCAGAAGTTATTTTGCAGCAGCACAAGATCGAGAAGCTACCTCTGGTTGATGAATCCAACGTCCTGAAGGGGCTTATCACAATCAAGGATATTGAGAAGGCAATTCAATATCCGAAGGCTGCAAAGGACGCTCAAGGACGTCTCCTGTGCGGTGCGGCAATCGGTATCTCTCAAGATTCGTTTGAACGTGCTGAACTGCTTGTACAAGCTGGTGTTGACCTAATTGTAGTAGACTCGGCTCATGGTCACCATATCAACATCATTGAAGCAGTACGCAAGTTGCGCGGCCTATACCCAGATTTGACAATCATCGCAGGGAACGTAGCTACAGGTGAGGCAACTCGTGACTTGATCGAAGCAGGCGCTTCAGTGGTAAAGGTTGGAATCGGACCAGGTTCTATCTGTACAACTCGCGTTATCGCTGGTATCGGCGTACCGCAAATTACAGCAGTTTATGACTGTGCGAGCGTAGCACGTGAGTATGGTATCCCTGTAATTGCGGATGGTGGTATTAAATATTCTGGTGATATTACAAAGGCCATCGCTGCTGGCGCGAGTGCAGTTATGCTGGGCAGCTTGTTCGCAGGTACGGAAGAGAGCCCTGGTGAATCTGAGATTTACCAAGGACGTCGTTTTAAAGTGTACCGCGGCATGGGCTCCCTTGGCGCCATGAAGCAGGGTAGTAAAGATCGTTATTTCCAAGATAGCAGCAACGAGAAGAAGCTCGTACCAGAAGGCATCGAAGGCCGCGTAGCTTACAAAGGGCCTCTTGCTGACACCATTCACCAACTGCTTGGTGGATTGAGAGCAGGTATGGGGTACTGTGGTACACATAACCTGAAAGAGCTTCAGAACGATACTCATTTCGTGAAAATTTCTGGCGCAGGATTGCGTGAAAGTCATCCGCATGATGTGCAAATTACAAAAGAAGCTCCGAACTATTCCATGTAATTGTGTTGCAAACACGGAAAATGTCGACAAGGAAAGACAGGGTATTACAACCCTGTCTTTTTTTTGCGTGTCCGGCTATGTTAGAATAGCAATGGGACTCAACAGGGAGAGGAGTTGTACGTAGTGTCTAAGCAACATACAACAGTAAAACAAAACAAATGGAAACGAGCGGTCGCTTTGGTTACCGCATGTCAAATATTGAGCTTTGCCTTATTGCCATCTGCAGGAATGGTGGCTGCTGAGGCGGCTGCACAAACGCAAACAAAGCAAGTAGCTACAACAAATGGAAATGCGGGTCAAGTCATTACAGATAAGAAGAAGCTTGACTTGCAGCTTCGCTCAGCGGTACTCATGGAGGCCTCTACCGGAAAAGTATTAGTCGATGTTGACTCGGAAATTGCGTATCCTCCAGCCAGTATGACGAAGATGATGACAGAATATATTGTCATGGAAAAAGTAAAGAACAAAGAGTTGAGCTTTGATGATGAGGTTGTTACAAAGAAAAATGCTTCAGTAACGGAAGGGTCGCGCATCTTCTTAGCAGAAGGGGACAAGCATAAAGTTCGGGATTTGTATATTGCGATGGCAATCGGATCCGCCAATGATGCGACAGTTGCTCTAGCTGAACATATTGCTGGCAGTGAAGCAGAATTCGTAAAAATTATGAACGAGACGGCAAAACGTCTTGGGATGACGAAGACACATTACATCAACTCTACTGGATTAGATTGGGCTAGTATGCCAAAAGACTTCCGTCCCGCTGAAAAAGCAGAGACTATGATGTCTGCTATGGATGTTGCAAAGCTAGTTCGTGCAATCGTTAACGATCATCCAGAATTCAGCGAGTTTACAAAAATTCAATCCTATAAATTTAGAGAACGTGATAAAACGCCAATTTCCAACTTAAACTGGATGCTTGAAGCGAATAAGGATGTTGTGAACTTCAAGCGTTATGCATATCAAGGTTTGGATGGAATGAAAACCGGATTTACTGATATAGCGCAATATTGTTTTGCAGGTACGGCTGTACGTGATAATATGCGTCTGATCTCGGTTGTTATGGGGGCAGCAAATAAAGGGGCTCGTTTCGAAGAAACAGCTAAATTGCTAAACCATGGCTTTGAGCATTTTGAAGTAAAGAACGAAATTGCACCGAAAAAGACAGTAGTAGGAGTAGAGACAGCTCCGATCAAAAAAGGTGTCGAGACAGAAGTGCCGATTGTTGCTGAGTCTGGTGCGTCATTTGTGATTCCGAAGGGTGCAAGTACCGAAGGTAAAGTAACAACAGAAGTAAATTTGAAGCCGGCAAGCGAGCTTATTGCGCCAATTAAGAAGGGTCAGCAAGTGGGAACCGTTACGTTTACCTACAAGGACAATGGAGCCGAGCAGAAGAAAACGGTGAATATGATTGCCACAGAAGATGTGGAAAAGGGCAGTTGGTGGCGTCTATTCTTCCGTGCAATTGGAGAGTTCTTTGCTGATTTGTTCAAATCTATCAAAAATTTGTTCTAGTTTCGAAGTATTGATCTATGAAATGGTCTACGTCTATGACAAAATCAATTGTCTATTCGATTGACCATCATGTAAAATAGAGGAATGAAACTGTAGCAATAGGAAATGACTGATTAGTGGCGGGGGGCAAACAAAATGGAAACAGGTACAGCTCGAGTAAAACGTGGTATGGCAGAAATGCAAAAGGGCGGCGTCATCATGGACGTCATGAATGCGGAGCAAGCGAAAATTGCTGAAGCAGCAGGCGCTACAGCGGTTATGGCGCTTGAACGTGTCCCATCTGACATTCGTGCAGCTGGTGGCGTAGCTCGTATGGCAGATCCGACAATCGTAGAAGAGGTTATGAAGGTTGTATCGATTCCAGTTATGGCAAAGGCACGTATTGGTCATTATGTAGAAGCCAAAGTATTGGAATCCCTTGGCGTTGATTACATTGATGAATCTGAAGTGCTGACTCCAGCAGATGAAGTATTCCATATTGATAAAAATACATTCACTGTGCCATTCGTATGCGGCGCTAAGGACTTGGGCGAAGCGCTCCGTCGCATTAGCGAAGGTGCGGCTATGATCCGTACGAAGGGTGAGCCGGGAACAGGCAATATTGTTGAGGCTGTTCGCCACATGCGTCTAATTACTAGCCAAGTGCGCAAAGTACAAAGCTTGTCCAAAGATGAGCTGTATGCAGAAGCGAAAAACTTGGGCGTAGCGTATGACTTGCTTCTTGAAGTACATGAGAGAGGCAAGCTCCCAGTTGTCAACTTCGCAGCAGGCGGTGTTGCAACCCCTGCAGATGCAGCGTTGATGATGCATTTGGGTGCAGACGGCGTATTTGTAGGCTCTGGTATTTTCAAATCTGACAGTCCTGAGAAGTTCGCTCGTGCAATCGTAGAGGCGACAACTCATTATGAAGATTATGCGTTGATTGCAAATGTGTCCAAGAACCTTGGTACACCAATGAAGGGTATTGAGATTTCCAAGCTCGCGCCGTCTGAGCGTATGCAGGATCGCGGCTGGTAAGATCAATAACATGGCAGGCTGTAGGAAGCATCAATATGGTGCTTCCTAGTCTGCGTTAGAACCCAATCACCAAATGGTGTAAAAAGTACAAACCTCAGGGGAAAGAAGGGACTTCACGGATGAACATCGGAGTATTGGCGCTGCAAGGCGCGGTAGCGGAACATATGCGCAGCTTGGAGGCAGCGGGAGCTCATGCGGTAGCCGTGAAGCGGCCAGAACAGCTGGATGAGCTGCAAGGGCTTATCATTCCTGGTGGAGAGAGTACTACCATTGGCAAGCTCATGCGTAAGTACGGTTTTATCGAAGCGCTTCGTGCATTTGCGGCTGCGGGAAAGCCGATATTCGGTACATGTGCGGGACTTATTTGTCTGGCAGAGCGAGTAGAAGGTCAGCAAGGACTAGAGGAACCGCATCTGCGGCTTATGGATATGACGGTATTGCGCAACGCATTTGGACGGCAACGTGAGAGTTTTGAAGCAGATTTGAATGTGAAGGGCATTGAGCAACCTGTACGAGCTGTGTTTATTCGTGCCCCGCTTATTCAATCAGTTGGTGAACGCGTGGATGTGCTGTGCGAAGTCAATGGTGAGATTGTGACAGCGAGACAAGATTCGCTGTTAGCTTGCTCGTTCCATCCAGAGCTGACATCCGACGTAAGTCTGCATCGATATTTCGTCGATATGGTTAAACAAGCTGAAAATGTAGCAGGCTAAAGGAAAGCGAACACTTTGACTCTTCCTCGAGATAAGGAGAGTTAAGGTGTTTTTATCAGATATACGGTATAATAGTGATATAGAATGATACGGATAGAAACGGTGTAATCCTTGGCTATGGCAATAGAGTTGAGTCGTGTATCCGTTTCTGGCAGGAGGGTCAATCGGTGCTAGATATCAAATTGTTAAGAAATGAGTATGGACGCGTAGCTACTGCGCTCCAACATCGAGGTAAAACGGAGGATATGATCGCGGACTTCCCGGAGCTTGACGCACGTCGCCGCGAAATGCTGCAAGAGACTGAACAGTTGAAAAATCAACGTAATGTTGTGTCTCAAGAAGTAGCGAAAAAGAAAAAGGCAGGCGAGTCAGCCGACGAACTGATTGCGCAAATGCGTGAAGTAGGCGATCGGATTAAAGAGCTCGATGAAGAGATTCGTCAAATTGAAATGCAAATGGAACAGATCACGCTGTCCATTCCAAATGTACCGCATGAAAGTACGCCAGTAGGGAAATCGGAAGATGACAATGTTGAAGTTCGCCGTTGGAGCGAGCCTACTTCATTTTCCTTTGAAACGAAAGCTCATTGGGATTTGGCTCAGGATCTTGGCATTCTGGACTTCGAATCGGCCGCTAAGGTCACAGGCTCTCGCTTCGTGTTCTACAAAGGTGCTGGAGCACGCTTAGAGCGTGCACTCATCAGCTTCATGCTCGACGTGCACACGACACAGCATGGATATGAAGAAGTGCTCCCTCCGCTCATCGTAAACCGCGACAGCCTGATCGGTACAGGTCAGCTGCCGAAGTTCGAAGAGGATTTATTCAAGATTGAAGGGACAGAGTATTATCTGATCCCGACAGCAGAGGTTCCTGTAACGAACCTCCACCGGGACGAAATCTTAACAGATGATCAAGTGCCTCGTTACTATACGGCGTACAGCTCTTGCTTCCGCTCTGAGGCAGGTGCAGCTGGACGCGATACACGTGGTTTGATTCGTCAGCATCAATTCAATAAGGTTGAACTTGTGAAGCTGGTCAAGCCTGAGGATTCTTATACAGAACTGGAGTCCCTTACGAACAATGCAGAGAAGATTTTGCAGCTCCTCGGCCTGCCATATCGCGTTATGGCGTTGTGCACGGGAGATCTGGGGTTCAGCTCTGCGAAGACGTATGACTTGGAAGTATGGTTGCCAAGCAGTGTTTCGTACCGTGAAATATCTTCTTGCTCGAACTTTGAAGATTTCCAGGCGCGCCGTGCGAATATTCGCTTCCGTCGCGATACGAAGTCTAAGCCTGAGTTCGTTCATACATTAAATGGTTCCGGCCTTGCAATTGGCCGTACAGTCGCTGCGATTATGGAAAATTACCAGCAGGAAGACGGTTCGATTGTCATTCCAGAAGTACTCCGTCCATATATGGGTGGAATGGAAGCCATTCGCAAATAATTGAAAGAACACTATTGCAATGTAACAATGCATATGATAAAATAAAGACTGTCCGACTCGATTCGGGCAGTCAAATATGGAGAGGTACCGAAGTGGTCATAACGGGGCGGTCTTGAAAACCGTTAGGGTGCAAGCTCACGTGGGTTCGAATCCCACCCTCTCCGCCATAACATTCAAATGTAGAACCCACATCCTTAGAGATGTGGGTTTTTTGCTGTATAAAATGGCTCCGCTGACCGCAAACTGTAATTGAACAGTGGAGGTGTTGCTCTTATGAATCAGGAAGAAAAGCTGCAAGTTGATCAGTCGACACTTGTGAGTGCTTGGCAGCAGACGCTGCCTACAAGGCTGAACCCTGGCGATCAAGCCAAAGTATTGCCTGACGGTGCGAATCCACAGGCACTCGTTATTCATATCGATACAGCCGGCCGTCAAATGTACTCATTCGATTTCCATTGCGCTTATGTGGACACGCGCGAGGTCAAGCTCAATCTAATTGATGTTGAGAAGAGCGGGGTTCATATCGATGAGCGGACAGAGGTTGTGCAGGAGCTCGTACAAAATTATATGCGTCACATACATGAGTGTGCGCAAGCACTGCATGATGTAACCAATCACGGCCAAGTACACTAGGAGGAATGAAGATGACGAAAGCGAAGGATGGTCTGGACAAAAATTTGAGCAATGTCATCAAGGACTTGGAGCAGGCACCTGTTACTAGTCATCATGCCCAGCAATTGCAGCAGGATCATAACGATCGGCGTCATCAGGATGCATTGAATCATGATAAGCCAACGGATTTGGAACATTTATAATGACAGAGGAGCGTACGCAATGAGCAAGCCAAGAGCAGTGCCTGTACCTGACAAGGAACAATCCAGCCGGCATCAAGCAAGCAATGAACGGAATGCGATGCAAGAGCCATTGTCAGGGTCTAAGAAGACGAAGAATGCGAATCATGTGAGTCACAACAATCCTGAGGGATAAGTCAAAGTGGAAACAATCAACACGGATTTTCCTTGTTATGCGCAAGGGAGATCTGTGTTTTTTTGTGCCATTATAAAGAGTTATTGTTGTCATTCACTAGTGCTTTCCTTATTAATATTTCCCAGTAGGGTCCAACATAGAAAGGAATTCCGATATAATAAAGAGTGTAGTGTATTTTAGGCTTGTATAGAGAGGTGAAAGCGATGGAGCATCTGACGACGAACACCAATACTGACAACAGTAGTTCTAAGGAGAATCAAGCATCGGCTTCGCAAGAACCGGATCATTTTGAAGCATTCGCCCAACTGAATGCCATGGACGGTGCAGCGGTTGCTAATGTACGACAGTATCAGCACACGAAGATTGGCCTGATTAAGCTTCTCAAGCGAATTATCTTTATTGTCGTTGGATCTGTCCTGATGGGGGTCGGACTTGAATTATTCCTCGTCCCGAATCAAATAACGGACGGCGGTGTAACCGGTATTTCGATTATTTTGTCTTATGTAACCTCGATACCACTAGGCGTTTTTCTATTTCTTCTTAACTTGCCCTTCCTAATTGTCGGCTACAAGCAAATTGGCAAAACATTTGCCCTTTCCACATTGCTCGGCGTCCTTGTCATGTCGCTCAGTACGATGCTGCTGCATGATGTGAGCGCCTTTACGGAAAATACGTTCCTAGCTGCTGTATTTGGCGGGATTATTCTTGGGATCGGCGTTGGGCTAGTCATTCGATACGGCGGATCGTTGGATGGCACAGAAATAGTAGCGATTTTACTCAATAAGCGATCCCCTTTCTCCGTAGGCGAAATTATTATGTTTTTCAACCTGTTCATACTCACGAGTGCTGGCTTCGTATTTGGCTGGGATCGTGCAATGTATTCCCTTATCGCGTATTACATTGCGTTCAAAATGATTGATATTACGGTTGAGGGATTGAACGATTCGAAGGCAGTATGGATTATAAGTGACAATCACAAGGAAATTGGAGATGCGCTGCTTAGCCGTCTTGGCCGAGGAGTAACCTATATGAAGGGTGAAGGTGGGTTCTCCGGGGATGAGAAAAAAGTGATTTTCACCGTCATTACTCGATTGGAGGAAGCGAAGCTCAAAGGGATCGTAGAAGAGCTTGACGAGCAAGCGTTTCTTGCAATCGGCAACATTCATGACGTCAAGGGTGGAAGATTCAAGAAGAAAGACATCCATTAAGAAAGATACGATAGGACGAAGTTCACATGTTTAAAAATAGAGTCATGAAATATATTTCAAAGGAACTATTTTCAATGCCATACGTATAGGTTAATATATACTGGGTATTTTTAGACATACTTATTATGAGGAATAGGGGTTGAACAAGTTGAAAAGAGGTTTGAAGAGCGCATTAGCACTAATATTTGCTCTAGCTTTAATTATTACGGGGTGTGGAGCGAAGTCTAGTCCGAAGGAATTAATCGAGGGTTCTTTAGGTAAGTCCCTCGATATGAAATCTTATGCATTTAATACATCGATTAAGTTAGAAGATCTTCAAGTGGATAATGGTTCGGCAGCACTTGATCCAAATGCAAAAATGGTTCTCAATATGCTGAAAAATGCTGAGCTTAGCGTAAATGGCGTTGTACAACAAGAGCCAATCAAGATGGAAGCGAATGTTGAAATTAGCCTTAAAGGCGACATGGAAATGAAGTTCTCTCTTCCATTCTCCATGGATGAAAATAAAATGTGGGTAAAGATTCCGAATATTCCGATGTTGGCTGGTCAAATTCCTGATGAATTGGTTGGGAAGACAGTTGAACTGGACTTGAAGAAACTTGCTGAAGATTCAGGTCAAGAAATGCCATCCGCAAAGGATTTGAAGGCAATGCAAAACCTGAGCAACGATTTGTTCAAAGCACTTCTTGGCAAGTTCGATGAGAAAACATATTTCTCCATAGTTGAGAAAAAAGACGCTGGTCTTCCTGAAAGTGTAGATGCGAAGCAAATTGTGAAGTTCAATGTTACAAATGAGAACTTGGAGCAATTCGTTACAACATTCGTTAAGGATGCGTTGCCTGCAATCGCTGATGTATTAGGCAAGGAAGAGTACAGCAAGCTGCTTAAAGTGGAAAAAGACCAAGTTGAGAAAATGAAGCAAGAAATGAAAACAGATGACAGTGAACTGAAAAAGGGCATCGAAGAAATGAAGAAGTCGTTGAAGATTAACGAGCTGAGCGTGACTACAGCAGTTAACAAGGATCAATACCCTGCATACCAAGTTGTTGTAGCAAACTTGGATGTAACTGGCGACGATGGTGTGAAATCGAAGATTGCCGCTCGTTTGACAAGTGAATTGAGCAAGATCAACGAGAAGGTTGAATTTAAACCAGTACCATCCGATGTTCTGACGATGGAACAATTGCAGCAAATGTTCGGTGGCTATTAAGATAAAGTCAAAGGAAGGTCGTCGTTCTCTTAGAGAGCGGCGGTATATTAACAAAGGAAGAAGCCGCATGGTTCAACTAGGTTGAGCCTGCGGCTTCTTTCTTGTTGCATATAGATTAAGCTTTGCCGCGCAAACGACGAAAAAATTGCGTTAGCATTGCCGCGCATTCTTCCCGCAGTACGCCTTCAATAACTTCTGCACGATGGTTGAAGCGGGGCTCCTGAAGAAGGTTCATAAGCGTGCCCGCACAACCTGCCTTGGGATCCGTCGTCCCATATACAACGGTAGGTACGCGTGATTGAACGATAGCCCCGGCACACATTGGGCAAGGCTCCAAGGTAACGTATAAAGTGCAATCAAGTAATCGCCATGCCTGCAGGTGCTCACTCGCTTCCCTAATGGCAATCATCTCGGCATGGGCCGTTGAATCCAGCGAAGTCTCTCGTAAATTGTAGCCGCGACCAATAATTTCGTTCTGATGTACGACAACGGCGCCAATAGGCACCTCTCCAATCGCTTCGGCCTTGTGGGCTTCTTCAATAGCCATGCGCATCCAGTATTCGTGCTGAGTTTCTTGTTCAGGTTCAATCGATTGTATTTCCAACTTTAACTTCCTTTCTCTTATCCCTGCCTCTATTGCTGCCAAGTATAATTGCATTAGACGCAAAGATGTGTAAAAGTATAGCCGTTATTCATCGAACAAATATTCGTTGTTAACAGTGTGTGCATAATCCTGTGGATAACTAATAATTGTGCACAGGATTATACACATCTTATCCATAACTGTTCACATTATGTGTATAAGTTGTTGATAACTATGTGTTATTCATATCGGCAGGGTCGGAACTTGTCGATATTATTATACCTTCTTCCTACAATAATCGCCAAAACCATGGACAAATCGCCCTATATTACGATATGATTCGAAGAGATACTCCAACGAAATCCAACATTTGTCAGGATATCCGACATTATCTCCATTGACCTAGATTCTGATGGATAGGCCTGATAGAGGTGAAGCATGAGACTTTCCATCAAAGCGAAATTATCAATTTCCATAGCTTGTATCGTGTTTGTCGTCCTTTTGCTTCATATGATCCTCACCTACAACATTACCAAGGATAAGCTTGTTGAGGAAATTCAGCAGCGAATGAATGCAATTGCTCAGCAGATCAACGTATCCGTTCAGCAATCCCGCATGGCAGCTGCTTCATTTGAGGAGCAATTGGCGGAGAAGCTGCATATTGCATCTATGTATGCTGCGGATAAGCTCCCATCCCGAATTGATAGTATTACGAACGAGCAGCTGCAGCAAATAAGCAAAGATATCGGAATATCCCACATTTCCCTTTTGCATCAGACGGCGAACGGTGATGATATTACAATTGCTCGATCCTCTGATCCGAAGGAAATCGGAATGTCGACTAGACAGTGGGGATACTGGTATACCGCTTTTACTCAATTGCTCGAGGATCAGCAAGTATGGATTACCCAAGGGCAGAAGCGTAAAGATTTTTGGGCAGGCCCCTTCGATGTGTCTTCTTCCAATCCGGAGCATATCGATAAGTGGGGGTATTATTACGACGGTAAGCGGGATTATATTATTAATCCGTTTATTCGTGATGATAAAGTGGAGACCTTCTTTGAACTAACGAAGCCCAATATCTTAATCGAGCAGACGTTAAATGCTCAGTCCAATATTGTGGAGATCGCAGCTCTGAATGCCGACCACTTTAATAATGAGCCTGTATCCAAAGTTCGCAGCGATGGCGTGCAAATTGTAGATGACACAAAAAGCCGTGTCCTGTATGGCGAATATACATTGAAACATGCACGTGATGAAGAATACATTCGGAATGCCTTGGAGCGAAAAAAACCACTATTTTACGAAAGTGAATTCGGCAGCAGAACGATTATTAAGGGATTCATACCGATCATCGGTACAACAGCCTATGTATTGAATATTTCAATGGATGCTAGAACGCTCGTAGAAGCGCTGCATGACCAGTTAATGCGCAATGTCGCCGTAGGCATTGTGTTATTGGAGATTGTTCTTATTGGCAGTTATATGCTGTCTGGCATCCTCATACGCCCTCTGCAATCGATATTGAACAAGATCAATATGATTTCGGTAGGTCATTTCAATACGCAATTGAATATTGATCGCAATGATGAGCTTGGCATACTGGCGCAGCGAATCAATACGATGGCACGCAATTTGGATGCTTCTACAGAACGACTGCGGATGTCCTATTTGGAGAACCGTGCCATGAAAGAGCATTTGGAATCGTTCATTAACCAATCGAATGATGCCATTCATGTGACGGATTTGAAGGGACGAATTGAGCGTGTAAATCAAGCGTTCGTCGATATGTTCGGCTGGACCTCGGAAGAGGTGTTGGGCAAGCCCTTGTGCAATATTCCGGAGGATAAGCTGGAAGAAGAACGGAAAATTCATGAGGCTAAGCGTCATGGCGAATATGTAAGCAACTGGGAGACGACGCGTCTGACGAAGGACGGGCGTGTTCTGGATGTTAGTGTCACCACTTCGCCAATGTACAATGAGGGTGGAGACTGTATCGCTTGGGCCAGCATTACTCGGGATATAACCAGCCGTAAGCGAATGGAGGAATTATTGCGCCGTTCCGAGAAGCTCACGACGGTTGGACAGTTGGCAGCAGGTGTTGCGCATGAGATTCGAAATCCTTTAACGACGCTGAAAGGCTTCCTGCAGCTGCAGCAGCGTACGAGATCATTGAATGATAATCATATGGACATGATGCTGGCGGAGCTGGAGCGCATCAACTTGATTGTTAGTGAATTCCTTGTACTGGCCAAGCCTCAGGCTATTCAATTCCAGCCGAAAGATGTACGCCGCATTGTAACAGATGTTGTCGCTTTACTGGACAGTCAGGCAAACTTGAATAACGTGCACTTCGCCACCCAGTTCGATGAATTTGTACCGTTAGTGAATTGTGAAGAGAACCAACTGAAGCAGGTATTTATCAATGTGATGAAAAATGCGATGGAGGCAATGCCGGAAGGTGGCATGGTCGAAATTGCTGTACAATCACGACATAAGGGTCTAGTTGTGGTGAAAATTCTAGATCATGGTATCGGTATACCGGAAGAGCATTTGTCCCAACTTGGAGATCCATTCTTCACAAGCAAGGAATACGGAACAGGTCTTGGCCTCATGGTAAGTCAGCGAATTATTCATAACCATCGAGGATTGATTGAAATCACTAGTGAGCAGAACATTGGAACTGAGGTAACGATTTCGTTGCCTGCAATTGGCGCAGAAGAGGAGGGCAGTGGTGATCTTACCGTGCCGCAGCCTACGTTAACCGCAATCTCGTCATAAGGATAGTTTAAAACGAAGGGGTGCCTTGATAGAGACGATATTACGACTCTATCAGGGCACCCCTATTTGTTCGTTGTATTATCTGTACGGTAACGACTCAGTTTTGCTCAGTTAATTCATTCGCCGCTTTATTCTTATCCGTGTATTTGCGAAGAACGGATACCTCTACTCGGCGATTCTTCGCTTGACCTTCAGTGCTGCTGTTGTCAGCTACAGGATGATACTCGCCCATCCCAACCGCTTGGAATAGCTTCGGATCAAGTCCGGAGCGTTCCAAGACGACCTTCATGAAGCTAAGCGCCCGTGCAGAGCTCAGATCCCAGTTCGACTCAAATCTGCTGTTGCGGATAGGGCGATTGTCTGTGTGCCCGCTAATGACGACAGAGAAGCCTTGATACTGCTTCAACATGTCGCCGATTGTAGCTGCAAGCTGCTTCGAATCACCCTTCAAGTTGGCCTTACCGGAATCGAAGAGCGCGCTATCTTTAATTGTAATTTTCAACTCAGAGTGATTAAGTTTCGTATTCAACTGATCAGTTAACCCATTGTTGGAGATATACTGATTCATCTTATTCTGAAGCTGCTCAAGCTGCTGCTGTTCTTGCTTGGCATGCAACATATATTGTTCTCGCTCGTGATTGCGCGATTTGGTGAAGTTTTTAGGATTCGCTTCAACCATGCTGGATTTCGATCCGTCTGAGCGAATAATAGCTGATTCATTTAAAATACCAGCCCCTCCACCGCCGGAATCCAACGCTGAACTGAAGGCTTGGCTCATTTGCTCGAATTTTTTCGCATCAACCGCCGACATGGCATAGAGCACGATGAAAAGAGCGAGCAGCAGTGTCAAAATATCGGCATACGGAATGAGCCATGTCTCATCTGTATGTTCTTCCTTCGGGGGTGTTCGTAATTTCTTACTCAACGCTTGCCCCCTCCTTAACACTCATAAGAGCACGCTCTTGTGGAGTCAAGAAGACAGAGAGCTTTTGGTTAATTGCAATGGTAGATACGCCGGATTGAATGGACAACAGTCCCTCGACCATCATGAGTCGAATTTCAATTTCGCTGTGCGACAGGCGCTTCAGCTTATTGGCGATCGGATGCCATAGCACATAACCGGAGAATATCCCCATCAATGTAGCAACGAACGCTGCGGCAATCGCTTTAGCCAGGTGCTCCATTTCCGACATTTGCGATAGGGCGGCAATCAGACCGATTACGGCACCCAATACCCCAAGCGTAGGGGCGTACATGCCCGCTTGCGAGAAAATGAGCGCTCCAGAATGGTGTCTTTCTTCGGTTGCATGAATGTCTTCCATGAGCACGTCACGCACGAAGTCTTGATCATTGCCGTCAATAATCATCCGCATTCCGTTGCGGAGGAATTCGTCTTCAATTTCGTCTATACGTGTTTCCAAAGCAAGCAAGCCTTCACGGCGCGTAATTGACGCCCATTCCATGAAGAGTTGGATCAATTGAACACGGTCAACCAAATCTTGCTTTTTGAAGAGCAGCCCGATAAGCTTAGGAAATTTTTTCAGTTCCTTCATCGGGAAGGCAATGAACAGGGAACCCGCAGTACCAACAAAGATAATCATAATGGCTGCTGGGTTGGCGAGGTTCGAGATAGGCGCCCCCTTAAAGTACATCCCTAGCGTGACGGCAGCAAGGCCGAGCACGAGACCAATGATCGTAGATTTTTCCATAATTCCATACACACCTCATCCATGAGTATAATGGTGCTTCCTGCGAGCGTATTCGACAGCGTTAGCCGAAATACGTAAAAAAAAGATGCAATATTCTTTTTATCGGCAAAACAGCTCTATTTATTTAATGAACATTTTGTTCCCTGGCTCAAAAGTTAGAGGAAAAAATAGGATTGACAAGAAAGAGGCAAGGAGAATAAAATGTCATCTAAATACTTAGTAAGTTAATCGGAATATATGGTGATTAAGTGGGGAGTGTGGTTTCATTGCGATGAACAGCTCTGAAGGAAAAAGGCTGGGCTCAAATGATAACGAGATTTTTGCACAAAGTTTTAGGCGGGAGATGTTGTTCAAGGAGAAATGACAACGGGGTGAAAGAATTTCATTGTGAAATGGGGGCTTTCAATGTCTAAAGACCAACTATATGCATTGGATAATTTGGTTACTGTTAAGGCGCCATCTGAACATCTTACGAACAGACAACTGCGTGTGCGTGTTGTAATAATTCTCATCTCATGGTTCTGCTTGATGGCGTTATTGGCGGGTTGCGCATCGGTTGGAGCCGGAACGGGCGCCCAAAATGGGGCGGTAGCCGACACCTCCGGTGCAGGCAAGAACGGGTCTCGCAAAGTGATTCGCATCGGCTATCAAAAGGGCAACACTTTGAACATTCTGAAGGTGAATGGCAATTTGGATAAACGCCTGAAGGAAGCGGGATATGAGGTGGAGTGGAAGGTATTTGCCGGGGGGAACTTCTTGCTTGAAGCACTGAGCAGTGGCAGCATCGACTTCGGGCATGCAGCGGATGGATCAGGTGTATTCGCACAAGCAGGCAATAAGCCATTTGTATATGTGGGCAATGATCATCCGAATCCGGAGGGAATGGGAATCGTCACTTATCTGGAATCAGGAGTGCAATCAATTGCCGACTTGAAGGGGAAGAAGCTCGCGGTAGGCAAAGGCGGTAATCATCATTACCTGGCAGTGCTGGCGATAGAGAAAGCAGGTCTGAAGCTTGAAGATGTTCAGTTCGTTTACGTCAAGGATGCGTCGGAAGGGCGAGCGGTGTTTGAAACGAGACAGGTGGATGCGCTAGGCTCCTGGGATCCGTTCTTTGCAGCTGTACAGACAGATTTGAAGCCAATGACGTTAACGGATGGTCAAGGATACTCGCCGAATCGTACGTTCTATTATGCCAATGAGCAGTTTGCCAAGGAACACCCAGAGCAGATACGGACTATTTTAGAGGAAATTCAAGTGTCGGATGAATGGGCCAACACCCATAAGGATGATGTGATTAAGCTGCTGTCCGAAACACAGGGAATCGAAAAGGCAGCTATCGAGCTTGCAGTGAAGCGTCGCACCTATGGGGTCGAATTGTTCAATTCGGAAATTATCAACGCGCAGCAGCAGCTAGCGGATACGTATTATCGGATTGGTTTAATACCGAACCCTATCAAGGTAGCTGATCGGATGCCGTTGGATGCGCCTTGGGCCGTACAAGGGCCTGTGAGGAGCAAGTGATAAAGGGGGAATCGCAATGCGTACGACAGATGCTGTATCGTCCACGAAGTTGGCGAATCGACAAGAAGAAGACTCGCGATCCATCTATGCAGGCAGCGGATCAGTGGAGAAGTCAGGCGCGGCACCATCTTCATCTCTTATAGGTCCTAAATCGCTGGGATCACCGGGGAAAAGGGATTCGGCAAATGCAAAACATAAAAATACGGTTCATGCTTATGCTGCTGATTCGCGACGTAAGGATGGCTGGGGGAACAGGATTGCAGCAGTTAGTGCGCCTTGGCTGCTGCCGATTGTTTTTTTAGCGATTTGGCAGTGGGCTTCCTCGTCTGAAGTAGTGTCTGCACAACTGTTGCCAACACCGACCAAGGTACTGCACACATTGTGGGAACTGACCATAAACGGAACGCTCGGCTATCATATTGGTGTCAGTCTTCAGCGCGCCCTCATCGGCTTCGTTATTGGTGGCGGGATTGGTTTCTTATTGGGCGTGCTTAGCGGCCGATACTTGGGGTTTTATCGGCTGTTCGATACATCGATTCAAATGCTGCGCAATATTCCTCATTTAGCTCTTGTCCCACTCGTCATCATTTGGCTGGGCATTGATGAAGGGGCCAAAATTTTCCTTGTCTCCCTTGGCGTCATGTTCCCGATTTATGTAAATACGTATCATGGCATCCGCAGCGTTGATCCAGGTGTTGTGGAGATGGCAAAGGTGTATGGTCTGCGATCCGGGTCATTATTTCGGCACATTATATTGCCGGGGGCACTGCCCTCCATATTTGTTGGCTTGCGATATGCGCTCGGTGTCATGTGGCTGACTCTAATCGTTGCGGAGACAATTGCCACTGATGCTGGAGTCGGTTATTTGGCGCTCAATGCACGTGAGTTTATGCAGACTGACATTATTATATTAAGCATTTTGTTATATGCGGCGTTCGGTAAAGGAGCCGATGTGTTCGCGAAGCTGCTGGAGCGCAAGGCACTGCGCTGGAGTACTGAGCATCGGGTAGGACATTAAGAAGAGGACTACCAAATATTCGGCTTGCTGTAGGCTTAGACGATAGGCAGGTTCAGCTTTTATTGTTGCAGATTGTGTGGATAGCAACATCCATTTCACCCTTGAAGGAGAGAAGGAGGCAGTCGAACTATGGGAGGATATCAGGCCATGCGTCCACTAACGCAGACACGATGGCCGCTTCAATCAAAGGAGGCGGCTGATCAAGCCAATATCGAAGGAGCGGAAGTGAAGATCAGTGGCGTAAGTAAATATTTTGGTGAGCATCAAGTCTTGGATCACATTGATCTGACGATACCAGAGGGGCAGTTCGTCGCCGTCGTGGGACGTAGCGGCTGCGGTAAAAGTACGCTGCTTCGTCTCTTGGCGGGGTTGGAGCAAGCAACGGAGGGCAAGCTGCTTGTAGGAGGTGTACCAGTTGACGGAATTCGGGGAGGAACCACGGTCATGTTCCAGGACAGTAGACTGATTCCATGGAAAACGGTCGTTGATAATGTAGGAATTGGTTTGCAGGGAGATTGGAGGCCAAGAGCAGAACAAGCGCTTCATCAGGTTGGACTCGATAGCCGCCAGCATGATTGGCCGAATACCCTTTCGGGCGGGCAGAAGCAGCGAGTTGCGCTGGCAAGAGCGTTGGTACGCAAGCCAAAGCTGTTGCTGCTGGATGAGCCGCTTAGTGCGCTGGATGCACTGACGAAGCTGGAGATGCAGCAATTGATTGCGTCCTTATGGGGAGATCAGCGGTTTACAATACTGCTCGTCACGCATGATGTGAATGAGGCTGTGCGATTAGCGGATCGCATCGTGCTCATTGATCAGGGTCGAATTGCACTGGATGTTGCCAATCCATGTTCCAGACCGCGTCAGGTAACCGATCAAGAGTTTGGAGCAATGGAGCGGCGGGTGCTGGAGCATATATTTGCAGATGATGCAGTTTAATGAGAGATCGGAGTCTTTAATTTGCATAATTACTGAAATAACATGTGCCGGATATGAAATAGGATAAAGAGGGGGGATGGACGTGATACAAGGGGTTGAGCATTCACTGGAGAGGCTGGACACTGGGCATATTGATGAACTGCCGGCAGAAAGGAAGAAATCACATACGCAGACGGCAGCTCCAGAATGTAAAGTAAAGCGGGGCTTAGCGCAGGTAGAGCAAATTGCTAGGCAGATGCGGGAGGATGCAGCAGATCTGGATAGGAAGCATGGTCTGCCTTCGCATCATGTAGAGAAGTTGAAGAAAATTGGCTATCCGTCATGGAACGTTCCAGAGGAATACGGAGGCCTGGCAATGCCGCTTACTGCATGGTTGAAGGCGCAAGAACTGCTGGCTCAAGCCAATCCGTCTGTGGCACTTGGGATGGGGTGGCATATGAGCATCATCCACGAGTTGGCGGAGCGCCGTACTTGGCCAGAAGGAAGCTTTGCCGAGGTATGTCGCCGCATCGTGCATGAAGGCGGACTGTTAAATCGCGCAGTTATGGAGGTCGGGGGCGGAAGTCCTTCTCGTGGCGGCAAGACACGAACTACAGCCAAACCTATCGAAAGCGGGGGATATGTGGTAAGTGGCCGCAAGACGTTCACAACTTTTGCTCCGCTGTTGGAGTGGTTCATTGTAACAGCTGCGCTTGAGGATAGTGAGGACGTGATTGAGCTGTTGATACCGCATGATGCTGCCGGGGTGTCGATTGAATGGACTTGGAATATGGCTGGGATGCGCGGAACAGCAAGTCATGACCTGGTGCTAGAGCAGGTGAAAGTGACAGAGGACGCACTCCTATATAGGCATAATCAACGTGATCGCTCACTGCCAAATCCGTATCTTCTTCATATCCCAGCGTGTTATTTAGGCATCGCCACAGCGGCCCGCGATGAAGCGATTTCCTTTGCTACCGCATATACGCCCCCATCGTTGTCGGAGCCCATAGCAAGTACGCCGAACGTGGAGCGGCACCTAGGTGAGATTGAACTGGAATGGACAGCGGCACGAAGATTCCTCTATGGTGTGGCAAAGTCCTGGGAAGTGGGAGGCGCTGAGAGAGAAGCACTGCGGGCTGTTGATCTTGCAGCGGCGAAGGTATTCGTCGTGCAGGCGGCGCAGTCAATTGTCGATAAGGCGATGCGTATTGTTGGCGCGTACAGTCTTCGTATGGATCATCCGCTGCAGCGAATGTATCGTGATGTGCGATTCGGGCTGCATAATCCTCCGATGGAGGATATCGCACTAACTCAGCTTGCAAGAGCTTCCGTTCAAGATTGGAAAAGCAGAAATCTCTCTTAGCAGGGTTGAAGATACTTACTTTAAGATTGCTCTTATATTAGAGGGGTGGTTCTTCATATAAAAATCTATAGCATGTTGCCAGGAGCAGAACGATGAGTCTGCTCTTTGTTCTGTTGTGTTGTGATTGTTGTTGTAGGAGGAACAGGAGAATTAGCATGAATCAGTTTTTACGAAGGAAATGTGAAAGCTGAAAAGTGAACTGACTGACAAGAAACAAAAGCGCGGCAGATAGTAAAGATAGGCGCTCTTAATGCAATAGCTGTTCGAGTGAGAAGGCATTCTATGCTACAATACGGAAGACATAGTTGATTCGAGAGGAGCAGCGTAGATGGGCGTTTCATTCGGGAGACCATATCAAGATATTTTGGAAGAATTGACGAACGCAATAGGACTGATTCCGGACGGGTATACCTTTTTCGAAATGACTGAGGAAGACTGGGCTGAGCTCGGACAAGCTGAACGCAAGGAAGTGCTGGAGGCACTCGCAGATGATGTGTTCTACGGTCTAGGGGAGGATCGGCTGCTGTTTATCGGAAGCGGCAGCGTACAGTATGATCCGCAGTTCCACACCATCGAGATTGTGGTAGAGAGCGATACAGTAGCTACGATTTCCCTCATCTAAAACTTTACAAAATACCGAAGAGCTGCCCGTACCGGGCAGCTCTTGTTGTTCCTGAATGAAAGAATTTGTTTTGCAAACCAGCATCATATTGGTGGTTTACTATACCGGAGCAGCTTCGGGCTGATACACCATGCAGTGGAATTCTCCCATTCCTTCTGGTGTAGGACGTTCGTAAGTATCTGTAATGAAAAATCCGGCCTTTTGATAGGCACGAATTGCACGGTTGTTCCAGGTGAGCACCTCGAGGTCGATTTCATCCTCTGGATGACGTTGCGATGCATCGCCCACAATAGCTTGCACGAACGCAGCACCCATTCCCTTTCCAAGCAGATCGGGCCGCATGCCTAATCCTATGCGAGTAACTCCAACAAGCGGAAAATATTGCGCAAAGCCGATGAGCTCTTCGTTCCGATCCTTAACGGATACATATTGCTTGCGGCGAATATCGGGGTCGCCCATTTCAACGCCAAGCGCCTTCATCTGTTTCCACGGGAGGAATCCATACAATTGATAAGGCGGCTCGTATTTCCATGTGCAAATATCCTGTGCATCCTCCTCAGTCATCGGGTGAATACGAAATAATGGTTCTGGATGTGCAGGATGGTGATGGCCAGACATCGAATGATTATGGTTAGCAGATGCTGATGGATCATGAGGCGAACTCATTAGTCTGTTCTCCTCCTTCGGGCGATACAAGACTTATCGCGTGGATTTTCTCCCATTGTGACATGGGGAGAGGAGTTTGGCAAATGGTTGTCTTATTATCTGAGTGACAATGGTTTTTGTTGCATAGGCAAAAGATATTTTGATTCGGGAGGTAGGAACATGCAGGAGTATACGGTGATTATAACAGTGGAGGAAGCTGTGAAGCTGCTTGAAGAAGGGCAGGCGGCAGTAGCGGACTGCCGTTTTTGGTTAACTGAGCCGGAACGCGGACAGACAGCGTATGAGGAAGGGCATCTACCGGGGGCGTTTTATTTTGATTTGGATCGGGACTTGTCATCACCGCGTGAGGTACATGGCGGGCGTCACCCATTACCGGAAATTGGGGAATTGGCGCAGAAGCTTGGAGCGAGCGGCATTGATCGTTCCACGACCGTGATTGTCTATGATGACCAAGGTGGAGCCATGGCTAGCCGCCTGTGGTGGCTGCTGCAATATATCGGCCATGAAGGCTATGTCTATGTGATGGATGGTGGTTACAGTGCGTGGGTGGAAGCGGGACATCCTGTGTCGACAGAAGTTCCGGAGTCAGCACCGCTCAGCTATAAACCGCAGGTTCGTCCGGAGATGGTGCTGCATGTGGACGATATTCGAGAGCGACTGGGACGGCCAAGTGTGGTCATGATTGATTCTCGCGAGCCCGACCGATATGCTGGACGCCTTGAGCCTATTGATGCAAAAGCAGGTCATATCCCGGGCGCAGTGAACCAATTCTGGCGGAATCGTCTTGACGAAGCGGGACACTGGCTGCCTGTAAAGACACAACGCGAGCAGTGGAGGCCGGTCGTGCAGGGAGCGGAGGAAGTAATCGTCTATTGTGGATCGGGTGTGACAGCCTGCCCGAACTTATTATCTTTGTGGCAGACGGGAGTAAAGGGTGCGAAGCTGTATGCCGGCAGTTGGAGCGATTGGAGTTCCTATGATGATAATCCGATTACGACGGGGGAAGAGTAAGCATCATTGCGCTATTTCTTTATCTCTTGGGCATATGGCGACGGCGAAGTGAGTCAATCACAGGAAGAATAGGAGTAACCGGCATACGAAGCAGTGGTGGAGCAGAGCAGACAGCTCCACCGCTAAACGTATTGTGCCGCGCTGCCGAAGGCAGCTCGCTACGATAGACATGACAATCAGGTCTTATGTATAAGACCGTCTCGAACCTTATTCAGGTGTGGGGGAAACGGCCAAATTATTATATTGGACAGATGTTCGGTAAATAGGATTGCCGGAACGATTAGGCCTTGTTGGATAGCGTAGCGGCAGTATCCGATTCATAATCGCTCCAATTGCTGAGTTATGTCTTCACAGATGCGATGAGTTTGCAGTGACTTCTCTCCGCTGGATAGGAAATCGTTTCCGCTCTGAATACATTCGATGAAATGGTCTATCATGTCAACAAAACCGCGGCGATAGAGAGTCGAGATCCAATCGCCAAAAGTGGAGTGCTGTTCTGAATGATTTACATATGTTGTGGTGTGAACGCAATTCTGGACGACGATCTTCTGCTGACATCCCATGATTTCCAGTCGTTCTTCCGTGATTCCCGTCTGTCGGTTCATCATTCCGAGTCCGGTCGTCTTTTGGCTCATCAAATTAAGTACTAAGTAATGCAATAACCCATCCTCGACCTTGCCGTTAACCATGATCGTCTCTGGTTTGCCTACATAGTACAGCAGCGTGTCTACGACGTGAATGAAATCATCAAAAACCGTCTGTCGTACTGGTGAAACGGGGCCAATCCGATTTTTTTGCATGAAGGCTGTTTCGATTGTCGGAATTGTTTCTTTTGCATTTTTGTACATCGGCATAAACCGGCGGTTAAATCCGACCATAAGCTTCACTTTGTGCTGTTGAGCCAAAGAAACCATTTCCTCTGATTCATGTAACGAATAGGCGATGGGCTTATCTACAAATACATGAATTCCTGCAGCGATAAGTTGACGTAAAATATCGGCATGCGAATCTGTGGAAGTATGCACGAAAGCAGCATCGATGTTAGATGAAATTAATTCCTGTACGGTAGAGAACTGGTTGCGGATCCGGTATTGTCGCCCGACCTCATCCACCACTTCTTGATTGCGGCTGGCAATAGATAGTTCAATATCCGATCGGGTGCCTAGTATAGGCAAATATGCTTTACGTGCTATATCGCCAATACCGATCATGCCGATTTTCATGATAAATCCCCCTTCCCTTTCATAACTTGTGATTCCATATTATAAAATACAACATAGCCTGAGATATAGGTTTCAGGCTATATTTTAGTCTAAGCGCGCATGAAGCTACACAATTTTGTTCACGAGGAGTTCTACCTCATCCATCAAATCTGGCACCCACTCGTCTGAACCGGGAATCGTATCCGTTCCGCCATATACGAGCCATTTCAGCGTTTTAACAAGCCAGCATAACCCGCCGATGTTCACTTGCCATTTAAGCTGCTCCATA
This sequence comes from Paenibacillus sp. S-12, assembly GCF_030363895.1. Taxonomy (NCBI): domain Bacteria; kingdom Bacillati; phylum Bacillota; class Bacilli; order Caryophanales; family Paenibacillaceae; genus Paenibacillus; species Paenibacillus sp. S-12. The sequence continues at coordinate 23,633 of NZ_JASIUF010000024.1, forward strand.
GAGCAATCCTGCTCCATCGCGCTATGAAAGGCGGACAGCATCTCTTCTCTAGGTACATGACTATATTCGCGTGCTTCATCAATGAGGCAATGCAAGTCGCCTAGATGGGGGCTAAGATACGAAATCGACCAGTCAATCGGCATAATCTGTGTTCCCTGAATGAGCAGGTTTTTCGCATGATAATCATGGTGAACGAGTGTAAGAGGCTGGGTGTGATACAGTCTCTCCAACTGTTGTGGGAATATGTCATGCAGCTTGCTAAGGGCAGAGTGGTCAGCTAGACGAGGTGAGCGAAGAAGATCTTTCGCATGCGTAAGGAAATCGACAGCCGTTTCTGTGTATTGATGAATGTGGCTAATTGGCATATTTTTTTCTATATTCATCGTGGCTGTATCTCGAATTCTTGCTAGTTGTCTTGCGGCTTCCAAAAATAGCTCAGGGCAGGGCTGCTGCTCCAAATTGTACTTCCCCGCGTCTTCCATAATCATAACTGCACTGCGTTCTGACTCATAAAAATCAAAAATGCGCGGGGCTACTATATGCAAAGGATTGACGAGACGACGGTAATTGGCTGCTTCTTGAGCCATTTCCTTGCCGCCCCATTTCAATATGCGAGTTTCCCCTGAACGTAAAGTAATACGGTATACCTCCGAGAGCGCCCACTCTCGTAAAAGAGCCCATTCGGTTACTTCAGCTAATAAAGGTATTTTGGTGCAATAGGCAGATACGCGTTCTGAAATCATATGCTTCCTCCTGAATGATGGGGTACAACCTTACACAGGAGAATTTTACACGAAAACCCAAAAAAATATAGACTTATAATGGCCGGGTTGATATGATGTTGAATAGGGTCTCGATACTTTTCGAGACCCATTTTTTGTTAATTGTGAGTCAGGAGATGAAGAGATGCAGGGCTATAATGTCATCATGGTTTACAATAAAGAACTCGACAAGTTGCTAATGTGCAAACGAGCAAAAGAGCCGTATAAAGGATTAAGCAACCTAGTAGGTGGAAAAATAGAGGCTGGCGAAACGGGAATGGAAAGTGCTTATCGGGAGCTGGCAGAAGAAACAAGTATTTCTCAGAAGGATATCACTCTGCATCATTTGATGGACTTTACGTATCATTATCAAAATTGTTATGTGGAAGTCTATGTAGGCAAGTTGAAGCATGACGTAATGATTCATGGCGATGAGAATGAGCTGTATTGGTCGGAATTAACCCATAATTTCTTCGATATGGCCTTGTATGCAGGAGAGGGCAATATTGGGCATATGATCGAACAGGTAAATATGTATAAGGACGAGGTTCTACGTGATTGATATGTGAAAAGACGAGGGTTTACGCTTTGTTTAGCGTGTTCTCTCGTCTTTTTGCAATCCATGAAGTGGGCTGCACTTATTCCTGCTCTCTATAAAACACTTTAGACTGAAGAATATCTAATGCCCGTTGTATGTCTTTCATGTCTTCTTCAGAAAAATCATCAATTCGCTTAAAAAAACGCTCGCCAATCCGCCAAAAGGCCTCGTCCATCATCTTTTGTCCAGTCTCCGAAAGCCGAATCAACTGCTTGCGTCTGTCATCTGCAGCTTCGAATTTTTCACATAGATGCTTCTCCGTTAATTTCTTGAGCTCACGACTTGTGTTCGGCATAGACATATGCATGCAGTCACTAATTTGGCTCAGGGTAAGGGGTTGGCTAACCGCAATATACTCTAAAATACGATATTGAACGGGCGTAATATCGTCTGGCTTAATGTCCCTCGTTAATTCATGCGTCACTTCGTGCACGGAGGTTGTAAAGCTCACGAACTGATGAAAAAGTTCTTTCTTGTCCACAACATTCACCTCTTACCTGAACACAATAGCAAATTAATTGTCAATACACAATTATCATTTGACAACTAAATTGGCGAGTGTTACTGTTTTGTTATCAAATGATAATTAAACTAAATTGGTGGTGGGAAGATGAATGTATTAATCGTATACACACATCCGAATCATAACAGTCTGAACTACGCCTTTTTACAACAGGTCATACAAGGATGCAAGGAGAACGAGAACATTGAGGAGATTCAAGTTCTCGATTTATATGAGGAGAGCTTCGATCCGGTACTGGTGTTTCACAAAACAAAGCGGAGGAGAGATATGCATCTCGATCCAAGCCTAGAGAAGTATCGGGAGCAAATTCGCAAAGCCGATAAATTGGTATTCGTGTATCCGATTTGGTGGCTGCGTCCCCCCGCAATGCTGCTCGGATACTTTGATCAATTATTTGCTTCCGATTTTGCATACCGAGATCATGGTGGATTGCTGCCGGAAGGTCTGCTGAAAGGGAAATCTGTTGTCTGTATATCCACCATGAAAGGCCCGGCCCTGTATCCGTTTTTCTGGTATCGCAATGTACATAAAGTGTTGATGAAAAGGGCTTTGTTTCAGTATGTAGGCATTAAAGATGTGAAGTTTTTTGAATTTGGAAGTATGGAAAGTTCGAAAGGCAAGCATGGTAGAAAAATGAATAAGATTTACCATTATTTTAAATTAATGTCTCGATAAGTGGCTGAGTATGGTTCATATTGTTGCGGATAACGAATAAATTAGTAAGTTTTGAATGTCCCTATACAGTGGACTGTAATGTGAAAATTAACCCGCTGTAAATTATAAATGAGGAGGTTCAATTCTTATGAGATCGCTTGAATTGTTGTCAGTCGTGATGAATATTCTATTGCTTGGCTGGCTGATATTTGCAAGGAACAAAACGAATCGGATGCTGTTCATTGGTTTCGACATATCTGCGTTATTGGTGCTCATACATGGGTTCGTCGAAGGAATGCGGTGGCAGATGATTCCGGTCTACGTGATAACGTTTCTTCCGATCTGTATCCTTGCAGCAAGGTATCTGCTCAAGTCTAAGGGGGTTGTAGGAAAGAGGTCCGTAATTAGGCAAATTGTTATGATAACACTGGCAGTGCTATATTCTTATTTCGCAGTGTCTCTTCCCCTTTGGTACCCGGTGTTTACCTTTGAGAAGCCTACAGGCCCGTACAAGATTGGGACAGTGACATATGATTGGAAGGATGACCAGCGAGAGGAAACGATTAAACCCAAATCAGGCGATAAGCGCGAACTGATGGTACAAATTTGGTATCCGGCTAGTTCGACTGCAAAGGGGAAAACGGCTCCCTATGTACCCGCTTCGGATGTTTTCGAAAATGCGTACAGTCAAAACTTTGATATGCATCAAATGTTATTCACAAGTATGAAATACGTTAAAACGCACGCGATCGAAAATGCGGAAATATCCGATAAAGAAGCGACATATCCAGTACTTCTGTTTTCTCACGGCATGGGTGGGCATAAAAGCCATAATACTTTTCAGATTGAACAATTGGTCAGTTATGGATATATCGTTGTGGGCATCGATCACACGTATAATAGCATTGCATCGGTGTTCGATGACGGCCGCGTTGCGAATTTTATTCCCCAGGATCCGTCAGTTGAGCACTTGGATGAATTGAATAAGGTATGGGTGGATGACGCCAAATTTGTGCTCAATCAAGTGGAGAAGCTGGCGAATGGTGATCCAGACCATCGCTTTACAGGAAGAATGGATATGAAAAATGTCGGTATGTTCGGTCATTCCTATGGTGGAGCAACCAGTGTTCAAATGCTGATGTCTGACGCTAGAATTAAGGCAGCAATTAATTTGGACGGGGGCTTATTTGGTCAGCTTCGGATTCCGGAAGGCGGGGTGAAGAAGCCGTTGTTGATGATGAGTGCGGATAGAACGCTTGCCGGTGCAAACCAAATAGCCGCTGCTGAAGGTACAACGAGAAAAGCTTTAAACAAGTACTTTGGTGACATATTTGAACGTTATAAGCATGTTGCAGAGGGAGGAAACTACTGGATGAAAATAAAAAACATGGATCATTTAGCCTTCTGTGACATGTATTTGATATCGCCTTTACTCGAAAATACAGTAGGGGTTAATCTGCGTCCTGCACATCGTCTCATTAACGAGTATTCGCTCGATTTTTTTAACCATTACTTAAAGGGACGACCATTTGAGAAGTTGGAACAGAGTATCGGAGACAATCCGGAGTTTTCATTGGAGAAGGGATAAGACTGATTGAATCAGCACGCATTAAAGACACTACATTTCATTAATTTACCAAATATAAGGTTCATGATATAATCCATGACTAGGAAGGGAATGAGAACCATGTAATCGCTAACAGTAATAGGGTTGATTTATGCTCAAGATCTCCGCCCTCGTATGAGGAAATGAGTGGACACCATCTAATGAGGAGGAGCGAGTATGGTATATCATATTTGGGAAGGGAAAAGGGTCAGATTGCGATCCATTGTCGCCAGCGATTGGGAGAATTTCCACGCCAATGATTATGATACGGATATTGCTCGATTATGCGATGAGGTTCATTTTCCCAGATCCGAAGAAGGTGCTCGATTATGGACGGAACAGCGGGCGGCTGCAGCGCCGGAAGGCGATCAGTTTCGGTTTGCCATTGAAACGCTTGCGGGTGAAATGGTGGGCGGAATGAACGCGCATGGCGTGGATAAGCGAAATGGCACATTCAAATATGGCGTGTCGATATTCCGAGAGCATTGGCGCAAGGGTTATGCTTCGGATGCGATTCAGGTATTGCTGCGCTACTATTTCGAAGAACTGCGTTATCACAAGGTGACTGCGCATGTATATGCATATAATGAAGCATCAATTTCAATGCATGAGCGTCTAGGGTTCCGGCAGGAAGGAAGACTGAGAGATATGGTCTTTACGAAGGGGCAATACTACGATGAGCTCATTTTTGGCTTAGTTCGTAGTGAATACGATGCCCTGCAAAAGTGAGTTGATCAATTTGTATGAACGATTCCTTATAAATAGGGAAGCCATAGAGTGTCCGCCTGTTAAAGGCAGAGCTCCATGGCTTTTTGTGTTTGGAAAGCAATTGCGTATATCTAGGGGCAGCCTATCGGCAAGCTTCCGCAAGAGTACGGGCAATTACTTCGCTGTCTGCCTCTCTATATACATACACGTGATCATGAGGCTGAGGGATATCAGCCCATCCTTTTTCAATGGCTAGTTTGTAAAAATGGACTGCTCGTTCCTGTTCACCGGTCAGATAGAACATGCAGGCTGCATTCCAATACAATGCCGCATCGCCGCCCCAGTCCCAGCCTTGATCCAACGCTTGCGAATAGCTCCATGCAGAACGGGCATAATCCTTGCCTACGCCATATCGTTCATCGCCGTGCATGTAATGGTTGCCGTTAACGAGGAGATTGTTCAGCGGGAGGTTCCAACCGAACAGAACCGGGAAATCCGCAAGCTGCTTAAATCCGACGGATAAAGCTGTGCGCTGCGACCCGATATTGCTCGACCAGCATTGCCATCCGACGCGGGTAATGCCGCGCTGCTTGGCCAGCAAGAGCGCTCCGGATACCGTCTTGCGCGCCCAGCCTTGATTGCGGTATCCTTCATCTGTTTCGATACCCAACTCGCATTCGTTCCCGACGACCCAATCGGTCAGGCACCAGCTTATTATGGCCGGCCCGTCGCCCGTGTGCTGGACAGCCACGCATCCAAAGCCGTTTCCCTCGAAAGCTTCCAGTGAGGGCCAGACCTCTAAGATTTCATCGATGAGCTCTTCGGCCCCTGTCAGATTCTCCTGCTTGAGTAGACTGAGGGTAAGCGGCATTACGCGATCATCCATAATGTGATCCAAGCTGCGTGGATCACACGTGAATGTCATGCGGCCGCTTCGCATAGGCAGGATATCCTTCATAACCAACTCCAGTGCTGCTTGCCATACATCGTCATCGCTAGGATAAAACAATACATAGTCAAGCTCTCCGTCAGAAGCAAGGCTTGGCAGCAGTTCTTTAGCAAGCAATTGATTGATTTCCCACAAAAACGGATGAGCTCCCTCGCACGAGGCTGTAGGATTTCCTCCCAGAAAAATCATCCCCTGCGGACTCGTTAATAACGCCAGTTTACCGTCATGGGCAAGGAATACACGGCCAGCTACAACGCCTGAAAGTACGCCTTTCACCGATAAATGCTGCGGGAATGAGTGAATAAGTTCCGCCGCTTGGCGGAACTCCTCGTTAGCAAGCTCTCTGCCATGAGCCATTTGCTGTGAATATACCATATTGGTTGGCCTCCCATACACATATGAGAGGATTCATAGAATCGATACTAGAAATCCATACCTCTCACATGCGCTTTGATTAGTTTGTTCGTAATCAAACATCATCACTCCTTTAACTTGTAGGATAAGGTTGCACGAAGGTGGTATTCATAGATGTCACGGCTTATTATGGTGCAAACAGGAAAAATATTCAAGGTATTTGTTGTGGCAAGAGGTTGGTAGTTAAAGATGAGTAAGCTGCGATAGGTATAAGGTGGCAGGTAAAAATGGAGAAATGAGATGACTGTAAAATAAGTAAATAGGCTGCAGATCATTGATCTGCAGCCTTGTAGTTCGAATTGTCCTTTGATTGCTCTATAGAACAAGAAAGGAATGATATATTAAATAAATAAATTAATGCCCGATTGATCAGCCTTGCCTAGATAGTAGCCTACACCGCCGATGATAACGCCATCGATTAGCTCCTCATGGGCGATGCCCATGACATCCATCGACATCTGACAGGCAACGATTTCGACACCCTGCTGGATTGCAGATTCAATCAACTCTTCTAGCGAGGATACATTGTTATTGTTCATCACCGAGCGAATCATTTTCGGTCCGATGCCCATCATGTTCATCTTCGACAAGCCCAGCTTCTGGCTCCCTCGCGGCATCATAGCACCGAACATTCTACCGATAAAGCTTTTGTTAACGGGAATCTTGTCCGGCTTGCGCAAAATATTCAGACCCCAAAACGTGAAGAACAATGTCACTTTCTTTCCTGAAGCGGCTGCCCCGTTCGCAATAATGAAGGAGGCGATGGCCTTATCGAGATCGCCGCTGAACACGATCATGGTACTGCGATCTGAGGACACACTGCGTGTGTCTGCCAGTTGCGGCTCCTTTGCAGAGGATGTAGGCGGCAGCTTGCGAATATGGGCTTCAATCGTCCCATCCGTGTGTTTCTGAACATGCAGCAGCTCCTGCTTGCTCATACCTGCCCAAGCTTGGATATCCTCATAGAAGCCGGGATCGGATGCATTTACTTTCAACACTTGACCTTCCTGCATCACATCCATCTGCTGCTTCACTTGCATGAGTGGACCTGGGCAGCATAAACCACATGCGTCCAGGGTGCGATCGAAGGAGTACTGTGCATCTTTCTGTTCATTGCTTTCTTTTACTGGACTCACCGCCGTGTCTTGGTCAGGCCTGGCAGGCGGCGTAATCTGACCGGGGGTATATTGTGTATGCTGATATGTCTTATATCCACCCGTTAAGTTCTTCACTTTGAAGCCATGCTGACTTAGGATACGTGACGCTGTATAACCGCGCAGACCAACTTGGCAGTAGACCCAGATTTCTTTCTCCCGATCGAGCTCGTGCAGACGGCTTCTCAGCTCATCCACGGGAATAGACAGCGAGTCAGGAATATGACCATTCTGATGCTCCATATCCGTACGTACGTCAACAAGCATTGTAGTATGTGGATTGCGCTGTTCCAGATCGGCAGGCGTAAACACGTCTACAGCGCCTGTCCGTATATTCTCAGCTGTGTACCCGGCCATGTTCACGGGATCTTTAGCGGAAGAATACGGTGGTGCATAGGACAATTCGAGCTCCGTAAGATCAGTAACGGTACCGCCTAAGCGTATAACCGTAGCAATGACGTCCATCCGTTTGTCTACGCCGTCATAGCCGACAATTTGGCTTCCGAGCACGATGCCTTCCTCATTAAAAATAAGCTTGATTGTCATTGGCTTGGCACCCGGATAGTACCCGGCATGGGAATTCGGATGTACATAAGTAACCTTGTATGGCAACTCTAATCGTTGCAATGTTTTTTCGTTATTCCCTGTTGCAGCACCGGTTAATCCGAATACCTTCAGGATGGATGTGCCTTGCGAACCTTTATAGGAAGTGCCAAGTCCGCTTACATTGTCTGCTGCGATGCGCCCTTGCTTGTTGGCTGGCCCTGCAAGCGGGATCGCTGTTTTTGTCCCATTTACGAAATCGACAACCTCAACTGCGTCTCCTACGGCATAAACATCTTCTACATTGGTTTGCAAGTGATCATTTACGATAATGTGACCACGTGGCCCCAGCTCAATGCCGCTATCTCGAATAAAGCCCGTGTCCGGTGCTACCCCGATTGCGAGAATGACCATATCGCTTGCGAGCACTTTGCCGCTGGCCAGCTGTGTTTCTATTCCGCCGTTCGTATCACGGAACGATTGCACACGGTCATTTACAATGAGAGATGTACCGTGCTGCTCCATCTCCTTAGATAGAATTCCTGCCATTTCTGCGTCAAATGGAGCAAGAATGGCTGGTCCAGCCTCCACTAACGTGACATCCAGCCCAATTTCGCGCAAATTCTCGGCCATCTCCACCCCGATGAATCCACCGCCAATGACGACAGCAGAGCGGGTGCCATCTTCCATCACGCGCGTCTTCACGCGATCCGTATCAGGAATATTACGAAGCGTATAAATTCGTTTACTCTCAATACCTGGAAGCGGTGGACGTACCGGCTTCGCACCGGGGGACAGAATCAGGGAATCATACGATTCCTCGTATTCCCCTTTCTCTTTGCTGCGTACCCGTACCTTTTTCGCTTGCGTATCAATGCCGATGACTTCGCTGTGCACGCGCACATCGATATTGAATCGGCGGTACATAGCTTCTGGTGTCTGCACGAACAGCTTGTTGCGATCTTGAATGGTATCTCCGATATAGTAGGGAAGCCCGCAGTTAGCGAACGATACATAAGCATCCCTTTCAAACATGACGATGTGGGCATCCTCATCCAGTCTGCGCAGACGTGCTGCGGCAGAAGCCCCTCCAGCTACTCCTCCAACGATCAGTACCTTTTTGCTCATGATGTCTCCTCCCCGAAAAATGCTTTAACGAGCTGTTTTACCTTCTCGTTCTCTACCTGATAGTTCACTTCTAGGCCGTTGCGATGTGCGGTTACAATCCCCATGCTGCGCAGCTTCTGCAGGTGTTGGGATACCGTGGATTGCGGCAAGCCAAGGCAGTCCTGCATGAAGGATACATTGCAGCTCCCTTTATCCAGTAGCCCCTTCACGATACAGAGGCGAACAGGATGTGCCAGAGCCTTTAGCAGCTCGGCAGTATCATTAAAACGTTCATAGTCATTATTCATATCATGTCTCCTTTAGCGTTTCTAGGAAAGTGAATAGATAGAATGGCTCATTATCTGCAAGAAGGTGTTGCAGTAAATAAATCGTTATATCGTTATATTACGATATTAATATATAATGAAAATAAAATCAACATAAGAGGATGAAACTAATAACTGGAATCGGAGGCGCTGGATTCAGCCTTATATTGTGCAGAAGGGGACAGCCTTACCCGATTATGTGTGCTAGAATGGACATAAATCCTAAAATAATGTGGTGATAACGATGCAACTAAGCGATATTGAACATAACATACGAGTGATCCGCGAACGTATCGAGCAGGCTTGTAAGCGCAGTGGGCGCAACCCTGAGGAAGTAAAGCTGATGCTCGTTACGAAGACAGTTCCGGTTGAACGAATTCAGATGGCATTGGACGCAGGGGAGAACTTAATTGGGGAAAATAAAGTTCAGGAAGGACTGCAGAAGCGGGAGCCGCTTACTTCGGCTAATCCGTCGCTAGACTTCCACTTTATCGGCCATTTGCAAACAAACAAGGTGAAGGATGTACTTAAATTTGCAACATGCATTCAATCCGTCGACCGCATGAAGCTGGCTACGGCACTCCATGAGCGGCTGCAAAAGGAAGGCCGTACGATGGATGTCCTTATCCAGGTGAATACATCGTATGAGGAAAGCAAATTCGGCGCTGCCCCAGAGGATGCACTTGCTTTAATTCAGGAGGTAGCCAAGCTGGACACGCTCCGCATTAAGGGGCTAATGACAATCGGGCTGTTCACCGACGATCAAGAAAAAGTACGCAAATGCTTCAAGTTGCTCCAGAATATTCGTCGTGAAGCGCAAGAACTTGCACTGCCAAACGTCAGCATGGAAGTTATGTCGATGGGGATGTCTGGAGATTTCGAAACGGCAATTGAGGAAGGATCAACGCTGGTGCGTGTGGGCTCTGCCATTTTCGGCAAGCGCATCTATCCAGACAGCCACTATTGGAATGAGAGCGTAAAATCCGAATAAATGGGTGGAATAGGGATGGAAGAAGAGAGCCGTGGGGCTCTCTTCTTTTCTATTTCGAAGGTGTAACGGGAAATGTAACTTCGAGCTCGGGGATATATTTGATGAGTGGCTTTCCATCTGCTCCAAAATTGAATTGGGATTTATCCTGCTCATTGATGAGATTTAGATAAGGCTTGATCGTAATGGACGTCGGAATAGGGTCGTATGGCTGGTAAAGTAAATTGAACAAGATCGTTTTCCCGTTGTCCTCATGTAATCCTGAACCGTTTAGCAAATTGACTGTGCGCCCTTTATCATCGTAGATTTCAAATCCAATCGGCAAATCATTAACCGTAATCGAATTGCCATTCGATATTTCTAGCCTTGCGGCGAGACTCGTCGTAATCGGCGTTAATTCCACTTTATTGTATGTGATGGTGAATGGACTGCCAGCTTTCGAAATGTACGGCTTCATGACGACTGAATCCTTTGTTTGCATGGAAACGGGAATCGTCATTTGATAAGGCTCTTTTATGCCTGACACGGTAAGCTTTACCGTTAAATCGAACTTGTCGGGCAAGGATTTTCCTTCTTGATTTCGCATATCGGAGAACATAAGGATCGCCGAATTTTCATTTTCCCCTGGGGAAGTAATGATGCCAACCGAGTGCTGGTTGTATGTATATTCGTCAATCCTTTTTCCATTAATAAGGAGTTGAATATTACTTAAAGATTCCGTTAAGGGTTTGCGGCTACTGCTCTCCTGCAACCCTAATAAGCCCGATCGTTCAATGCCAACTGCCACTCGTACTCCGTCATAGGTTGCTACCGGAATCGAAAGTGTCAGACCATGATGGGTCACACTCTGCCCAGATGAGGTGACAAGTCCTTTTTCGTCAGCTGCCTGCAGACCTAGATCTCCCGCAAGGCGAAAAAGACTGCTCACGCCCGGCACATGTCTCATGGACTCGGCTACCGTGGGAGACAGGAAGGAGACCCCTATTAATAAGACGAATGCAGCGACTGCTGCAGCAATCGATGTGACAATGGAACGGACTGCTGGACTGCGACGTGTTTTACGTGAAGCTTCAACAAATAGTGGCTCGGTATCCAATCGATTCATAATTTGGCCCGTAAAATCGGGATTTGTCGGCGTTTGGCGAATCCATGCCTCTAACTGTTCACTATCTACACCGTTACGATGGCTTGATGACATGCTTATGAAGTCCTCCTTCCTCTGTGGATGGACTGGCTTGATATCGAAGCAGTTTTTTCCGCAAACGTTCATATTTCTTTCGAATCGTCGATGGCTTTAAATCCATAATCTCGCTAATTTCATCGAAGCTATATTCTTCTACGGCCCTTAATAACAAAATATGCCGCTCTTCTGTAGAAAGCTTGTCCAGCAATTGATAAACTAGATCTTCATACTTAATCTCTTGATCATTGATTTGATCGTGTTTCAACAGGGAGAGTATTTTTCGGCGTCTACTTCTGCGGTTCAAAATATCCAAGCAATGATTGTAGGCAATCTTATAGATCCAGGCTGAAAAAGATACCTGAGGCTCGAAAAGGTGGATACGTTGAAAGCCTTTAATAAATATGTCCTGAACAGCGTCCTCGGCTTCTTCCTTGCTGCCCAACAAATAGTAGCAGTATAGATAAATTTGTTTCTGAAATCGATGGATGATATGGGTGTATGCTTCTTTATCTCCGCGCTTGACTTGAGCAATGGCATGTTCTAAAGTCTCAACAGTTTGATAATCTAAGCTGGATGGCATAGCCGTATGGATCCTCCTTTCATACAGCCCGGATTAACAATGCCTTGTTATTGTATAGCTTCACTTTTGGGTAATAAGAGCACTGTTTCAGTGCATTATTTTTCAGATATTTTGTTTTTTGTTTTTTGCAGTGCTTCTTGTCCCTTCACTTCCAACACGGCCATCGCTTCCTCAACGGTCTGCCTATCATCGATAATCGCTTGCAATTCCTCTGACAAGACAGGTTGGAATAATTGATTGAACTCTTTATACGCAGCTGTACTGCCTAGAGATTCCTCGAAAGAAGGTGCTTTTTTGGGCGTAAGCAAATAAAAAGGTTCCGGGCTTTTGCCTTCAATATCTTGGAGCAAGCCAGGGCGTGCCGGCAATTTTCCGTTTACCGTCCGCGATGCGGACATAGCCATGTCCGCGCTATTTACGAACTTGACGAACTCCCATGCCGCCTGCTTATTTGACGAGTCTCCGGCTATCGCAAAAATTTCCGGGACATGCACATTTGCCGATTCATCTGGGGAGGAAGAAGCAACAGGCATAGTAACGATATCCCATTCGAACGATTTCGATGCTTTGTCGAAGAGAGCGCGTGCTTTCAATTCTTTCGCAAGCCAAGGTCCATTGAGTGTCATCGCAGCTTGACCTCTAAAAAAGCCTTCGATCATCTCTTCGCTAGTTCGATTTGAAGCCTGCAGATAGATATATTTATCGCGTATGGCGTCTGTTACAAGTTTTATTGCTTCTCTCCAACCGTCCGAGTTGATAAGCAGCTTGTCTGTCTTTGCATCGAGTAATCGTAACTCGGAGGAAGACACGACCTGCTGTAACATGTGCTCCACACCGTAGTCCTGATATAATCCAACTACTGTCTTTTCGCCAGTGCTCGTATTGGTGAATCTTCTCGATAACTCAAACAATTGCTTCCAGGTCATCTTGTTCGTCGGCACATCAATCTGATGCTGCTTGAACAAATCTCGGTTAAAATACAGGACATCTGCGTAAAAATACGGGGCTAATCCGTATAGCTTGCCGTCTCCTTTCCCCCTAATCATCTCGATAAGTCCGGGAGAAATTGCGTCGATATCGAACTTGTCCTTTGCAATCATAGTTTCGATGTCGTACAGCAGCCCCTGACGCGCATAATCTTCGAACAAATTCTCGTTTAGCAGCAGCACATCAGGCTTATGTGCCTCAATTAATTTCTTTAATTCTACATGGTAGTCCCAAGCGCCGTTTTGCTCGCGATTTACGTGCACGTTATTCATGTTGATGACATCAAATTCGATTTTTGGATACTTCATCTTGAAGAGATTCCCGTAATCGTTATAGAACGACGGTTCATCATAGTACATGACTTTGATTTTTCCACTTTCCAATATCTCATTTTGTTTTTGTTCTCCGTAACAACCGCTTAGTAAAGACATGACAATGATCAGTGCAATTCCACGCTTCCACTTCTTTTTCATGCTATCTCTCCTTTTCTGCTTATACAACGGACAGACATGCTGTTTTGTGACGGGGCTGCCAAAATTAAGGCTTGGGAAAGTCGTTGATTTTAAAAAGTGCCCTTTATATAAAGAAGCGGTCAGCATTCCGAATACTGCCACTTAATTTCTGACATTTGTCATATGCAGTTGATGACATCGTACACTAATTGGTTCAACTACGACTGCCGTACAATACTTACATAAGCAATACGGCAGGTGAACAATCAGCGCTTACAATACAGCAAAAAAGAAAAGTAAAGGATGATCATAGATGACATACGCAATCGAATGTACCAACCTTGTAAAGCAATTTGGCGGCTTTCGCGCTGTAAACAATATCGATCTCCGCTTTGAGCGTGGACAGATTAGTGCACTGCTTGGCCCGAACGGTGCGGGCAAGACAACGACGATTTCCATGATCCTTGGATTGCAAAAGCCGACATCAGGGGAGATCAAGGTGCTTGGCCAACCTGCGGGGACGAAAGAACTTCGGCAGCGGGTAGGTGCCCTCATGCAGGATGTAAAGGCGGCGGACGGCTTGAATGTTGCGGAGGTATTAAATTTGTTCCGGAGTTACTATCGCAACCCGCTTCCGCTATCCAGACTGCTCGACCTATCGGGTCTGCATGCAGAAGCCAAGCGGCGCGCATCCTCGCTATCCGGCGGACAGCGTCGAAGATTGGCCTTCGCACAAAGCCTGGCCGGCAATCCCGAGCTTGTCCTGCTCGACGAACCGACGGTCGGCATGGACGTAGAAGCACGCGATCGCTTCTGGGATACGGTTCGCGCTCTGTCGAACGACGGACGTACCGTTGTGCTTACGACACATGACTTGGAAGAAGCTGATGCAGTATCTGACCATATCGCCATCATTGCAGGAGGGGCGGTAGCGGCCAGCGGAACCTCACAACAGCTCAAGGCGCAAACGACACTGCGGACAGTGTCCTTCAGCTTACAAGTCGAACAGCAGGACGAGGCGCTCATGCAGCTTCCGGGTGTCGTGAAGGTAGAACGTGCATCGGGTAAGATTCGTATCCACGTTCGGAATACAGATGAGGTATTATCCGCGTTGATGCAATCCGGCTGGGGCGTACGTGATATTGATATCCAATCGGCTAAGCTTGAAGATGCCTTCCGTACAATTACAAAATCGCATGAAGCTGCACGTGAAATTATATAACTGCCTACGGTCTACAAATAAACGGATTAGGGAAGAGAGTTTCCCCTCACATATCGAAAAATCGAATCATTTATCAGGAGGAATTATTAATGTTGCAAGCTCAAATCAAAGCAGAGAGTCTGCGAATTATGCGCAGTCCATTCTTCTTACTATTCTCGCTTGGCATGCCAATCGCTTTTTATTTCTTGTTTGCTAGTTTAAATGGTGCATCGAAGTCTATTGAATCAACGACATATGGGGCCTTTTCGTTAATGTCGATGACTGCATTCAGCCTGATCGGCACGGCAATGAGCCAGTTCGGCATTCGCTTAGCATACGAGCGTCGTGACGGATGGACGCGTTTGCTTCGCCTAACACCGCTCTCTCCATCGGTATGGATCGGAGCTAAGATCGTATCGCATATGCTGGTGCATATGCTGGTCATTCTGATTATTTTCCCTGCTGCCTACTTTGCCTATCATATTGAGCTTACTGCTGTACAATGGATGACATGCGGATTGTGGCTGTGGCTTGGAAGCATTCCATTCCTCGCGATCGGCTCGCTTCTTGGAACGATGAAGAGCGCTGACGCATCCATTGCGGTTGCTAATATTTTGCTCATGGGTTTTGCCATCATGGGGGGCTTGTGGATGCCGCTGAAGACATTGCCGGGCTGGATGCAGGCAATTGGGGAATGGCTGCCATCCTACCGTTATGCACATGGTGCATGGAATATGCTTGCTGGCAGTAGTCCTGCACTGCTGGATTGGGCTATTCTACTGGGCTGCGGCATTATCTTCATGGTAATATCGAGTTATATCTTCAACAGACGGGAAGCGATGTAAGTGAACGTAGGTAAGAAGAGATTATTTCCCGAAAAAGAGGGGGTAGAGCCTTATATCTCCCTTGCCAACTTATGTGTGCCTATTTTTTTCCTGCTGCGTGAAACCTCTGCCAAGTTTTGGCTGGGGTTCACGCTGCTTCTGTTTCTCGTGATCGCATTTTGGCTGCAGTACCATTATGAGAAGCAGGTATTGCTATGGTTGACTGTTCAGGTTGTGATTATTCTCATGTTTATCCTATTCTATCACCCTATGTATGCTTATATGGTGTTCATGATCGCGCAGATGATAAGCAAGCAAAAAACAACAGTTATTTTGGGTATAGCTGCTGTCATGACAGTAGGCATTATAATAGGGTTATTTCAACGCTTGGATACCATAACCGTATGGTCTTCCCTGCATACGCTGTTGTTGCCGCCTTTGTTCGGTATCCTATTCATGCCGTTCATCATGCAGGCAGCAGGGCAGTACAAGCAGATGGCGGAACGATTGCAGGCTGCTACGTCACAGCTTGAGCGAATGGCACAGCAGGAAGAGAGACAGCGCATTGCGCGGGAATTGCATGATACACTTGGACATACGTTGTCTTTAATTACGCTGAAGAGTGAAGTGACAGAAAAGCTGATTACACGTAATCCGGAGCGGGCAATTGCAGAAGCGAGGGAAATTCGGGAAACCTCGCGTGCGGCGTTGAAGCAGATGCGTCAGCTCGTAACTGAGATGAAGATCGTTAAGCTTGCAGAGGAATACGAACATGGCAGACAACTTTGCGCAGCTGCAGGAATAGAACTGAGCTTTCAGGAACGTGGAGAGGGTATCGCCCAACCTGCTACAGTCTCAACTATGGTATCCCGATTGCCGCTGTCGGCTCTGCAGGAAACGATTCTAGCCATGTGCTTTCGGGAAACGTTAACGAATGTTGTGAGGCACAGCCAAGCCAAGTGCTGTACTGTATTGCTTGAAGTTGAGGAGTCCTTAGTACGATTGAATATTGCAGATAACGGTGTAGGTATTAATGAGCATCAGCTTAAGCAATCAAGTGGGACGGGCATGGCAGGTCTCAGGCAGCGTCTGCAGCTTGTAGATGGAACACTTGTGGTAGATTCCGCCCCTCACAAAGGGACGGCATTATCGTTAGTTATACCTCGCGTTATTCGTGATGGGAAGGAGAGAGAAGGGCAATGATCCGAGTAATACTTGGAGAAGATCAGCAGATGCTGCGCAGTGCATTAGCCACCTTATTGTCCCTTGAAGGTGATATCGAAGTGGTTGGTCAAGCGGAGAATGGAAAAGTTGCGCTGGAATTAATAGAGGAGCTGCATCCCGATATTGCTGTATTGGATATTGAAATGCCGCTCATGACGGGGCTGGATGTTGCGGATGCGGTCAAGAAAAAAGGATGGGCATGCCGAATCATTATGCTGACAACATTTGCTCGCTCGGGCTATCTCCAGCGTGCAATGGCATCCAGTGTAGGGGGGTATTTACTTAAGGACAGCCCAAGTGATGAATTGTCGGATGCCATTCGCAAAGTATACGCGGGCAAGCGGGTGATGAGTCCCGAATTGACACTAGCGGCTTGGGAGGATCCTTGCCCTTTGTCTCCAAGGGAGAAGGAAGTGCTGAAACTTGCAGAAGAAGGGCAGTCCATGCAGGATATTAGTGCAAAGTTGTTCTTGTCCTACGGAACGGTACGCAATTATATGTCAGATGCGCTCAGTAAAGTCGGAGCGGGCACGCGAATTGAGGCCATTCGAATTGCGCGGGAAAAAGGCTGGCTGGACTAAATAAACAACTGGATGTACAAGATACAGGGCGGCGTGGACGTGAGACGTTTCCTGCAAGTCTTGTCTTATTCAGGTGTGACCCACCATAAACGAATATTTAGCTCATTTTCAGTTTCATTTCAGGATTAACGAACATACTATAGCCATCCCTTACATAAGGAGGTGGAACCAATGAAACGCAATTCAACCGTAGCAGCATGGACATGTCTGATGCTTCTGTTGATGGCATCGCCTGCAGCAGCGCAAAGCAGCAATGGGGAAAATGCTGTGTCAGATAAGGCCAAAGGCCAGACTGCCGTAAGTGTAGCCGCAACGAAGGTAGGACAGTCCAATGCGAAGCAGCAGGATTCGGAGACAGACAAGCAGTTAGAGCAGATACAAGCTCAGATGAAAGAGCTCCGTACAGAAATGAAACAGCTTCATGAGAAAAAGGTTCAATTGCTCGCCAAGAAGCATGGCATTTCGACAGAAGGGAAAAGCAGCAAGCAAATTCGTCAGGAACTGCGTGAGAAATTGGGCATAAAAGGACGACTGTTCCACGAGAAACATCACGATAACGGGAAGCCTGTCGAGGATCGTCAAACGCAGCTTCAGCATGAGGAAGAAAAGCATAAGGCAGCAGCAGACGCAGATGGGCTCACACCAGAAGAGATAAAGGCGAAATTCCAAGAATTAAACGGGTCAGCCAAATAAGTGTGCAGCGCCGATACAAGTATGCTGAATATCCAGATTTTAAATATTGGGACATGCGCGGCAGCGTATGTCCCTGTGTTATATAGGCTAGGAAATTGTGCAGAAACCAAAAGGTAATGATTTCGTAAATATATATAGAAGCATGAATCATTGGCATGCAGAGCTGCATAGGATAAAGGAGCCGAAATGTTACGGATGCGAGGGGATTAAATGAAACAACCCGACGAAAAGGCGCGTAGCGCTTCTCATCGGGTTATGCAGTCGTTCAATAATATTAAGAGTGCAGGAAACTAGTAAGCTATTTATCGTCTGTAGCAATAGACGAAAAGTCATTCTCGCTCAAAACTCGACGAGCACCTACATAGCGCTTCTCGTAGTAGTCCATGCTTAGGCTGTCGATGCGCGTACCCTTGCTAGTCGAAGCGTGTGCGAATTTGTTATCGCCTACGTAAATACCGACATGAGATACACCGTTGCCGCCGCTTGTGTCAAAGAAAACTAGGTCTCCTGGACGAAGCTCGTCTTTGCTTACTTTGTCGCCAGAGTCGAATTGCGACGAAGATGTGCGAGGGAGATCAATTTCGAACTTTTTGAACACGTACTTGGTAAATCCAGAGCAATCAAAGCCACTCGTTGATGTTCCACCATACTTGTACGAAATGCCTAGCAAACCGTCAATCGTGTTGTCCATTTTGGATGCTGCGAATGTGCTTCCCGCTCCGAGCGATGTAAACAAAACGCTCAGCCCGAGTACCGCTGTAACTAGCTTCTTCTTCAAAGGGAAAGCTCCTTCCGTGCCTGCGAGGTTAGCTGGAGGGTTCGGTTGAAGGACCCCTATGATCCCTGTGTTTCAAGATCAATTCACCCGTAAAAACTGGTTCCCCCGCTTTCCGGACTATCCGGAAATTCGGCAATCTGGTTTTGGGATATGTATTGCTGCGTGCGATAGTAACAATTTTGCAAGAGTTAGTGCCGCTTTCATGACAAAGTTGTAATAAATCTAGATTTATTGTAACAGACGATTTTTCCTTTGACAAATATTTTTTGTCCTTGACACGAAAAAAACTTGTCAAATCAGCGTTATTTTTCGCTGATAGACAAGTTTTTTATTTTTCTTATGCTGCTGTGCATCATTTCATCGTAACGCCTTGTAACTTTTGTAATGTTATCACTTCATGATGTCCTTATTTTCATTCCTATCTATTCATTACTTCTTGATCTATTGCTTCATTTATTTTGTTTATTTCATTTGCTGTTCAGCTTCCTGCCATACCGCATGACGAGCAGATAATCCCCACATTTTCAGCATAGTCATAATTGCAGGCAGCGCCTGTTGAATAATGAGTGCGGTAATGCCTGTGAACATTGCGGCAGCGGATGTAGACATAATGCCTATTCCAATTGTAGTTCCGATAAATATTAGAGATAGCCCGAGGATGGGCAGCAGGCGCCGCGTACCAGCCGTCACAGAGCGAATTAATGGTGTATCTGATGCGGCACCAAAGTTCAGGAACAGGAAAAGTTGGTGAACGAGCCAGCCGCCAATAAGCCAAGCGATTGCAAAGGGGGCTATGGCCATAAGCAAGGAAGTAAGAGAATTCGATGTTGACAGTGCATTCGCAGTATAGGGAACGAACCATATGGCAGGGATCGTGATGAGGAGAACTTCTAACAAATATAGGACAAGCATGGGCTTCCATACAAGCTTGATACCTTGAAAGAAGGCCAGCCCCTGCTGCTTGGGACGTGACATAGCATGGAATACGCCCGCATGAATAAAGGGCGTAAGCAGCAAATGGATGGCGATGAAGCCGATAAGGGCCCAAAAGTATGGCATATAGTCATTTGTCTTCATTAGATGGAATTGGCTTTCTGTTAGAAAGAGCTGCTTGCTCATTTCAGTAGGTGCAGGATCTGGGTAGCGGCGCAGGATAGGCGTCACGATTCCATCGACGAAACGGTAGAGGAAGAACCCCCATAACAGTTGGTACAAAAATAGAATAATCCAAATGTAAATATGATCTTTGCACCAATTCCAGCCTGATCGAACATAGGTTTTCACGCGATCACCACCCCAGAATGTTCGTAATTGCTTCGATTACCTTGATAACGGACAAGTTAACCCGCGTACGAATAGGTTCGTCGACATGAGCACGCATGTAATTGTTGATATGCTTGTTTTCGACGACAATAGTGTACAGTGGATCGACCATTACCCAGCTAAGCGGTGTTTTATGGGTTATCGTATACTGAATTCGATCTCCTTCTCCATTCCATGACTTGCGTGTTGTAGTTCCATCGGTAAATCCAAACACGATTGGAATAGAAGGATAATTGGCTCCCAGCTTGCGAATGTGAACAGTCGCTTCATATTTGATAGAGCCATTTGCTTCAATCGTACGAGATTCAATATTTTCTACAGCGAAGTCTGCCATTTGACCGTTGTACACATATTGTTGGAAGAAATCAATCCACTTGCGATTCGTTACCTGTTCAACGACGCGCTGGAAATCGGCTGTTGTTGGATGCTTGAAACGATATTTCTGCGTATAGGTTTTCATGATGCGGTTCATCATCTTTTCTCCAACCTGCTTCTCAATAGCGAGAAGAACCAGCTTGGCACGCATGTACACATTTTCCGCGTAATGATCTTGGTTGTTGTATCGCCAAGCTTCCAGCTTGAGTGGAGCCGGATCTGTAATATAGCTCGCTTGTACCGCATTATTAGGATGTACGCCGAATTCCTGTTCCATCAGCTTATCTTCCGCATAGGAAGTAAAACCTTCATCAAGCCAAGCTTCTTCAAATTCATTAGACGCAAGAATTCCATAGAAATATTGATGCCCAATTTCATGAATGACGGTTCGCTCCAAGTCATAGCCTGGACTCTCATCTTCTGCCCCAAACGCTGTTATCAAGGTTGGATACTCCATACCGCCGGCTCCATTACCTGCCTTAGGTGGAACGACAATGGACAAGGTGGAATAAGGATATTTGCCGTACCATTCGCTGAACTTCGATAATGCGGTCTTGGCAGCGTAGAAATATCGTTCCTTCAAATCCTTATGCTTCGGATCCAAATACAGCTTGATTCGAACTCCTGGAACTTGGCTGGAGGAGAATGGTTCTTCAAAATAAACAAATTTCGGAGAGGCTGACCACGCAAAGTCATGGACGTCATCTGCATAGAATTGATACGATTTTTTCCCGTCCGCAATAACGGGCGTCTTTGTTGGAAATCCAGTTGCAGCAACGATGTAATTGTCAGGCACTTGAATACGCACACTGTAAATGCCGTAATTCGAGTAGAATTCTGAATTGCCATGATATTGGTGAAGATTCCATCCATCGGAGGATCGCCCGCGAACACCTGCTTTTTCAAATGCAGCAATCTTCGGGAACCATTGGCCGGCCATCACAAAATCATCGGCATGACCCATACGTGCAAATACTTTTGGAAGCTTGACTTCGAACTCCATGCGAAGCGTAACTTTTTCCTGACTGCGTACGGGCTTCGTAAGTCGCAGCTTCATGAGTGTTTCGTCCTTCGAATTGCCGTCATCCGGTTGTACGAATTGTGTGCGGTTCATTAAGGACATGCCGTCAACCGTGGATAACGATTTTAACGTCATACCGCCATATCCGTCGGCTGGCAACCTGTCTTCACGCAATCTTCCTCCAGACTCCTTCATGAAGGTCGTGTCCGGCGAACGGAATGCGTTCGGATAAAAATGGAAGTATAATTCATTTACAGTTGCTTTCCCGGGATTGGTCCAAGTGACTGTTTGCTTGCCGATCAGCGTGTGAGTGGACTCGTCCAGCTTAACTTCAATATGATATTCGGCAATACGTTCACTTAGCACCTCCACACTGGGAGTCTCCACAGCTTGCTGCGTGATTGGTTCCTGAACCGCCTGTTTATTCACCTCGGGTCCAAGTGATGGGACGGATCCAGACGGCCAGAACCAAACGAGGAGGAAGCTGCAGGCGGCTAAGAGCAAGGCAGTGAATAAGAGCCGGCGATATACATTGCTTCGGGTCATACGTTTTTAACCTCCCGTTGACAAGCATCTACAGCATGTATATGTTGGCTTTTTGCAGATTATTAGCTAAAATGAAAATGATTTTGAGTTCGTGGGCAAGGAAGGAGTGTACAGTGGAATGGAATCTTCAGATAAGAAAGTTAAGAAGCCGCTGGCTTTGAATGTCATGAGCAGTGGTAAGCATAAAGGATTTGGTTCGGGCAGTATCGATCTGAACAATGTCTCGCCTGTCATCATCGATGAAGGGAAGGCGTACATTGATTTGGGAGCGATGCATGCGAAGAGTAAGGTGGAGCGTGGCATTAAGTTCTCTACTAATAAGGAAGATGTTCCGAACGGACGGCAATGCTGGATCGTATGGGTTGCTGTTGACCGTTCACCAGAAGGTGCGTTCTATGGCGGCTTGGCGGCTTGTGAAATGCTGATTGATGCGGAGGCTAAGCGCGGCTGGAAGATGCTCGCTGATCATGTTAATCGCATGGATTACGCGATGAAGCGCCGTGTGCTCGTCGATGAGCTGAATGCAGAGGATAAGGCTGCGCTGCGTGAGTTGCTTATGACACACAATGCAGAATGGTGGGAACGTACGCCAGAAGAAGTGAAGGAACAGTTATCTTAGTAATAATGGCTTATAAAAGAAGGCCGCTATGCCGATCTCAGGATCAGTACAGCGGCCTTCTTTTATATAACTGTATATAGTGAGTTATCTATCGATAAAGATAGGGCTACATGCTCTATTTAGCTTTACTTAATCATCTAAGGTGATACCCGTTGCTCCAACTAAGGAAAGGTATTAATACGCTTAGACACGGTATATTGGCATCTTGTCCACCCGCGCGGCTCCTGTCTCGATAGCAACCTGTGCAATCGCAGAAGCAACGCTAGGTACAACTCGCTTATCGAGCGGATTCGGAATGATGTAGGTTGGGCTGAGCTCGGCATCCGTTACAATTGCTGCAATGCCGCGGGCTGCCGCCAGCTTCATGTCATCTGTAATGTCGGTAGCGCGAACGTCGAGCGCACCACGGAAGATGCCAGGGAATGCAAGCAGGTTGTTCACTTGGTTCGGGAAGTCGGAACGACCCGTACAAACTACCGCTGCTCCAGCCGCGAGCGCTTCGTCCGGGAAGATTTCCGGAGTTGGATTCGCCATGGCAAAAATAATCGGCTTCTCGTTCATTGAACGAACATGTTCCTGTGTAAGCACCTTGGGTGCGGATACACCGATAAATACGTCTGCCCCGCGTACGGCTTCGGTCAGTGTACCGCGAATATGTTCGCGATTCGTTACCATCGCCATGTCTGCTTGCGCAGGATTCATCCATTCCTCTCCCTCACAAACTACGCCCTTTAAATCCACAAGGGACACATGCTGAACACCTGCCTTCAGCAGCAGCTTCGCGATAGCAATACCAGCAGAACCAGCACCGTTAATCACGGCGCGAATGTTCGACATTTGTTTGTGTACGACTTTCAGCGCATTCATCAAAGCAGCAAGCAGTACAATGGCAGTGCCGTGCTGATCATCGTGGAAGATCGGGATATTCGTCTCTTCCTTCAGGCGCCGCTCAATTTCGAAGCAGCGTGGTGCAGAAATATCCTCCAGGTTAATACCGGAGAAAGTCGGCTCCATGTTTTTGACGATATTGACAATTTCGTCTACATTTTGCGTGGAGAGACAAATCGGGAACGCATCGACATTGCCGAACTGCTTGAACAGCATGCATTTGCCTTCCATGACCGGCATAGCCGCATATGGGCCGATATCGCCTAGTCCAAGAACGGCGGAACCGTCTGTAACGACGGCGATCATGTTGCCGCGTAACGTATATTCATTGGCCGCATTCTTATCATTTGCAATAAGTCGGCATGATTCAGCTACGCCTGGTGTATATACAAGGCTCAAATCCTCTGGGGAATTGACCTCAATTTTGCTTGTTACTTCAATTTTGCCTTGCAGCTTCTTATGAAGTTGTAACGATTCCTCTTTGATGTCCAGTGCTACTGGCATACTACAATCAGCTCCCTGTTATTCTCTCCGAGGAGGCTTACCCTTCCGCCAATGGAATTGCAGATAAGCCTCATGCTACATTGTGCTACGTTAACAGAGAAAAGGGAAATACGTTCCGCATATAAGCTAATAAATTTTATTTATGATCAATTTGGTGAATAACTTTTTTGTGATTTTATAATCGTTCTCTGGATCTATTATGCATCTCTACACGCCCTGAAGTGGCATCTCACGCATACATTCAATCATACTGAGGCAGTCCTTCGACAGATGGTGGTCTTCTTTCCAGCACAGTTGAATATAAAAGGGCATTGGCTCTTCCAATGGGACGGTTACAAGGCCAGGCATATTCTGCACCGCCATCGAGACGATCAAGGAAATGCCGGCACCGGAGGCTACCATCGACTTCACGGTTTGGATTTCATCCGACTCAAATACAATTTGCGGCTTGAATCCATAATGGGTGCAGGCCTTCATGAGCTGTTCATGGTGTACATAAGCATTTGTCAGCACGATAAAGTGCTCTTCCTTAAGCTCTGCAATGGATATCGATTTACGCTTCGCTAAAGGGTGATCATCCGGTACACATACAGTCAAATGATCCTCATAGAGCAGCACGGAGTGAAGACCAGCAATTGGTTCTTTATTCTGTTGCCCGATGATGCCGAGATCCAGCTTGCCCTCTCGAAGCAGTTCTGTTGTTACACGGGAGCCGTATTCCGTTACTTTGAATTGCACGTGCGGATATCGCTTTCTTATGTAAGCGAACATGGACGGGAATAAATAGGCCCCAATAATCGGCGGCAGACCGAAATGAATACTGGAGCTGTTATAATTGCGAACTTCCATGATAGCCTCATCAATTTCAGACAAAATGTTATCTACCCGGGCTAGAAATAAAGCTCCTTCCGCTGTGACGCGCACGGCCTTCTCCTTCTTGTTGCGTTCGAGCAATTGTACGCCCAAGAACTCTTCCAGCCGATTAACGGCCGCTGTTACGCAAGGCTGGGACACATAGAGCTGTTCAGCCGCTTTGGTAAAGCTGTGCTGCTCACTAACCGCCTTGAAATATTCCAGTTCCCGCAAATTCATGATGCTTGGTTCCCTCCGATATGATAATCCAATGCGAGTCCTATTCTACAAGAAACGAGAAGGTTCTTCGATGGATAAAGATTACAATTAAATGAATTTATGAATAATTGCTGTATACAGAGATGACTATAATGACATACGAAGGAACGATGAAAGGGGATTCAGAGGTCCCTTTACGGAGCTCATGAATTGAGGTATAATATACCAATATAGTGTTCTTTGAAGAAGAACAGGAACAGGAGGTGAGGTAGGAGATGAACTTTAGTACGTCGAGTATTCGTATTGGCCAATTGCCAGTGGCTATATTTGGCATTATCCATGATGCAGCCCTCAACGGGATACGTATGTCCATTTTTACCTATACGAATACGATAATACGGCGTGAAGACTCTCCTGCCTTAACCTGATCGGATTAGGTTTATGCAAAGGCTGTAGGGATTTTCCCTGCAGCCTTTTTTATGTTCTGGATCGGGAGGCAAGTGTCGTGCACACGCCCCGAGGAGGATAATGAACGTGATACTAAGCCTTTGGCATGTGAAAAAATATTATGGAGCCAATTTGGTGCTCTCGGATGTTTCATTTGAAGTAAAAGAAGGAGAAAAGGTTGGCCTGATTGGCCGCAATGGCTCTGGGAAAACAACAATTTTACAAATGTTGAACGGCGCTTCCATGCCGGATCAAGGGGATATTTTTATACGCAAAGGCGCGGCTGTAGGGCTGCTTGATCAGGTTCCTTCTGCGCCGGAGTCTGCTGCGGTATATGATGTACTGGCAGAAGGATATGCAGAAGTGCGCAAGTGGGAGCAGGAGATGAAGCGAATGGAAGCGGCAATGTCAGATCCTTCAACAGCCGAAGACGAGGGGCAGATGTCTCAATTGCTGCAGCAATATGGCCAACTGATGGAGCGATTCGAGCGGGCAGGCGGCTATGAAATGGAGGCTTCCATTCGGCGGGTCAGTGCCGGACTTGGAATCACAGAAGAGCAATACAATCGTCCTTTCTCCTCACTTTCCGGGGGAGAGAAGACGAAGGTAGGGCTCGCTGCACTGCTGTTGAAGCAACCGGACATTTTGCTGCTTGATGAACCTACCAATCATCTGGATATGGCAGCCATCGAATGGCTGGAATCTTTCCTGCTTGCTTATTCAGGAGCCGTGATGATCGTCTCGCATGATCGGTATTTTCTTGATCGTGTGGCCGGTAAAATGGTGGAGATTGAGGACGGAGAGGCATTCATCTATCATACGAACTATTCCGGTTATCAGAAGGAGAAGGAAGAAAGGCTGCTGCAGCAATTTGCCAGCTATCAGGAACAGCAGAAGAAGATTAAGAAGATGCAGGAGACGATTAAGCAACTGATCGAATGGGGAAATCGCTCGAACCCGCCGAATCCGGGCTTCCATCGCCGTGCCGCTTCCATGCAGAAGGCGCTCGACCGGATGGAGAAGCTGAAGCGTCCTGTGCTGGAACGGCGAACCATGGAATTAAAGCTGAAGCAGGAGGATCGCTCTGGCAAGCAGGTGCTCACGCTTGATGGAATCACTAAGGTGTACGGCGGGCGAAAGTTGTTGAACCAAGTGAACGGGCTGTTGTTATACGGTGAACGTACTGCCTTGCTTGGTGGCAATGGGGCAGGGAAAAGTACATTAATGAAAATGCTGCTTGGCCACATTGCTCCAGATGAGGGGGATATTCGCGTCGGTTCGCGTGTGGATGTAGGCTATCTGGCACAGGAAGAAGCACCGCCTGCTGAGGATAAAACGGTGCTCCGATATTTTTGCGAGACAGTCGCGATGGAAGAAGGAGCGGCCAGAGGGGAGCTTGCCAGATTCCTATTCTACGGTGCTGATGTATTCAAGCGAATTGCGAATCTGTCGGGCGGAGAGTGGAGCAGGCTCCGGCTTGCCTTGCTTATGTATCAGAAGCCGAATTTGCTGTTGCTTGATGAACCGACCAATCATCTGGATATCGACTCAAGAGAAGCGTTGGAGGAGGCACTGGAGTCTTTCCCTGGAACGCTGCTGGTTATTTCGCATGATCGGTATTTCATTAATCGAGTTGCGCGTAAGCTGTGGGTGCTGGAACAGACACAGCTCTCTGTTCATATCGGTAACTACGATGAGTGCAAGGAGAAGCTGCAGTCCTGGGTGAGTCGAGCCAGACATCTAGAATCGATGCCAGTGGCTCCGCATGCAGCTACGAATGTGTCGGAGCAGAGTCCGCAAGCGCGTCAATCAAAGTCTGGCGGCGACAAGATGAATGCAGGAGGATACCGCAATCAGGCACAAGGAAAACGGAAAGATCAGCCCGTACGACAATGGGAGCAGGAAATAGAAACTGTAGAAGAACAGCTTTGTCAACTGGAAGAGGAGATGGCTGCATTGTCTACAGAAGGAGATAAGGATGTTGATTGGACACAACTGCTTGGAAGACAGCATGTGCTGCGCGAGCAATTAGATGAGCTGTATCGTGGCTGGATGGCCGTAGAGGAGCAGTAAGGCCAAAACAACAATAGCGAATACACAGCCCCTAGACTGCAATGCAGCTAGGGGCTGTGTTATAGATGGATGGCATTACTCACTCCACCAGCGCTTCAAGTGCTGCCACCACGAGCGTTTTTCCAATTCTTTTGTCGGCCGCTTCTCTTCGTTTTTTCGCGGCTCTGCCGGTGATTGAACATGGAGTTCACACCATTCAGTGGGCTCTGTTCCGCTGACGAAGGTCTCCAGACGCTTATTAGGGCAGTTATCGCCTGCTAGTTTACCTGTATCGGTATCAATATAGACGCTGACGACATTGTCTGGAACCGTAAATATTTTAGGTGGTACATTGGACAATGCCTGTTCCGTATATTCAGCGAATATCGGAGCAGCCTTATGGGACTCTGTCACTGAAATCATTCTGCCCTTGTCATATCCGACCCAGACTGCTGTTGAGAGTTCTGGCGTGTACCCGACGATCCAGGCATCCGTATCTGTCGTTCCCGTTTTACCGGCAACAGGGCGCTTCATGCTAGGAGCTACGCGGCTGCCGGTGCCGCCGGATTCGAATACACTTTCCATCAGGCTGGTAAGCACGTAAGCATCTGCTGGCTTAACTACCTGCTCCGCTTGAACAGGCGGCGCTTCGTATAAGACATTGCCACTGCTGTCGATAACCTTCAATACGGAACGGGGAATTGCGCGTTTGCCCTCATTGCTGAATACACCGTATGCGGATGCCATCTCGATCGGGCTAACAGGGAATGTGCCTAGCGCTAGAGAAGGGAGAGGCTTCATGCTGCTGTCAATGCCGAGACGACGCGCAAGGGATATAACCTCTTCAGGCCCGATCTTCATCATTGTGCTTACCGCATAGATATTGTCAGATACCGCCATAGCATGGCGTAAATCAATATTACCGTAATACTTGCCGCCATAGTTGCTTGGCTTATATTGTTGTCTGCCATTGTCATACGTAAATGTAGACGGCTGGCTGACGAAGTGAGTCACTGCTGTGATGGCTCGCTTCTCGAGCGCTGCCAAGTAGACAAATGGCTTGAAGGACGAGCCGGGCTGGCGAGTATTTGCGAACACGCGATTATATTGATTCATGCGATAATTTTTTCCGCCGACCATCGCCTTCATATAGCCGTTACGGGGATCAATAGAGACAAGAGCTGCTTGTAAATCTCCTTCCACGGGAATAAATTTCGATATCGCTTGTTCGGCTGCTGCCTGTGTCCGCTTATCAAGCGTCGTGTATACGCGCAAGCCTCCGGCCTCTACTTGCTGGTCGGGAATGCCGAGCAAATCGAGCTCCTGTCGGACATAATCACGGAAATAAGGAGCTACAAGCAGTTCGCTTCGCTCCTCCTTAGGCCGAATGGCTACCGTTTCATTGTAGGCGTTCTGCGCCTGCTTCTGTGTAATATATCCGGTCTCCACCATACCCTGGAGTACAACTTTTTGTCTGTCCTTAGCATTTTTCATATTGAAATAGGGTGAATAATAGCTTGGTCCGCGTGGAATGCCAGCTAAAATTGCACTCTCTGCCAGCGTTAGGTCACGGGCCTTCTTGCCAAAGTAAAGCTGTGCTGCGGCCTCGATACCGTATGCGCCGTGTCCGTAATATACTTGATTCAGATATTGCTCTAAAATATCGTCTTTGCTGTATTTCATCTCCAGTTGAAGCGCATATTGCGCTTCCTTCACCTTGCGAGCCCATGTCCGCTCGTGGTTGAGATACAGATTGCGGGCAAGCTGCTGCGTCAAGGTGCTGGCTCCCTGTTTTTTAGACATCGATTCAATATTGACGAGCATTGCGCGTGCGATTCCTTTGAAGTCGATGCCGACATGATGGTAGAATTGCCGATCTTCTGTTGCAATGGTTGCATGAATGACGTCTGGAGCGATATCGGACAGTCTGACCGAGTGCTGCTGCTTCTGACCGCTTGCCAATGACGTTAGTTCCGCTCCATGACCGTCGTAGATGATAGAGGGCTGTTGCATATCGGACGCTGGCAGATCCGTTACATACAGATATCCAAGCAGGATGCCGCAAGCACCTAAAAGGAGCGCAACCGAACAACCTGTTATTTTGAGCCAACGGCAAATCCTGAGCCTCCGTTTGTCCTCTGTCTTCTTACCGCTTAACCGCTGCATGGCAGCGCCTCCTGTTCGACCGTCAACGGGCTATTTAGTGGTTACCATTCAGTATGGAAAAAGCGGAGGAAGGTTATTCCTTTTGATTAGTAATTTTTCACATTTTGTGCACTGAAAAAGGGTTGGAAACTATGAAAAGCAGAATATTCAAGAGCATTTGTCACAATTTCAAAAATCCAGTGGTGAAGCGGCTTTCAGAGCTTTGATAGTTCTGAAAATTGTGCAAATATTCAACTTGACTTCGGAAAATGATTGCATTTTGGGGGGGAACCGATATAATACTTTGTGTTTGGTGCAAAATGGAGATGAAGTGTTACGAATGTTACACATAGGAACCATTACGAGCATTTCGGGAACTAAGCCAACGATACCATGATTATGAAAGAAGGTTGATGTTATGGAATTGTGGTTTACAGAGAAGCAAACGCCTACCTTTGGCATTACGGCAAAAATCCGCGAGACATTCGTGGAGGAGCAAACGCCGTTTCAGCATTTAGCGATGCTGGATACCGAAGAATTTGGACGGATGCTCGTACTGGATGGCATGGTTATGACGACGATCAAAGACGAGTTCGTATACCATGAGATGGTGGCACACCCGGCCCTTGTAACTCATCCGAATCCGAAAAAAGTACTTGTCGTCGGCGGCGGCGACGGCGGAGTTATCCGCGAAATCATGAAGCACCCTGGAGTAGAGAAGGCAGTTCTCGTTGAAATCGACGGCAAAGTCATCGAATACTCCAAGCAGTATTTGCCTGAAATTGCAGGCGAGCTGGACAACCCGCGTGTAGAAGTTATCGTGAATGATGGATACATGCATATTTTGAACAGCAAGAATGAATATGACGTCATTATGGTTGACTCCACAGAGCCGGTAGGCCCTGCGGCGCCGTTGTTCGAGCGCGGCTTCTATCAAGGCATCTATGATGCATTGAAGGAAGATGGCTTGTTCGTTGCACAGACGGACAACCCTTGGTTCAAGGCTGACTTAATCCAGCAAGTAAACCGTGACGTGAAGGAAATTTTCCCGATTGTACGCGTATACGGCGCGAACATTCCGACCTATCCAAGCGGTCTCTGGACGTTCACAATGGGCAGCAAGCAGCACGATCCGCTGCAAGTGGACGAAGCGCGGATTCCGGAAATGGAGACGAAGTATTACTCTCCTCGTCTGCACAAAGCAGCCTTCTGTCTGCCTAAATTTGTAGAGGATTTGTGCAAATAAGACAGTGCACGAAGAAGGAGGAGCTTAGACGATGAAATTGGATCAAAAATATTCGGGCAATGTATTCATTTGCAGCTCTGATGATTACGAAGGAGCAAAGGCCGTCATTTATGGCATGCCAATGGATTACACGGTATCCTTCCGCCCAGGTTCACGCTTCGGCCCAGGCCGTATCCGTGAAGCATCGGTAGGCTTGGAAGAATACAGCCCATATCTTGATAGAAGCATTGAGGAATTGAATTACTTCGATGCAGGCGACCTGCTGCTGCCATTTGGCAATGCGGCGAAGAGCCTGGACATCATCGGGGAATTCGTAGGCAAGCTGCTAAGCGATGGGAAGTTCCCAATCGGCCTTGGCGGGGAGCACCTAGTGACATGGCCAGTCCTGCAAGAGGTGTACAAGAAATACCCTGATCTCGCGATAATTCATATTGATGCGCACGCTGACTTGCGGGAGCAGTATGAGGGTGAGCCTTTGTCTCATTCCACACCAATCCGCAAGGCTGCTGAAATGATCGGCGGCAAGAAAGTGTACCAGTTCGGTATCCGCTCTGGTTCGCGTGAAGAGTGGACGTACGCTCGCGAGAACATCAATTTCTTCCCGTTCGATGTAGCGGAGCCTCTGAAGAAGGTTCTGCCTGAGCTGGCTGGTCGTCCGGTCTATGTCACGATTGATATTGACGTGCTTGATCCAAGCTGCGCACCGGGAACAGGAACGGCAGAAGCGGGCGGCATTACGTCGAAGGAATTGCTTGAAGCGGTTCATTCGATTGCTCGTTCGGATGCCAATGTTATCGGATGTGACTTGGTGGAAGTGGCGCCAATTTACGATCCAACCGAGCAGACGCCGATTACGGCGAGCAAGATCATTCGTGAGATGCTGCTCGGGTTCGTGAAGTAATGTAGTCTGTAACAAAGCAGCATCGTCCAAGCGCACGGAATCTGCATGCAGCAGAGGAAGTGCGCTTGTTTTTGTAATGAAGCAGCAAAAAGGCAGGGCTTAGACATGCGTTACAGTCCCCTTTAAAATAAAGAGAAAGGGAGGATGAGAATGGGTAAGATGAAGATTTTACTTATTACGATCGCAACCATATTCATTATAATTATCGTTGCATTAGGATTCATAGGGAATCACTTCTACAACATCGCGCTTAATCCGGAGACGGAGCGTCCGTTCCTTGACAACAATCCGGATCTTAATCGGGCGGTTCCGACGATGCAAGTAGATGAACAGGAGACGCAAGAAAATGAGATGGCAAAAGAATGGATCGAAACGAAGCATCACGACGAGGTCACGTTAGCTTCTTTTGATGGTTTGAAGCTGCAGGGCTATGAGTATCGGCAAGAGCACCCCACGAATAAGTGGGCCATTGTCGTTCATGGCTATACGAGCTCCGGCAAGCAGATGTCGTATGCGGTTAAGAGATTTTATGATAAAGGCTATCATGTACTGCTCGTCGACTTGCGAGGACATGGAAAGAGTGAAGGCTCCTATATTGGGATGGGCTGGCATGATCGATTAGACATGATGGGTTGGATTCGCCAAATCGTTGAAGCTGATCCCGAGTCTCAAGTTGCTCTGTATGGGGTATCTATGGGAGGAGCGACGGTTATGATGACCTCGGGAGAAGAACTTCCTGCGAATGTCAAGGTGATTGTAGAGGACTGTGGATATACGTCAGCCTATGATGAGTTCACTTACCAATTAAAGCGGCTGTTTCATTTGCCTGCCTTCCCAATCATGACGGCTTCCAATGTGGTGTCTAATATAAGAGCCGGCTATGACTTAAAGGACGCCTCTGCTTTGAAGCAGGTAGCTAAGAGCAAGACTCCTATTCTATTCATTCACGGTGATTCCGACACGTTTGTCCCTTATGAAATGGTTCAAGAGTTGTATGATGCGGCAAAGGTCGAGAAAGATCT
Source organism: Paenibacillus sp. S-12 (assembly GCF_030363895.1). Lineage (NCBI taxonomy): Bacteria > Bacillati > Bacillota > Bacilli > Caryophanales > Paenibacillaceae > Paenibacillus > Paenibacillus sp. S-12. Next base: position 56,627 of record NZ_JASIUF010000024.1, read on the forward strand.
GTTGGTCATCAAGGATGCAGGACACGGAGGCGCTCACCTTGCTGGAGCGGTGTATTGGAATAAAGTATGGGAGTTCACAGATAAGTTTATGAAGTCCTAACGAAATGAATAAAAAGACTCGCATAAAGAATGGAAAGTCTTGCAAATGAATAGAAGCCCTGCTCCTTTCAAGGCGGCAGGGCTTGCGTGTGCATTGGTTGTTTAAGATAAAAGGAACTTCCAGGCGATCCAGCATATCCCGACACCGAGCCACGAGATGAATCCAAAGATGACTACGATTTTATTCTCGCTCCAGCCATACTTCAATGAATAATGATAATGGATTGGAGCCATGCGGAACATTCTCAGCTTTGTTTTGCGATAGTACCATACCTGTAGGATCACCGACAGCTGTTCGGCAAAGTAAACGACGAACAGCACGGGAATCAAAATTTCCACCTTTTCTAAAACCGCGAGGAAGGAAAGCGAGCCCCCAATTGCAAGTGAACCCGTATCCCCCATAAATGCTCGGGCTGGATAAATATTATAAATGAACAATCCAAGCAGGCAGGCAATCATGATGAGCGAGAACATCTTCACTTCCATATGATCGGATATGAGGAAGAAGAAGAAATAAGTCGGGATCGACACATTTATAAGCAATCCGTCCAGACCGTCCGTAAAGTTAATTGCATTTGCCGAACCTACCACGAACAGCACCATAATTGGCACATACACAAGAAGAGGAAGATCAAGCGCTAGACCGCCCCCAAGCGCAACGGTTGTACTGACGTTAAAGTGCTGAATGAGCACGTACAGCAGCAAGCCGGTAAAACAGAATTGGAATACAAGCTTCGCCTTGCCGGATATCCCAGATGGATCCTGAAAAACAGCCTTCTTCAAATCATCCATTAAACCAACGGAACCGAATAGCAGAAACGTCGAAGCCAGAAAAATGGTCATTGGCGATGGATGATAGGAGATGGAGGTGATTACACCGATAAAAAGGATAAGGCCAGCCATCAGCGGTGTGCCGCGCTTAGCTTGATGATCGGGTGGCAGCTCAGCTCGAATCGGCTGTGTCAGCTTCAGCGTTCGCAATCCCCATATGAGCAGCGGTGTTAACGCGGCTACCAGCAGGAAGGATACGCTCGAAATGCCTAATAAGGAAGAGTTCACGACATCACCTATCAGTATGTATTTTTATAGATGAGTACATTTTATTATAATTCACATCAATGGACAAATATTCCTGATTCATTGCTGTCGTTGCTTCACTTATTTCCCCTTGCAGCCTTCCAAAGAGCCTGCGACAATGCTGCCTCGATGAAGTACTGCTTGTCTGTTCGCACGTCTTGCAACAGCCTCAGCTGAGCAGCTTGCATCGACGAGCACTGCATCTGCGGTATCTCCAACCTGAGGCCACTGGCGTATACCGTCCTGACTTAACGGGGTTACACCCCCCGTAATGAATCCGAGCGCCTGTGACAGGGATCGCTCATCAGAGTAACCGTAGACTTCAGCTAACCGTCCTGCCTTCTCAAGCAGATCGCAATTGCCGAACGGCGACCAATGGTCGGTGACACTGTCAGTACCGAGTCCGATGTGTACTCCGCGATTGCGCATTTCCGGCAGTGGCATATTCGTTCGGCCGATAGGCACAGTGGACATAATCGCGATATTAAGCGCTGCAAATCGTTCAATCAGTTCCGTTGTCTCAGGCGTGCGATCAGCGAATGCGAATGCATGGCTGACTGCTACTTTCCCCTGCCAACCGGCCTCTTCCGTTAATTCAGCCAGTCGCTGCAGCGTTGTCCATCCGTCCGGGCCGCGGTCATGCAAATGCATGTCGATCCCAGCCCCTGTTGATACGGCGATATCCATAAGCGTATGAAGTGAACGTTCAATATCCCCGTCGACGCTCGCAGGATCCACAGAGCCAATCCAACCAGCACCGTGTGCTACCGCTTCGCGGACAAGGTGAGATACATTCGAGTGAAGAAGACCATGTTGGGTGAAGGCAACAACCTCATAAGCAAGTTGATCCTTGTACTCTTCCAGCACTTCAATAGAAGCCTGCAAATTGCGCAACTCCATAACAGGGTCAATATTAATATGGGTGCGTACGTGCGTAGAACCGTGCTTAAGGACAAGATCAAGCAATTTGCGGGCACGTTCCTTCAAATAAGGAAATTGGGCAGGGAGCAGGCGGCGTTCCTCTTCCATTCGTTCGAAGATACTGGAGATAGGACGTACCGCTTTCCACGGCCCCCCGTAGTAGGTTTTATCAATATGGATATGCATTTCCCGAAAAGCAGGCAACAGGAGGAGACCGGCTGCATTTACACAAGGAAGAGACTTGAGATCTTTATCCTTCAGGTCACTTGCTGGTACAATTGCATGTATTGTGCCATCGTCGATTTGGATATGGAATAAATCCGTATCCGTAATCGTAATACCTTCTTTTTCTCGATATGCGGTTTCAAGCCGTACATTGATTAGCCAATAAGCGTTAGGCATGCCCGTCACTCCTCTAATGTTGGTAGTAGAATAACTGGATCTATACTGCAGGGTTATTTCTTTATCTACAAGATTAGCATGAAAGAAGATGGGAGAAAAATAAAGATAAAGCATGGAAATTGTTTTTGGATTGGATTTCTACGTGCATACATAAATGAAAGAACAGAGTAGACAAGAACGAGGTGACCTCACATTGGGCAAGGAATGGACATGCTTTCGCAAGCTCAGCTTTGAAGTGAATTTATCTATCAGTTAGATGTAAAAAAGGGAGCTGTCTCTAGGACTGCCCCCGATCTATTTCGTCCCGTCAGACGCCAGTAGCTTCTGTACGTCTGCGATGGTTACGATGTGCGGTTCGCTTCGTATTTCGGATCATCATATAAATACATAATCCAAACAGCGGAGCAATGACAACAATGGCCGTCATGCCGATCGTGAAGAAGCCAGAGCGTTCAATGCGGATGCTGTCGACAAGAACCCATACTGCCGAAGCTAGGTGGAGTACAAGTGTCAACAGGAGCAGCCAGTCGCTATGGTTCGTTAACCAAGTCAAAAGTACTGTCAATTCCACCATATATCGCCCCCGTATTCCTCGTGGTACTGACATAAGCTGAGCAAATATGCAGCAGCGGACATTCGAGGAATCATTTACTACTCTTATTATAATTGAGGGGCAATTCGAATTTCCACGTCTTTCTTGAGGCATAACCTTACAAATTCGTAAGTTATCAGATTGTGTCGTATTTTGTGAATCCCCCACTTCTGCTGAGATTAACTGTACCCTTGGGGACGAAAAGGAAAAGGAGGTTGCAAAAGGCGGGCGTATACCGGATAATTTAGAAATCAGACTTTGGAGATTGGAGCTTGACAATGACGGAGCATCAGAGGGAAGCGGCTGACAGATTGCCGGTTCTTATCACGATTGACAGCCGACAAGATGATGAACGGGTCACACAGCAGGTAGAAGGAGAGCTGTTTCGGAAAGGCTCGAATTTCTACATTCGTTATATAGAGGCTGAGCCTCAACCGGAGCGGGTGAAGCGACGAAGTGATTCTTCTATAGATGCGAGCCGCACACAAGTCACACTCAAGGTGAGTGAAAACCTGATTAAGCTAACTCGCAGAGGACAGGTGGAATCGGAGCAATCGTTTGCTCTTGGAGCGAGGCAGAACGGATATTATCGATCATCTGCGATTCGATTTCCTCTAACTACAGTGACGTCGAAGCTGTCCTGGGACGAGCCTTGGCCGTTCGAAGGGCCGCTGCAATTCGATGAATTGCGCATTGCGTGGTCGTATCAATTATATATAGAAGAGCGTTGTACGGGAAAATTCAATATCCGATTACGTATTATACCCGCCTGAAATAGGCATGAACGATAAGAAGCAGGAGGAACGAGACATATGAGCAGTGTAATGGAACGAGTGAACAATCAAGTTAAGCAGGCAATCGAGGAGGCGATCGTACAAGCAGGTCTTGTAGCGCGTGAAGACATTCCTACGTTTGTTATCGAAGTGCCTAAGGATAAAACCCACGGTGACTTGGCATCCAATGCGGCGATGCAACTGACGCGTTTAGCAAAGCGCAATCCACGTCAAATCGCAGAAGCAATCATTGAAAATTTAAATAAAGATGCGGCTGCAATCGAAAGTGCGGAAATTGCGGGGCCTGGATTTATTAACTTCCGTGTGAATAAGAGTTACTTGTATGATATTCTGCGTGAAGTAAATGAAAAAGGAAGCGACTACGGCCGTATTACTGCTGGCAGCGGACAGCGTGTGCAGATGGAGTTCGTATCTGCGAACCCAACAGGAAGCCTCCATCTTGGACATGCGCGTGGTGCAGCTGTCGGTGATGCACTGTGCAATCTGTTGGATTACGCGGGTTATGAAGTAACACGCGAGTATTATATTAACGATGCCGGAAATCAAGTGAACAACCTTGTTAAATCGATTGAATGCCGCTATAAACAAGCACTTGGGCAGGATGCAGAAATGCCTGAGGATGGCTATCATGGCGTAGATATTAAAGGTTTTGCTGAAGAGCTTGTTCAAGCTGAGGGCGATCGTCTATTGTCCTTGCCTGAGGAAGAGCGTGAGCGCTATTTCCGCAACTATGGTCTCGCGAAAGAATTGGACAAAATCAAGCGTGACTTGAACCGCTTCCGTGTTCCATTCGACGTGTGGTTCAGCGAAACCTCGCTCTATGAGAACAACGAAGTGACAAAGGCGCTGGATGCACTACGTGCAAGTGGTCATGTGTTCGAGCATGAGGGCGCGACGTGGCTGCGTACAACGACGTTTGGCGATGATAAGGATCGCGTATTGGTGAAGAATGATGGCTCTTACACGTATTTGACTCCTGATATTTCGTATCATATGGACAAATATAGCCGTGGCTTTGACAAAATGATTAACATTTGGGGTGCTGACCACCACGGGTACATCCCGCGTATGAAGGCGGCGATGGAAGCGCTCGGTAATGATCCGGACAAGTTGGTCGTACTGATCGCACAAATGGTTAGCTTGTTCCAAGATGGCGAGAAAGTGAAAATGTCCAAGCGTACAGGGAAAGCCGTAACAATGGAAGATTTGATGGATGAAGTGGGTGTTGATGCGATCCGCTACTTCTTCACGATGCGTTCAATGGATTCCCACCTTGACTTTGATATGGACTTGGCGATTTCAACATCCAATGAAAACCCTGTCTATTATGTACAATATGCACATGCGCGTATTTGCAGCATTTACCGTCAGGCAGAAGAGCAAGGTATTGCATTGCAGCCATTGAATGAGCTGAACTTAGCGAAACTGACGGCTGAGCATGAATTTGACCTGCTTCGTAAGCTGGGTGAGCTTCCTGAAGAAATTGCGGTTGCTGCCCGTGATTACGCGCCGCATCGTTTAATTCGTTATGTGTATGAGCTTGCATCGCTCTTCCACAGCTATTATAGAGCAGAGCGTGTCATTACAGAGGATGCAGAGCAGACACAAGCCCGTCTTGCATTGCTCGGTGCTGTTCGTACGGCAATAGCGAACGTGCTTCGCCTGGTCGGCGTATCCGCTCCAGAACAGATGTAAGGGCAGCGTCTAACGAAATAAAGATGTTTATCGCCTAATATAGAGCGTCCTGTAAGCTAGAATTAGCTTCAGGGCGCTTTTCTTGTTCGTCCTATATTTGTTCGGTAGAATAAAATCAACGAAGTGAATACGTAGGATAGAGAGTAGGTGACGAGATGCTGTATTTGCTCCCGCTTATGATTGAGCGCGTTGGCGTGCTGCTGATCATTGCATTTGTGCTGTCGCGCATGAAGTCATTTCGCTACATTGTCCATAATGAGCATGGTACTGCTGAGAAATTGCTGCTTATCGCCGTGTTCGGCGCATTCGGGGTTATTAGCAACTATACCGGCGTGCAGATTCATAACAGCTCCGTATTTTCACAGGCTTGGCATGCGGACGTAGAGACGGGCAGCGCCATTGCGAACACGCGAATAATGGGCGTTGTCATCGGTGGACTGCTTGGCGGTCCATTTGTCGGGACAGGCGTCGGATTAATAGCAGGCCTGCATCGACTATCGCTAGGCGGATACACTGCGGCAGCTTGTGGAGTGTCGACGGTATTGGCCGGCATTATTACAGGCCTCATCGGGAAGCGGTTCCGCATGATTCAAGGCAAGCATGCAGCATGGCAAGCGGCACTGGTCGGCATTGGGATGGAGTGCGGGCAGATGGGCATTATTTTGCTCGTAGCCGAGCCATGGAGCTCTGCATGGGAGCTCGTCAAGCTGATCAGTGTGCCGATGGTTGTGGTTAATGGATTCGGGATATTGCTGTTCATGCTAATCATTCAATCCATCTATGAGGAAGAGGAACGTTCCCGAGCGCTGCTAACGCATAACGCACTTCATATTGCCGATCAGACACTCCCTTATTTCCGTCAAGGATTGAATAGCGATTCATGCCGGGCAGCGGCCATGATTATATGGAAAGGGACGAGTGCCGACGCGATTTCCATCACAGATGAGCACCAAATTTTAGCTCATGTAGGCGCAGGAGCCGATCATCATGTACCGTTGAACGGTATATCTACTCAGTTGACGAAGCAGGTGCTTGAGGAAGGAAGTGTTCACAAGGCCTCCTCAAGAGAGGAGATTCATTGCTTCGATCCGCACTGTCCATTGCAGGCTGCGTATGTGCTGCCGCTGAAGGTGCATGAGCGTACGGTCGGCACATTGAAGTTATATTTCAAGCAGTCATCACGTCTGGATCAGGTGGAGCAGGAGCTTGCTGAAGGCCTTGGCAAGCTGTTCTCTAATCAGTTGGAATTAGCGGAAGCGGAACGGCAAAGCCGGCTGCTGAAGGATGCGGAAATTAAGGCGCTGCAAGCACAGGTTCACCCGCACTTCTTATTCAATGCCTTTAATACAATATCGGTGCTCTGCCGCACTGATTCGGAGAAGGCGCGCAAGCTGCTGCAGCAGCTAAGCATATTTTTCCGCAGCAACCTGCAAGGGGCGCGGAAGATGCTCATTCCGTTACACAAGGAATTGGAGCATGTAGAAGCGTACTTATCATTGGAGCAGGCTAGATTCCCTGGAAAATATATGGTGGAAACGGATATTGATGCTTCCCTTATGGATGTGCTCGTGCCCCCATTTACACTTCAGCCATTGGTGGAAAATGCGATCCGGCATGCGTTCTCCAAAGGCTTTGCAAGGCCGCAAGGGGTTGTGTCCATTTGTGCGAAGGTGAATGGAAAGAATGTGCTCATTACGACAAAAGACAATGGGAAGGGAATTGCGCTGGAATCTATGGCTGTGCTTGGCAATGAAGCCGTTCCATCTGTCGAAGGAACAGGGACAGCGCTTTGTAATATTACAAAGCGGATAGAGGAGCTGTATGGAAGTAGGGGCTCGATTCATATCGATAGTACGCTTGGTCAAGGGACATCGGTAACGATTACCTTGCCGATTCATTACGGCGATCGGAGGGGCATCAATGTTGAAAGCATTTATCGTGGATGATGAGCCGCTGGCGCGCGATGAGCTGTGTTATTTGCTGCGTCGTACGAAGCGGGTTGAAATTGTAGGCGAGGCTGAATCGATGGAAGAGGCACTGGAACGTATAGGTGCTCTACGCCCGGACGTGGTTTTTCTCGATATTCAGCTTGCAGAAGCAAGTGGATTGGAAGCCGCCGAACGGATAAGTGCAATGGAGGAACCGCCATCAATCGTGTTTGCAACTGCATATGATGAGTACGCACTGCGTGCATTCGAGCTGAGTGCATCCGACTATATATTGAAGCCGTTCGATGAACAACGCATTCAGCTGACTGTAGAGAAGCTGGAGAAGCAGAGATCGCGTCTTGCTCCAATAATCCAGAACGATCCCGTGGCGGAATCTCGCTCTGCTCCAATTGAGCGGGTAGAGCGGCTTGCCATCACAACAGTGGATGAACGGATCGTCGTACTGCATGTGGATCGAATCGTATATATCGGATTTGAGGAGGGGAAGACCGTTGTTGCAACGACAAAGCAACGGTACCGTGTCGGAGAAGCGCTAAGTGTATTGGAACGGAAGCTGAACCATCCATCCATCGTTCGTGTGCATCGAGCGTACTTAGTGAATGTGGATCGCATTGTTGAGATCGAGCCATGGTTCCATTCGACGTTCCAGTTGAAAATGCAGGACGGTGCCAGCATCCCGGTTAGCCGAACCTACATGAAGGAACTGAAGCAACTTCTAAGGTTCTAACGGTAATAGCAGATGAATAGGCAGCTTTTCATGATTGAGGCTATTCTCTACATAAACCAAAAAAGGAATTGAAATCGCTTGCATTCCAATCCCTTTTTTGTGCACTTCATCATAAGCATACCGCATTCTGTTATGAAAACGAGGGATAGCTGTTTTCATAAGGTATGATAACAGCAATAGCTCGAAAGGAGTGGACGATCATGAATGCGGTTTCAATAGTGATTGGTTCGATATGCATCTTGATGATCACCTATCGCCTCTATGGAACATTTATGGTGAACAAGGTGTTAAAGCTAGACGATTCCAAGCCTACTCCGGCGCACGAATTAAATGACGGCAAAGATTATGTGCCGACGAATAAATGGGTGACCTTCGGTCACCATTTTGCAGCCATTGCTGCTGCAGGTCCGTTAGTTGGCCCGATATTAGCAGCCCAGTTCGGGTACTTGCCAGGATTGCTCTGGCTGCTGATCGGTGCGGTTATTGGTGGGGCTGTCCATGATGCTGTTGTATTGTTCGCTTCTATGCGAAAACAGGGCAAGTCACTCTCTGAGGTGGCGAAGGAAGAGCTTGGCCCAATCGCCGGCTTCTGTACCGGACTTGCAATGCTGTTCATTATTACGATTACGATGGCTGGTCTATCGATGGTGGTGCTTCATGCGCTTGAGCACAATCCTTGGGGTACCTTCTCGGTAGGCATTACAATCCCGATTGCCATGATGGTGGGGATTTGGTATAAAAAGACAGGAAACTTGAAGCGTGCTTCTGGCGTTGGATTTATTCTGCTGATGATTGGCGTATTTATGGGTCCTTACATTCAAGGAACCGCACTTGGCGAATGGCTGACTTTTGATATGAAGACGCTCGCAATTATTTTACCAGTATATGCCTTCTTTGCGGCTGCGCTGCCTGTATGGCTGCTGCTTGCACCGCGCGACTATTTGAGCAGCTTTATGAAAATCGGAGTGTTCCTTGCCCTTATCGTTGGTGTGTTCATTATTAATCCGGACATCCCATTCCCAGCCGTGACCGAATTCATTAACGGCGGTGGGCCGATATTGGCAGGACCAGTATGGCCGTTCATCTCGATTACGATAGCCTGCGGAGCAATCTCCGGCTTCCATGCCTTTGTTGGGTCGGGAACAACACCGAAGATGCTGGATCGCTGGAGTGACATTAAGGTTGTTGGCTTTGGGGCGATGCTGGTCGAATGTGTTGTTGGGATTATGGCGCTTATCGCAGCGACTGCCTTGCAGCCTGCTGACTATTTTGCAATCAATTCCACACCGGAAGCATTCAAGACACTTGGCATGAACGTCGTTCATCTGCCAGATCTGGCAAGAGAAATTGGTTTAGATTTGGAAGGGCGAACAGGAGGAGCTGTAACTTTGGCTGTTGGGATGACTTATATTTTTACAAAATTCCCGTGGTTCGAATCACTTTCATCCTATTTCTTTCAATTCGTTATTATGTTCGAAGCGGTATTCGTATTGACAGCGATTGATGCGGGGACGCGTGTAGCACGTTACATTATTCAAGATTTCTTCGGTGAAGTATATAAACCTTTGAAACAAGTGGATTGGGTGCCGGGCTCTATCTTTGCAAGTGCTCTAGCATGCTTCCTGTGGGGGTACCTGCTCTTCTCGGGAGATATCGGTTCTGTATGGGCACTATTTGGAGTATCGAACCAAATGATGGCCTCCATCGGTCTCATAATCGGTGCAACGGTTATTATGAAAATTGCAGATAAGCGCCGGTATGCACTCACATGTCTTGTACCACTTGCGTACTTGTTCGTCACTGTTAACTATGCAGGCATATGGATGATTACGAATGTGTACTTGAATTCATCGGGTAAAGGATACAGCATTCTGAATGCAACGCTGTCGATTATTATGATGGTGCTGGGCGTTATTATCCTCATCTCTGCTATTAAGAAGTGGCTGGAGCTGTGGAATACACCAAGAACAAAGCTGGAGCCTCTATCGGCTTCCTAGTATAACTGCATGAAAGAATAATCAAGGACAGTCGGTCAGTCGGCTGTCCTTGTTTTTGTTCAAACCGCGGACACGCTATCGGCCTGCCTCCTTAAGGAGCCGCATGACATCAATTTCCCCTACGCTTCGCGAAGTGCTGCTTCGGCTTCGCATTGGGGTTGCAGATCGTCTTAGCAAGGACTTGATTTCTGCGGGCTTCAGATCGGGCTTCATGGCAAGCAGCAGTGCAATAGCACCGCTTACGTGTGAGGTGGCCATTGAGGTGCCACTCATTTCGTGGTATTTTCCCTTAATCCACGCAGATACAATTTTATCGCCAGGCGCGTAAATATCGACGAAGCGGCCTCGATTGCTGAAGGGAGCAATTTTCCGGATGCGATCGGTAGCCCCTACCGAGATCGTTTGCAGGTAACGAGCGGGGTAATCAATGGATTTGCGCTTCGCATCATTTCCGGAGGAGGCAACAATGGTAACGCCAGCGTTGTATGCGTTCGTGACAGCGGTGAGGAGCGACTTGCTGCGGGTTTTCATGCCGAAGCTCATATTAATGATATTCATACCATGGCGGACACACCAATCAATGCCTTGAATAATATCGGATACGAAGGCAGCTCCATTCTCATCGAATGCTTTGACTGGATGAATAACGGCGCGAGGGGCCACCCCTATAATGCCGTACATTTGATTGGCGGCAGCTATCGTGCCCGCAATATGTGTGCCGTGACCATTGTCGTCATGCGGAGGAAATCCGCGCTGAATCAGATTAATGCCGCGCGTGAGCGAATGCCTCAGGTCAGGATGGTGAAAATCTGCCCCGGTATCAATGACACCAATATGAACACGGTGACCGGTTGTTGTGCTCCAAGCCTGTGGAGCTTTGATGTGCCGGACTCCCCATGGAATGCCGCGCTCCCAGTTGACTGGCCGCTGGGACACGGCATGCATGGAAAGGTGAATGTCTTCTTCAACGATAACTTGATAAGTGGACAATAAAAGGGTTGAGTCGAAGTCAGCACTGGCTGGATATATCCAAGCATTAATAAGTGGAACCTTGCGTATTACAGTAAGCTCCGGTCTGCTTTCCTCGAGCAAATTCAGTGCCTCGCTGCATTGTTCATACTGTTCGTGGGTGTGGAAGCGGATGAACAGTTGACGCCTGCGCGGCTTATCGGTGCTGAGCCCTTGAAGCAATAACTGGAGTAAGCCCGTAGTATCCAATGTCGAGTCCCTCCCGACAGTTCCTTTGTAACGGTTGTTCAAAAAGTTACATGTGATAATCAAGAGACCAAATATGAATTGGCTGAAACGTCTTTTTTGAACAGACAATTTTACATATCGTATGCGTTAAATTCCTGCGTGGACTGGGGTAGAAGCCTTTTTTGCGAAAGTTAGGCCTTCCACCGTGTCAAATGACTTCCACGGACATAGTATGAAGAAGAGCCGACGAAGGGCTTAGCACACCCGATACGGGGGCGTTAGCCTTCATCGGGTGCGGATACAGTCGAACGCGAAGGGGATTCCCTTCGCGTTTCTATTTTTTGTCCGACTTGTGGCATTTCCTCGTCTATAGGAAGAAAACTTGCATTTTCACTTGAGATCGGTTTTACTTATGTGTGAACATGGATAAGTGAATGCAATTTGAACTTTTTAGAGAGAGAGGATGTGTCTTTATGAGCACACCGCTGGATTTGAAATTGGATCCTGAAAAAGTGCAAGAAATACCGATGGTGGATCTTGCTTTCATGGTACTGAAAACTGCCAACACGCCTTTCTATTACCGCGATCTCATGAATGAAGTCGCTAAGCTGCGGGGGTTGTCCGAAGAGCAAATTAACGATGTCATTGCGCAGTTATATACGGAAATTAACATTGACGGACGATTTGCTTGTGTTGGCCAGAACCTGTGGGGATTGAAACGCTGGTATCCGGTCGACCGTTCTGAAGAGGCAATGGCCGGGGGTACGCCGCGTCCACGCATCATTAACGATGACGACGATGACGATTACAATGATGATGACGACAACTACCACAATGATGAAGAAGAAGACTTCGACTTCGTTGATGAAGATAGCGATGACGACGAGGAAATCTTCGAGGATGATGATTCTGATGTGGAAGATGATGTGGACATCGAAGAAGAAATCGATGAAGAAGATGCAGATCTGAATGAAGATGAAGATCGCGACGAATTTGAAGATGAGGAAGACAAAGACGGGGATATGTAAGATCCTCTTCTTGATTTGAATCCGCATTTTAGAATGCCGCTTGCTTATATTTCCTGTGCCCCCTAACTGATCTTAGGCGTGTGCAGGAGGGATACGTAAGCGGCATTTTCCATATGAGCTGCCCGTGCGAAAAATCACCTCGATCTCCCTTGACACGGGATTGCCTACAGAGTAAACTAGCATATGGGCTTTGGATTTACACGTAATTAAATAGAGTCATTTTCACATATGAAGAAAGTGCCCCGTGACACTACGGGAGTCACTTTTTTGTTTTTTTAGGATACGAATTGCGGATTTTGCGGCTTTGTTGCTGGTTGCAATTGGTACAATTTGATTCGTATAAAATAGCTCCCGTCCACTACGGAACATGACTTCCGGACAATTTAGACAGGAGCTTTTTTAATGACATTTTGCATCAATGAATATTGCGCAAATGGGTTACGATAACAACATGAGATTATGGGACTCGCGTGTATCGAACCTGTTCTACAGACAAAGCCTCCCGAGAACATGTCTTGAATGCACTTGATCATAGGAGGGTTTCACCAGTGGCAAAATATATTTTTGTAACGGGCGGCGTCGTTTCTTCTCTTGGTAAAGGGATTACGGCAGCATCCCTGGGCAGATTGCTGAAAAATCGAGGGCTTAAAGTAACGATCCAAAAATTTGATCCTTACATTAACGTTGACCCGGGCACAATGAGCCCTTATCAGCATGGCGAAGTTTTTGTAACAGATGACGGAGCAGAGACAGACCTTGACTTAGGTCACTATGAACGCTTCATCGACATCAACCTATCGAAGAACAGCAATGTGACAACTGGTAAAGTATATTCTACGGTAATTTCGAAGGAGCGCCGCGGTGAATACCTTGGCGGTACTGTACAAGTTATCCCGCATATTACGAATGAAATTAAAGAGCGCGTATTCCGTGCAGGCAAGGAATCCGGTTCTGATGTTGTCATTACCGAAATCGGCGGTACAGTCGGCGATATCGAGAGCTTGCCGTTTTTGGAAGCAATCCGTCAAATTAAAAGTGATGTAGGTCGTGACAACGTGATGTACATTCACGTTACCTTGATTCCTTACATCAAAGCTGCCGGCGAAGTAAAAACGAAGCCTACGCAGCACAGCGTAAAAGAATTGCGCAGTATCGGTATTCAGCCAAACATGCTCGTATGCCGTACAGAGCATGAGCTTGCAGAAGATATGAAGCGCAAGATTTCCTTGTTCTGCGATATTGATGCGAATGCGGTAGTAGAATGCCGGGATGCTTCCACATTGTACGAAGTACCATTGATGCTTCATGAGCAAGGCATGGACGATTTCGTTGTAAATCACTTGAAGCTTCAAACTCCAGAACCAGATATGGTGGAGTGGACGAAGCTTGTAAACCGCGTGAAGCAGCTTGAAGGCCAAGTGGAGATCGCAATCGTTGGTAAATATGTAGCCTTGCATGATGCTTACTTGTCCATCGTAGAAGCGTTGGCGCATGCAGGTATTGATGCCAATACGGAAGTTAATATCCGTTGGGTGAATGCAGAAGAAATTACAGAAGAAAACGTAGATGCAGAATTGTCGGGCGTACATGGTATCTTGGTGCCAGGTGGATTCGGCGATCGTGGTATCGAAGGTAAAGTAACAGCAATCCGCTATGCGCGTGAACAGCAAATTCCGTTCTTCGGTATTTGCCTTGGTATGCAAGTTGCGGTTATTGAATATGCACGTGCTGCGGCAGGCTTGAATGGCGCGAACAGCTCCGAAATCAATCCTGCGACAGAATATCCAGTTATCGATCTGCTTCCTGAGCAGAAGGATATTGAAGATTTGGGCGGTACAATGCGTCTTGGTCTGTACCCTTGCAAACTGCAAGAAGGATCGCTTGCAATGTCCTGCTACAATGATGAGCTGGTGTACGAACGTCACCGCCATCGTTATGAGTTCAACAATGAATATCGTGAAGTAATTGAAGGCGCAGGCTTGAAGATCAGCGGTACGTCCCCAGACGGCCGATTGGTGGAAATTGTAGAGCTTCCAGGTCATCCTTGGTTCTTGGCTGTACAGTTCCACCCAGAGTTCATTTCACGTCCGAACCGTCCACAGCCATTGTTCCGCGAGTTCGTCAAAGCGGCAATGACGCATCGTGGATAAGGAACAATAGTCGCTGGAATCGTTTGAAGCGGGACTCTCCTATTGGAGAGTCTTCGCTTTTTTTTGTTTTTATGTGGGAGTTGCGATGTTTTTCCTAGAAGAAGAAGGATTTTATTGTAAAGAAGCGAATAAGTACTGTACATGTGGAGTGGTAAAATAAGCATGCAGTGTGAGAGATTAACTCATTTGAACAAGAGGATGCTGCACACTCGCTCGTGAGACGCGGTGGGAGGGGTACCAGTTGAATAATAAGAAAGTATTGATTGTCGATGATCAGAATGGTATTCGGGTTCTTCTCATGGAAGTGTTCAGTAGTGAAGGATACACGACTTTTCAAGCGTCCAATGGCAAGATGGCGCTGGAGATCGTAAAAGAAGAGTCGCCGGATATTGTCCTGCTAGACATGAAGATACCGGGCATGGATGGATTAGAAATTTTGAAGCAAATCAAGCTGATGAAGCCACATATGAATGTGATTATGATGACCGCTTATGGCGAATTGGATATGATTAAGGAAGCGACCGATCTCGGTGCATTAATGCACTTTACGAAGCCATTCGATATTGATGAGATGAGAGTTGCGGTCAATATGACATTAGAGCAGGGGCAGTCAAGTAACGAGATGACGATGCCTTCTTAAGAAGTAATGTATGATATAAAACAAGAAGCCTGCTGGGGGTTAAGCTCTAGCCTTCTTCAAAGTATCCGGTCAATGATAGTGGGCGACTTATAGCATTGGCTTGCGATACAGTGAATTGGACATGCCTCTAGTGGAGAGTGCTCGTGGACGAGACCTCCTTAGGGGCCTTCCTCGTTTATTGGGTATTGTGCTCTAAATCGCTGCTATAGGATATGGAAGCGATATAATCTAATGGTCAGTGGCACAATCATGGGATTTTACAGGGGGCGGATAAATGATGATACGAGTGGCTGTTTGCAGTTATTGGCATGTTCATGCGGAAGAATATACGGATTTTATTCTTCATCACCCAGATACAGTGCTGGCAGCAATATGGGATGAAAATGAGACGCGTGGCGAGCGCTATGCAAGCCGCTATCAGGTGCCGTTTTATGCAGATCTAGATCATATGCTGGCACAGGCGGATATCGATGCGGTTGTGGTTGTAGCGCCGACGCGTCTGCATGAGAAAATCATGGTAAAGGCAGCAAAAGCAGGCAAGCACATTTTCACAGAGAAAGTATTAGCCCCAACCTTGGCAGAAGCTGATCGCATCGTAAGGACTGCAGAAGCAAATAATGTTGTGCTGACCGTTGCTCTTCGAAAGCTATATGAGCGAGATATCATAACGCTGCGCAGAATAGTAGGAGAGGGCGCTGTGGGGAATGTATCGCTTGTCCGTGTGCGTATGGCGCACAACGGAGCTCTAGCAGGATGGCTGCCAGATCATTTCTACGATCGAACCGATTGTGGTGGTGGGGTAATGATCGATCTAGGCTGTCATCCAATGTATATTGCCCGTGTGCTGCAAGGGATGCCTCGAGCCGTGACTGCATCATATGGGTATGTTACTGGTAAAGAAGTTGAAGATAATGCAGTCGCGCTGCTCCAATATGATGGTGGTGCTATCGGAATTGCCGAAACAGGATTTGTTACCGGTCAATCCCCGTTCATGGTTGAGATTCATGGCGCAAATGGGAGCATTATGTATGGCATGCCGGACGATCAAATTCGCATACGACTGAATGAAGGAGACGGAGAGTGGAATATAATTCCGTTCGATGAACCGATTCCGAATATGTTCGAGCAGTGGGTAGATTATGTGCTGCGTAGAGAAACCAATCCAGACAACGTTAATATGGCGCTGGATCTGACAAAATTAATAGAAGCGGCCAATCAGTCAGCGGCTTTAGGGAAATCAATTCCTGTAAACGTAATGTAGCTGTTTTGTCAAGAGGTTGTTTACTTTTTCACGCCCAATTGTGATATAATAACACCGTATAAGATGTCGGCTCTAATCAAGATAGACAGACGACGAACAACTTCCTAGGAGGATGGAGACCATGCCATTAGTTTCGATGAACGAGTTCTTGCCTAAAGCAAAAGAGAAAAAATTTGCGGTAGGTCAGTTCAACATCAATAACTTGGAATTCACACAAGCAATTACAGAAGCGGCGATGGAAGAAAACGCGCCAATCATCTTCGGTGTATCCGAAGGCGCTTTGCGTTACATGGGAATGGAGTACACAGTAGCAATGGCTGAGGCGGCTGCTAAGAAATCCGGCTTGCCAATCGCTTTGCACCTTGACCATGGTAGCACATTTGAAGTAGCAATGGCTTGTATTCGTGCCGGATTCTCTTCCGTTATGTTCGATGGTTCCCATCATGCATACGAAGACAACATCCGTTTGACAAAAGAAGTTGTTAAAGCAGCTCACGCTATGGGCGTATCGGTTGAAGGTGAACTGGGTACAATCGGCGGCGTTGAAGACGATCTTCACGTAGACGAAGATGCAGCTCAATTGGCTAACCCAGAAGAAGCAATTCGTTTCTACGAAGAAACAGGTGTAGATGCACTTGCAATTGCTGTTGGTACTGCTCACGGCATGTACAAAGGCGAGCCTAAACTTCATTACGATATCATCGAAGCAGTAGCTTCCAAAATCCCAGTTCCAGTCGTATTGCACGGCGGTTCCGGTGTACCTGACGAGTCTATCCGCAAAGCGATTGCAGCAGGTGCAGGTAAAATCAACGTGAACACTGAAAACCAAGTTGCTTGCACAGCAGCTATCCGTGAAGCACTGGCTAAAGATGCGAACGTTATCGACCCTCGCAAATACTTGACGCCAGCACGCAATGCAATGGTTGAAGTTGTTCGCAACAAAATCCGCCTGTTCGGATCCAATAACCAAGCATAATCGATATTCATATTTATGTTTACGAATGCGGGAAAAGCACCGGTTCGCGCCGGTGTTCTTCCCTTTTTTGCGATTATTCCACGTTTTTGCAAATGAACATGAATCCAATAAAGCATATGGGCGAGCCGGATCTGTAACAGGTGCGGCGTGGGGGGAACTTAGCTTGTGATGGAAAAGTTAATGATTTGCGGTGGGCGACCGCTGCGTGGCGCTGTGCAAATCAGCGGCGCAAAGAACAGTGCAGTCGCACTCATTCCTGCGGCAATATTGGCAGAGAGTGAAGTAGTGCTCGATAACTTGCCGGCATTAAGTGATGTTGCAACCTATACGGAGATTATTAGCGAACTCGGCGGAGAAGTAAGCTGGGAGGGCCCTTCCTTGCGAATTGACCCATCTAGCATGATTTCGATGCCAATGCATAACGGACCTGTGAAGAAATTGCGGGCCTCCTATTATCTAATGGGTGCCTTACTTGGGCGTTTCGGCGAAGCGACTATTGGCATGCCGGGAGGATGCAACTTTGAACCCCGTCCGATTGATCAGCATATTAAAGGATTCGAAGCATTGGGCGCTACGGTAACCAATGATCACGGAGCAATCCATATTTCGGCGCGCGAATTGCGCGGCGCCAAGATCTACCTCGATGTGGTTAGTGTAGGAGCAACCATTAATATTATGCTGGCGGCTTCCCGAGCCAAAGGCATCACCATTATCGAAAATGCGGCCAAAGAGCCTGAAATTATAGATGTAGCCACTTTGCTCAATGCAATGGGGGCTAGAATCAAAGGTGCTGGTACTGAATCCATTCGAATTGAAGGAGTGGGGGGGCTGCATGGGTGCCGACATTCTATCATTCCGGATCGTATTCAAGCAGGAACCTATATGATCGCTGCGGCAGCTACGCGTGGCGATATTCTCATCGACAACATCATCCCTAAGCATTTGGAAGCACTTACGGCGAAGCTGGAGGAAATGGGTGTGCAAGTCATCGAAGGAGACGAGTCTCTTCGTGTGATTGGCCAGCCTGACTATGAGGCTATCGATGTAAAGGCCCTCGTGTATCCAGGATTCGCAACAGATCTTCAATCACCGATGATCAGCTTGCTCACGCAAGCTGCTGGCGTAAGTATGCTGTCCGATCTCGTATATAGCAATCGATTTAAAAATGTGCCAGAACTGCTTCGTATGGGCGCCAAAATCCGTGTGGAAGGACGTTCAGCAGTCATTGAGGGAGCAAAGCTGAATGCAGCAAAGGTGAAAGCCGCTGATTTGCGTGCGGGGGCATCACTCGTGATTGCAGGACTAACTGTAGCAGATGGCATCACAGAAATCTCCGGTGTAGAGTATATTGACCGGGGCTATGATAATCTGGTTACGAATTTGCGCAATTTAGGCGCTGATGTATGGCGTCAGACGGAATAAATTGGCGGTTATAGGGTAAAAATAGGATAATGATCGTTTCGCAATCGTGGGTCAAGGGTGGTAACAACTTTCCGATAAGCTCCGATCAAGTGACCTGCAAGCGCGAAAATTCTAGTACTCGGCGTTTGTTTAGTGATCTGTATCCGAAAGAGAGTGATAGTGGTGCATTCTCTTTCGGATACAGAAGAAAATGCAACCTTTTAGCAAGTTCGAACGTACGAAGAGTATTTCCCTTTCTATTCCTTGAAGACGCTGTAGCGTTTAGCACCATCACTTCCATAAAGTGCTTCGCTTCAATGACTTTCTTACCCAGGCCGACAGTTCCCATCTGTTATCTGTCCACTATTCATTGTATCAACCAGCCTTCATTTCTCATACTGACATACCGCTGCGTTTATACGTATCGATATCACAATTGGACTTATTCTTCTGACATCATTTGTATTTATCAACAGAATAGGAGTTGTATTCATGGAGTTACAAATTTCCGATTTGGAAACGAAAAAACTGACCGAGCTATATAAACTAGCAAAACAATTTCAAATTGCAGGCTATGGTCAAATGAAGAAAAAAGAATTAATATTTGCTATCTTGCGCGCGCAAGCGGAACAAGGCGGCTTTATGTTTATGGAGGGAATACTGGACATTCTTCCGGAGGGCTTCGGTTTCTTGCGTCCTATTAACTATTTGCCGAGTTCAGAAGATATTTATATCTCTCAATCTCAAATTCGCAGATTCGACCTTCGTACGGGTGACCTTGTATCAGGGAAGTGCCGTCCTCCAAAAGAGAACGAGCGATACTTCGGATTGCTTCAAATCAATGCTGTAAACGGCGAGAACCCAGAAGATGCGGCACAGCGCCTTCACTTCCCTGCCTTGACACCGCTATATCCAGAGAAGAAGCTTGTGCTTGAAATGGCTTCCAACAAAGTGTCTACTCGTATTATGGATATGCTCGCGCCGGTTGGGCTTGGACAACGCGGACTTATCGTAGCTCCTCCTAAGGCCGGTAAGACATTACTTCTGAAGGAAATCGCGAACAGCATCTCGACCAACCACCCTGAGATTGAACTATTCGTCCTGCTCATTGACGAGCGTCCTGAGGAAGTAACGGATATGCAGCGTTCTGTAAAAGGAGAGGTTGTTGCATCCACATTTGATGAGGTGCCAGAGAATCATATCAAGGTAACAGAGCTTGTTCTGGAGCGCGCTTTGCGTCTAGTAGAGCATAAGAAGGATGTAGTTATTCTGCTTGATAGTATTACGCGCTTGGCTCGAGCTTACAATCTGGTGGTTCCACCGTCTGGCCGTACATTATCTGGCGGTATCGACCCTGCTTCCTTCCATCGTCCGAAGCGGTTTTTCGGTTCTGCCCGCAATATTGAAGAGGGTGGCAGCCTGACGATATTGGCAACAGCGCTGGTTGAGACAGGCTCGCGTATGGATGACATCATTTATGAAGAATTTAAAGGAACAGGGAATATGGAGCTTCATCTGGATCGTAAGCTGGCTGAACGCCGTATTTTCCCGGCTATCGATATTCGCCGCTCAGGAACGCGCCGCGAAGAAATGCTCTTGTCCAAGGAAGAACTGGATAAGTTGTGGGCAATTCGCAAGAATATGAATGAATCTCCAGAATTCGTGGATCAGTTCTTGAAGAAGCTGCGCGATACAAAGACGAACGAAGAATTTCTGGCATCACTGGATACGAGCGGTACGCCAACACCGCCTCCGCGCAGAACGCGAAGCAGCTCTGTGAGCTCCTAAGCACTCGTTCTTTGGTCATTAAGCGGACAAGAATATGATTATAACATGAGATTGCGAACTTGATGCAAACATGCTATAATCCATTCATGCGTTTTTTATATACTCTGGGCACGCAAAGGGCTCAGGGCGGAAAGAGGTGAATTCGAGTGAAAGAAGCAATTCAACCGAAATACCACATTACGACTGTAACTTGCGCTTGCGGTAACACTTTCGAAACAGGTTCCGTTAAAGAGAACTTGAAGGTAGAGGTTTGCTCCGCTTGCCATCCATTCTTCACAGGTAAGCAGAAGTTCTTGGATGCTGGTGGTCGTGTGGATCGATTCAAAAAGAAATACGGCATGTAATACGTATGTTTATGATATGGACTCCCTTGCTGGCAACAGTCAAGGGAGTTCATTTTTTTTATATGTATAACTGCTCCCTTAGCGGTCTAACAGTTGGAACGGAGAATTCGCACAAAATGTCAAAACGACATTTGTGAAAATTCGCTACAATTAATTGGGACGGGAATTTTATCAAGATAGAAGCCTTCATCATGGGGAGGTCAGGCTATGTGGCGGGAACACGAGCAGTGGATTAAAGATGCTGTATCCTACATAGAACGAAATATAAAAGAAAACGTTGATGCGGTGGCCGTTGCGGAACATTGCTCGGTATCCCGTTTTCACTTTAACCGGGTGTTTCAACGGCATGTCGGAGTAAGTGCAGCAACTTTATTGCGAGAACGCAGACTGGCAGGGGCTGCGGCGGATCTGCTTTCCACAGATAAACGAATCCTGGATATTGCGCTAGAATACAGATTTTCTGGTCAAGACAGCTTTACACGTGCCTTCAAGCAGATGTACGGTATGACACCGAATGAATATCGCAAAGGTTTTCGTTGTTTTCATTGGACAAAGGAGGAGAATAGAATGATTGAAAATCAGGGTTCTATACCTGAACTGCAAGCTGCTCCGCCAGGATGGACAATTACAGGTGTATATCCGAACCAGTATCGGGTAAGCGTTGATCGTGTTCATGTTCATCGGGGAAGGGCATCGGGCACCATTCGAGCTAAAGAGGTTGCGGATCCACGGGGGTTCTGTACGCTGATGCAGATGATCAAGGCTGGAAAGTATGCTGGCCAGCGACTTCGTTTGTCTGGGTTCCTGAAGACGGACGGCGTTAAGGGATGGGCAGGCATGTGGATGCGGGTCGACGCCAAAGATGAAGTGCCTATCAACTTTGATAACATGGATGAACGCCCGATTGTTGGATCAACGGAGTGGAGCTCCTATGAAGTAGTGCTTGATATTGCTCCTTATGCGGAAGTGATTGCATTCGGTGTGCTGCTAAGCGGCTCAGGTCAAGTGTGGATGGATGGGATTCGCCTGGATATAGTTGATGACTCTGTTCCCACGACTGGTGGATTAGCGACGAATAATAAGATGCCTGATGAACCGGTGAATTTGGACTTTGAGATGAACTGTGAATCGTAAGAACGGAGCCTAGGCGGTATGGTTGAAAAATTATTCGAGCTTGGATTAGGATTTATATGGCATATCATTAAGGGAGAACTGCCGTTAACCATCATCGGTAGTACGCTTTTGTTAGGGGTATTGTTTGTATGTGTGGGGGAATGGAGTGAGCGCCGCAAGCAGGAGCGGTTGGTTCAGACCGAGCCTAAGCCGCTTAGAAGCAAGCGCACTTTTATTAAGGACGCCATCATTGTGATGGCTGCCAGCTTTGTCGTGGTCGGCAGTGCATATGGTATTTTTCGTTTGATTGCACGGGCGCTTCCTCGTTGGGGATGGCCTGTTCTTCCGGATGGGAATGTCACACTTGCATGGATAAGTCTCATTGTGGTGATGCTATCTCTAGCAGGAATCCTTATCCTGGAGTTATTTTGGGGAGATAAGCCTGTGACTCTTGCACCATTTTGGATTGCATTTGGATTCGTGTGGGCTGCATTATCTACTTGTGTGCTGCAATGGGTGTATCCGATAGCGAGCGCTAAGCCTTGGGTTTATTTTATCTCAGGCTTGATTAGTGCGTTGCTATGTGTACTGCTGAGGTATCTTCAGCAAATGGACGAAGAACCGGGTAAAAACAAGGAAGAAGGCAGTTCCATAACTGTTAACAAATGACGTTGGTTGCACTTTTGTTGCAAATCGTCTATACTAAGTTATGCCGTGCTAGACGGGGAGGTAGCGGTGCCCTGTAACTCGCAATCCGCTGTAGCGAGGTTGAATTCCTGTTAGAGGTTTTGTCGATGTGGGGTTTGGCGTCTACACTTGGTGTTGACGGCTGGGTCCTCCGCAATGGGTGCCTATGAACTTGGTCAGGTCCGGAAGGAAGCAGCCATAAGTAGGAGAGCTCATGTGCCGGAGGGAAGCCTGGCCTGAGTCGTAGTGTGGAAGTGCCGCTCGGATCGCAATTATCAATAACAGGTGCACGGTTCATATAGTGCATACGAGGACACCGGGATAACCGGTGTTTTTTTGTTTAAACAAATATGAATACATGTTCATATTATATATATGGCAGGAAAAATACCGCCTTTTGGCGAATTGTACAACGAACAACAAGTGAGCGGATAATCTCATTTTCGTTTCTGCAAAAAGAGGTGAGTGTATGAACGAATCAAGCATACCGATACATGGCGCTCTGTCGCAACAGTCCCTACCTTCCTCCTGCAATGAAGGGGCAAATGTGAAGGCGTTGCACATGGAACTAACACTGTTACAGCAATTTGCCGGTGCTTTTATACAGGATGTAAATTTAGGGATTATGCTGTTGGATATTCAGTTTACCCTGGTGGACATCAGTGATATGGCCTGCAAAGTGTTAGGCTGGGAGAGGGAGAAGGTGCTCGGAAGACGTGTTAATGAGCTGTTTGGCGACATGCCTACAGAGCATCATCTCGTACAGCGATCATTGCTTGAAGGTGTGAGTGTTCGGAATCATGCTGTCTCTTGGCGAAATGGTGTTGAACGATATGAGCTTCTTATGGATTCCAATGTCATGCGCGATGAACAGCGCCGCATTGTAGGTGCGTATGTGCTGTTCAAGGATGTATCCAATTTGCGCTCTTTGGAGGAACAGGTGCAGCGAAGTGATCGGTTGGCAATGATTGGGCAAATTGCAGCAGGGACGGCCCACGAAATTCGTAATCCCTTAACCTCTATAAAGGGTTTTCTGCAGATGTTCAAGAAGACACTGCGTGACAAGGGGATGGCGAAGGAAGTCCATTATACCGAAATCATGCTAACGGAAATCAACCGGATTAATGAACTGGTCGGTGAGTTTCTGCTTTTAAGCAAACCGAAACATGTCACAATTGAGCGTGTTAATGTACATCAGGTAATGAACGATATTTTACCGATTATTCGCAGCGAGGCAGTACTGCACGGTGTACATGTTCGATACGAGGCAGGGGAGTCTGTACCGAATGTGGTGGCGGATCGCGAGCTGCTGAAGCAGGTGTTTATCAATATCGCCAAGAATGGAATAGAGGCGATGGTGGAAGGCGGCACGCTGACGGTGAGCGTGAAGCGGGATAGTGCAGAGCAGCGTGTGCTGATCGATATCCATGATACGGGTCCGGGGATTCCGGCATTTCTCGTTGATAAGATATTCGATCCCTTTTTTACGACAAAACAGAATGGAACGGGACTGGGGCTCTCGGTATGCCAACGAATTATTCATGATTTAGGGGGGACGATACGCGTTTCCTCTAAGGGGTTTGGCACGACATTTACGCTCGCAGTCCCTTATCAGAGCTCATAGAGATGTAGTAAGCGCCTCTCTTTTCCAAAGAGAGGGAATGGCTGTTTTTTTAGAGGTTATGATATAGTATAATAAGTAAAAACGTTTTCGAGGTTGCATCATGGGGCATATCGCATTGTATCGCGCATGGAGACCACAGTCATTTCAAGACATGGTCGGACAACAGCATATTATTCAAACGCTGCAAAATTCGTTGCGGGAGCGGCGTTTTTCGCATGCATATTTGTTTAGCGGCCCGAGAGGAACCGGGAAGACGAGTGCAGCGAAAATACTGGCGAAGGCTGTCAACTGCGAACAAGGGCCGAGCCCGGAGCCTTGCAACGCTTGTGAAGCGTGTCAGCGCATCACTGCCGGAGCTGTGATGGATGTAGTGGAAATCGATGCTGCATCGAATCGCGGTGTAGAGGAAATTCGCGATCTTCGTGAAAAAGTGAAATATGCGCCAACAGAAGTTCGCTACAAGGTGTACATTATTGATGAAGTTCACATGTTGACGACGGAAGCTTTTAACGCCTTGCTGAAGACGTTAGAAGAACCGCCTTCGCATGTGATGTTCATATTGGCGACGACAGAGCCGCATAGGCTTCCAGCTACGATTATTTCGCGTTGCCAGCGTTTTGACTTTCGTCGAGTCTCGCTTGCTGAGCAAGTACAGCGCTTGGCTCAGGTGTGCAAGGAAGAGAATATTCAAGCTGATCATGACAGTTTGACCTATATTGCAAAGCTGTCTGACGGCGGGATGCGCGATGCGATCAGCTTACTGGATCAAGCAGCCTCCTTTACTGACGGAGCCATTACCTATCAACAGGTATTGGACATTACTGGTGGTATGCCCGAAGAGAGATTCGCTGAACTTGCCCGAGCGGTACAAGCGGGTGATGTTGGATCGGTGCTTTCGGTGGTTGAGCAACTGATGCAGGAGGGCAAGAGCGCAGACAAGTGCATGGAAAGCCTGTTGTACTTTTTCCGAGATCTGCTTATGATGAAGATGGTGCCGAGCGGAGATACACTAACGGATCGGTTGACTCGCGTGGAGTCTTTCCGTGATTTGGCGGAAGGGTTCACAGAGAGTCGTTTGTTTCACATCATCGATACGCTGAATCGATACCAGACGGATATGAAGTTCGCTGTGCAGCCGCAGACTTTGTTCGAGGTCGCACTGCTTCAATTGGCAGCTTCGGGTCAGCGTCCGTTGCATCGTGCTGCGGATACTGGCGAGTCCGTTCAAGGGGAGATTCGACAGGATGGAATGGAACATTCCTCCTCCCTGCAACATTTGCGTCAACAGATTACGTCTTTAGAGGCGAAGGTTGAACAGTTAATGAAATCAGGGGGGGCAGGTGCAGGCCGTCAGGAACAAGTAACGAATGAACGTACACCTGCTGCAACACGCCCATCTGGACGCGTATCCAAGTTCTCTAAGCAGCCGCCGCAGTTTGAACGATACCTTGCGAATCATAACAGCGCCGAATTCAATCGCATTCGAGGTACTTGGGGACAAGTGCTGCAGCGAGTGAAGGAAGCGGGTGTCACCATTCATGCTTGGCTGGTTAACGGTGAACCTGTGTCATGTCTGGAGGATCGGATTCTGATTGGTTTCAAAAATTCGATTCACCGAGATACGACAGAGAAGCCGACTAATAAGCAGGTGATCGAGCAAGTGCTGTCCGAAACCTTTGGCAAGCCGTACCAGATGGATACCATGATGCTCAAGGATTGGGAGGCTGCAGCAGCCCGAACCGAAGACAAGGAAGAGCAGGAATTCCAATTGGAGCCAGAGGGCCAAGAAGGCCGCAATCATTCTCAAGAACCATGGATTGACGAGGCAATCCAGTTATTTGGAGAAGATCTCGTTGTCATAAAAGAGTAATTTATATTAAATGGAGAAAAAAGGAGATTCACGGCGATGAACAATATGAATCAAATGATGAAGCAAGTTAAAAAAATGCAAGAACAAATGTTGAGAGCTCAAGAAGAATTGGCTGATAAAAAAGCAACTGGTACTTCTGGCGGCGGAGCTGTAACTGTAGAAGTTAACGGCCACAAAAAAGTGCTTAGCATTGCTATTAAACCAGAAGTAGTGGATGCAGAAGATATCGAAATGCTTCAAGACCTTGTTATGACCGCTGTTAATGATGCGTTGACAAAAGCAGAAGACATGGCAAATGACGACATGTCCAAATTCACAGGCGGAATGAAAATTCCTGGCTTGTTCTAAATCTAGACACATGAATGTGAGGCATATACCGATTCCGGTATATGCCGTTTCTACCATTAGGGGAAGTTTTTTGGGTGTAAGGACGAGGTTGCAATCGTCGATTAAGCTATCGTAAAGGAGAGCCCGCATTGTATTATCCAGAACCGATCGCCAAGTTGATCGAGGCATTTACACATTTGCCCGGAATCGGGCCGAAGACGGCGGCTCGTCTTGCGTTTCATGTACTCCGTATGCAGGAGGACGATGTTATTGATTTTGCGAAGGCGCTTGTTAACGTAAAGAGAAACCTGCATTACTGCTCTGTGTGCTGCAATATTACAGATATTGATCCTTGCCGTATTTGCTCAGATAAGACGCGTGATGCCTCTGTCATGTGCGTTGTACAAGAAACCAAGGATTTGGTTGCGATGGAGCGTACGAAGGAGTTCATGGGGTATTATCATGTGCTTCAAGGTGCAATATCCCCAATGGAAGGAGTAGGCCCGGAGGATATTCGTCTTGCTGAGTTGCTCAAGCGGCTTAGTGATGAGCGGGTTAAAGAATTAATCTTGGCCACCAATCCGAATATTGAAGGGGAAGCAACAGCAATGTATATCTCAAGGCTTGTGAAGCCGTTTGGCATACGTGTTACGAGAATTGCCCATGGTCTGCCTGTGGGCGGTGACTTGGAATATGCGGATGAGGTGACCTTATCTAAGGCGCTAGAAGGCCGACGCGATATTCAATGAGGTAATTAGAGTGGTTCAGCACAGGAGTGTATAATTGCTGTTATTTGATATAGGGGCTCTCGACCATCGAGGGCTTTTTTTTGTTGTCTGCAAGGAGATCTGTAGTGTTGAATGGATATGAAACGCTAAGACCTAAGCAGGAGCCTGACAAAGATGTTCTAGCCTTGTCCCTTCTTTCATATGAATGAACCAGTAAGGGATAAGGGAGGGAGCTAAATGTGGGAAAAGATCCAAAAATGGTTCATGCGAAATCGGGACAAGCGTGAATATGGTTTGACTTTGTCTGAGCAGCAATTGTTGATGAGAGATATTCGAACAGCATTATCAGAGTGGGAGATGGCCGGTATTCGTTTTGACCATGCGTTGGGGTCAGATGAAATAGACTACGCAATTTCTACATTAGAGGCGGCTGAGAAACGGATTGCCATGCTAATGAAACGGGCGAAGCGGGTGAACCTGCATGCATTGCGTTTAGGGGAGGTATTATAAAGATGAAAATACTTTTGCTTGTATTGCTCATTGCATCCATAGCTGGGCTGCTCCTTGTCCTCGTCCGTCAGCGGTTGGCATGGCGTGGGATCTTGACCTTTCTGCTGCATGGAGTTAGCGCATTTGCGCTATTGTACCTTGTGAATACGACTGGGTGGGTTGCAGGAGTTCAAGTCCCGATTAATCCAGTTACCTTAACGGGAGTCGGATTGCTTGGAATACCAGGACTTGCTCTCGTTATTTCCCTTAAAATGGTAGGTATTTAGTGGTTGACGCAACCCTTGCCTTTATGATAAATTAATCAATGTCGCTTCGGACATGAGTTAACAAACTTAAAACAAAACAATCTCGAAAGAGATTAAAAAAAGTTTTAAAAAAGTGTTGACACGAAATGAACGAAATGATAAGATATAAAAGTCGCCGCTGACAAAGCGGTGAGAAAAAGAAAGTAACTAAGAGATTGGTTACTGACTGAGATTGTTCTTTGAAAAC
>NZ_JASIUF010000025.1:0-30303 GCF_030363895.1 Paenibacillus sp. S-12
TCTTCCGCAATGGACGAAAGTCTGACGGAGCAACGCCGCGTGAGTGATGAAGGTTTTCGGATCGTAAAGCTCTGTTGTTAGGGAAGAATAAGTGCCGTTCAAATAGGGCGGCACCTTGACGGTACCTAACCAGAAAGCCACGGCTAACTACGTGCCAGCAGCCGCGGTAATACGTAGGTGGCAAGCGTTGTCCGGAATTATTGGGCGTAAAGGGCTCGCAGGCGGTTTCTTAAGTCTGATGTGAAAGCCCCCGGCTCAACCGGGGAGGGTCATTGGAAACTGGGGAACTTGAGTGCAGAAGAGGAGAGTGGAATTCCACGTGTAGCGGTGAAATGCGTAGAGATGTGGAGGAACACCAGTGGCGAAGGCGACTCTCTGGTCTGTAACTGACGCTGAGGAGCGAAAGCGTGGGGAGCGAACAGGATTAGATACCCTGGTAGTCCACGCCGTAAACGATGAGTGCTAAGTGTTAGGGGGTTTCCGCCCCTTAGTGCTGCAGCTAACGCATTAAGCACTCCGCCTGGGGAGTACGGTCGCAAGACTGAAACTCAAAGGAATTGACGGGGGCCCGCACAAGCGGTGGAGCATGTGGTTTAATTCGAAGCAACGCGAAGAACCTTACCAGGTCTTGACATCCTCTGACAATCCTAGAGATAGGACGTCCCCTTCGGGGGCAGAGTGACAGGTGGTGCATGGTTGTCGTCAGCTCGTGTCGTGAGATGTTGGGTTAAGTCCCGCAACGAGCGCAACCCTTAACTTTAGTTGCCAGCATTCAGTTGGGCACTCTAGAGTGACTGCCGGTGACAAACCGGAGGAAGGTGGGGATGACGTCAAATCATCATGCCCCTTATTGACTGCCGGTGACAAACCGGAGGAAGGTGGGGATGACGTCAAATCATCATGCCCCTAACGGAATATAAGACCTTGGGTCTTATAAACAGAACGTTCCCTGTCTTGTTTAGTTTTGAAGGATCATTCGATTCTTCGAGATGTTGTTCTTTGAAAACTAGATAACAGAAGTAATTCACATTCAATTAGTAATGCAAGATATCACGTAGTGATTCTTTTTAACGGTTAAGTTAGAAAGGGCGCACGGTGGATGCCTTGGCACTAGGAGCCGATGAAGGACGGGACGAACACCGATATGCTTCGGGGAGCTGTAAGCAAGCTTTGATCCGGAGATTTCCGAATGGGGAAACCCACCACTCGTAATGGAGTGGTATCCATATCTGAATACATAGGATATGAGAAGGCAGACCCGGGGAACTGAAACATCTAAGTACCCGGAGGAAGAGAAAGCAAATGCGATTCCCTGAGTAGCGGCGAGCGAAACGGGACCAGCCCAAACCAAGAGGCTTGCCTCTTGGGGTTGTAGGACACTCTGTACGGAGTTACAAAGGAACGAGGTAGATGAAGAGGTCTGGAAAGGCCCGCCATAGGAGGTAACAGCCCTGTAGTCAAAACTTCGTTCTCTCCTGAGTGGATCCTGAGTACGGCGGAACACGTGAAATTCCGTCGGAATCCGGGAGGACCATCTCCCAAGGCTAAATACTCCCTAGTGACCGATAGTGAACCAGTACCGTGAGGGAAAGGTGAAAAGCACCCCGGAAGGGGAGTGAAAGAGATCCTGAAACCGTGTGCCTACAAGTAGTCAGAGCCCGTTAACGGGTGATGGCGTGCCTTTTGTAGAATGAACCGGCGAGTTACGATCCCGTGCAAGGTTAAGCAGAAGATGCGGAGCCGCAGCGAAAGCGAGTCTGAATAGGGCGAATTGAGTACGTGGTCGTAGACCCGAAACCAGGTGATCTACCCATGTCCAGGGTGAAGTTCAGGTAACACTGAATGGAGGCCCGAACCCACGCACGTTGAAAAGTGCGGGGATGAGGTGTGGGTAGGGGTGAAATGCCAATCGAACCTGGAGATAGCTGGTTCTCTCCGAAATAGCTTTAGGGCTAGCCTCAAGGTAAGAGTCTCGGAGGTAGAGCACTGATTGGACTAGGGGCCCCTACCGGGTTACCGAATTCAGTCAAACTCCGAATGCCGATGACTTATCCTTGGGAGTCAGACTGCGAGTGATAAGATCCGTAGTCGAAAGGGAAACAGCCCAGACCGCCAGCTAAGGTCCCAAAGTATACGTTAAGTGGAAAAGGATGTGGAGTTGCTTAGACAACCAGGATGTTGGCTTAGAAGCAGCCACCATTTAAAGAGTGCGTAATAGCTCACTGGTCGAGTGACTCTGCGCCGAAAATGTACCGGGGCTAAACGTATCACCGAAGCTGCGGACTGTTCTTCGAACAGTGGTAGGAGAGCGTTCTAAGGGCTGTGAAGCAAGACCGGAAGGACTTGTGGAGCGCTTAGAAGTGAGAATGCCGGTATGAGTAGCGAAAGAGGGGTGAGAATCCCCTCCACCGAATGCCTAAGGTTTCCTGAGGAAGGCTCGTCCGCTCAGGGTTAGTCGGGACCTAAGCCGAGGCCGAAAGGCGTAGGCGATGGATAACAGGTTGATATTCCTGTACCACCTCCTCACCATTTGAGCAATGGGGGGACGCAGGAGGATAGGGTAAGCGCGGAACCGACACAGGTAGGTGAGAAGAGAATTCTAAGGCGCGCGGAAGAACTCTCGTTAAGGAACTCGGCAAAATGACCCCGTAACTTCGGGAGAAGGGGTGCCTCGGTAGGGTGAATAGCCCGAGGGGGCCGCAGTGAAAAGGCCCAAGCGACTGTTTAGCAAAAACACAGGTCTGTGCGAAGCCGCAAGGCGAAGTATACGGGCTGACGCCTGCCCGGTGCTGGAAGGTTAAGGGGAGTGGTTAGCCGCAAGGCGAAGCTATGAACCGAAGCCCCAGTAAACGGCGGCCGTAACTATAACGGTCCTAAGGTAGCGAAATTCCTTGTCAGGTAAATTCTGACCCGCTTTCAAGGTTCAAGCCTTGTAATTGTATCATGAATCGCGTATAATACGGTGGACAAGCGTATTACGCACCTTAACGAATTGGAGAGATACCCAAGAGTGTAGCTCAGTTGGTAGAGCGGATTTTTATCTCAAGTAAAAGTGGAGGTCAACCCCCACTTTTTTTAATTGAATATGGCTCGGTAGCTCAGTTGGTAGAGCAAAGGACTGAAAATCCTTGTGTCGGCGGTTCGATTCCGTCCCGAGCCACCATTGCAAAGAAGTGGCCAAACGCAGCAGACTGTAAATCTGTTCCCGTCCGGGTTCGGTGGTTCGAATCCATCATCCTCCACCATTTGCGAGCCATTAGCTCAGTTGGTAGAGCACCTGACTTTTAATCAGGGTGTCGAAGGTTCGAGTCCTTCATGGCTCACCAGTTTTTTCAATCGATCTCAGCGAAAGCTGAGGTTTTTTTGTATGTTCACGTATATTTTACATGAAGGTGAATATAGCATGATGAAATGGTTAATACGAGCGGTCGTGTTTGTAGCGACAGTTTTTATCGGGTTTGGTATTGCTAAATGGTTTGACGCAATCGGTAAGCCATGGACGGCTGGTATTATTTATGGTTGTAGCATAGTTACCGTTTCAATCACAGATCATTTGATTCGCATAAGGCAAGAGAAACAGTCTGCCTAATAGCACATAAAGCATAGTCGCTACATAGATACCGGTTGGGGCAGCCTAATCGGTTTTTTTGCATCTTGATATGGTACAATGGAAGTAATTTATGCTGGACGAAATGGGTTGAGAGCGATGATGGATAAGCAAGCATTGCAACTGCAGATCGAGCGACTAACGGGTATGCGCTTAGAGTCGTTACACATTCCAACGGCACAGTGGGAAGAGTGGGTATCAACAGCGGTGGAAGAGAAGGATAATTTACCGTCATCCCCCCTTGCGATGGTAAAGCGAGATGGTCAATGGTTTCTATTATGGAAGCCTGGCAAAACGACAACAGAGGTTATGAAGCTGGATGGCAGCACATTATCAGCGCAAGATCTCCAATGGCTTGGGCTTGTTCTATGGATGCAGCATCAGTCGAAACCTGCAATGAATAGTGCACATGTAACGGATGAGCAGCAGGCCTATCTTATAAGTCAATGGATTATTGAGCATATGAAGGATGGCGATACGACCGCGGAAATTCCGGATTCCTTCTCATGGAAAACAAAAATGTTTACGCAGAGTGTACCCTTTCTGTTGGTGGCAGAGCATGCTCATCGGGAGAATCCGGGATACAAGCATTTATATAAGCTGCTTAAATCCTACTTTGGTGGGGACTTAATTTTGCTACCTTTATCGGACAAGGAATGGCTTATTTTATGCCCAGAGCAGCTGATTCAAGTCAGTGAAGCAGACGAAGATGTGGAATCCAAGGAAACGATGGAGGAACAGCTAACTTCATTCTGTCTAGGGCTGTATGAGCTACTAGCGAGTGAATGGGTAGGGGATAGTCAGTTATCAATTGGTTATCCATTTGCTCCAGTGAAGGGAATGCCATCGGTTGTAAGCCAGCTCAGAGAGACGATGTATTTGGGACGTACCTTTCATGTCACGGACAACATCCATCTTCCTTGGGAGCTGCATTTAGAACGGCTTGTTAACAGTATACCGGATGGGGTGCGCAAGCAGTTCCTTCAGCGGGTCGTAACAAAGGCCGACAGCTTTAATGATCCGGAGACTTTGTCAACTTTAGATACGTTCTTTCAGCATGATTGTAGTGTTAGCGAAACGGCAAAACGTCTCTATATTCATCGCAATACGCTATTATACCGATTAGATAAAATTAAGCATGAGACGGGGTTGGATGTTCGTCAGTTTACGGATGCTGTGTTGGTAAAACTCATATTGCTATTGTACAAAGTAACAAAATAGGACATTCATTTTTTGTGCAGATTGTGTATAGTTATTTGTACAGGGTTCCGGTAAGATAAATGTATCGAAAGTAACCGATTACATTTTATCTAACTATAAGGGGGAAACGCACATGGCAGGCGTACGTTTAGAACATATTTTCAAGAAGTATCCGGGTGCAGAAAATCCAACAGTTAAGGATGTTAACCTGGACATTCAAGACAAAGAGTTCCTCGTATTGGTAGGCCCATCTGGTTGCGGTAAGTCGACAACACTGCGTATGATCGCAGGTCTTGAAGAAATCTCTGAAGGTAAATTGTTCATTGGCGATCGCCTTGTGAATGACGTTGCTCCTAAAGATCGCGATATCGCGATGGTTTTCCAATCTTACGCTTTGTATCCACACATGAACGTGTATCAAAATATGGCGTTCGGTTTGAAATTACGTAAGTTCAAAAAAGAAGATATTGACAAACGTGTTCGTGAAGCAGCTCGCATCTTGGACATCGAGCATTTGCTTGACCGCAAGCCTAAGGCTTTGTCCGGTGGTCAGCGTCAACGTGTTGCCTTGGGTCGTGCGATCGTTCGTGAACCACAAGTATTCTTGATGGATGAACCACTTTCTAACTTGGATGCAAAATTGCGTGGTCAAATGCGCGCGGAAATTTCCAAGCTTGCTAAGCGTTTGCAAACCACTGTTATTTACGTAACGCATGACCAAATCGAAGCAATGACAATGGGTGACCGTATCGTTGTTATGAAAGATGGTATCATTCAACAAGCAGCTTCCCCAGACGTATTGTACAATCATCCGGTTAATATGTTCGTTGCAGGTTTCATCGGTTCCCCTACAATGAACTTCATTACAGGTTTATTGTCCGAAGAAGGCGGCAACTTCCGCTTCAAGGCAACTGGCTTGGATGTAGCAGTTCCTGCAGGTCGTGCACAAATCTTGAAAGAAAAAGGATATGTGGGCAAAGAGGTTATTCTCGGCGTGCGTTCCGAAGATATCCATGAAGAGCCTGTATTCTTGGAAGCTTCCCCTAACAGCATCTTCACTGCGGCTATCGAAGTTACAGAGAACATGGGTCATGAAATGTTCTTGTACTTGACAGGTGTAGGCAAGGAAACGGTTATCGCTCGCGTAGACGGACGTTCTAACGCGAAAGAAGGCCAAAACGTGAAGCTTGCTATCGACATGAACAAAATCCATATTTTCGACAAAGATTCCGAGTTGAACTTGTTCGAGAACTAATTCAATATAAAATAAAAAGGCTGGTCCCTTGGGGCCAGCCTTTTTATCTCTTCCATTTCCCACGGAGTCTTTATTTCAACCTTTTAATGACTTTTTGAAAGGCAGTTATGAACTTCATATACCATATATATCCCGATTTAGTTTTAATTTGATAGATGTGTAGCCTTAACGAGAATGTATAAGAGAGAAAATGGCCGAATCGAACTTTTCCAAGTTCAATCGGTTATACTTTTGGACAGTTGAGTGAAATCTATTTTACTGATACAGATTCGGAATTTCCCTTATTGCTGCAATCCATTCAGTGAGGTACGGACAGCTTTCGAGAAGCTGTTGCCACTTGCTTGATCCCAGTTGATAGACCATGTCATGACTCCATGGAAGCCGCGGTAACCGGATGACTTGATTAGCTGATAGGATCCTCCATAAGAAGTGCCTTTAACGAGATATTGTAATGCCTTATCAATATTTGCTGGAGAGGTATAGCCTCCGCTTGCTGCAGCAGGAGCAGCCGGCAAGCCAATCGCGACTTGATCTTCGCGCAGTGCAGGGAAGCGGTTTGCAGCGTTGCCATTGACCGGGAAGCCCTGCAGCAGCATTTCAGCCATGGCAACTTGGAAGTCGGCCGTGCCTTGACTATAGGATCGTCCATCTAATGCGGTGATAGAGCCCGTATTGTAATGTTGAACATGCAGAATATTCAAGCGATCCTTGAACGCATAAATTACTGGCAGATAGGCTCCCCATGGCCCGCCATATGCGACCATGCCTCCTTGTACATACGCGGTTTCTGGTGCCATTGTCAGCATGAAGTCTGTAGGTTTGTTTGACAGGATGGAATGAATTGCGCTAATCAGATTGACGATTTTCGGTGTTGTTGGGTTTTTAAAATCAGTGTCGGCACCGGTTAAGGCCAATGAGCTTCCTTCCAGATCGATATCCATCCCGTTGAAGCCGTATTCCTGAATAAGATCGTTCATGGAGCGGACGAAATTATCTCTCGCTGTTACAGAGGTAAGCTCGACGGTGCCGTTTGCTCCGCCGATGGAGATGAGTACCTTCTTCCCTTGCGATTGGAGCAGGGCGATATCAGCCTTGAATTGTTCTTTCGTTGCGTTGTATGGCGTGAAGGCCATTGTTGCCCTATCGCTGATAGGCTCAGCGAATGCCACTTGAATAATATCGTAGCGTGAGGATATATCCTTTAATCGAATATTGGATGATCCGTTGTCGAAGTTGTGCCAGTATCCGATTAATTGCTTCGAACTGGAGCCAATCGGAACTTGAGGTGTGTCGGCCGTAAGGACATTGCTATCCGCAGAGCGATTGCCAGCAGTGTCGAATGCACGAACGAGAATGGTATAGGAAGTTGCGGCATTCAGTCCTGTCAAGGTGTAAGTGGTGTTGGCTGTGGAAGCAGCGTCAGAACCATTAAGCAGGATATCGTATCCCGCAACGCCGATATTGTCTGTGGATGAATTCCACGCTATCGTTAAGCTGGTTGGGGTAGCTGACAGCAGTTGCAATCCGGTAGGAGCTGTAGGCGGATCAGTATCGACAGGCGCGGCGTTCGTACGAACGACAAGGCTGCTGCTTGGTGTGGATCGGTTGCCTGCTGCATCCAGAGCGGTGACGGTGAATGAATAAGAAGTGTCAGGTGTTAGAGCTTTGACAGTGTATGAAGTGGAATTCGTTGATCCTGCAAGCTGTGAACCATTGTATACTTCATAGGATACAACGCCGATGTTATCCGTAGCTGCATTCCATATTAATGCGATCTCGGCAGTGCCAATCGAAGCTGCGCGCAGGTTAGTTGGAGCTGTAGGAGGTGTGGTGTCGCCGGGATCATCAGCTGACAGCTTCCATAACGCAGGTACATTTGGCGGCTCCCAACCAGTAAGAGAGGTGTGAGCTTGGAGGCAAGCATATGTCTTCCCACTGTAGGAGACGAGATCTCCGGACTTGTATGCGGTGCTCGGCGACCATGGAGCAGCTGCTCCGAGTACTGTGGAAGGAAAGATGGACAGCAAGAGGACGAATACAAGAGCAAGGGCTGTAAACGACCTTGGAAGCGGATTCATTACCAATCGTAACGGACTTCGATTCATGAGAATGCCT
The DNA here is from genome assembly GCF_030363895.1 of Paenibacillus sp. S-12. Taxonomy (NCBI): domain Bacteria; kingdom Bacillati; phylum Bacillota; class Bacilli; order Caryophanales; family Paenibacillaceae; genus Paenibacillus; species Paenibacillus sp. S-12. The sequence goes on from NZ_JASIUF010000025.1 coordinate 8,178, forward strand.
CCTTCGTTCAAAGATAAGGGATGGACGGATGGGTCTGACAGGGAAGTCATTATAGGTAAGGATCGGATTCCTACTTTTAACGGGTTTTATGATTCGCAGTAACGAAGGGTGAGGAATCCGGATAAATATCATCCACCTCCTTTTCCGTAAGTAATTTGAAATATTCGTGAAAATAGGGGATTTTCCTGCTTCCCCTCAACTAAATATAGAAATATTCTCTTTGATTATTCCGTTGTTGTGTTTGCGAAGTGAGGTACGTTGAAAAAAGCGAGCTTTTCCTATACGATGAATACAAAGAGATACGGCATTATTAGCATCATAACAGGACGTAAGCGATTGTGAGCAATGCCGGAGACGAAGGAGTGAACGACGATGGCCAAAAAGGTAAAGGTCTCCGAAATGGTGGAGCAGTTCCATCTGGAGGTTTTGGCTGGCGATACAGGCTTGAAGCGGACAATTACTGTTGATGATTTGCATCGACCGGGGCTTGAGATGGCCGGATATTTTGAATATCACCCGAAGGAACGTGTACAGCTGCTCGGCAAGACGGAGCTTGCTTTCTTCGAGATGCTCTCCCCAGAAACGAAGCGTGAACGGATGCAATTGTTCTGTTCGGAAGAGATGCCCTGCATTATCGTAACAAGAGGACTCGATGTTCCGAAGGAGATTATCGACGTATGCCAAGAGCAGGGAGTACCCTTACTGCGCTCACGCATCGCAACAACGATTCTGTCTAGCCGCATTACGAGCTTCCTGGAGAAGAAGCTGGCACCAACGGCCACCATTCATGGCGTATTGGTCGATGTATATGGTGTCGGAATGCTTATTACTGGCGGCAGCGGGATTGGTAAGAGTGAGACTGCATTAGAACTGGTTAAGCGCGGACATCGTCTAGTAGCGGATGACGCAGTAGAAATCCGTCAAACTTCTGACAATGTACTGCACGGTTCGGCACCAGAGCTTATTCGCCATCTGCTTGAAATTCGCGGCATCGGCATCATTAACGTTATGACATTGTTCGGGGCAGGCGCCATTCGTAACAATAAGCGAATCAGCGTGGTCATTTCTTTGGAGAATTGGCAACAAGATAAGCAATATGATCGTTTAGGCATTGATGAGGAGACAACCAGAATTATTGACACGGATGTTCCACTCGTTACGGTACCGGTTCGTCCAGGACGGAACTTGGCCGTTATTATTGAAGTGGCAGCCATGAACTATCGTCTCAAGCGTATGGGTTACAATGCGGCATTGCAGTTTACGAACAAGCTGACAGAAACGATTGCCGAGGATATGGATGATTTTGATTGATCATAAGCGTAACCTATATACATGAAGGAGTGTAAAGCATGGCAACAATGCTGCTAGATCCGATAGCGATTCAGCTAGGGCCGTTGAAGGTGCATTGGTACGGGATTATATTAGGTACCGCTGCATTGGTTGGTCTGCTGCTCGCAATGCGGGAAGGAAAGAGATTCGGCATATCCCAGGACTTCTTTATGGATTTGCTATTGTTCGGTGTGCCTTCCGCTTTGATAGGGGCGCGTGCATATTATGTGGCGTTTAAGTGGGATGAATATAAAGACAATTGGGTAGATGTCTTTAAAATATGGAATGGGGGCATTGCCATCTATGGTGCCCTAATTGGTGCAGTTATCTGTGCGATGATTTATGTCCGCAAGAAGGGCTATTCGTTTTGGCGGATTGCGGATATCTGTGCACCTGGGCTTCTAATTGGACAGGCTATCGGACGCTGGGGCAACTATGTGAACCAAGAAGCATATGGCGGGCCGATTGAGGAAGCGTTTTTGCGCAACACCTTGCATCTTCCTGATTTCATTGTGAATCAAATGAACGTTCAAGGTATATTCCACCACCCAACCTTCTTATATGAATCGCTGTGGAGCTTCACAGGGGTGCTGCTGCTATTCGGCTTCCGCCGTCTACGCAATGTGCGCAGCGGTGAAGTATTCATCAGTTATCTAATCTGGTATTCGATTGGGCGGTTCTTTATTGAGGGACTGCGTACGGATAGCTTGGCGTATCAAGGATCAGACTGGGTAGTATCATTGATTGATGGACTGTGGTCTCCAATGACAGTCGTATTCGAGCCAGGCTATTTAGATCCTGCATATGGCAATGTACGCATCTCGCAGTTGCTCGCCATCTTCTTAATTGTAGCGGGCGTTATTCTTATTATCGCTCGTCGTATGACAGGAGCTGCGCGAGTTCCTTATAATTCGCCGATGACTTCCGCGATTCGTGTAGAGGCAGGTACAGGAGCTGCCGGGAGTTTGCCCCAAGTAGAGGCACCTGTTCAGAAGACCATGGCAGTCGAGAATGCAAAGTACGAAGAAGTATCTGTGGAAGAAGCAGCGGAGAGCATGCAGGGCTCACCGGACTCTTCTGAATTGGAAGTAGCGGATAAAGGGACAGATAACCAACAACTAGATCATGATAGCAAGAAGGAGTAGTATAAATGATACGAACGGTACTATTTGATTTGGATGGCACAATTATCGATACGAATGAGCTTATCATCGAGACCTTTCTCCACGTACTGCGAGATAAGACGCCGTCGCCGTTCACACGTGAACATATTATCCCAAGTATGGGGCTTACGCTAGAAGAGCAAATTCGAATTTTTACAGGACAGGATCAGGTTGATGAGCTGGTGGCAGCTTACCGAGAATACAACGTTACGCGTCATGACGAGCTTGTACGTGAATTTCCTTATGTGAAGGAAGTGATGGCTGAGCTGCATGCATCAGGGATTCAGCTCGGTGTTGTGACGACGAAAATGCGGGCTACAACAGAGCGGGCCCTGCGCATGTTCGGTCTAATCGACTATTTGAGCACGATTGTTACCGTTCAGGATGTGACTCATCCGAAGCCGCACCCTGAACCTGTGCTTCGTGCTGTTGAAGCACTGAAGGCAGATCCAGTACAGACGATTATGGTCGGCGATAGTCCTGCAGATATACAAGCTGCGAATGCTGCTGGTGTTGTATCATGCGGCGTAGCTTGGTCACTGAAAGGAGAAGCTGTACTTCGTCAATATGAGCCACGCCATATTATTCATGACATGCGTGATTTGTACGCATTGGTCGGATTGGAGCGGAAATAAAAGTGAGAGATGTGGAGCGGCATCCTGTCGAAGGACCGAATAGTCTGTGGCAAATTTACCGTACGGTCAGTCCTTGGAAAGGAATGTGGAACTTCATCTGCATTCAAATTGCACGGTATAGCCCATCCCTGCGACTGAAGCTGTGGATCTATCGCAGGCTTCTGCGTATGAAGGTTGGAGAGTGCACAGCCTTCGGTCTGATGGCGATGGTGGATGTCTTCTTCCCTGAACGAATTGAGATCGGGGATAATACGATAATCGGCTATAATTCCACGATCTTGGCGCATGAATATTTGACACATGAATATCGACTCGGAACTGTGCGTATCGGCAGCCATGTCATGATCGGGGCCAATAGTACGATCTTACCTGGTGTCACAATTGGGGATCACGCGGTTGTCGCTGCGGGAACGGTCGTGTACAAAGACGTATTGCCTGGTCAAATGGTAGGCGGCAATCCTATGCGGGTCATTCGGGATGCAGCTCTCATGACAGAACCATCCACACAATAGAAGAATCAGCCGAGAAGTGGTAGGAAAGGGGCTCCCCACCTGCCACTTTTTTGGTATTTACAAACAATTTGTACATGGAAACAATAATGTCAACAATTGAGAAGTAGGTTAGTTTAAAATAGGTGTAATGTTACTGGAAGAAGAGGGAAGTACAACATGCGAAAGAAACGCACTGTAGGTGTCATATTGCTCATAGCTCTTCTATGCTGCACGCTGTTCTTGAATACGGATGGAGTACAGGCGCAATCACACCGTATTGTATGGGATGGGTATAATGGCTTTGAAGAGCAAGCATTGTTGATGGGGAATGAGTGGTATGTCCCAGCCGACGCCCTAGAGAAAGCCTTTGGCATTCAAGTGCGTACGACAGACAAACAATTGGAGATGTCTTCAACGGATAATCTGAAATCACATTGGGAATACAGACCGCTCCATTATCGTGATGAAGTGATAACACTAATGTATCACAATATTCAGAAGAATCCAGATCATGTCACCTTCATTTCACCGAATCAATTAGAGGAGCAGATTCAGGCTCTGCTTCATAACAATTACAATTTTATATCCATGGATCAGTATATAAACTTTATGCTTTATGGGGCGCAGATTCCGCCGAATGCTGTCTTGATGACATTCGATGACGGCTATGAATCGTTCTATACGGAAGTGTACCCGATTATGCAGAAGTATCATATTCCAGCGACGAATTTTGTAATTGTGTCAACGATTGATAATCGAAAAAGTGTAGGAAGACCAAAGCTGACTTGGGAACAAATGCGCGAGATGAAGCGTAATGGTATGAGCTTTTACAGCCATACCTACAATTCCCATGCATACACGGTGGTTAACGAGAAGGGCACTTTGAGGCCGATGTTGTCCAAGCCTCAGTATTTGAAAAAGCTCCATCGCAAGGAGACGCGTGAGGAATTTACAGCTCGGGCCAAACAGGATCTTCAGCGGGCAGAAATGCGATTGAAGCAAATGCTTGGCAACACGTACAGTGTGGTTGCTTTCCCGTATGGATCTTTTAACAAGGATGTTCTTGATGTATGCAAGCAGTTGGGCATCTATGTTACTTTCACTGTGAAGCCGGGCATCAATCAACGCACGACTACGAATGGATTCCGTATTAATGCAGGCAATCAGAAGATTAGAACATCTGATCTGTTAGAGCGAATGGGGAATAAGGGCAAGGATGCTCAGCTTGGGCGTGCCAAGACTTCTTATACGGTACGATGGAATCAGGAGCCGGTATACTCTGAGCTGAGGCCGGTGAAAAAAAAGGACATTTGGTATCTTCAGCTCGCTCAGCTTCATCAGGTGTTCGGTATTAAATATAAGATTGACGATGTTCAACAGGTTGTGAGGTTGTTTCCCGGGAAATAACCTCACAAGTTGTCGGAATTAATAATTTGTATTGCCGAGTTGCCTCTATAATTCGACATCATTAGGCTCTCGGTAATGGGGGAGATAAAATAATATGAGCAATAAGTAAAGAATTCTTCACCCTAATCTATCTTATAGAGCTATTGCGATGTTGGACATAGTGTGCATTCATGCAACATCATAGACGATTAAGGCAGAGTATACGAATGACCTATTTTCATCTATAACTTTTTTCTATATGTTCAGCAAATTTTGCTGTAGGCCTTCTTGCTGCCTGAAAGGCTTCGACATGTTCTATACTTATGATGACAAGGGTTATCCTCATTGAATATTCCTTAAAGGAGTTCTACCCCAAACGATTACAGCTCATTCTTCTCCCCTTTTTCCCTTTACCACTTGTTATTTTATTCTGGAGTTTTTAGACTGCCCGTCAAAGTTGAAGCCTAATAGACTTGTCATGGTATATGGACTTAACTTAATAAGGAGACAAACCTACTCTTAGAATTTCACCCATCGCTATATTTCAAGATAGTTGGATGTTCATCGGGGCACTGCCGAAAAAAGGTGGAGGCACAACGAAACAAAGCCAACAAAAGCAGATAACTTTACAGCCTCCAAGTTAGAAAACAATACGTACGTGGGTCTGTCTTTGTTAAATGAATGCATCGGCAAAGACCTGACGTAGCGGGGAGGGATGCAATAGAGCCACGAAAAGATCGTATTTCTACTCTTTCTATCGTGCGGGCACTTGCCATGCTTGGTGTCATTAGTGTGCACGCTACATCAGAAACCGCAGCAATTATGAAGAAATCGAGCGTATTTTACGGATATACCTTCTTTAACATTTTCTTTAAGTATGGAACGCCTACGTTTATTTTGTTAAGCGGCTTTGTTCTTTTTTATAACTACGGAGGCGATAAGCTGCAGGTCAGTGTGTTGGGAAAGTTTTATAAAAATCGATTTTTCTATGTATGTATTCCGTATGTAATTTGTTCTCTTTTTTATTTTGCTTTTGTACAGGTAACACTGTACTCGGATCAATCGTGGAGCGAAGCGGCTCCTTTATTCGTAAACAAGCTGTTAACAGGGACAACTTATACGCATCTATATTTCATGTACATCAGCATTCAATTTTATTTGTTGTTTCCATTGCTGCTCTTGCTGTTCCGTTCACGGCGAATCGTGGCTTGGGCTATTCCGCTTGGACTTGCTTGCAATGGGGGTTTGTCGTATGGAACAAATACGGTGTGCAAATTCCAGCGAAAGGGAGTATTTAGCTGTCATACATAAGCTTTTATTTTTTAGGTGCTTACTTAGGGATACATTTTCACAATATACGTCCGTGGCTTGATTCTATTGGACGAGCTTGCTCGGTGCGTTATAAGCTGATGACGGCTGCTATCTGGCTGTCATGGCTCGCATTTGCACTGCTGCATGTGCAGATCTGGTATTGGACGCGTTCAACAGGCAAAGAGATGCATTCTCTGATCTACGAACTGCTTTGGAATGGACACACGATGCTTTCAGCGATTGTACTTATGCAGCTTGCGTTCTATTTGGAGCGGCGTCTTCCGAATCTGGGGCGGAAGCTTTTGTCTCAGTTAGGTGATTTGTCATTCGGCATTTATTTGATTCATCCTGTATTTCTCGCCGTATATCGGAAGTTCCCTTGGTATAAGGGGAGTCCGCTGCTGTATCCTTTATTCATTGGAGGCGGATATCTGTTCGCGCTCGGGATGTCGTGGATATTCGTATATGGGGCAATCCGATAATACCTGGCGCTTCATTTGGACTAGGTGCTTCGCCGCGCTATTTGATGAACCGCAAAAAGCCAGTCGCAACAATTGATGTGGCTAGACACAGCAATGCATCTTAACAATAGTATAAGGTAAAAATTCATACATTGTCATCAGACGGAGGACGCCCTGTATTCTTGCAGTATGCAAGGAACGGGCGTCCTTCTCTGCTTATGCAAAAGCTGACAATGAAGGGGTCAACAAGTCAAACAAAGTAGATTAAGGAGAGGTTGAAAATGGATTGACGGAGCAAACAATACGTGATAATATTACCATTAAATTTCTTCAACTTGCTAATAAGGTAACTTGTTAATATATTAACTCACTAAAGTCTTTTTCCGAGGTGATCCAATGACAAAGCCGAGAATGTTTGAAAAGCCATCGGGTATGCGTGATTATTTACCGGAAGCCGTGCGACGGCTGCGTGTAGTGGAAGGCAAGGCACTCCGCACGATGGATAGTTGGGGATATGCGCAAATCATAACGCCGACCATGGAGTATTACGATACGGTAGGTGCAGCGAGCTCTACCTCTGACCACAAGCTGTTCAAGCTGTTAAATCAGCGCGGTACAACGATGGTGCTGCGTTCTGATATGACAGCGCCCATTGCGAGAGTGGTTGGTTCCTTGCTGGGCAAGGAACCGTTCCCAATCCGTTTGTCTTATCATGCCAACGTTTTTCGCTCTATGGAGGAGGAGGCTGGACGCGAAGCGGAGTTCTATCAGACAGGAGCGGAGATGATAGGAGACGGCTCACCCGATGCCGATGCTGAGGTGATTGCACTGTCAATTGCTTGTCTGGAGGCGGCGGGTATTGAACGTTTTAAGGTTGCGCTTGGGCATCATGGCTTTTTGCAAGGGCTGCTTGAATGCGCACTTCCCAATCAGGAAGTGGTGCAGACACAGTTGAAGCTTCGCCTGGTGCAGCGTGATGTAGTTGGTTATCGAGAGCTTGTGAATAGCCTATCTATTGAACAGGAGTACAGAAATTACCTGGAGAAAGTATTGCATTTGCGTGGGGGGCGTGAGGTGCTGGAGACAGCTCGAGGTATAGCTGATGTGTCAGCTATACAGCAGTCGATCCGGCATTTGGAGCAGGTATGGAATGTGCTGATGGCGTACGGCGTGGAAGAGCATATCGTATTGGATTTAACGATGCTGGGTGATTTCTCTTATTACACGGGTACGATATTTGAGGGTTATGCGGCAGATACGGGTTTTCCTGTCATGAGCGGGGGCCGTTATGACAATTTGTTGCAGCAGTTCGGTCGACCTGCTCCTGCGACGGGGTTCGCACTGCAGACGACGCGTATCGTAGATGCACTTTCTGGCAGTTGTGGTGCAGCTGATGAAGGGGAGCAGGTAATGACCATTCGCTATGATGAGCTTCACCGTCAAGAAGCATTTCAAGAAGCTGCGCGTTTGCGAAAGGAAGGCAAAAACGTAGTGACACAACTTATTGGCACTGTATGTGAGGATCAACGTGATGGAGTTGGTAAGGCAGAAGTTCATTCCAATGCTTGCGGCAATTGCGGAATCGAGATGCTTGCCTTTACGAATCGGGCTTGATGACGAAGGAGGAACGACTTATGCAGGAGTGGCTAAAGGTTGCAATGCCGAAAGGACGTATTTATAAGCAGGCATCCGCCCTGTTTCGGCAAGCCGGACTCTATGTGCCAGAAGATGAAGATGACTCGCGCAAGCTGATTATTGATGTACTGGAAGCGGGGATGCAGTTCATCATGGCGAAGCCTGTTGATGTGCCGACCTATGTGGAGTATGGCACTGCTGATATCGGCATTGTCGGTAAAGATGTATTGATGGAAGAGAACAAGGATGTATATGAGCTTCTGGATCTCGGAATTGCGCGCTGCCGGATGTCGGTTATCGGATTGCCTTCATGGAAGCCGGTCAGCCATTTGCGGGTAGCAACGAAGTATCCAAATGTAGCTTCTCAATATTTTCGAGAGCAAGGCCAGCAGGTGGAAGTGATTAAGCTCAATGGCTCAATCGAATTAGCTCCCTTAATCGGCCTGGCGGATCGAATTGTAGATATGGTGGAAACGGGTAAGACACTGAAAGAGAATGGTCTGATTGAGCTGGAAGAGATGTTCGGCATTACTAGCCGATTGATAGCCAATCGAGTTAGCTACCGAATGAAGAGCGAGGCAATTCAAGGGCTGTGCGACCGGTTACAGGGTATTGTGCCCCAGTCATTGGAGACGCCAGCGTCAGCAGCATTTTCGTTAGGATAAACAAGCACACAATATGAAACGAAAGTCGAATGATGCTTATAGCAGCGCGGGATTTAGGAGGGGGAGAACGAGATGCGGATCATTCAGGCAGCAGATTGGAATCTGGCTCGGAAGGTCGATTATGGAACTCCGGATCAATTGAACAGCGTGAAGCGTATTGTAAGCGATGTGCGATATGAAGGGGATACCGGACTTCTCAAATATACAAGCGAGCATGACAAGGTAGAGCTGATCCAAGAGCAGCTTCGTGTAACCGAGGCAGATATTTCACAGGCGTACGAGCAAGTGGAGCAAGCATTCTTAGCAGCAATTCGTCAAGCTGCAAGCAATATCAGACGATTCCATAAGAGACAGAAGCGAACATCTTGGATGGAGTGTGAACCAGATGGAACGCTGTTAGGCCAGATTATGCGTCCACTGAAACGTGTGGGCGTCTATGTGCCAGGCGGTAAGGCAGCCTATCCCTCCTCTGTTCTCATGAACGTTATTCCTGCCCAAGTTGCGGGTGTAGAGGAGATTGTGATGGTTACCCCCCCAGCTACAGGTGGAGTGGAAGGGATTAACCCTTATATTCTCGTAGCCGCAGCTGAAGCTGGAGTAAAGGAAATTTACCGCGTGGGTGGTGCACAGGCGATAGCTGCATTGGCGTACGGGACGGAGACAATTGCTCCGGTCGATAAAATATGCGGTCCTGGGAATATCTATGTGGCTCTCGCGAAGCGGGAAGTTTATGGAACTGTTGATATCGATAGTATTGCTGGCCCATCTGAGATTGTCGTGTTAGCGGATAAGTGGGCCAATCCCGTCTATGTGGCAGCTGATTTATTATCCCAAGCCGAGCATGATGAGATGGCATCGGCAGTGCTCGTGACAGATTCTATGGAGTTGGCCCAAGCTGTGTCCTTTGAAGTAGATCGCCAATTGCAGGAGCTCCCGCGATATCCAATTGCCCGAGCTTCCATTGAACAGTATGGGGCAATTCTGGTGGTACAGGATTTGCAAGAGGGTGTCAAGCTCGTAAATCGGATGGCTCCTGAGCATGTGGAGATTATGACAGAGGAGCCGATGGAGTGGCTCGGTCTCATTGAAAATGCAGGAGCGATCTTCCTTGGCGCATACAGCTCCGAGCCTGTTGGGGACTACTTTGCAGGGCCGAACCATATTATTCCGACTAATGGAACAGCACGTTTCTCTTCACCGGTCGATGTAGATATGTTTATGAAGAAATCAAGCTTAATTCGCTACAGCAAGGAAGCGCTGTTGACCAACGGGGCGGCCATTATAGAGCTGGCCCGTCATGAAGGACTAGAAGGGCATGCTCGTGCAATTGAGGTTCGATTGCGTGAACAATCTTATGACAAGAAAGAGTTACACAACGAATCATAGAGTAATAGTATTTATGGAGATATAGAGATATAAAGAGATATAAAGTACGGTTTAGAGATAGTGGGGAAGTGGAGAGAAGACACCTTTGGCGGTGTGAAATGATGCTGTAAATCAGCAATCTCACATTGAACGGAAATATTCCTCGATATAAAAATGGAGCGAGAATCCTCAGTAGAAGGGTGGAAATTCTGATGGTACAGGAAGCGATCAATTGTGCACGTCAAGCGGATATTGACCGCAAGACGAACGAGACTAACATTCAATTGTCATTTTCAATTGATGGAACCGGAAAAAGCGAGCTGGATACTGGCGTTCCTTTCCTAACTCATATGCTCGATTTGTTTGCAAAGCACGGTCATTTCGACTTGAAGGTTAATGCCAAGGGCGATATTGAAATCGATGATCATCACACGGTAGAGGATATTGGCATTTGTCTTGGCCATGCCTTGAGAGAGGCGTTGGGTGATAAGTCCGGAATTCGGCGTTATGCCTCTGTGTTTATCCCGATGGATGAAGCATTGGCTCAAGTGGTGATAGATGTGAGCAACCGTCCGCATTTTGAATATAGAGCCTCTTATCCTTCCGTACAAGTGGGCACATTCTCTACAGAACTTGTACAAGAGTTTTTGTGGAAGCTAGCGCTGGAGGCAAGAATCACCCTCCATGTCATCGTTCATTATGGTCAGAATACGCATCACATGATCGAGGCGGTATTCAAGGCGCTTGGACGGGCGCTCGATGAAGCAACGTCGATTGATCCACGTGTACAAGGCATCCCTTCTACAAAAGGAGTGCTGTAGCTCATGATCGCCATAGTCGATTATGGGATGGGGAATTTGCATAGTGTCAGCAAGGCTGTAGAGCGATTGGGATATGAGTTCATCCTGACAAATTCCCGTGAGGATTTGCTTACAGCAGCGGGTGTCATTTTGCCGGGTGTAGGCGCATACGGAGACGCCATGCTGGCGCTGCGGGCTAGTGGATTAATCCCCACTCTGCACGAGATCGTGGAGAGTGGCAAGCCGATGCTCGGTATCTGCCTAGGGATGCAGTTGCTGTTCGAAGGAAGCGATGAACATGGCTATCATGAGGGATTGGGCATGCTGCCAGGCCGTGCAGTACGCTTCGAGGGCGGCTCCTATAAGGTTCCGCATATGGGCTGGAATGAGCTGCGCTGGAAGCAGGCAGCATATTTGCATCCATTTGCTGAGGGGATAGAAGAAGGTCACGTATATTTCGTGCACTCTTATCGCGTCGTTGCGGAGGAGCGTACAGATGTGCTTGCTACGTGCAGTTATGGGGGCGTAGAGGTAACGGCTATTGTAGGTCGAGGCTCCTTGTATGGTATGCAGTTTCATCCGGAAAAAAGCGGTGCGTTAGGACAGTGTCTATTGGGGAGATTTTTAGCACTGACTGGGGTGGACAGGAAATCTGCAACATAAGTGACAAGGCAGCAATGAAGAACGATGGGAAAGGAAGGCGAGACAGATGGCGGCGTTCACGATATATCCAGCAATTGATATTCGCGGGGGAAAGTGTGTCCGACTTGTACAAGGGGACTATGGACAGGAAACAGTCTATGATGAGCAGCCAGTAGAGGTAGCAAAGCGTTGGGAAGCGAATGGAGCATCTTGGATTCATGTGGTGGATTTGGACGGAGCGAAGGAAGGACGGCCGATGAATGCACAGTTGGTTGGCGAAATTGCACGGACAGTATCGGTTCCGATTCAGGTTGGAGGCGGCTTGCGTACGCTTGAGGATATTGAACTGTTGCTTGATACGGGTGTACCGAGGGTCATACTGGGTACAGCGGCGATAGAGGATCGCGATTTCGTCGAAGCGGCACTTGGAAAGTATGGAGAACGCATAGCGATCGGTATTGATGCTCGCAATGGATTTGTTGCCACACGCGGGTGGTTGGAGACGTCGGAAGTGAAAGCGGATATACTGGCTGCTGAATTGGCTGCGGTAGGAGCGAAGACGTTCATTTTTACGGACATCTCACGAGACGGCATGATGAAGGGCCCGAATGTCGAGGCAATTGTACAGCTGGCGAAGGCATCAGGACAGCAGGTAATTGCTTCAGGCGGTGTGAGCGGCATGGATGATATCCGTGCACTATCAGCGTATGCGGCAGATGGTGTAGCAGGGGCGATTATTGGCAAGGCACTTTATACAGGCGGTATTGATTTAACTGAGGCGGTACGGCTGGGAGCAGCCGAGCGAAGCTAATACGGACGGGGGCGACTGCGATGTTGGCGAAGCGTGTAATTCCTTGTCTGGATGTAAAGGATGGCCGTGTTGTAAAAGGAGTAAATTTTGTTCAATTGCGTGATGCTGGAGATCCGGTAGAACTGGCTGCTCTGTATGATCGGGAAGGTGCGGATGAGCTGGTGTTCTTGGACATTTCCGCAACTGTCGAGGGCAGGGCGACGATGGTGGAGGTAGTACGTCAGACCGCAGGAGAGATCTCCATCCCCTTCACAGTAGGTGGCGGCATTTCCTCTGTCGAGGATATGATGCGCATGCTTCGTGCAGGTGCGGATAAGATTGGCATAAATACAGCGGCAGTCAAAAAGCCGAGTTTGATAGCAGATGGAGCTCGGCGATTCGGATCGCAATGTATCGTTGTTGCCATTGATGCTAAGTACAATATAGCTTGGGGCGAGTGGGAAGTGTATATCGATGGTGGCCGTACACCGACTGGCTTGCGTACAGTCGCTTGGGCTCAAGAGGTAGAGCGGCTAGGAGCAGGAGAGCTGCTGTTAACGAGTATGGACGCGGATGGAACGAAGGATGGCTTCGATATTGCCTTGACGCGTGCGGTATCTGATGCGGTCGGCATTCCCGTTATCGCTTCAGGCGGTGCAGGCAGCGCGGGTGATTTTGTAGAGGCATTTACTGAAGGGCATGCAGATGCAGCGCTTGCGGCGTCAATTTTCCACTATAAAGAGGTGTCGATTTCGGGGGTGAAGGCATCGCTTCAGGCAGAGGGGGTACATGTACGATGACTCAACAGGTAATGGCAGCTGGTGAACGCTTGGCAAATCTGATTCGTTGGAATGATTGTGGACTTGTTCCGACTGTCGTGCAGGACTCAGAAACGAAGGATGTTCTAATGGTAGCGTATATGAATCGGGAATCCTTGCTTTTGTCGTGCAAGACGGGGGAAACCATATTTTGGAGTCGTTCCCGTCAGGAACTGTGGCATAAGGGAGCAACATCAGGCAATACGCAGCAAATTGTATCCATGTCTGTGGATTGCGATCAGGACACGCTTCTTGTTCAGGTGAGATCCAAAGGGCCGGCTTGCCATACCGGAAGCCGAACTTGCTTCGATAATGCTCAGAAGATAACTGCGGTACCAGAAGCAGATAAAACAGCGCCTGCGGGCGTTTCAGTATTATCAGCACTGGAGAACCTTCTCGCACAAAGGCAGCTTGAACGGCCAGAAGGATCATACACCACTTATTTATTCGAGAAAGGCCTCGATAAAATATTGAAGAAGATTGGCGAGGAAGCAACGGAGGTTGTCATCGCAGCGAAGAGTGGGGACAAGACGGAAATGGTCGGTGAAATTGGTGACCTGCTGTTCCATGTGCTTGTGCTGCTCCGGGAGCGCGATATCGCGCTAGCAGATGTATTATCCGAATTAGAAATACGGCACAGTGGGCCAAGACGAGATACGTATAATGAGCAGGGGAAAGTAAAATCGTGAATAACAGGCTGGATTTGGAATGGCGGGCGTTGTGATGTGTGTTCTGTGAAGAGCGCGCAGTGCAGTGTCTGCTTTTTGTTTGTGATCGAATCAATTCGGTTACTATCCATTATAAGGGTTTATTGATTGCCGGAAACAAAGATTTGAGTTATAATAAGATGAGAATAATTATTAAATAAAAATAAACATCTGATTGCTGATGTCATTCAGATGTGCTCCTTCTTGTCCCTTCAGCCTTTGCGAGGTTGTGGGGCATATGGCGGCTTAGACCTGCTATTGCGACGGAATGAAGGGATCAAAACGACTCCTTTTAAAGTCTTCGCGAAAGGGATGCGGGAAATGAGCTCCATTATGGTATACTGATGGGTATGTGTACAGTATATAGTGTCAGGAGGGGCCTTGGCGATGGCAGAACAGAATAAGGTGGTTATGTTCCCAATGGACGCTGCTGCGTTCTCTGAACGTGCAGTACAATCGTTGGAACGGCTGCACTACGACAAGGCGTTGACATATTTTCGTAAGGCGGTGGAATTCGAACCGGACAACCCTATTTTGCATTGCAACTTAGCAGGAACTCTTGCAGAAGCGGGCCAGTTCGAAGAGTCAAACGATACATTGCACCACATCTTGCATAAACTCGATCCGAACATGAACGAATGCTACTACTATATGGCGAATAACTTTGCATATATGGAACAGTTCGAACAGTCGGAGGCGATGCTGGAAACGTATTTGTCCCGAGATCTTACGGGGATGTATGCGGAGGAAGCGGAAGAAATGCTCGAAATGATCCGTTTCGAGGCCAATAAGCAATCCTCATCACAGCACCGAGGTGGGCAGAATGTGAGGGCAAAAACGTCAGCAGCGAAGCTGCCGTCAGCGCTGAGCGACGAAGAGATGGGAGTCTCCGAGCAGGCAGAGGATAACCATGCAGAAGCACGCTTGCTTCTGGAGGCGGGTCGATTCGTCGAGGCAGAGAAATTGTTGAAGCAGGTTGTAGAGTCGGATCCAGATTATTTGGCAGCACGGAACAACCTAGCGTTAGTTTATTATTATATGGGGCAGTTCGATGAAGCTCGGAAGGCGCTTGATGCCGTGCTTGAGAGAGATCAGGGGAATTTGCACGCTCTGTGTAACCTCGCGATATTCGAACGCCACGCAGGCAATGAAGCTGTAGTCCAACAGCTGATTGCGATGATTAGCAAGGTTCAGCCCTTCTATCGGGAGCATCTGTTCAAGATTGCGACCACGATGGGGATGCTGGATGAACATGAACTTGCCTATCGGCATTTGCGGCGTTTAGTAGCGGGCAATATGCTGCGAGAAGCAAGCATTTATCATTATGCGGCCGTAGCGGCTTGCCGTTTAGGTCGATATGAGGAAGCGTCGCGCTGGTGGGCAGTATGCCGCAGACTCGATCCTGAATCAGGCATCGCAACTTACTATATGGAGCGATTGCAGCAGCGTGATCAAGGCGACATTGATCCTATGCCAACCTACCATTATCGTTTGCCTTATGAGGAGGCAAGCCGTAGGGCTGCTGCTAAGGCTGCATCCCAGGATAGCGGGCGCTCTGGAAGATCAAAGAGTGGTGGGAATTGGGAGCAGCAGTTGAAGAAAGATCCGCTAGTACGTGCTTCCTTGTTTTGGGCGCTGCGGTTTGGCGAACCAGATGTGAAGCTTCAAGCGCTGCAGGCAATGAGTATGCTTGGTGACGATGAGGCAAATGATGCGCTGTGCTCTATGCTGTTGGATCCTGAACAGGATGCCTATTTGAAGCAGGTGGCAGTCTATGTTCTCCGTATGCACGGAGTGGAAGGGCCCATTGAAGTAGAGTGGAAGGGTGAGCACATCCAAGTTCACCACAATCATATTGCGAATCGTCTGCCGGTGTGGGAAGCGCAGTGGCAGCAGGTGCTTGATATATTGCGCGAGTCCATGAGGGAGCGTTATGATCTGTTCCATATGCATGATGCAGAGACGCTCTGGGTGGAGTTTATTACGCGTCTATATCCCGATGAAGTACCCCGTATTGGCAAGGCGGCAAGCTGGGCAGCGGCAATTGAATTCATCATTGCGAAAATGCTGCGTCGAGAGATATCCTATCAGGTTGCAGCAGAGCAATATGGCGTATCAGCAGCTACGGTTGCCAAGCATGTGAAACGAATGGAAGACACATGTCAGGTAGAAGCTAAAATCAAGCAATCCTTTACATGAAGATAAAGTTAAAACTTGATCATAAGGGAGGCCAACCCCATGGAGAACAAAGTATATAAATCAGTTGTTATCGGTACAGGACCAGCAGGATATACAGCAGCTATTTACTTGGCGCGTGCCAACATGAATCCGCTTGTGATCGAGGGACCTCAACCAGGCGGGCAGTTAACGACAACTACAGAAGTTGAGAACTTCCCTGGATTTCCTGAAGGCATTCAGGGCCCTGAATTGATGGACAATATGCGCAAGCAGGCTGAGCGCTTCGGCACAGAGTTCAAGACAGGTTGGGTAAACAGCGTTGATGTATCTAGCCGTCCCTTCAAGCTTCAAGTGGAAGGCGTAGGCGAAATTGTTACGGAAACGTTGATTGTCGCAACTGGCGCATCCGCAAAATACCTGAACATCCCAGGTGAACAAGAAAACCTGGGCAAAGGGGTTAGCGCATGTGCGACTTGCGACGGATTCTTCTTCCGAGGGAAGAAAATTATCGTTGTCGGGGGCGGAGACTCCGCAATGGAGGAAGCGAACTTCTTAACTCGCTTCGCATCCGAGCTTACATTGGTTCACCGTCGTGATGAGCTTCGCGCTTCGAAGATTATGCAAGATCGCGCGAAGAACAACGAGAAGATCAAATGGGGATTGAACCGTACTCCAATCGAGGTCATTTCCACAGGTATGGGTGTAACGGGCTTGAAGGTGAAGAATAACGAAACAGGCGAAGAAGAAGTTTTGGAGACGGACGGCTTGTTCGTAGCCATCGGTCATAAGCCAAATACGGATTTCCTGAAGGGTCACATCGACTTGGATGAGCAAGGTTATGTCATCGTGAAGCCAGGTTCAACGGAAACGAGCGTTCCAGGTGTATTTGCCGCTGGCGACGTGCATGATACGAAGTACCGTCAGGCAATTACAGCAGCAGGCTCTGGCTGCCAAGCCGCTTTGGACTGTGAGAAATTCCTCGAAGGCCATATTACACAGGACTGGAGCCAGTCTTTGAATAAATAATGTGCTGACCTCCAGTTAAGCACGTCTTCGATAGGAATAAAACACTGGAAAATGAAGGTGTAGTGCTGTTGGAGATATAGCTAGAAGTGTACTCACTTTTCGGAAAGTTGGGAGCCTGCGGGCTCCCTCTTTTCTTTCGAATAATCGGGCAGATATTCATGCGGAACAGAGGAGAAACGAGCCTGCGGGCGAGCATTGGATTGTATGGATCAATTGGGTTGTCAGAAGGAGTGGTAAGCACTTCTGGCGCGGCCTGACAACGTTTTACTAGAGGTTCCGTTCTCTTGACCTGACTAGTGGGTTCGCGTATAGTGGGTACTGAAAGTACCATAATTCGATTACGTATATAAAAGGTGGATGACGCATGTCTGAGCAGATCTACGTGGGTGTCGATTTGGGCGGTACGGCCATTAAAGTTGGAATCTGTGATGCAGAAGGCAAGCTTTTGCATACATTTGAGGGTCCAACTGAAGTAGCTAAGGGTCCGGATACTGTCATGGATAATATCGAAAAATATGTTCGTCTCATCGTGGAACAATCTCCTTACGATTGGAGCCAAGTGGCTGGTGTTGGCGCGGGAGTCGCAGGATTTACGAATGTAAAGGAAGGCATTATTATTTTGGCGCCCAACGTAGGATTCAAGGATGTGCCGATCCGTTCCATATTGGAAGAACGTCTAGGCAAGCCAGTTAAAATTGACAATGATGCAAATGTTGCCGCACTTGGCGAGGTGTGGAGCGGCGCAGGCAAGGGTATTGACCACTGTGTTTGCTACACGCTAGGAACGGGTGTCGGCGGAGGCATCATTATTAATGGAAGAATTGTACAAGGATTCTCAGGTCTTGCAGGAGAGCTTGGCCATATGGCGGTTATCCCGGATCTGGAGGCTATCCAATGCGGCTGCGGCAAGATGGGCTGCTTGGAAACAGTATCTTCTGCTACTGGTATCATTCGTATGGCCAATGATGCAGTTGAACGTGGGGATCGTACTTCCTTATCCCTTGTAGAGAGTATCACAGCAAAGGATGTATTTGACGCTGCGAAGGCAGGGGACGAGGTCGCAGTTCGCATCGTATCCCGTGCAGCTTATTACTTAGGTAAAGCAATGGCTGCTGTAGCAGTGACGCTGAATCCAGAGCGTTTCATAATTGGTGGAGGCGTATCGAAGGCAGGGGAATTCCTGTTTGAGCAGATTCGTGAAACATTCATGAAATTAACACCTGACCCGGTTACGCGCGGCGTATCCATCGTGCCAGCAGAGCTAGGCAATGATGCCGGTATGATCGGTGCGGCAGGCTTGTTCTTGCGTTCGTAGCCGAATCTTGTAAGGAGGAGAGGACGAACGATGATGGAATCATCAGAGATGACAGCTTTAGCAAAGCTGGTTATCATTACGGGAATGTCTGGTGCTGGGAAGACAATTGCGGTTCAAAGCTTGGAGGATCTCGGATTTTTCTGCGTGGATAATTTGCCACCAGTACTTATACCGAAGTTTGCTGAACTCATCGAGCAGTCCAAGGGCAAGATCGGCAAGGTAGCCCTTGTCATTGATTTGCGCGGAAGGGAATTTTTCACGGCTTTATCGGAATCGATTAATTATATTCGTGATCACTTTACCATCCATTGTGAAATATTGTTCTTGGATGCAACGGATTCTGTTCTCGTTCGCCGTTATAAGGAGAGCCGTCGTCGTCATCCTCTCAATCCAGGCGGCATGCCGCTTGAGGGAATTAAGCAGGAACGCACTCTGCTGGAAGATTTGAAGGGTTGGGCGACACAAGTCATTGATACGAGCAATTTGAAGCCCGTGCAGCTGAAGGAACGAATTGCGGCTAGATTCACGCACGCCGATCAGAACGTGATGTCGGTGAATGTGACATCGTTCGGCTTTAAATATGGCGTGCCAATTGACGCGGATCTTATTTTTGACGTACGCTTTTTGCCAAATCCGCATTATGTGGAGCAACTTCGCCCGAGAACTGGACAGGATATTGAAGTATACGATTATGTCATGAAATGGCCTGAAACACAGGCCTTCCTTACTAAATTGCTTGATTTGCTGAACTTTCTCATGCCGCAGTATCGCAAGGAAGGGAAAGGTCAGGTCATCATCGGCATCGGATGCACAGGCGGCAAGCACCGATCAGTGGCTATTGCAGAATATTTAGGTCGTACAATTGGTGCGAGTGACACGGAGGTTGTTCGTGTCAGTCACCGTGATGCTGAGAGAGATCGGCATTAGTGGAGGGGCGTTATGACATGTAAAGATGAAGAGCGAGTTCACCCGCGTATTGTGGTTATGGGCGGCGGCACAGGGCTGTCGGTCATGCTGCGTGGGTTGAAGGAAAAGCCGCTCGATATTACCGCAATCGTTACCGTGGCGGATGATGGAGGCAGCTCCGGCATATTGCGCAGCGAGCTGCAAATGCCCCCGCCAGGAGATATACGCAGTGTGCTGACAGCGTTGGCAGATGTGGAGCCCTCGCTGTCAGAGATGTTGAAATACCGCTTCAAGAATGGGTCTGGATTGGCAGGACATAGTTTGGGTAACTTGATCCTAGCAGCAATGACTGACATTACCGGCGACTTTGTGGCAGGTATACGGGAATTAAGCCGCGTACTTGCGGTTCGAGGCCGCGTGCTGCCAGCAGCGAATCAGGCAGTTGTCCTTAAGGCAGAGATGGAAGATGGGTCGATTGTATCCGGTGAATCTTCCATTCCTCAAGCGGGGCAGCGTATTAAACGTGTTTTTTTAGAACCGGAACAGGTGGATGCGTTGCCTGAGGCCGTGGAGGCGCTCCGTCAGGCGGATGCAATTTTGATTGGCCCAGGCAGTCTTTATACCAGCATAATCCCAACACTGCTCGTACCAAAGCTGGCCCAGGCGGTGTTAGAATCTAATGCGGTGAAAATATTTGTATGCAATGTGATGACCCAACCGGGAGAAACGGATAATTATTCGGTCGGTGATCATTTAGAGGCTGTACAGTTGCATGTCGGCAGTCAGCTGTTCGATTATGTGATCGTGAATAACGGTGAAATCCCGCCTCAAGTTCAGGATAAATATGCCGAGCAGGGCGCGAAGGCCGTACATTTAGATATGGAAGAAGTGACGAAGCGCGGCTATCAAGTAATTGCAGATTCTTTAGTGCTGTTCCGCACCTATCTGCGACATGACGCAGATAAGCTTAGTCATCATATTTATCAGCTTGTGGAAAATTGGATGATACGAAAGAGGTGAGCCGCAATGTCTTTTGCAGCACAGACAAAAAAAGAATTAACGATGATCGAATCCGAGTCGTGCTGTGAGAAGGCGGAACTGTCTGCATTAATGCGCATGAACGGTTCTGTGCAGCTCTCGTCCAACCGCAAGGTAATATTGGACATTTCTACAGAGAATGCTGCGATCGCCCGCCGCATTTATACACTTGTCAAAACGTATTTTCAAGTTCATACAGAGCTGCTTGTCCGCAAAAAGATGCGCCTGAAAAAGAACAACGTGTACATTGTACGCATTCCGACGCGTGTGCAGGAGATTTTACGTGATTTGCACATTGTATCGGAAGGTTTTTTATTCACGGACGGCATAAATGAGCAAATCGTTGAAAATAACTGCTGCAAACGTGCGTATTTGCGTGGGGCGTTCATGGCAGGTGGATCGGTGAATAATCCAGAGGGATCATCATATCACTTGGAAATATCCTCGATGTACGAGGAGCATTGCCGCGCATTGGTTGAATTAGCGAATGAGTTCCAGCTGAATGCCCGATTCATTGAACGTAAAAAAGGCTTTGTCCTGTACATTAAAGAGGGCGAAAAAATCATCGAATTCCTCAATATCATTGGTGCCCACCAAGCACTGTTCAAGTTTGAGGATGTCCGTATTATGCGGGATATGCGCAACTCAGTGAATCGGATCGTCAATTGCGAAACGGCTAACCTGAATAAGACGATTGGTGCAGCCGTTCGTCAAATCGAGAATATTCGTTATCTGGAGAGGCATCTTGGATTAGAGAAACTACCGGATAAGCTAAGGGAAGTAGCGGAGGTCAGATTGGCACACCCGGATATTAACCTGAAGGAAGTAGGCGAGCTTCTGAGTGGTAAAGTAAGTAAATCTGGTGTCAATCATCGACTGCGCAAGATAGATGAGATGGCTGAACGATTGCGCAACGGATAGCGAGATAAACTTTATTCCTCGCTTGAAATCGTTTATAATGCTAATATGTGATGAAATAGAGCAAATTAGCGTAAATTTGAGTAATGTAAACTACATGGAATATAGGGGGTATGATTCGCATGGCTCAACAACCAATTGTCGTACGTTTGAAGACTGGACTGCACGCAAGACCTGCAGCCTTGTTCGTTCAAGAAGCGAATAAATATTCTTCGGATATCTTCGTTGAAAAAGAAGATAAGAAAGTTAATGCTAAGAGCATCATGGGTATTATGAGTCTCGCAATCAGCACCGGCACGTCGATTACCATTACTGCGGATGGCGCGGACGCCGATCAGGCTGTAAGCGCTTTAGTCGGGCTTGTAAGCAAAGAAGAATTGGACAGCTAAATCAATAGCTGATGAATTGTCCATTCCATTGTGGAAGCAGCGGAGCTGTGACTGATACCAAGAGAAGAGCCGTTCAGGCTCTTTTTTTATTATGGGCTTTAGCCCGTTGAGTGCGTGAACCGCACGAAACAAAAAACCACCCGCTATGCGGGTGGAGG
>NZ_JASIUF010000026.1:0-448762 GCF_030363895.1 Paenibacillus sp. S-12
GTGTGAAAGAGTATGAAGATCCATTCAACAGAAACAGTAGCAAGCAGAAGTAAACCAGTTTAACTGGTAAGTGAAAGTGACAAGTTACACTGAGCCTGAACAATTTATTTGTCAGGCTAGCGTCTTTAGGCGCAGTTTGGCAACAGGGGGTTATACCCCAAGTGCAAACCACCCGTTGGACGGGTGGTTTTGATTGTGAAAGATTGAGCGGTTATCATATATATTGAAAAATATCATTCCAAAGTTCCATGCTGATTTGCAACAATATTTACCTCGGCAACGTTTAGAAGGCAAGAAGCAAGTCAATCTTACATTCTATAACGCGATGGAGGAATGGTTATGACGCAATTGGCAGGAAGAACGGCATGGCGGAGAATGGCAATGGCAGTAATGCTGACAGGAGCGCTGCTTGTAGGTACAGGTGTTGCAGCTCCTGTACCGGTGAAGGCAGCGGCAGCCGAATTCAGTATTAAGGATACAGTGAGCGTGTCAGGTGTTGGCGAGTTGGAAGTTACTCCTGATGTGGCTTATGCAGAACTCGCGGTAGATACACGGGGAAAAACAGCGGCAGAAGCACAAAAACAAAATGCGGCATTATATGATAAGGTGAAGCAGGTGCTCACCAAAAAATACGGCATTCAGGAGAAGGATTTGAAGACGGTAAACTTTTCGGTCAATCCAGAGTATAAATACGAAGAAAACAAGGAGCCTCAAATTGTTGGCTATCAAGCGCAGCATGCTGTTCGTGTCACATACCGGGACTTGAGTCGATTAGGAAGCTTAGTTGATGCAGCGACTGATGCAGGTGTGAATCGAGTTGCTCGTATCCAATTCGACACCGAAAAGCGTGCCGACTATGAGGCACAAGTATTGGAGAAGGCAGTACAGCATGCAGCAAAGAAGGCGTCTGCATTGGCGAAGGCTGCCGGTCGTGAAGTAGGGGCAGCACTTACGATTGCGGAGTCCGGTGCAGACTGGTCCCCTGTACGTGTCATGTACGATACTTCCAATGCAGCTGAAATGAAGAAGGATACAGCAACAACAGATTTGCAGGGTGGACTTATTAAGCTGAATGCTCAGGTACAAATTCAGTATCAATTGAAATAAGCATCTAGTATAAATGTTCCTTTTATGAGTGTAGTCTCCTATTGTTAAATCCATGCATATTTTCCAAAGAGAAGGCGAGTAAATCAGAATAAATGGCGTTGTACCAAGGGGCACTTGTGTCAGAAATGGCATAGTGCCTTTTTGTGTGACGATGATGTTGGATTAGGGGTTGTATTTTAAGGAACAAAGCCCTAGAATGTAACAGGGGAAATGAATACTGATGTATTCTTCTATTAATATATTTCAAATAAGTGCCTAATGGCCTGATCCGTGGTGGAAGTAAGGCGAACCGTTGAAACGAAATGTATGTTTTTGTCGAAATTACGTTAAAATAAGTTGTATCGTCAGACAAAACGATGTATATTGGATATGCAAAAACGCCAACGTGAACGGGACGTAGAAGCCATACCAATGGATATGGCTTTTTTTGCTTAATGAATAAGAACGTATCCTATACACTGCGCGCATTCTTGTTCATCCCTTTTGGGGTGGTGCTGCAGAGCGTGCCAGCTGCCATTACGACGGGCATGCTGCATGCAGGAACAGCCACCTCAATTGGCAGACTGACGATGTAAGGGGTTGATGCTAATGATTGAACTGGTAAATGTGGAGAAACATTTTGCCGGGCAACCCGTTGTGCATCCTCTGTCGCTTACGATTGGCGAAGGGGAATTTTTGACGCTGCTCGGTCCGAGTGGTTGTGGGAAGACAACCATTTTACGCATGATAGCTGGCTTTGAACAGCCTTCATCTGGCCATATTCGCCTAGATGGAGAAGATGTTACGAACTTACCTCCGAACAAGCGGAATTTGAATCTTGTATTTCAACATTATGCCTTGTTCCCTCATATGACGGTCGAGCAGAACATTCAATTCGGCCTGAAAATGAAGAAAATTCCGCAGGCAGAGCAGCGTGAGCGCATTGCAGAAGCAATTCGATTGACGCAGCTTACAGCGCTTGCGAAGCGTTATCCGCATCAATTGTCCGGTGGACAGCAGCAGCGTGTTGCGATTGCTCGTGCTATTGCTAACAAGCCGAAGGTGCTTCTATTGGACGAGCCGCTTGGCGCGCTTGATTTGCAGCTTCGCAAAAACTTGCAGGCTGAACTGAAACAGTTGCAGCGGAGCTTGGGAATTACATTCGTATATGTAACCCATGACCAAGAAGAAGCGATGATGATGTCGGATCGGATCGTGATTATGAATAATGGACGTGTCGAACAGATCGACTCTCCTAAAAATATTTACGAACGCCCGGAGACGTTGTTTGCAGCTACGTTTGTTGGAGAGAACAACGTGTTCCATGAAGAGAACCTCTTTACCGTTCGTCCAGAAAAGATTCATGTGACAGCAGAAGTGGAAGGTGCACCGCGTACCGGAATTATTCAGGATATCGTTTATTTGGGGAATATCCACAAGCTGATCGTTCACTTGGATAATGACCAAACGAACGTATCGGTTGTGCTTGACTTCAAGGACGAGCGAACGTGGGAAATTGGCCAACACATCGGAGTAAGTTGGAATAAGCAGGATGAGGTGATGATCGGCTCATGAAACGCTCATTTGGCATCATTGCGCCGGTCGTATTGTGGCTGACGATATTTCTTGTCGTGCCGATGATTGCAGTTATTGCTGTGTCCTTTATGCAGCGGGACGAGCTCGGCAATATCGTCTTTTCGTTTACGCTGAACAATTATGAACGATTTTTCGATCCCTTATACTTGGGAATTTATTGGGATACACTGTGGCTATCGGTATTAACAACAATAATCTGCTTGTTGTTCAGCTATCCGCTTGCGTACTATATTTCGACGACGAGCCCGGCAAAGCAGAAGCTGCTACTCATTCTCATTACAGTTCCGTTCTGGATTAACTTCCTTATTCGGACGTATGCGTGGGTACTATTGCTTCGTACGCAAGGGATCGTCAACCAAACGCTTCTTGATTTGGGCTGGATAGCGGAGCCTCTGCAAATGCTTTATACCAAGGGTGCAGTGCTCCTTGGAATGGTTTATACGTTCATTCCGTATATGGTGCTTCCGATTTATGTATCATTGGAGCAAATGGATAAACGATTGCTTGAAGCATCCAGCGACTTGGGTGCCACAAAGTGGAAATCGTTCTTGCATATTACGTTGCCTCAGACGAAGTCTGGCATGATGACAGGCAGCGTGCTTGTCTTCGTAACAACGGCGGGTATGTTCGTGGTAACAGACATTCTGGGCGGCGCTAAGGCGCAAATGCTCAGTAATATTATACAGAATCAGTTCCTAGGTGCGCGTGACTGGCCATTCGGTTCCGCGCTGTCAGTCGTGTTCGTTATCAGTTCATTGATCATCATCGGTCTGTTCAACCGGGCACTCCGCTCCAAATATGAAGCATCGAAGGAGGCGGGGGCATGAAGGTGGCAAGCAAAAAGAAGCAGCATCCGCTGCTTGCACTCCATTCGATACTGTTAATTCTGTTTATTTATGTCCCAGTATTTTTGATTATTGCGTACTCGTTCAACAATTCGCGCATTAATTCGAATTGGAGCGGATTCACGTTCAAATGGTACAGCTCTTTGTTCGATAATCGGCAAGTAATGGAGGCGCTGAGCAACAGCTTGTCGATCGCATTGATATCTACCGTCATATCAACCGTACTTGGCACGTTGGCGGCGATAGCACTTCGCCGTATGGCTTCCCGACGTAAGCAAGGGGTAATAGGCCTATTATACTTGCCAATCATTGTGCCGGATATCATTATGGGCTTGTCCCTATTGGTATTATTCAGCCAGTTTAAAATTGAGCTGGGCAAAATGACGGTTATCATTGCACATATAACGTTCAGTATTTCGTACGTATATGTCATTGTTGCTTCCAGACTTGCCAACATGGGCAAGCAACTTGAAGAAGCAGCATCTGATCTTGGTGCTACACCATGGCAGACATTCCGCCATGTTACGCTACCTTCGATATGGCCAGGCGTGCTTGCCGGAGCAATCATGGCGTTCACACTGTCGATAGACGACTTTATGATCAGTTTCTTTGTTGCCGGGCCGAACTCAACGACCTTGCCGATCTACATTTACGGCTTGGTAAAACGGGGAATTTCTCCAGAAATCAACGCCTTATGTACGTTGATGATTATATTTAGCGTCGTGCTAATCGTACTTGCACAATGGTTGCTGAACCGTGGCAACGGAGAAAAGAAAAGCTCTATGCTGCCGTTCTAATTCACCGCTTATCAGATGTAAGCATGTGAATTTGAATCATATTAATACATTCTAAGGATCTTTTGCAGGATCAGAGAGGGGTTACAAGAATTGAACAAAAAGAAATGGTTCGCGGTCGTATTGGCCGGGATGTTGGCACTTACTGCGCTGGCAGGTTGCTCTTCTAAGCCGGAGCAAACATTGAATTTGTATAGCTGGGCAGATAACTTCGATATGGATATGATCAAGAAATTCGAATCGGAGAATAACGTAAAAGTTAACTATGCGATTTTTGCCAACAACGAGGAACTGCTGGCGAAGTTGAAAGCCGGCGGCGCGAATTATGATTTAATTCAACCGTCCGACTACATGGTGGCTAGCATGATTAAGCAAGATTTGCTGGAGCCACTTGATTTAAATCAAATTCCGAATTTCCAATACGTCACGGATCGTTTCAAAAACCCTGAATTTGATCCCGGCAACAAGTATTCCATCGTATATACATGGGGTGTTACAGGCATTGCCTATAACACAAAATATGTGAAGCAAGCTCCAACCGATTGGGCGGATTTGTGGAAGGATGAGTACAAAGGAAAGGTACTCCTTCTGGATGACAACCGTGAAATCATCGGAATGGCGCTGAAGAAGGCGGGCAAGTCGAACAGCTCTGAAAATGAAGCTGATATTAACGCAGCTGTTGATGATCTGCGTAAGCTAGTGCCGAACGTGCTTGCGTTTGATACAGACAACATCAAGCAGAAGATGATTGCGGAAGAAGGCTGGATTGGCACAGTATGGTCTGGCGACGCTTCTGTCATTCATGGAGAAAATCCGGATGTTGCATTCATGATTCCGAAGACAGGAAGCACGATCTTCTCGGACAACTACGCAATTCCAAAGGGCTCTAAAAATAAGGAATTGGCACAGAAATTCATCAACTTCATGCTTGATCCAGAGAACAGCGCAAAGAACTATGAGTCCATCGGCTACAGCAACCCTGTGACGAAGGCGAAAGAGTTCCATAGCAAAGAGTATTTGGATAACAAAATGATCAATTTGTCTGACGACGAGCTGACTCGTACGGAGTGGCTTGGCGATGTCGGTAAACATCTGCAGTTGTATGACCGCATGTGGACGGAATTGAAGAGCGGAAGATAATCAAGCATATCTAAAATGATAAGAGAAAGCCCCTGATCTGTTGTAGATCAGGGGCTTTTTTGCATTTATATGTCTATTAGCAGCTTGGACAATTGCTTAGGCTGTGTCTTCATGAGCCAATGTCC
Organism: Paenibacillus sp. S-12; assembly: GCF_030363895.1. Classification (NCBI taxonomy): domain Bacteria; kingdom Bacillati; phylum Bacillota; class Bacilli; order Caryophanales; family Paenibacillaceae; genus Paenibacillus; species Paenibacillus sp. S-12. The sequence goes on from NZ_JASIUF010000026.1 coordinate 5,587, forward strand.
TCCTTGTTCGATGCTCAAATGACGCCATCCAGCTTCTCGCGCCCGTAATGCCATTGCACGGAAGAAAGCGGTCATTGGCCAGCTATCTGGATTGTCCAGCGGTTCTATGTAAGTACGGGGGATTTGTGCAGCATGCCCATTAGAAATAGAGATCTTCTGCATATAAGCACGAGTCGGCATTGGCGATTTTAGCGGATCTGATGGGTCACGCGGTGCAATAAATTCCGGTGTATTGTCATCTGGCGTGTCGTTATAGGGGGTGTCCAGAAATGGGGCAGATAACGTTGATACCGATTCACCATGACGTGGCACCATAGCATCTACATACACAAGGTGCTTGATTCGATCAGGAACCTGTTCGGCCGCCCCTGTGATGACCATGCCAGAGAAGCTATGACCAACAAGAATGACATCTTCCAGCTGCTCATAGGTAATGACCCCTACAATATCCTGAATGAATGTATCTAAGTCAATTTCGGGATGTGCCAAGTGCGTCCGTTCCCCAAGCCCGGTGAGTGAGGGAGTGTATACGTCATGGCCAGCTTGCCGGAGGAAAGCAGCTACCTCCTTCCATACAAAACCGCCATCCCAAGCTCCGTGAACAAGAAGATAGGTAGACAATTGAATCTTGCTCCTTTCATCACAAATATAAGTTCGATAATTATAGAACTATCATACAATAACACCTCACTTTAAGCAATAGTTGGTTCGGTCAACCAGTCATTATTTTCATCTACCAGAGTTGTAAGAGGTGTTTTACGGCATGTTTTTCCTGACAATGTGTAAGATTTGGTGTGTGATCGGCAACATCAAATTTAACCAATTTTGCGGCAACTGGAGTGACTGCGGGCTAGGCGATGAGTTCAAAAAACCGCACAATGGCGCGGTTGTAAAGGATATGTAACGACAATGCGGAAACGACATATTTACGTTATTGGTAAAGGATGCCTACAATTATCTCATGAAAGCGCTAGCACGGCTTCGTCCATCGTTAATGCGCGACATGTCAATATCATGTGCAGCATCGGCGATGCCAATCATGCCATCATTTGAAAGGAGGGAGTGGACACGATGCAAGGAAATGGACAGAGTGCCCTTTCAATGAACGTGGTTCCAAATAAGAAGAAACCGACGTGGAAGAAGATGCTTCAGAATTGGGAGTTGTATTTATTTATTGCTCCTGCATTTTTGTACTTCCTCATTTTCCATTACGGCCCGATGTACGGAATTCAAATCGCTTTCAAAAACTTTATCCCAGCGAAAGGGATTATGGGGAGCCCATGGGTTGGATTTGACCATTTCGAACGTTTCTTCAATTCTTATTACTTCTGGGATTTGCTTTGGAATACGCTGAGCATCAGCTTGTATGAGCTGGCGGTAGGCTTCCCGCTGCCGATTATATTGGCGCTTGCCTTCAATGAGATTAAGGATGGGGTATTCAAGCGGACGGTTCAAACCGTAACCTATGCGCCGCATTTCATTTCCGTTGTCGTAATGGCAGGTATTATTATTACGTTCCTGTCTCCTTCAACTGGTATTATCATTCATATTATTAAATTCTTTGGGTTTGAGCCGGCTGCATTCTTAACCGATCCAGCCTGGTTTAAGACGATGTATGTCTTGTCTGGTGTTTGGCAGGGCACAGGTTGGGGTACGATCATTTATTTGGCAGCCTTATCGGGCGTTGATCCGCAGCTGCATGAAGCAGCCATCGTGGACGGTGCAAGTCGATTCCAGCGTATTTTGCATATTAACATTCCGGCAATTGTGCCGACAATTACGATTTTGCTCATTTTGAACATGGGCAGCATTCTTGGTGTCGGATTTGAAAAGATCTTGCTTTTGCAAAACCCGCTCAACAAAGAAGCGTCCGACGTTATTTCCACCTTCGTGTATCGATCTGGTCTAGTCGATGCGCAATATAGCTTCTCTACAGCGATTGGCTTGTTCAACTCAATCGTGAACGCTATTTTGCTCATTGTAGTTAACCAAATCGCACGTCGCACGAGTGAAAACAGCTTGTGGTAGGAAGGAGGAGAACAGCACATGGCAGCTGCTGCAGTGAAAGAAACGAGAGCGGATAAAATATTCATCGTATGTAACTATATCTATTTGACGATTGCGCTAATCCTGGTGCTTTATCCAGTTTTGTATATCTTGAGTGCGTCGATCAGTGATCCGAAGTATGTAGCATCAGGCGAAATGTGGCTATTCCCTAAAGGTATCACATTCGAAGGGTATGCCAGAGTGTTCGAGAACTCAAAGATTTGGAACGGTTATGCAAATACGATTCTTTATACGGTTGTCGGGACTTGTGTGAATCTTTTTGTAACGCTACCGGCGGCATATGCATTGAGTCGTTCTGACTTTATCGGTCGCGGCTTCTTTATGGGGATGTTCTTATTCACGATGTTTTTCGGCGGTGGTCTGGTTCCTGGCTATCTCCTCATTAAGGAACTGGGGCTTATCAACAGCATGTGGGCCTTAATCCTGCCGGGTGCAGCGTCTGTATGGAACATAATCGTTGCACGCACGTTCTTCCAATCTACGATACCTAAGGAGCTCCAAGAAGCGGCAAGCATCGATGGCTGCACGAATTTGCGGTTGTTCCTGCGCATTATATTGCCGTTGTCGGCTCCAATTATTGCGGTTATGGCGCTCTTTTATGGAGTAGGACACTGGAACAGTTACTTTGGGGCCTTGATTTACTTGAATGACGAAGTGAAATATCCGTTGCAAATGATCCTGCGTCAAATTTTGGTTCTCCAAGAGATGTCGGCAGAGACTACAGGAGCAGCGGTAAGCAGCTCAGTAGCTGCTGCGCTGAACAACAAGGCAGAAATTGCAGCTCTGGTGAAATACTCTGTCATTATCGTATCGACCTTGCCTGTCATCGTTGTGTATCCGTTCTTGCAACGGTATTTCGTGCAAGGTGTTATGATCGGTTCTGTCAAAGGCTGATTATTATTGAGTATTGATTGTATGCCTCTATATAAGATTCATGTAAGTACGTCGGATGTGGCTTGTTACAGGGTTGAATGCTTCAACGGTAATAATCGAAGGTGCCAACGCCTTTGTTTATTATAAAGAAGGACATTATACGAATCATCAAAGGGAGGATCATCGCCATGCAGAAATGGAAAAAAACATGTGCGCTGCTGTTGTCTATGAGCTTGATCTTCACAATGCTCGCAGGATGCGGTTCATCTTCGGATAAGCCTGCGGCAGAGGCGGGCCAAGGCAATGTAGAGAACTTGAACAAGGAAGGCTATCCAATTGTTAAAGAGTCAATTACCTTGACGATGATGGGCCAGGATGTCGGCATTCAAAACTGGAAGGACATGGACTTCTTCAAGAAGATGGAGGAGAAGACAGGGGTTAAATTCGAATTTCAGAATGCGCCGCTCGACAGCTTCGATACGAAACGCAACCTGGTATTCGCAAGTGGAGAATACCCGGATGTATTTTTCTCTGGTCAGCTAAAGACTGCGGATGAAGTAAACTATGGCGCACAAGGTGCCTTGATTCCGCTGGAAGGACTCCTAGAACAGTATGCACCTAACTTGACCAAGATTTTGAATGATCACCCTGATATTCGTAAGTCGATTACAACACCGGATGGACATATCTACTCCTTGCCGAACATTGATTTGGATGCAGGCTGGTATCGTGGTCCGCTCTGGTATAACGGCAAGTTCCTGAAGAAGCTTGGCATTGAGAAGGTACCATCGACAATTGATGAGCTGTACACGTACTTGAAGCGTGTTAAGGAAGAAGATCCGAATGGCAACGGCAAGCAGGATGAAGTGCCATTGGCCTCGGTAAAATTGAACGACATTCGTATGTGGCTGCTTGGCTCTTGGGGCATCTATAATGAGGTTATCTATGCTGACAAAGCGAACAAAGTACACTACACGCCAATGGAAGAAGGCTACAAAGGCTACCTGACATTCTTGAACAAGCTGTGGAACGAAGACTTGCTGGATAAGGAAACATTCTCGCAAACGGATGAGCAGAAGAAGGCGAAAGGGAAAAACAATCAAATCGGATTGTTCTCTGACTACCATGCCTACTTTACATTGGGCGGAGAGCCTAGCATGACAGATCCAATGTATGCACCAGTAAAGAGCGAAATGTCCGAGCCGGTAGCTGCGAAGCACCCTGGCTTGATTACAGGCGCATTTGCCATTACGAATAAGAACAAGAATCCAGAAGCAACAATCCGTTGGATTGATTACTTGTACTCGGTAGAAGGATCAGAATTGCTTAGCTTTGGCCCAGAGGGCATACTGTGGGAATATGTGAACAAGGACGATCATACGAAAAAATGGCTGCCAGTACCAGGGGGCGGCGATCGTGAGGAATACCGTGCAAAGCTGACACCGGACTATGGTACGATTGTTCCGAAGCTGGCTAGTGAAGAAGTGGGTCGCGGTTTCCAAGGCGACTTCGAGAAGTGGCTGAAGAAAGAAACCGATGAGAAGATTATCCCAATCGCAAAGGTTCCATTCCCAAGCGTATACTTGTCTGAAGCAGATCAGCAGCAAGTGAGCAGCATGCGCTCCGATCTCGATAAGTATGTAGAGCAAATGGAAGCGAAGTTCGTGACAGGCCAAGAATCTCTGGCGAACTGGGATAAATACGTAGAGACCCTGAAGAAAATGGGTGCTGATAAGATCGTTGAGATTTATCAAAAAGCCTATGATCAATGGAATACAGCGAAGTAAGCGTATTGAAATACAGTATGAAAATGCAAGATAGCTAATCGGATGAAAATAGAGCACCTTGGGCTTGTGTATCTGCCCAGGTGCTCTATTTCTTAGCGATATCTATTAGGATTCATCATCCGCATCAGCGGCAGCTTTCGCTTGCTCGCTTGAGGCGTGAAGCTTCCGGTATTGGCCAGGTGTATAGCCGGTTTCCTTCTTGAACTTGCGAATGAAGTTCGGAGTATCCAAATATCCAACCCTAACAATGATATCCTTCAGCGGATCGCTTGTTGTGAGCAGCTGACGGATGACCTCATCCATGCGCCGCTGCCATATATATTGGGAGAAGTTGCTTCCGGTCTTCTCCTTGAAGGCACGGCTTAAATAGGAGGACGAAATCGAGAACTTCTGTGCAACTCCTTCAAGGCTTAAACTGTAATCGGTATACTGTTGATCGATAAAGGCAATGGCATTATCCATTAACGAAATCTGCTCGGACTCTGTATTGCGCTCGACCTGTTCGCAAATGTGTGCGGCCAATAGCTGTAGCTTTTTTTCGAGCTCCTCTAGCGATTCGAATGAAGTAAAGCCGGGAATATCGCGAATCAATTCATTTAGGCCGAGCTCGGATGCTGTTTTCAACAGCGTATTCATAATATCAAAACAAATGCAGCGCAGCAGAGAGATGGATAGGCGCTCTGCTTTCAGCTTGATGAATATGGCTTCAATCATTTGCATAGCGATGGTGTCGTTGCCCTGCTTCAAGCTCTGCGTGAGCTTCAGAAGGGAATCCTTCGCAATCCAGAACGTATCGCTCGGAGTATGAGAGAGCTTGTCGAAGTACGTAATGCTGCCTTTCCCATTCGCCATTCGATATTCGAGTGCAGAAGCCGCCTCAATATAAGACTGATTCAGCAGCACCGCATTTTCGTAAGCTGTACCGACGCCGATAGAGGGGATAAGATGGGTGCTCTCCATTACGATAATGCGCAGTGCATCGACAATTTGCTCCATTCGATGCCCGACCGTGATTTGCGTATCTTCGTTCATGGTTACAATGAGTGCAAATTGATCAAAATGCGGCAGTTCGATGCCATACGCATGGGTACCGTAATCAGGGATTTCGATTTCCTCAAGCAACTCGGCAATGTGTTGGCGATGATGCAGTGCATCAGTTACGCCAGGGTATTCATCCCATGAGATGGCGATTACGAAATAATGCTTGCCTGTCAGCTCAATTCCGAGTACGTCCATGATATGTTCCGATTCAGGGTTATCCAGCTTCCCGTGCTTAAGCAGCATAAGCAGAAATTGGTTACGGGCAAATGGCTCCTGAATATCGACGCGGGCGCTATAGTCGTGTAAGGCTTTGCGGATCCATTCCAACTCATTGCGTGACTTCTGTACATGCTGTGTGGATGTCGCCTCTGTTGCTTCCGCCTTGAGCATGGCAAATTCCATCAAATCGTGGATCGGGTGATATTGCTTGCGGGCAAGGAATACAGCAGCCAAAATGCCACCTAACACGACGACGGCAAAGGCGAGCAGGAAAAACGTCTGAATATGGAATACGCGTCCAAAAAATTGCTCGCTCGGCATAGCCGTTACATAGGTCCATCCATTCATGGAGGATTTGACGGACACAACGGATTGTTGTCTGTTATCCAGCTTTAAGCTGTGGATGCCGGATCCGAGCGCTGAAAGCAAATGAATTTCATTTTTTGGAATAGGCTCACCATGGTTGTTCTGTGTAAGTACACGTCCCTTTTCATCAAAAATGTACGTGTTGCCCTTGAACCCGTTCAAGATGGTATCCATCAGTCCAGTAAGCTTGGATTCCTCCATTAGGAAGAGCACCGTTCCATGCGGAGAAGAGCTGTTTGGTGTAATCGGAATCATATACGCAAGCATGGACTTTGTAATATTCATATTTAAGTTGACCGATTCAGCAGGCCGAACTATGGGATACAGTTCTGTTTCTAGTCCATGAATAATATCCTTTTTATTCCAGTCTTCGAACAAATAATATTGCTCAAAGAGCACATTAACATTGGTCATTCCTTTCGGAGAGTAGATAGCTTGAGTATTGCGGTAATAGAGGAATAGTTCTTCCAAGATGGAGCTATTCGCTTTGTATTTGCCGAGTGCGGATATCGCGTCACGGCTGTAATAAGGATGCCGAATCATATATGGAGTCAATTGTTCGTCATAGGCAATGCGTGAAGCAATATCCCGGAGTTCCGTCATGCGAGAATCAATATTCAGTTTCACCTGATTAAGCTGATTCACGTTCGATTGTTCAATTTCGGAGCGCAGATTGTTGACGGCATTTTGATAGATGAAGATAGTAAGAACCACTAATGGGATGAGAAAAATCAAAATATACGACCATATGTACTGTAATAGCAGCTTCGACCGAAAATAGTTCCAACTCATCCTGACAAACCTCCTAGTAGTCCCTGATGTAATCTTGCTATGAAGTGAATCTTGCAAAAATTAAGAAGACAATCTATTCGAGAAGAGATGTTGATGATTTGTAATCATTGTATACGTTTCGACTCGTCTGTAAAGCGAGAAATCAGAAAAAATCAGCAATATTCTTATTGTAAACGATTCCAATGGGAAATGGAATGATTTCATGGCGCGTACAACTATTTTTGTGGAGAGGACAATCGAAGGGGATTTTAAGGTGAGGAAGCGCATTTTATCTTATTTTAAGGTTCAGTTCAGTTTTCTTTAATGTAACTCTAGTATTCTAACAATGGACCGAATGACAGATGAGTTCTTGCGAAGGAGGGTTGCCGGCAGCGATTACTGGCCTTGGTCAACCGGAAGTCTTCCGTTGCACCAGGTGATCCGTTTCATCTTTCTCATGGTTTACAGTTTACCCCTAGAACATATATAGACCGCATCAGCGTTTACGCGATGCGGTCCTTTTTTTATGGACAAGAGTATGCCTACAGCCGTTTCTTGGACTACGATTTATTGTTGGGTGTGGAAATACAGACAAAAAAGATCGAGCCAGCGTTCAAGAACACAGACTCGACCTTTGCCTTCAAGTAGTAGAAAAGGAATGTTGGAAATTATTCTTTGCCAAGAACCTTATCGACAAGACCATAATCAAACGCCTCTTGGGCAGACATGAAGTAATCGCGATCTGTGTCGCGCTCCACGCGCTCAAGCGGTTGTCCCGTGCGCTCTGCCAAGATCTTGTTCAAGTTGTCGCGCATCTTCAAGATGCGACGTGCGCGGATTTCGATATCGGTAGCTTGACCTTGAGCTCCGCCAAGCGGCTGGTGAATCATAATTTCGCTATTCGGCAGCGCGAAGCGCTTGCCCTTAGCGCCTGCGTTCAGCAGAAAAGCGCCCATGGAGGCAGCCATGCCGACGCAAATCGTAGATACGTCTGGCTTAATGTGCTGCATTGTATCGTATATGGCCATGCCGGCCGAGATAGAACCGCCCGGGCTATTGATGTATAAATGGATATCCTTTTCCGGGTCATCTGCAGCCAGGAACAACAACTGGGCGATAATCGAATTCGCCACCAGATCGTTCACTTCTGTTCCGAGGAAAATGATGCGATCCTTCAACAACCGGGAATAAATATCATAGGATCTTTCACCACGATTCGTTTGTTCAACAACTACGGGTACATAACTCAAGATAACCCCTCCTCACTAAATGTCGTTACACATCCAATATAAAGGACATAAAACAAAAAGTCAAAGATGGTCAAACTATGTCGAGAAAAAAACATCTATCCTTTCGCTTCTGCAAAATTCAAGATGTTGCTTCCGTGCTTATGTACCTAAATATATGCGTAACGTAGCTTCTTATCCTGTACCAAATAAGGACAGGAGTGTAATTGGCGCGCCCGCAAGGAATCGAACCTTGATCTCAGGCTCCGGAGGCCTACGTCATATCCATTGGACCACGGGCGCATTCATACAAGAGCAAAACTTATTATATAAGAAAGCGTATAACAAAGTCAAGTGAGCGCCCCTGAATTATTTCCTTTTCCTATGGATGGGGTAACAAGTCGCTTCTACTTATAAGATAAAGTACTTGCCAGCATAATATTTGGACTCTAATGAAAAGCTAGGTCTCGCTTCACAACGCTGACCGTACAGTTTTCATTTTTTATTCCTCTGGAGGCTCAAATTTTTTGTAAACGTTGTAAGGTCAAGCATGATGTCCATCATTCCTGTCTATACTGAAAAATGTCGAGATTGATTTAGAAAAAATGTATGAACATGTCGCATTTTGGGTTAATTACTTCATAGGCGCTCGAATGTCTTTGGACAGGCTGTCTAATTATGAATAACTTTGATATTGCTTGCTCATTATAGAGTTGTTCCTTAGCATGAAAATTTTGATTTTTGGGTGTATGTACTGGGGTTCTGGCTACTTGCAAGTTGCCTCATTATTCGGTAGAATAGTGGTGGGACAAAAAATGTAGAGATGGGACGTTTTTAGTCCAATGGTTGCTTATGGGAAGCAGGAGTGGAGAGAATGCGTGAGTGGTTGGAAATACAGAAGCGACTTCTACCTGAACTCATTGAACTGTTGAAGAAGCGTTACACCATCCTGCATCAAATCATGTTGTCCGACTCCATCGGGAGAAGAACGCTGGCAACGTCATTGCAGATGACCGAGCGTGTGCTCCGTGCAGAAACCGACTTATTGAAGGCACAAGGCCTGATTGATTCGGATAACACGGGGATGCGAATCACTGATGAAGGCCGGCAACTTGTCCGGAAGCTGGAATCCGTGATGGGTGAACTGCTCGGAATGCGCCAGCTGGAGGAGAGTATCCGCCAAGCATTTGGTTTGAAGCAGGTCATTGTCGTACCCGGCAATTCGGATGTATCGCCTGTCGTTAAACAGGAACTTGGGCAAGCGGCTTGTAAAGCGCTCAGCAGCGTAATGGACAAGGAAGATGTCGTGGCGGTGACAGGCGGCTCCACATTGGCTGCAATGGCAGATCAATTGACGAGTCCAACACCGTTGAAAGGCAACTGGTTCGTACCCGCTCGTGGTGGACTTGGGGAGAGCTTGGAACATCAAGCGAACACAATCGCATCCACGATGGCGAAGCGCGTAGGCGCTCAGTATCGGCTCTTGCATGTGCCAGACTTGCTGAGTGAGGAAGCATACCAGTCGCTGAAGCAGGAACCGAACATCCAAGATATTTTGCGAGTCATACGCCATGCACGCATCGTCGTGCATGGCATTGGAGAGGCCCTCGTCATGGCGAAGCGTCGCCGGGCGGATGAGGAGACGATCCAGCAGTTGCTCCAGGAAGGAGCACTTGCAGAAGCATTCGGGTATTATTTCGACCGAGACGGACATGTCGTACATACGATGCTGACACTAGGCCTTCGCCTAGAGGATATTTCTCGTACGGAGGTTGTCATCGCCGTTGCTGGAGGTCAAAGTAAGGGTGAATCCATTACCGCTGTGCTTCGTGCAGGACATGAAGACATTCTCGTCATTGATGAGGCAGCAGCTATGGAAGTATTGAAACATTGTGGTCTCGATGTGCCTTACAGGCCGTCTTGAGATATATAAAAAAAAATTGCGAAGGAAATGGGAGGAATCATCAATGGTTAAAGTTGGTATTAACGGCTTTGGTCGTATCGGACGTAACGTATTCCGCGCAGCATTGAACAATCCAGAAGTAGAAATCGTTGCAATCAACGATTTGACAGACGTAAAGACTCTGGCTCACCTGTTGAAATATGACACAACTCACGGCAAATTCGAAGCTTCCGTAGAAGCTAAAGAGGGCGCTTTGATTGTTAACGGCCGCGAAGTGAAAGTATTCGCTGAGCGCAACCCTGAGAACTTGCCTTGGGGCGCTAACGGCGTTGAAATCGTTGTTGAGTCCACTGGTATCTTCACAGCGAAAGATAAAGCTGAAATGCACTTGAAAGGCGGCGCGAAGAAAGTTATCATCTCCGCACCTGCTACTAACGAAGATATTACAATCGTTATGGGCGTTAACGAAGATAAGTATGACGCTGCTAACCACACAATCATCTCCAATGCTTCTTGCACAACGAACTGCTTGGCTCCATTCGCAAAAGTATTGCATGAGAAATTCGGTATCGTTAAAGGTATGATGAACACAATTCACTCCTACACTAACGACCAAAACGTTCTTGACTTGCCGCACAAAGACTTGCGTCGTGCTCGTGCAGCAGCTCAAAACATCATTCCTACAACAACTGGAGCTGCTAAAGCGGTATCCCTCGTATTGCCTGAATTGAAAGGCAAATTGAACGGTATGTCCATGCGCGTTCCTACTCCTAACGTATCCGTTACGGACTTGGTAGTAGAACTTGAGAAGGACGTTACAGTTGAAGAAGTGAATGCAGCTTTGAAAGAAGCAGCTGAGGGCCCATTGAAAGGCATCTTGAACTACTCCGAAGAGCCATTGGTATCCAGCGACTACAACGGCGACCCAGCTTCCTCCACTATCGATGCTTTGACAACGATGGTAATCGGCGGCAACTTGGTGAAAGTTGTATCCTGGTACGACAACGAGTGGGGCTACTCCAACCGCGTTGTAGACTTGGCAGCTTTCATCGCAAAAAAAGGTCTGTAATCGCATAGCACTTACAATCAAAGAGGAGTGACCGTTTAGGCCTCCTCTTTTGATCCTTATAGTGCCTAGAGCATATCGAGAACCAGTGCGGACACAGATTTGTATAGATATACAGAGATAGAGAGTACAGAGAGAAACCAGAACATATTAACGAACGATATACGATATAATAGAGAGAAAGATTTAGATGGAACCCATACAGAACATGAACACAGAACATACCGAACAACACACCAGAGAGAGGCGTGTGCCGGTGTAAGCGACGATAGGAGGAACACGGGGATGAACAAGAAAAGTGTGCGTGATGTAGAAGTTAAAGGTAAGCGCGTATTCGTACGTGTCGATTTCAACGTGCCATTGGAAAATGGTGTGATTACGGATGATACACGTGTACGAGAAACGCTGCCAACAATTAACTACTTGGTGGAACAAGGTGCGAAAGTTATTTTGGCAAGCCACATGGGTCGTCCGAAGGGCGAAGTTGTGGATTCCATGCGTCTGACACCTGCAGCAGTACGTCTTGGCGAACTGCTTGGCAAGCCCGTTAAGAAGTTGGACGAGTCGATTGGTGAAAACGTAAAAGCTGAAATTGCAAAAATGGAAAACGGCGACGTTATCGTGCTTGAAAACGTTCGTTTCCACAAAGGCGAAGAGAAGAACGATCCAGAATTGGCTAAAGCCTTCGCTGAGCTTGCGGACTTGTATGTGAACGACGCGTTCGGCGCGGCTCACCGTGCACATGCATCCACTGAAGGCATCGCACATCACTTGCCAGCCGTGTCCGGCTTGTTGATGGAGAAAGAATTGAATGTACTGAGCAAAGCGCTGACGAACCCTGAGCGTCCATTTACAGCAATCGTTGGTGGATCCAAGGTTAAAGATAAAATCGACGTTATCAACAAAATGTTGGAAATCGCTGACAATATCGTCATTGGCGGCGGCTTGACGTACACATTCTTCAAAGCACAAGGCAACGAAATCGGGAAGTCGCTTGTCGACAACGAGAAGCTTGATGTTGCACTTGGCTTCATCGAAAAAGCAAAAGAACTTGGTAAAAACCTCTATTTGCCAGTAGATATCGTAGTTACAGACGACTTCAGCGCTGATGCAAACACGCAAGTGGTATCGATCGACAGCATTCCTGCAGAGTGGGAAGGCATTGACATCGGTCCAGAAACTCGTGAAATCTATGCTGACGTTATCAAGAATTCCAAGCTTGTTGTATGGAACGGGCCTATGGGCGTATTCGAAATCGAGCCGTTCTCTCATGGTACGCGTGCTGTAGCAGAAGCATGTGCGGAAACTGCTGGTTACACAATCATTGGCGGCGGCGACTCTGCAGCAGCGGTTGAGAAGTTCAAGCTGAAAGATAAAATGGATCACATCTCCACAGGCGGCGGCGCTTCCCTTGAATTCATGGAAGGCAAAGCATTGCCAGGCGTGGTTGCATTGAACGATAAGTAAGAGAGCAAGTAAGGGGATTGCGGCTTCGGCCGCTCCCTTATGCGTAAAGGAGTGAATCGTGTGAGACAACCGATTATCGCAGGGAACTGGAAAATGTTCAAAACGGTATCGGAAGCGGTCGCTTTCGTATCCGAAGTGAAAGGCAAAGCAGAGGTGGAAGGCGTAGAGAGCGTACTCTGCGCACCATTTACAAACTTGCCAGCATTGGTTGAAGCAGTGAAAGGGACAAGCATCAAGATTGGTGCGCAAAACCTCCACTTCGAAGATTCCGGTGCATTCACAGGCGAAATTTCCGGCGCAATGTTGAAAGATCTTGGCGTACACTACGTCATTATCGGACATTCCGAGCGTCGTGCATACTTCGCGGAAACTGATGAAACGGTAAATAAAAAGATGCATGCAGCATTCCGTCATGGCTTGACGCCAATCGTATGTGTAGGTGAATCGCTTGAAGAGCGTGAATCCGGCAAAACGAACGACGTGTGCAAAGTGCAAACGGAAGCAGCATTCCAAGGATTGTCTGCTGAACAAGCTAAGGCAGCTGTTATCGCTTATGAGCCAATCTGGGCGATCGGTACTGGGAAATCCTCCACAGCGAAAGATGCGAATGAAGTTATCAGCTACATCCGCAGCGTTGTGAAGGGCTTGTACAATGACGAAGTTGCGGCAGCTGTTCGCATTCAATACGGCGGAAGCGTTAAACCTGAAAATGTACGTGAATACATGGCAGAAAGTGATATTGACGGCGCATTGGTAGGCGGCGCAAGCTTGCAACCAGCTTCCTACATCTCCTTGGTGGAAGGAGCGAAGTAAGATGTCCGCACCTAGACCGGTAGCACTTATCATCATGGACGGCTTCGGACTTCGCGATACGGTAGTCGGCAACGCAGTCGCGCAAGCGAACAAGCCGAACTACGACCGTTACATGAGTCAATATCCTCATACGACGCTGACAGCTTGCGGTGAAGCGGTAGGCTTGCCAGAAGGTCAAATGGGGAACTCCGAGGTAGGTCATTTGAATATTGGTGCAGGCCGCATCGTATATCAAGACCTGACTCGCATTACGAAATCGATCCGTGAAGGCGACTTCTTCTCGAACGAAACATTGCTTGCAGCAGTGAAGAGTGCGAAGGAGAACAACAAGGCGCTTCATATTTACGGATTGTTGTCCGATGGCGGTGTACACAGCCATATCGACCACGCCCTTGCGATGCTCGATCTCTGTGCACGCGAAGGCTTGAAGGATGTTTACGTTCACGCATTCTTGGATGGCCGTGACGTTGCGCCTGACAGCTCCCGTGGATATATTGAAAAGCTGCAAGCCAAAATCGCTGAAGTTGGAATTGGCCGTATCGCTACGGTTCAAGGCCGCTACTATGCGATGGACCGCGATAAGCGTTGGGAACGCGTTGAGAAATCGTACCGCGCTATGGTATACGGCGAAGGCCCGAAATACCGCGATCCACTTGCGGCAGTTGAAGAATCTTATGCACAATCCGTGTATGACGAATTCGTTATGCCAACGGTCATTGTGGATGAGAACGATCAGCCGGTCGGCTTGGTTCAAGATGGCGACTCTGTCGTATTTATGAACTTCCGCCCAGACCGTGCGATCCAGCTTGGCCAAGTGTTCACCAACGATGACTTCCGCGGCTTCGATCGTGGCGACAAGTTCCCTAAGAACTTGCACTTCGTCGCGCTCACGTTGTTCGCAGAGACTGTTGGCGGATACGTTGCTTACTCTCCAAAAGAGTTGGACAACACACTTGGTGAAGTGCTCGTGCAGCATGGCAAGAAGCAGCTTCGCATTGCGGAAACAGAAAAGTATCCGCATGTAACGTTCTTCTTCAGCGGCGGCCGTGACGTTGAGCTTCCTGGTGAGAAGCGTGTGCTTATCAACTCGCCTAAGGTAGCAACTTACGACCTTCAGCCTGAAATGAGCGCATACGAAGTTGCAGAAGCAGCCGTGAACGAAATCAACTCTGACCAGTTCGATACGATTATCCTGAACTTCGCGAACCCTGATATGGTTGGCCACTCCGGTATGCTGGAGCCAACGATCAGGGCTGTAGAAGCTACGGATGAGTGCATGGGCAAGGTCGTTGAAGCGGTATTGGCGAAAGGCGGCGTCTGCCTTATTACGGCGGATCACGGCAACGCGGATATGGTATTCGACGAAGCAGGCCGTCCATTCACAGCACATACGACGAACCCGGTTCCATTCATCGTCACTTCGAACGATGTGGAGTTGCGCGAAGGCGGCATCTTGGCAGACATCGCTCCAACGATTCTGGACTTGATGAACGTGCCTCAGCCAGCCGAGATGACGGGACAAAGCATGATTAAGAAGTAAGTTTTACAACTTACCTGGATATATAGTAATTTATTTATAAACAATCAAAAAGGAGTTGTACACACCATGACAATGATTATGGACGTATACGCACGCGAAGTGCTTGACTCCCGTGGTAACCCTACGGTAGAAGTAGAAGTTAAATTGGAATCCGGCGGCTTCGGCCGTGCAATCGTACCTTCCGGTGCATCCACTGGTGCTCACGAAGCAGTTGAGCTTCGCGATGGCGACAAAGGCCGTTACGTTGGTAAAGGCGTAGAGAACGCTGTTAAAAACGTAAACGAAATTATCGCTCCAGAAATCATCGGCTACGACGCACTTGATCAAGTTGCAATCGACAAAGCGATGATCGAGCTTGATGGCACGCCTAACAAAGGCAAATTGGGTGCGAACGCAATCTTGGCTGTATCCATGGCTGTAGCTCGCGCTGCTGCACATGCATTGGATATGCCTTTGTACACGTACCTTGGCGGATTCAACGCGAAGCAATTGCCAGTACCAATGATGAACATCATCAACGGTGGTGAGCATGCTGACAACAACATCGACGTTCAAGAGTTCATGGTATTGCCAGTTGGCGCACCAAGCTTCAAAGAAGCACTTCGTATGGGTGCTGAAATCTTCCACAACCTGAAGTCCGTATTGAAGAGCAAAGGCTTGAATACAGCTGTAGGTGACGAAGGCGGATTCGCTCCTAACCTTGGTTCCAACGAAGAAGCGCTTCAAGTGATTATTGAAGCAATCGAAAAAGCTGGCTACAAGCCAGGCGAAGAAGTATTCTTGGGTATGGACGTTGCGTCCACTGAGTTCTACAAAGACGGTAAATACACATTGGCAGGCGAAGGCAAGTCCTACACATCTGCTGAGTATGTCGACCTTCTTGCTTCTTGGGTTGAAAAGTACCCAATCATCACAATCGAAGACGGTATGTCCGAAGACGACTGGGATGGCTGGAAGTTGCTCACTGAAAAATTGGGCGGCAAAGTTCAACTCGTTGGTGACGACTTGTTCGTTACAAACACTGAGCGTCTTGCTCAAGGTATCGAAAAAGGAATCGGTAACTCCATCTTGGTTAAAGTTAACCAAATCGGTACGCTTACAGAAACTTTCGAAGCGATCGAAATGGCAAAACGCGCTGGCTACACAGCTGTTATCTCCCACCGTTCCGGTGAGTCCGAAGACAGCACAATCGCTGACATCGCGGTTGCAACAAACGCTGGCCAAATCAAGACAGGTGCTCCTTCCCGTACGGACCGCGTTGCGAAGTACAACCAATTGCTTCGCATCGAAGACAACTTGGGAAGCACAGCTCGTTACGATGGCTTGAAATCCTTCTACAACTTGAAAAAATAATTGGCTTGCCGCACAAGCGGCTCGCTGATTCGATAGAAGCCAGACTCCCTTGAAGGGGTCTGGCTTCTTTTTTATGATTCCATATGTAAAGTAGGCATACTGCGCTCTCCTTTTGTTCTTTCTTGTCACCCCCTGTTTACCTTGTTCTTCTTGGTGATGATGCTCCGTCGGTTCATTCAGACCATAGATGGGTTTAACCTAGACCAGAGGCTAGTTTTGGAAAAAGCCTATTGTGGAACACTATTCCAGAAGATATAATCATCGTGTACTACTAATTAATATACAATACTGAACCATAAACAATAAATCATTCACGCATGAGGTAGGAGGTGACCGGGTTGAAGGAAATCGTTCAATTTAAAAAAGGTGTGCTCGGTCTGTGTGTCATGGTTCTCATTAATCAGCGGGATCGCTACGGCTTCGAGTTGGCACAGCAAATATCCAAGCATGTGGAGGTAGCCGAAGGCGCCTTGTATCCGGTTCTACGGCGAATGGTCGCTGACGGCCACTGCACCACATATTTGCAGGAATCCACTGAGGGTCCGCCACGGAAGTATTACAAGCTTACCCCAGTCGGCAAGGCATATATGAATGAGCTCGTGACCGAGTGGGATAAATTTGTGTCGGGGGTAGCAAATTTGCTCATCGAAGCGGAAGAAGAAGAAACCAAGGAGATGTGAGAGGTGAATCAGCGTGCATAAGCAGTTATTTATGCTGCAATTGAAAATGGGGCTGTTGTCGCTTCCAGAAGCGGAGCGCAATGAGATATTAGCAGAGTACGATGCGCACTTCGAATTTAGCAAGCAGCAGGGACGAACAGAAGAGGAAATTGCAAGAGAGCTGGGCGATCCGGAAGAGCTGGCAGCGGAGCTGCTGTTAGGCGGGCGCGGAGACAAGGCTCAGAGTATTGAAGGAGATGCGGGAGACCTGTTCGATAGACTCCCAAACCAAGGACAACAGGTGCCGCCGATCTGGGAGGATCCTACGTATCTGCATCAACAAGAGCAGCCATTACACTTTCATCACTATGAACAACATGATGCGCATTTGCGGGATATGATGAATAGGAATGTGCATCCTCCGATTGCGCCATATGAGGAAAGACGTTCACGTTCTATTCCAGGTCTCATAGGAACTTTATTTATCAGCTTATTCATAGTACCACTCTTAATTGGAGGGTGGGGAGTCTGCATTGGGCTTGGAGCAGCGGCTGTTGCCCTTCTCCTATCTCCTATTCTATATGTCGTAAAGCTAGTGCTTGGGTCGTCCATATATGGATCGGAATTGTCACTCGTAGCGATTGCCTTTGGTCTAGGCATTCTATTGATTCAAGCCGTTCTCTTTTTGGGCGGTAAATATGCAAAATGGAATGCAAGCTATTTTCGTTGGATCGTATATGAAGGAAAGGGGGGGATAAGATGAACGTAAAGCGGGTAGCGATTAATTTTGTTGCGATCGCTTGTATAGCAGCAGGTATCGTAGGACTGATTTTGTTCGGATCCAATCAGATTTTAGGCTCTGAGTTATCCAAATATGAATACAGTATCGATATGGGGAAAGATCTGAGAGAACTGGAGATTAAGGAAGATTTCGGGGACGTCGAAATCAACTGGGTAATCGATAATAAGCAAATGATTGAATTAAAGGGCCGCGCGCCGGACGAAGTCATAAAAAAAATCGGCGAATTCGAGGTTAGAAACGGAAAGCTTGTCTTAAATTATGTGAACCCGCAAGATAAAGGTTGGTTTCAAATCAATTTCGGATTTCAATCCCAAAGCCGCAATCACGAAGTTATCATACATGCGACAGAGGACATGGTGCTAGATCGACTTGCATCGAAGCAGTCCGCAGGAGCATTCCACATGTCTGGCGGACAAGTAAAACGATTAGAAGCAGCAAGTAGCTTCGGAGGCGTAAGCGTGAGCAAACTGAAGGGCGATTTTGCGAAATTGACTTCGGACGCAGGTGAAGTGAAAGCAAACAGCGTGGATGCAGAAATCCAGGCACACTCTTCGTTCGGATCGATCGAGCTGCTGAACACAAGGAAGCCGCTTCAAGTCCATGCAGAATCGGGCAGCATCGAAATCGATCAACTGGAGCCTCACGCCATTGATGCGAAAAGCGAATTCGGCAGTATCGATGTTAGAATATCTCCTGAGTTTGATGGTCGTTATGATTTGCGTACGGAGTTTGGAAGCACAGAGGCGCCGGAGTCGAAAAATCGAAGCGATATGCTCATTAAGGCACGGACAGAAGCAGGCAGCATAAAGATTGTCGAAAAATAATACGGGTCTTATCGGAAGTATTCCCCGAATCGGTTATAATGTACTTATCTAAAATTAAAGGTACTTGATACAGTAAAGGGGTAAGGATACATGAAACCGATTCATAAAGTGCTGACATTGGCTGGCTCGGATACGAGCGGCGGAGCTGGTATTCAAGCTGACTTGAAAACATTTCAAGAGCGCGGTGTGTATGGAATGACCGCATTAACAACGATCGTGACCATGGATCCTGAAGAAGGATGGGCGCATCGTGTGTTCCCAATCGCGCTTTCTACAATAGAAGAACAATTAAAGACGATCATGAGTGTTGGCATTTCAGGTATGAAGACGGGTATGCTTGGCTCCATTGATATTATTGAGCTTGCTGCTCGTACGATAGAGAAGCATAACATTCCGAATGTTGTCGTTGACCCAGTGATGGTATGCAAGGGTGCTGACGAAGCCCTGCATCCTGAGACAAATGAAGCCCTGCGCGATATTCTCGTACCGAAGGCTGTCGTGGTAACACCGAACTTGTTCGAGGCTTCTCAATTGGCGGGGACAGCACCAATTCGTACCCTCGAAGATATGAAGGAAGCAGCAGCCCGCATTCAAGAGAAGGGTGCTAAGTATGTATTGGTGAAGGGTGGTTCCAAGATTGGGTTGCCTACTTCCGTCGATGTATTGTACGACGGCAAATCCTTCGAAATGTTGGAGGCAGATCTCATCGATACAACATATACGCATGGCGCTGGCTGCACATACTCCGCGGCAGTTGCTGCGGAACTGGCGAAGGGGAATGATGTCAGGGAGAGCGTTCATAGGGCGAAGAGCTTCATTACGGAAGCGATCCGCCATTCCTTCCCACTGAATCAGTATGTGGGCCCAGTGCGTCACAATGCGCTGCGTTTGCTGCAGCATGGAGAAGAATAAGCCTTAAGGGCTTCGAAACGTTATACGATGATTGTGCAGCTTTTCAGAACCTATAGGAAATCCTTGAAGTGGAAAAGGAAAGAAGAGGGATAGGCCTTGCCTACTGCCGTTACGTGTGATACAATGAAAGTACTGTTTTTAGCTTTTCGAACGTGTATCACGCATTAGGAGGTGTAACTGTGGAAATTTTCTTGAAAATTTTGCTTGTCATTTTTTCTATCGGTTTGATTAGCATTGTGCTTCTGCAGAAAGGGAAAAGTGCCGGCTTGTCAGGTGCCATCTCCGGCGGTGCGGAACATCTATTCGGAAAGCAGAAGGCACGCGGTCTGGACTTGTTCCTGCAACGTGCAACGGTTGTATTGGCAGGAGGATTCTTCATCTTGTCACTCATCGTAGCTTATTTCCTTAAAAGTTAATTTCCATTTGTAAAGCAAAGCGAGGACATGCTCCTCGCTTTTTTTGTACCCTTTTTTCCGGAAAAAACAAAAAACTTGTTATGATGTGGATCGAACGGCAAAAATGTAGGGAAAGCGCCGGGATGTAACGATTTTATTTCGTGTATACTAGGTTATATATTGGTATACTGTATCATGCAGGTCATGGCAAGGTGAGGTGAAGGAATGGTAACGGAACAACAGTTGTTGGACTTTATGCGTGAAACCGCTTATAAGCCGATGACCTATCAAGAGCTGGAGCAGCATTTCGATATTGAAGGCGCTTCAGAATTCAAAGCATTTCTGAAAATGCTGAATCAAATGGAAGAAGAGGGAAAGATACTGCGCACTCGTACCGACCGCTACGGCGTGCCGGAGCGTATGAACTTGCTGCGTGGGCGTCTGCAGGCTCATGCCAAGGGCTTTGCGTTCTTGATTCCAGAAGAAACGGGTCATCCCGATGTATACATTCACGCGAATGATTTAAAAACAGCGATGCATGGAGATACCGTGCTTGTACGCGTGACGAATAAAGGCTTTGATGGTGCGCGAATGGAAGGCGAAGTTGTGCGCATAGTGAAGCGTGCAGTGGAGCGCGTCGTCGGTCTTTTTCAAAATTACGAATCATATGGGTTTGTCATTCCGGATGATAAACGGATCAACCGTGATATCTTCATTCCGAAGGAAGATATGCATGGCGCGGTTACCGGACAGAAGGTCGTTGTCCATATTGTGAGCTATCCGGAAGGAAGGGCAGCTGCACAAGGCATGGTGGCCGAAATCCTTGGTCATAAGGATGATCCGGGTGTTGATATTTTGTCCGTCATCCGTAAGCATCAGCTCCCAGAAGCGTTCCCGGATGAAGTCATGGCAGAAGCAGAAGCTGTGCCGGATTCCATTACGGAGGAAGAAATCATTAGCCAACGCCGCCGCGATTTACGCGGCATGAATATCGTCACAATCGACGGAGAAGATGCGAAGGACTTGGATGATGCGGTATACGTGGAGCAGCTTCCGAATGGTCACTACAAGCTTGGCGTTCATATAGCGGACGTTGGTTATTATGTGAAGGAAGGTTCTGCGCTCGATCGTGAAGCCTACGCTCGCGGCTGCAGTGTGTATTTAGTCGATCGAGTCATCCCGATGCTGCCGCATCGGTTGTCTAACGGGATATGCTCCCTCCATCCGCGTGTGGATCGTTTGACGCTGTCCTGTGAAATGGAGTTCGACGAGAAGGCTAAGCTAGTGAAGCATGATGTATTCCCGAGTGTCATTCGTACTGTTGAGCGTATGACGTACACGAACGTACGGAAAATTGTTGAAGACGAGGATCCGGAAGTATCGGCACGCTATGCTTACTTGGTTGACAGCTTCAAGCTGATGAAGGAATTGGCGCTGAAGCTTCGCCGGAAGCGGATGAACCGGGGAGCAATCGATTTTGATTTTGTGGAATCGAAAGTGTTGGTGGATGAGAAGGGCGTACCGACTGATATCATCAAGCGGGAACGTACGATTGCGGAGCAGATTATTGAAGAGTTCATGCTGGCAGCTAACGAGACGGTTGCGGAGCATTTCCATTGGCTCCGAGTTCCGTTCCTATACCGGATTCATGAGGAGCCGGATAGTGAGAAGTTATTCAACTTCATGTCCTTCGCGGCGAACTTTGGATATGTTGTTCGAGGCAAGGGCAACTCGGTACATCCTCGTTCTTTGCAAATGCTTCTTGAGGAAATTGAGGGAACGCGTGAGCAGACTGTGATCAGCACGATGATGCTTCGCTCGATGAAGCAGGCGAAGTATGATGCGGAGATGACCGGCCACTTCGGTCTAGCTGCTGAATTCTATTCGCACTTTACATCGCCTATCCGCCGTTATCCGGATTTGGTCATTCACCGAGTCATGCGTGAAGTGATGGATAATGGAGGATCCCTGCCTGAGAAGCGCTTAGAGCAGCTCCATGCCCGCATGCCGGACATTGCCCAGCAATCATCAGAGCGTGAGCGGGTAGCCGTTGATGCAGAGCGGGACACAACAGCGCTGAAGAAGGCCGAATTCATGCTCGATAAGGTCGGCGAGGAATTTGACGGCATTATTAGCAGTGTGACAAGCTTCGGCATGTTTGTTGAACTGGACAATACGGTTGAAGGGCTTATTCGACTAAGTGAATTGAATGATGATTATTACCACTTCCATGAGCAGCATATGGTGCTGATCGGGGAGCGGACGGCAAATGTATTCCGCATTGGCGATGAGGTGCGCATTCGAGTAGCTCGTGTCAATATGGATGAGCATACGATCGATTTTGAGTTGATTGAGAGCAAATCGCGTCACAATGGTCGTGACTTCGGCTTCGAAATTCGGAAGAAACGTGGTCGCGGCGGATATAGTGCCGAAGGACGCGGTGGGGCAGGACGTGGTGACTGGAAGGGTCGTAAGGATGGGAAAGGCGGCCGACCAGGAGAACGCGATCGTGGCGGTCAATCGCAAAATGTCCGCGGCGCGGATAGAGGAGCAAGGGGCGGTCGTTCGGATCGATTCGGCGGTAAAGAGAATCGACCGGCAGATCGTGGACATCGCGCTGATCGGCATGCCGGTCAAGGTTCACGTGCAGACGGTCGTGTAGATCGGCACGCTGGTCAAGTTGTGCATGGAGATGGTCGTGCTGATAGACGCAACGTCACTGGCGTTGATCCTGCGGAACAGCAAGCTTATGAACAGTTTGGTGCTTCTTCCGGTCAGCATGTGCGAGGTGGCTATGGAAGAGATCAGCACCAGCATGAGGAACGCTTAGAGCGGGATGATCGTTATGAGCGTCAGACACATGGTGATGCTGTGGAGCATGAGGCCGATGCGTTCGCTGGCGATTGGTATAATCAAGGCGAGTTCCGTGAACAGCAGAGAGGACGTCATGGTCGAAAAGGACGCCGCGAAGAGCAGGGACGTGGGTTTAACCCATACGACAAGTCATCCGGTTCTTCTCAGCCGCGAGGCAAGGGCGGCATTAACTTTGGAGCGGGCCCAGGAAACGCGGAGCGTTCAACTCCAGCGAAGAAGGAGTATGATGATTCCAACTGGGTAGATCGACTGATCGCGGATGCGGAAGAAGAAGTCGATCGTCCGAGGTTCTTCGATTTTGGCTCTGGCCGTGGAGGCTATGGACGTGCAAATGGAAGCGACCAAGGCGGCAGCAAGCAAGGACGTGACGGAGGCTTCCGTAGAAACCATAGCTCGACCGGTGGAGGGAAGAAGGGTCGTCGTTCGACTTCTGAGAGCGGCATCTTCATCGGCGAAGAGGCAGCTAATGCCCGGAGTCAAGGAGAATCCGCTCAAAGAGCGGCGAAGAAAAAGGGAAAAACGAACAACAAGACTGCGAAATTTGTTCGTAAAAAGCGTTAAACAGCATGGTATGTATAAGGGTATAACGGCTTTTAGTTCCGCCTAGGCGGAGCTGGAGCCGTTTTTTATTTTCTTAAAAAAGAAATGACACGCTTGGGAAATGAAGTTTGTATTTTTAGGTCAAGCTGGGGAAGCTGATCATCTACCGGAATACATATGATATAATGTACATATTTTAGGAGATGCTGCTTTTTACTTTGGTAGGGAGGTGAGTCAGATGAGTCCTTCAGATATATCGATGTATCATGTCATGTTGCGTATGGTGCTTGCGTTAGTGCTGGGCGGATGTATTGGGCTTGAGCGAGAGAAGCGAAGCCAAGCTGCGGGATTGCGGACGCATATGCTTGTGAGTCTCGGCTCGGCGCTTGTCATGTTGATATCCGTATATGGTTTTCCGGATTTAAGTGGGGATAATAAGGCTGTGGTTGATGTTGCGCGTATCGCAGCACAGGTAGTCAGTGGTGTTGGCTTCCTAGGAGCTGGAACCATTATTCGCAACGGAACCAGTGTGAAGGGACTTACAACGGCAGCTTCCTTATGGGTGTCGGCAGCGATTGGGCTTGCTTGTGGCTCGGGTTTTATTTCTGCGGCACTATTCGGCTGTGGCCTGTCTCTTGTTGCCTTGTGGGTGCTGAATAAGTACGATATTAAAAATCGTGTCGCTCATCGGATTCACGAGCTGGAGGTCGTTGTGGAGGAGCGTGAAGGATGGCTGACAGCGCTAACGAAGGTAGCAGAGGAGCAGGGGCTTACAGTTCGAAGTATTCGTATGCGGCCGGAACGTGCGGGGAAAACGTGGGCGAAATTTCTAGGAGCTGGGCATGGGCAAGTTTTTGAACAGAACAAAAGAAGCGAGCATTTACCTGAGCGAGATATAGAGGTTTACAGCACTGAGAAGCAATCTCTTGAGGGCACTGGACATAAGGAAGCGCCAGCAAACAGTACGGTGACTGATAAGGCTGTAAATCGAATTGGGGAAGGTCTGTTTTTACATATAGAGAATGAGGTTCAGTCTGATACAACCATGGACGACAATGGACAGATCTCGACAAGTACAAGGTACTTGCACATTGAGCTGAAAGTGCTGGCGGAAGAGGTCAAATCGGTAACAGACTGCTGTGAAGTAGTGCTGCGGCTCGAAGGTGTTATGGACGTTCATATGATTTCTTAATTTGAGCAAAGTAAGGATTCTGCGTATCGTATATACAAGTTCCAATTTAAAAATGACGGTTTTTTATTCTATTATGAGGCTACAGAATTCAATTTTCATTTAATAGTGGAATAGAAGGTATAGATGAACAGGTTTCTAGCTTGAGTCGGGGGCATTCTTTTTGGTACAATATACTTCTAAGAAATAAGCTATAGTGAAATGGTTTTGTGCAAAATGACCTCATTCACTTGCTATGTCATTGTCGTAATGTTGGAGGGCAATCATGGGTAAAAAGAATGATAATAAAGTTTTAGCCCAAAATAAAAAGGCGTCCCATGATTATTTTATCGAGGACACTTATGAAGCGGGCATGGTTCTCACAGGGACGGAAATTAAATCGCTCCGTTTGGGCAAGGCGAACATTAGCGATTCATTTGCAACGATTCGCGGCGGCGAGGCGTTCATTCACAATATGCATATCAGTCCGTTTGAGCAGGGCAACCGTCACAATCCTTCCGATCCGACACGTGCGCGCAAGCTGCTGCTGCATAAGGAGCAGATTAACAAGCTAATCGGGCATACGAAGCAGGAAGGGTATACACTTGTTCCGCTGAAGGTGTATGTGCGCAATGGTTATGCGAAGCTTCTTATTGGGCTGGGTCGAGGCAAAAAGAACTATGATAAGCGTGAAACAGCTGCCAAAAGGGATGCGGATCGTCAAATTCAACGCGCTCTGCGTGAGAAGCAGAAATATTGAGGTTAGATCATTTTAGAAATAAAGCGATGCTTCTTTTGGCGAAGGTTTGGTTGTAGGATGTAGTTAAATTAGTCAACGCGGTAGTCAACGCTTTGACTGGGATAATCCGTAATTGCTGCAACTGCATATCCTGTGATCCTAGTTATGGCTAGTTCATCGTTGGATCGTTTGTACCAAGGAAATGGCATGAAGCGCTGGCAACAAGTTGACTAACAACTTTCGCTTAGGTGTGTTATAATAAACATGTCAGTAACGAACAGTGCTTCACAGCATAATATAGCCGCTGACTGAATAATCAACTCATTGACAACTGAATAGTGTGGAAGGATACACTATCTGTGTCTTAACTAGATTCTCATTTAATTCAAGACTCTATTCCCCTGATGGGCAAGATGTTGCTTATCATTCATGGGGGCGTTCTTGGATTCGACGGGGATAGTTCGGGCTCGGGTAGCGGGTAGTGGGGACGCGTCCGCTTTATCAACGCTAAAGCCAATTAAACGGCAAACAACAAACAAACTACGCTTTCGCAGCTTAATAACCTGTGAGCGTGCTCCTACTCTGCATCGCCCATGTGCCGGGATAGGGGCTCAACTTTAGTGGGATACGCTGTCACATCTCCGCCTGGGGTGTGCTGAAGAAGACAATCAGGCTGACCCAAAGCATAGCCGGTTACGGGGCGATGCTCGGGTGACATCAAAACTGTGACTACACCCGTAGAAACCTGTGTTGCGTTATCTTCGGACAGGGGTTCGAATCCCCTCGCCTCCACCATCATTAAGCCGACCGCGTGAGGTCGGCTTTTTGCATTGGAGGCAAAGTTTCGGGATGAGAACCCCTGGGGTTCGCTCCGCGCACAGGAAGCGAAGAAGCAGCTTCGAAGAAAGACAACAGCGAACGAGCACGGCATCGATTTCAACCATTAAGGTAGTCATCGAAGGATAAGCATCGAAGCAAGTTCAATAAAGAAATTGATTACCCCCTCGCCTCCACCATCATTAAACCGACCTCGTGAGGTCGGTTTAATGATGGTGGAGTAGGCGAATCAGAGGGATGAGAACCCCTGGGGTTCGCTCCGCGCGCAGGTAGCGAAGGAATGGCTTCGAAGGAAAGGCTCCCCCGACCATTAAAAAAGAATAAGATTTGTGCAATGTACTATTACACAAATCTTATTCGGGTTTGATTAACTACAACATTATAAATTTTCACCGTTTGATTCAATTACTTTTTTATACCAATCAAAACTAGATTTTTTATATCGCTTACCGCTACCTCTTCCATAATCATCCAAATCCACGTAAATAAAACCATAACGTTTACTCATTTCAGAAGAAGAGCAACTTACTAAATCAATGGGTCCCCAAGGGTAGAAGCCTATCACTTCAACTCCATCTCTGATTGCTTCTTTTACCTGTGTGATGTGTTCTTTGAAGAAATTTATTCGATAGTCATCGTAAATTGTTCCTTCTTCATTCAATTCTTCATAAAAGCCCATACCGTTTTCTGTAATCATAATTGGTAATTGATAGCGGTCATACCATTCGTTTAATGCAGTACGTAACCCTATAGGATCAATTGACCAGCCCCAATCATTTTGTTTCAAATAAGGATTCAGTGCTGTTGGGCTGTCCGTATGAATACGTTGAGAATCTGTAATTTGAGTGTAGTAATAAGAAAAAGAAACAAAATCAACTGTATTTTTGAAATCTTCTTCATCTTGTTCACCAAACTCAATATGAAGACCTTTCTCTTCAAAAAAGCGGTAAGCGTAATTTGGATACTTGCCACGAACCAAAATATCTGAATAGAAAAACTCCATTTGGTTATATTTTAAACTGGCTAAGACATCTTTTGGATCACATGTTGCAGGATAGACATTTCCATAATAAGACATCATACCAAGCTGAAATTCTGGATTAATTTCCTTAGCGATTTTAATCGCCCTTGCACATGCCACTAATTCATTGTGTACCCCTTGATACTTCGCCTCCGTAAGATTATCTACTCGATCTGAAGGAATACCTAAGTGATTAAAAGACTCATGAGTAATCAAATTCATTTGATTAACTAATATCCAATACTTTACCTTATTACGATATCGTTTAAACAATGTCTCAGCAAATGTAGTAAAGAAATCAATCATTTTGCGATTGTACCAACCATTATACTCCATTGCTAGATGAATTGGCATTTCATAGTGAGAAATAGTAATAAGAGGTTCCATACCATTTTTAATAATTGCGTCGATTAATCGATCATAAAATGCTAATCCTTCTTCATTTGGCTCTATTTCATCCCCTTTTGGGAAAATACGCGCCCAACTAATAGAGGTTCGGAAAGAGTTCATTCCTGTTTCAGCTAATAAAGCTAGATCTTGTTCAAACGTATGATAAAAATCAATTCCTGTCCGTTTTGGATAAATACCAACTTTATCATTTAGTGCTTCTTCAATATCTGTTGTACTGACTTCTTTATTTCCTTTTTTCTTAATGTTAATATCATCACGAAAACGATTGAGATCAGCGACACTCAGTCCCTTTCCACCTTCTAAATATGCCCCTTCTAACTGGTTAGCTGCTACAGCTCCTCCCCAAAAGAAATTTTTAGGAAATGTCTTTGGATTCTTTTTCATCTGCTTACTTCCTTTCAAATGATAAATTAATCTGTAGCAAAATATAATTTTTACCACCATGATTTAGCTTAAGCTTTAGCTTTATCATAAATGGAAACCAAGTGATTGACTATCTTTATCGTTTTCTAAAAATAGAAAACCTAAACCAACGTTAGGTAATTGGCAATAACTTTCAAAATAGTATGAATAACTTTTTGGGAGTAATAATTAGAATAAAAAAGAAAATTAAATGCTTCCAAAGAAATAATCTCTTCAAAAATGTGAGCATGGAATGGTTCAGGTTGAGATGTCAGGAGAAAAGTGGGCGTTTCGGATTGTTTTATTTCCATAAGAACATCGGGATTTTCTGTCAACCATTTACCGGTAAGAGAAAAGATGAAACAACGATCTACTTCGCGCAGCATTTGTTTTATAACAGAAATATCCGCCTTGCGATTAATTTCAAAAACTGTAATACCCTTAAGACTAAGTAATTCTCGTAAAATATTAGCAGAAGCAAAGTTAAATGTATTACATAAAACAGCAATTTCAGTTGTAGAAGCCAACTTTTGAGCAATTCTCTTGCACTGTTCTAGGTCTATTAATTCATAAATTTTCTCGTTTAGATTTTGTTCTTCTATTTTCATCGCTTCTATCATATTTTGTGGGGAGTTACTCCAATCGATCGTACTAAACGGATTTTTGTAAGAGTAGGGAGCTAAATCAGTCCTCATTTCCTTAAAAGAAGAATAACCTATTTTTTTGCAAAATTTAGTTACGCTTGCAGGTGTTGTATTTGCTACATAGGCAATTTCTTCAATATAAATATCTGGAAATTCATGAATTTTTTTAATTAATACTTTAACAATTGTATAATACACACTGGGTTTAGTGCACTTAAAAAAGAACTCAGTTAATCTTATATACACTGGACTAGAAGGAATTGAGTGATCTTGCAATTGAATGAACTCCTTTATAAAAAATGAATTTCAAAAGTACAGAATCCGGTAGCTTATGATAGTAAAAGGCAAGTTCGACTGCTCACCGAATAGAAGCACCAGAATTCCATTTATGGAAACGGATCAAACGAAAAAAGTGAAAATCTTTTGATTTTATTATAAACAGGAAACACCATAAACATACCATACTATTCTTGGGCTTTTTAACGAATGGAACCCATATATAGTGGCATTTTGTTTGTATTTCTAATATATAAGCAGCATCCCAATCCAAGTTATAATTATGATGTGGATTGGGGATAATTATAATGTGGAATAGGGAACGTGCAAGACCTAAATGCGAAAAAACGCGATGTTACGCGGATTCTATTTTCCGATTTTAGAAAATGAATCAAATTGTATAGCGTTTAATTTGCTGCTAGACTCAAATTATCAAAGCAGTAGAAGGAGTTGATATAGAAATGAGTTACGAGAAAATTGCTAAAAACTTGATTGATCAAGTTGGAGGAATGGAGAATATTAGCAATTTATCCCAATGTGCAACTAGATTACGGTTTCAATTAGTAGATCAAAATAAAGTAAATGATGAGAAAATAAAAGGAACTGACTTAGTTCTAGGAACGGTTGTTGCAGGAGGGCAATATCAAGTAATAATCGGCAGTAAAGTAGCTGATGTATACAAAGAAATTATGAAACTAAAAGATAAAAACACCTCGGAAGAAATAGCGAACAATGTACAAAATGAGACGGGAACTAAAAAAGGTGTTCAAGGGATATTTGACATTATTTCAGGAAGTTTTTTGCCCTTATTGGGGGTGTTAGCTGGTTCTGGAATGCTAAAGGCAATTTTGAATTTATTACTAGAATTCAATCTGATCAACACAAATAATAGTACGTATATAGTATTATCTTCCATTTCGAATGCTGTTTTCTACTTCTTACCGATTCTACTAGGTTTCTCATTATCTAAACGCTTAGGTGTAAACGTATACATTGGTGCAGTAATTGGAGCATCTTTGTTAGAGCCAGGATTTATGGGGTTAATTGGAAATGGAAATGTAGACTTCTTAGGAATTAAGTTAATAGCGATTGATTACGCTTCTAGTGTATTTCCAGTTTTCATAGCCATTGCTTTTTATGCAAAATTCGAGAAATTATTAATCAAATTTATACCAAAAATGTTACAGATGTTCATGGTTCCAATGATATCTCTTGTTGTCATTGTACCGTTAACTATGCTGATTTTCGGTCCTTTTGGTACTTTGGTTGGTGAAGCCATTGCTAATTTTGTTGTAATGTTGAGTGGTGTCAGTGGAATGTTGACGGGTGCTATCCTAGGTGGTTTTTATACCTTCTTAATTGTTATGGGGCTTCACTGGGGACTCGTACCGATTGTATTAGCTAACTTAGGCGCTGGCGGTGATCCATTATATGCAATGGGAGGAATGTGTGCATTTGCCCAAATGGGAATTGCGTTAGGTTTCTTACTACGTTCAAAAAATAAAAAGCTGCAAACTCTAGCAGGTTCTTCTTTGATACCAGCCGTACTAAGCGGTGTAACAGAACCTATTATCTATGGTTTAATTGTTCCATATCGCAAAACTTTCATTTACATTATGATTGCAGGAGCAATAGGTGGTGGAATTAATGGGTTTTTCCAAGTCAAAATGGTATCTTATGCATTTGCAAGTTTCTTAGGAATACCGGCATATAGTCCAATGTTAGTGTACTTGGTTTCTGCAATTATTACACTAGTGACTGCAGCCTTTTTCATAATCGTATTTGGATATGAAGGAAAGAAAAAAGTAAAGACTTCATAAACACAATCAAGGTATTTCAGCCACAACCCCGACATGAAAGTCGGGGTTTGTTTTTTTATCGTCGGTTTAAAGGGAACAACAAGCGAAACACCTGACATTCCATGATAAATAGGTTGCTAATTTTTAAAACGCTCCACTGCATCCATAAAACGCCCATCCATCAATCGAATGATGTGGTTTACGATCGCCTCACAAGGTGTTTTCATCCCATCCTCAATCCAATCCAGAAGCGTTCCTGCAAAGGCATGACTGTAAAATTGAACGATGAACGTCTTGTCCTTTTCCGAAATCGCACGGGAATCCGAAACTTCATTGATGACATTGCTTAGAAGTTCAAATAAAACCTGATTTAAAAACATCTCCAAATGCTCTTTTCCAAGAGAACGACATGTGTTCATACAAAGCGCCTTGTTGCTTTCCACATATTCTAAAATGATTAATAGCCCCTGCTGCCAAGTCGCATAGGATTTGTTATTCTGAATAGCGCCAAGTGCCTCCGTTATATATATCCATCCCAGCAGGTCGTAAATATCCTGAAAATGATAGTAAAAGGTTTGGCGATTCAACTTGCAGGCTTCCACTAAGTCTTTAACCGTTATTTTATCTAAAGTCTTGGTGCCCAACATATCCTTCAATGCATCAGCCAATGCATGCTTGGTGTATGGATGTATAGGAAACCTCTCCTTAGGGTGCAATGTTTCTTACTATTTTACCATAATCTATAGATTTTTTAGACATATAGCACTTGAAGTTTAAATTTTAGACACAGGGCTTTACCTGTCTATTTTTATTCCATTCATACTCCTATAAAGTGGAGGTGTCAGGACCACTAAAGGAGGTTGTAAGGATGTATTATAGCAATGGTAACTATGAAGCTTTTGCCCGTCCAAAGAAACCACTCGGTGTTGATCAAAAATCCGCCTATCTGATCGGCTCTGGTCTTGCATCACTGTCCGCAGCCGCATTTCTCATACGGGATGGTCAGATGAAGGGGGAAAACATTCATATTCTTGAAGAACTCGATATTGCCGGAGGTGGATTAGACGGCATCTATGATGATGGTCGGGGGTTCATTATCCGCGGTGGCCGGGAAATGGAGAACCACTTCGAATGCCTTTGGGATCTATTCCGCTCTATTCCTTCACTTGAAACGGAGGGTGCATCGGTATTAGATGAATTTTACTGGCTCAATAAGGAGGATCCGAACTTCTCCTTGCAGCGTGCTATCCTCAATCGTGGCGAGGATGCACATACCGATGGCAAATTCACACTTACTCAAACCGCTTCGATGGAAATTATCAAGTTGTTCTTTACTCCAGAAGAAGCGCTTGAAGATATGAAAATTACAGATGTCTTCTCGGAAGATTTCTTCAACTCGAATTTCTGGCTTTACTGGCAGACGATGTTTGCGTTTGAGCCTTGGCACAGCGCCATGGAAATGCGCAGATATATCGCTAGATTCATTCATCATATCGGGGGATTGCCAGATTTCTCAGCGTTGAAATTTACAAAATACAATCAATACGAGTCTCTTGCACTGCCGCTTATGAAGTATTTGAAAGGCCATGGTGTTACCTTCCAATATGCAACGACCGTAACGAATGTAGAATTTGATATTACGGAGAACAAGAAAGTTGCTAACAAGCTGGTCTATGTTCAAAACGGACAAGAAAAACACATTGACCTGACTAAAAATGATCTGGTGTTCATCACCAATGGCAGCAATACCGAAAGCTCCACTTTAGGTGACAACAACACTCCTGCCATCATGAACACCTCCCTCGGGGGAAGCTGGGAGCTTTGGAAGAAGATCGCGGAGCAAGATCCTGCCTTTGGCCGTCCAGACAAATTCTGTGGCAACATTGCAGAAAGCAACTGGGAGTCTGCTACCATTACAACGCTAGATGGCCGGATTCCGCCTTATATCGAAAAAATTTGTAAGCGCGATCCATTCAGCGGAAAGGTCGTTACCGGCGGTATCGTGACGGTAAAAGATTCAAAATGGTTGATGAGCTTTACGTTGAACCGTCAGCCTCACTTCAAATCGCAGCCAAAAGATCAGCTCGTCGTTTGGGTATACAGCTTGTATTGCGACGTGCCAGGTGACTACATCAAGAAGCCGATGAAGGACTGCACAGGTATCGAGATCACAGAAGAATGGCTCTACCACATGGGCGTACCTGAAGCAGAGATTCACGATCTTGCCGTAAACTCCGCAAACTGTGTCCCTTGCATGATGCCTTATGTTACATCTTACTTCATGCCAAGAGCTGCGGGAGATCGTCCGAATGTCGTTCCTGATGGTTGTGTCAACGCTGCCTTTATCGGTAACTTTGCTGAGACACCGCGAGATACGGTATTTACCACAGAGTATTCGGTACGTACCGCCATGGAAGCTGTGTACACGCTTCTTGACATTGACCGCGGCGTGCCAGAAGTATTTGGATCCGCTTATGATGTCCGTGTGTTGTTGGATTCCACAGCGAAAATGATGGACGGTAAGAAACTAACCGATATGGAACTGCCTCCGGCAATCCAATTAGCAGCAGTCACGGGTGTGCAAAAAGTCTCTCACACCAGAATCATGCAACTGCTTAAAGAGTATAAGTTGATCTAAACGAAATGATTAGATGTATAGCTATGAGGTTGTTGCACAATGGTGAGAGAATCAAATCGCCGTGCTTCAGCCTCATTTTTTGATTAACAGTTAGCCTTTGTTCTTGAAGAGGAGTTCTGCCACTGACAAGACTCCTCGTTTTTTATATCCTACGAACATAGCTTATAGTTAGATGAGCTCCCGATTATTGTCGTTCTCCGTATAGATGGATATTAGAACGATGGCAGTGTCATCACCGATGTTTCTCACCAAATGGGGTGTACATGCGTTCCAACTGAAGGAATCGCCTTTTTCAAATTCGGCCGCGTCTTCTCCCTGCTCCGCGTAGATTCTTCCCTCAATGACAACATGAACCTCCTCACCTTCATGCGCATGTGGAGCAGTTCCCGTCGAAGCCCCTGGAGGGAACTCTACGACCATCATCCTTACGTTCTTCGTAGAGCTTAAATGCTGCACTGTTAACTTATCAGAACCGCTTGTCGTAATGCTTCGCTCATCTTTACGAACAATATTCATCCGATCTTCTTTCTTTAATAGCAAGTAAGCTAAAGGTACTTTTAGTGCTATTGCGATGTTTTCTAGAGTTGATATGGAAGGAGAAGTTTTATTTGTTTCCACTTGACTCAAGAATCCTTGAGACAGACCGGTTTCTTCGCAGATTTGAGCAATAGTTATATTTTTTCGTTTTCGGATAGCACGTATTGTGGAGCCAATATCCATAGGACTGCACCTCATTAATATTAGTGATAACAAATATAATTATATATTAGCAATTTTTTTGTTGACACGCTACTTGCTTTTGACTAGTATTACTAATATAAAATTTATTTCTCTATAACTAATATTATTTTGAGGGTGATTAGTGTGACGAAGACAGCTGCAGTAACAATTATTATGCGTGTAGTGATGGGAATCATATTTATGTTCCATGGTATCGCGAAATTCCAAATGGGCATGACTAATGTTGAGGCGTGGTTCAGTTCCATTGGTATTCCTGGATTTGCGGCTTATATCGTGGCGCTGCTTGAGCTTGTGGGCGGTATTATGCTGATAGCGGGATTGTTTACCCGTTATGTATCGGCGTTGTTCGTAGTAATGCTTATGGGTGCAATACTGACTGCAAAACTCTCCGCCGGACTTCTTGGCAATGCTCAAATGGCTGGCTATGAGTTGGATCTTGGATTTATGATGATTTCTTTGTACCTTGCAGTGGCCGACCGGTCGCCATTCTCGCTTGACCGCATGATTATGGCAGGAAAAGCGTCTCAAAAAGGGTGGTTCAAATGATTCCGTTTTACCAATATGACGTTCACCTGCCTGCCAATGTAGTACCGAATAAGAAATACCCGGTTATTTTTACGCTGCACGGTAAAGGTTCTAATGAAAGAAATATGTTTGGCTTGGTTGAACCTATAAGTGATGATTTCATTGTCATTGGGATTCGCGGTAATCTTCCGCTTGGTACAGGATATCAGTATTACGAACTGAAAAGTCTGGGTAATCCCATTCGAGAGATGTTTGATGAGGCGGTAAAACAGCTCGAAGCTTTCATTCAATATGCGATGGAAAAGTATCCGATCGATCCGAGCAAATGTTACTTGCTCGGCTTCAGTCAAGGCGCCATTTTATCCATGACGCTTGCACTCACAATGGGCGATCAGCTAAGGGGAATCGTTGCGTTGAATGGATACATTCCTGACTTTGTAAAGACGGAATATTCGCTCCAAAGTCTGAGTAATGTATCGGTATTTGTCTCGCACGGTGAGTATGATTCCGTATTCCCGGTCAGGATCGTGCATGAAACGGCAACATATTTAAAGGAACACACGCAAAGAGTCACATTAAAGATATACCCGACAGACCATGGCGTTTCGGAAGAAAATCAACGTGATGTTCTGGATTGGCTTAGGCAGGATGCTGGTTTAACCATTAACAGGGAATGAAAAGTTGTTTCGTTCACAATAAGACATAAACATTGGTTAAAAGAGGAGTTGTTGTAATGCCTCCTGTTAAGGAGTTTGATCCCAAAGTCATTTCTCTTCTACAAGAGAAAATTAAAATGATCAACACGGAAAAAGGCGCCATTTATCTTGTCGGACCAATAAATCTTCCGATTAATTTGCGGGGGAAGACCGTTCAGTTTAAATGGTATTGCTGGTTGAATTGCGGCGAGGTAACAGAAGATTTTGAGCGTATTATTGCCAAATTATCGAATGTGAATTTAGCTGAATTTCAACAATCGAGCGTGCTGGTGCACGGAGACTTCGAGAATGCAGAACATGCCTTAATCCGGTTCCATTCTATTTGCCACACCGGGGATATTTTCGGCAGCAAACGCTGTGATTGCGGATATCAGCTTGAACAGTCATTGGTGCATATTGCCGAGCATGGAACTGGCGCGCTGTTTTACCTTGCCAACCACGAAGGCAGAGGGATTGGGCTTTTCAGTAAAGCACTGGCTTATATCCTTCAGCAAAATGGTTACGATACCGTAGATGCCAATCTTAAACTTGGATTTGTTGACGATGCCCGTGACTATAGTGATGCGATACAAGTATTAAATGTCCTTCGGACCAAACCGGTTACACTGATAACCAATAACCCTAAAAAGATTGATGCGCTTCGAAACGCAGGCATGGCAGTAGAAGATCGCGTACAGCTTTGGGGAGATATATCGGAATATAATGAAAAATACTTAAAAACCAAAATCGAGCGGTCGGGACATATAAACGAAGGGAATGGCTCCTGCAACAATGATGAATAACCATGAATTCTATATGCGGCTGGCCATTCAGAATGCAAAGGCCATGAAGGGGCAGACTGATCCAAACCCGCTTGTAGGGTCTGTGATTGTCAACGAAAACCGCATCGTGGGCATCGGGGTTCATATGAAGGCAGGCGAACCCCATGCCGAAATCCATGCGATCCGCATGGCTGGAGAGCTTACGCGGGGAGCGACCATCTATGTGACGCTTGAGCCTTGTTCCCATTATGGCAGAACAGGGCCATGCGCAGTTGCCATTGTTGAAGCAGGCATTAAAAAAGTGGTGATCGCAGCACTTGACCCTAACCCGCTCGTTTCGGGCAGGGGGGTGGATATACTCCGGGAAGCAGGAATCGAAGTCATCACGGGAGTATGTGAAGAAGAATCGTTCCAAATGAATGAGGTTTTCAATAAATTCATTGTCCAGCATATTCCGTTTGTAACTTTAAAAACAGCTATCACGATGGATGGGAAAATCAATAGCTACTCTTCCGATAGCAAATGGATTACTTCAGAAGCGGCTCGGGAAGATGTCCACGTTCTTCGCAATCAGAATGCCGCGATCCTAGTTGGTGTTAATACGGTGCTTACAGATGACCCCGAGCTTACAACAAGGTTGCCTAACGGTAGGAATCCGATACGCGTGGTTTTGGATTCCTCTTTACGGTTACCTTTGAATGCTAAGGTGGTTATAGATGGAGAAGCTCCCACTTGGGTGTTCACAACAACTTCTCACGATATCGAGAAGAGGGCGGCATTAGAAAAGGCAGGCGTTAAAGTTTTTGTTACGGAACAGACGGGCAGGGTCAATCCAATCGAAGTTATTCAGCTTTTGGGTAGGGAGATGATTTCTTCCGTTTTGATAGAAGGCGGGGGTGAAATCAATGCAGCCTTTTTTGAGAATAAACTCATCGACAAATTCATTATTTACATGGCTCCGAAGCTGATAGGTGGTCGGAATGCATCGTCCTTTCTCGGTGGGGCAGGGGTCGAAAAGATGAGTGGCGCTGTAGAGCTTCACAATGTCAGTGTGCAGCCATTAGGCAAAGATTTTAAATTTGTAGGTTACCCGGTATATAGGGGGGAATAATATGAAGTTTGGTTTCGATATTGATGACACCTGCTTCACATTTTCCGGATTATATCATGGCACAAGTTGAGGGATATTCTGGGTAAGCTCCAAACTTCATGATACGGCCATTTGGCTTCATGATATCAAAGTACTGTTGGAACGTAGCTGGCCCGATACTGTCCAGAAGGTTGCATAACAAGCAACTCCTTCCCGCGATCTACGATAGCGATTCGAGAGGCGGCTTGAGGATACTGGTTTGCAATTATACCAGAGGCAATCTTCGGAACGGATCGGGCATTTTCAAAGCTAAGTAGTGCCGTGGTTTACGCTCAATATAAGTGGCTACACAGGCAGCAAAAACCAGCACCGATAAGGTACTGGTACTGGGCCGCTATTTTCCCCTCTAAAAACATGTAAATGTTACAATGCTTCTTAGATCGACTCCAGTATACACCCATCTTCGACCGGTCCATCTAAAACCTGCAACGGATTTGCGTCCTACAAAAGTTGGGAAGAACCAGAATGAGTTCCCATTTCTTAGCCACACAAATGTGTTGCGGAATAAACAACCGGAAATAGCTCCAGGGTCGATGGCAAACGCCGTAGCAGCGGGTTGCGGTGGTGTGAATTGTGGAGGAGGGGAGGAGGGTGCCTGCTGTGTTCCTTGTGGCCCTTGAGGCGGTGTAAATGCCATAAGATTTCACTCCTTAATTAGAGGATTAGGCTTGATCAGGCCTATAATAATGAAATGGCGAGTAAATTGAACAGTACTAGGGGTAAAACGAAATCATTGTGGAAACCAGGAACAAAGCCGCGATTAGTTCCATGGTTTAGAAGTCTTAAGTATAAAATTCCCCTTTCACAGTGGATAAGTAACCCTTCAAAAACATCGCCATCCACTGTCTCCACTAGAACAAGTTTGTTCATATGGTTGTTACATATATTCCCTATGTGATCTTGAATGGATCTTAAGTTATGCATAGTAGTTGGATCCATTCGATACAGTGTTTGTTCTTGTTGCCCCTGTTGCTGCAAGCTCATGGTCGTGGCCTCCATTTTAGATTCAATCATTTTCTCCATCGTATGCAGAAGCCTATATAGGAGTGACATTTAACTATGACTACACCAGCATAAGAAGATTGTATAAAAATGATGAAATGAACATAGAGAAATAGCAGGCGCAAGTGAGAGGCTTGATTATAGGGAGGGGGATAAGATTCCTTGAACGTGTATCCCAGCTTTTTAGGACGGATTCAGCATTAGCGCATCCCAACCCGGGTATTTTCCTCTATCCAGGCAATCTAAAATCAGTGTAGGGGTAACAGTTGCTGCTAAGCCCTTCCTTCTGTCTTTTTTAAATCTAAATCGCTGTAAAACGTTTTTGAATGCCAAAAGGGGATATACATGTCATTTCTAATCATGTATATCCCCTTTGCACGAAGAACCGCTCAACTTGTTATGTATCAAATTAGAACAGCTTCTTGATCGAATCAAAAATGCCGCTGGCTTTATCTACGGTCAATTTCGCTTTTACACCCTCGATTAATGCATTGATCTGATCATTCGGGAGGTCAATTCCAATAACAGATTCAATCGCCGAAACAGGATCACTCATAAATTTAGATGAGAAGTCTGGATCGTTCTTGACTTTAGCAACGACTTCTTCAATTTTTGCTTTGATATCCATGTGCAATCCCTCCTTTAGAGTTGTACTAATTACATTCTTCGCTATTATACTAAAACTTATTCTTTAAGTAAAAAAACGGGGGAGTGAAATGGAGTCCCCAAGAGCTGTATAGATTATAATGATATGACCCGTTCCACTCTTTATCATAAAGACAACGTAAACCACCAGAAGAAACAATAACAATGATAACGGTTTGACTGAATGCTCGTGCCTTTCCTTCACATACTGCCTAAAAATCAGTAGAGGGAAATGACCATTTTATGGTATCTTATTTTTGTGGTGGATGTCATTTCATGGAGGATACATAAGGATGATTGGGAACGCGACGGAGAAAGAACGTACCATTTTTGATCATGTCGGAAGCACGATTAAGACAGAAGATCGAGAAATTCGTATCCTTGCCAAGTATGAGGAGCCTTTGATTGTCATATTAGGAAATGTCCTCAGTAATGAGGAATGCGACGAACTGATTGAGCACTCTAAGGAGCGATTGCAGCGTTCTAAAATTGGAGAAGAGCGTTCAGTCAATCAAATTAGAACGAGCAGTGGGGTATTCTGTGAGGAAAATGAGACGGTTGCAAAGATCGAGAAACGGATCTCTCAAATCATGAATATTCCGATCGAGCACGGTGATGGCTTGCAGGTGCTGTTGTATGCCCCTGGCCAGGAGTATAAGCCTCATTTTGATTTCTTCGCTGACACGAGTCGAGCAAGTGCGAACAATCGAATTAGTACGCTCGTTATGTATTTGAATGATGTGGAGGAAGGCGGAGAAACGACATTCCCCATGCTTAATTTATCCGTGTTCCCTAGCAAGGGCATGGCCGTCTACTTCGAATATTTTTACAGTAATCATGAATTAAACGAACGAACCCTGCATGCAGGCGCACCGGTGAGAAAAGGAGAAAAGTGGGTTGCAACGATGTGGATGAGAAGACAAACCTTTCGCGTCTCATAGTTGTTGACTGTTTACGTAACGAAGTCAGAGCTTTTTTATACCAACACAAGTTCAGAAAAACGCATGAAAAACCGACTGCATGAGGTCGGTTTTTTGCTTTTGCGAAAGTGGAAATTAAAGGTGATTCCTGTAAGCGGCTCAAGTGTTTTAACTATTAATCTTTTCTTTTATTATGACGATAGAATATATACAGAATATATTGTCCAAAAATGTCGATATCCTTGAAAATCATTGATCTTATTGTGATCCCAATTCACAAATATACTAATTAATTACAATGGAGAAATGGCTATCGTGTCCAAAAGGTTTTGAGACAAAAAAACTTGAACGGAATCGAAATACAAACTGCACTGAGCATTGGAGAGAAGTCATGAGATTAAATCAAAAGCGCCAGATTATGGATTTTATTGCTACGATCGAAGAAGGCATTGATTACGCAAGTCATACTAATGACGATAGAACGAGCGTTATATTGCAAGATAGCAACGATGGATTACAATTTTTGCTGAAGTTAATGAATGGGGAGGAAGAAGTTATCGGGCTTCTTCATCAAGCTATTCAAGCAGTCCAATCCTTAATGGCAGGAATGAAAGAAGAACACAAATATTCGTTACATATTAATAAATTGAAGCACTTAATGGTTGATGTGAAAACCTTAATTATAAATAACGTAAAGACAGACATAGAAATCGCGTTCATGCCGTACAAAGCTTCGATGTGGGATGCACTAGAAAGTATATATAGAGAGGCCAATCAAGATCCGAACTGCACATGTTACGTCGTTCCAATTCCGTATTATGAAAAAAATGCACAGGGAGAAATCATAAAGTTTTGTTATGAGGGAAATGACTTCCCGAAAGATGTAACTACCATACCGTTCGAACTGTATGATTTTGAGAATAGAAGACCGGATATTATTTACATTCATAACCCTTTCGATAACTATAATATACTTACAATGGTCAACAGTCGATTCTTTTCTGGTAATCTTGCGCAATATACGGAGATGTTAGTATATGTCCCTTATTACCTGGCCGGAAGTACGGCTACTCCTGAAATTAGCGTATTCCCATCTTATATGAATGCAGCAAAAATTATTGTTCAATCTAAAAACTCACTTCATTCTTTTATAGCTAATGGAATTGATGCTCACAAGTTATTAGATTTAGGATCCCCAAAACTCGATGCCATGTTTGAGGCGATAAAGGAATCTAAAGAAATACCGTTTTATTGGAAAAAAATAATTGGCGATAAAAAGGCCTTTTTGTTAAACACGGGAATAGCCGATCTGTTATCCATTGATTCTTGGTTTGAGCAAGTTGAGCAAGTCCTAAATTATTTTATGGATCATGAGCAGTTTGCCGTTATTTGGCGCCCGCATCCACTTACAGAGATTACAATTAAAACAATGCGCCCGCAGCTATTAGAATCTTTTGAAATACTGGAAAACAAGCTGAAACAAGCTGCTAACGTTATTGTTGATAACAGCAGCGATATTTATCCGGCTGTGGCTGCTTCTGACGGTATCATTAGTGATTATAGTTCCGTTATGCTGCAATGCATTGTAACTGAAAAACCTATTTTGGGGTTATTGGACAGTGAAATGATAGCAACGGATCGGTATTATCATGCGGACTATTCAGGATGTTATTTTG
Source organism: Paenibacillus sp. S-12 (assembly GCF_030363895.1). NCBI lineage: Bacteria > Bacillati > Bacillota > Bacilli > Caryophanales > Paenibacillaceae > Paenibacillus > Paenibacillus sp. S-12. The sequence continues at coordinate 47,156 of NZ_JASIUF010000026.1, forward strand.
TAAATCAAGATGTTACTGTGCCTCAGTTTGTTGAAATGGTAGAACGCGGGGAAGATTACAAGAGAGAGGAACGCGTTTCTAGATTTAAAAAGAGCGTAAGTAATGCGGATGGCACGTGCGGGCAAAAGATTCATCAGAGCATCAAAAACGAACTTATGCAGCAAGTCCTGAATATTTGATGCAGAAAGGTGATAATACATGTATTACGTAAATCCTAACATAAAGAATTTATATAGAACGTCATATAGCGAAAGCAGAAAAAATTACGTTCGTTTAGATATGAATGAAAATCCGGAGGGGTTGCCTGCCTCTTTTTTTGAACAAGTAATGAAAAGCATAACGCCGGATTATGTAGCAATGTATCCGGAAATGACCACAGTCGTTGGAAAATTGGCGGAATACCTGCATTGTCAACCGGAGAACATTTCTTTGACCAACGGTTCTGATGACGCTATCCGATTATTGTTTGAAGTATTCGGGGAGCCAGGCAAGAAAGTAGTCTCGGTAAGTCCCAGCTTTGAAATGTACGCGGTGTACATGAATATGTACGGGATGATCCATTCGCCGGTAACCTATGATGAAAATTTCAACGTAAGCGTGGAAAATACGTTAAATCAAATTGACAGCGATACAGGAATTGTAGTCTTGTTGAATCCGAATAGCCCTATCGGTACATCCTGGCTAGAACATGAAGTAAGAGCAATCATTGAAAAAGCGAGAGAAAATAATGCGCTGGTCGTTATCGATGAGGCCTACTATTATTTTTCGCCTACCACATTCATGCATTTCATAAACGAATACGATAATGTCATGATATTTCGGACCTTTTCAAAAATGCTTTCTATTGCCGGATGCCGGATAGGTTATATTATCGCGAATCATGAAATAATTACGGAAATCAAAAAGGCTTGCTCGACGTATCCTATCAATTGTTTTGCACTTCAATTTGCTGAAAAGATACTAGATAACCCTCAAATCATAGATGATTTAACAGAGAGAGAACGGCTGGGTAGAGAGTACCTATTGGATCAGCTCAAAAAACACAATTATGAATATCATTTTAATCATGGCAATTATGTGCTGATTAAAAGCAACAAGAAGCCTCAGCTAGTATTTTCAGCGCTAAAAGAAAAAAATATACTAATTAAAACATACTCTGCCCCTATCTTGTCCAACTGGATTCGAGTAACGACGGGAAGTATTCAAGTAATGCGTTTATTTTGGGAGCATTTTGAAAAAATCGATGAATGTTGAGGGGAGAGGTGAAATATGAAAGCTATATTATTGGCAGCAGGTAGAGGAACTAGAATATCAAGAATGATAAAAGAAATCCCAAAATGCGTGCTGCCGGTTGATGGAGTACCATTAATCAGAAGAAGCGTCATGATGCTATTAGAAAAAAATATTCAGCCAATTGTATGCGTGGGTTACTGTAAAGAAAAAATTTATGAAGCATTAGACGGGCTGAATGTCACCTATTACTATAACCCTTTCTATAATGTAACAAATAGTATTGCGTCATTATGGTTTGCTCGAGGGGAATTAACCGAAGATTCTATTATTATGAATGGCGACGTTTATATTGATGATGGAATTTTGAATCTCATAATAGAAACGAAGAAAGACTGTGCTTTAATGGTTGATACCGGAAGAACGGCTGAGGGAGATTATTTTTTGAAGCTAGAGAACGGCTTTATAAGAAAGTACGGGAAAGATTTGCCTTTAATTGATCGGACTTGCGAATATGTAGGCATTGGCAAAATAAAGGATAAGTTCTTGTCTGAGTTTCTAGAAAAGCTTGATCATTTGATAGGGAATCAGCAGCACCAATTGTGGTGGGAAAATATTTTGTATTCGTTAGTAGAAGAAAAGAACATTGATACGATTGATATAAAAGGAATGTTTTGGTCTGAAATAGATTATTTTGATGATTATCAAAGAATTTTGGCTTATACGTGTAAGGACAATGAGAGAGAAAACGTACTAAGCGGTGATATAAAATGATAGAGGGAATAGATTATATAAAACTAGATGATGAGGATTTGAAAAAGTTACATGAGGAGATGTTGCAACTCCTTATAGAATTGGATAAGATATGCCAAAAAAATAACATACCGTATTTTCTCGCAGGAGGAACGTTACTAGGAGCAATTAGACATAAAGGATTTATTCCATGGGATGACGACATAGATATCCATATGTTTAGAAAAGACTACGAACGATTTTGCGAAGTATGCAAAAAAGAATTAGATGGTGAGAAATTCTTTTTACAAAATCAGCGCTCAGACAAACACTATAATTGGGTTTATGGGAAGTTGAGATTGAAAAACACATCATTTGTCCGTGCAGGGCAAGAACACATTAAACAAAAGGATGGTATATTTATTGATATCTGTCCAATTGATAATTTGTCGTCCAGACAGTATAAGCAAAAGATTTCTGTTTCCATATGTAAGATGTGTAGAAAAATATTATGGGCGCAGGTAGGGAAAAAATGTGCAGGGAATGCTTACAGTAGGTTATTATTTAAAGTATTATCATGGATCCCTCGTGCACTAACCATCTCTGTTTTTAATTATTTTTCTGGAATAGACAACAAAAAAGATACCCCATTTTTAGTGTGTAATAATGTGGCAGGCCATGTTTTTAAACGTGAATGGTATGACGAGGCGATAATGGCTGAGTTTGAAGGCCGTTTATTTCAAATACCTAAGGGTTATGATGATATATTATCCTCCATGTATGGGGAATATATGGAGTTGCCACCAAAAGAAAAGCAAAAAGGGCATATATATGCCTCATATATTAAATTTTTGGATGGATCAGAATTAAAATTGTAAATAATTCGTCCTCTGGAGGAGAAAACTAATTGAGCAGAGTATACAATGAACAAGTTCATATTGATCCTGAAAGTTTAAAAGACTTTTACCAGAAAAGAGCAAGAGAGAAAATATCCATTGATATAGATGCACCAGTAGTCCTATGTGGAGACAGGGACAAAAGCAAGATTGGGGCTTGGACTGCCTTTGAACTGGAGCACAGATTTCCACTTTTGAATATAGATAGCGATAGTGTTGTGCTTGAAGTTGGATGCGGCACAGGTCGTATATCCAAATACATTACTTCTGTGGTCAATACTTATGTCGGTGTAGACTATGTAAAGGAATTTATCGATATTATACAGCTACGTGAAGATATTAAGAAAAAGGAATCTACCTATTTTATTCATTCGTCGATTCAAGAGTTAACGAATGGTACTGTCCAGTTTCCGGTTAAAAAGAAATTTAACCGTTTTATTATATCGGGCGGAGTATTCATGTACATTAATGATGATGAAGTAAAAGAGGTTCTTGGCGAACTTATCGAAAGATTCGATGAAGAATGTATTATCTATATATCTGAGCCGATTGCATTGGAAGAAAGATTGACATTAAACAATTATTATTCTGAAGATTTAGCAAATGAATATAGTGCAATCTATAGAACCGAAGAAGAGTACCAGGAAATTTTTGATATATTCTATAGAGCAGGCTTTTCATCAAAAGTTAGTGAAGAGTTTTTTTACGATGACATTAAAGCCCAGAAAGAAACGAAACAATGGATGTTTATTTTACATAGGAATAAGTAGTTGATTATTAATTTCATCTATGAAACACAGTACCCTATCCTGTGTGCACTTTTAAGCAGTTTTTTAATTATTTACGGGACTGGGGAGTTCCATGCGTTCAGATTAAAAAGAACAAATATCAACGAAGGATTAGACAATCCATGTTATTTGGAACTTGGGCAAATTGGTGATGATGTCATTTTTTATCATAAATGGGATGGTTTTTACTTTATAAAGGTTGAGCTAGGGATTACATTACCTCCTAAACTCAACCTTTTTGTTTCATCAGTGACTGAATCCTCTATTTTTACTAATATGTTAAAGGTTTGAATGATGAAGCTTGGCACCGGTATATCGGCGATAGAGGAATATGAACTGTTGAGGGTGCGCGTGATTATATTGTGAATGGTCCAATGGAAAGTTATCAGCGGCGTGGTTTTGGCTTGTTTTTGACGGTATTGAAAGGAAGAAAAGGTTCCCATCGGCATTTGCGGCCTAATTAAGAGGGATTCCTTGCAGGATGTAGACATTGGTTTCGCCTTTCTCCCTGAGTTCCGCGGTCAAGGGTACGCCTATGAAGCGGCTGCCGCCACGTTGGAATATGGCCTGACAAAGCTCGGTTTAGAACGTATTGTAGCAATTACCTCGTTAGATAACGAACAATCCGGCCATCTGCTTAAGAAAATCGGAATGAAGCTAGAAGGGGTAGTCCAGCTTCCTGGTGGCAACGAGGAAGTAAAGCTGTATGCAACTAGCTCATCTCAATATATGTAATAAAAAATTGAGTAAGATTGTTATTAGGGGCTGCTCCTTACGGAGGAAGCCCCTTTTTATATAGTTGCGGCCATACTATTTTTTTGGCCTGTAAATGGGTGAAACATCTTAGAGAAGTACATTGCTTAAAAAAACAATATTTTTACTGATAGAGGAATAGATAATAACTGATAAGGGAAACTTCATTCGCTCTGACGAACAGGTAAACAAAAGTATACAAAAGTAATGATTAATCTATTTGATTCTAGCGATATGTCTCTTAAGGTTAGAAGTAAGCGTTATCAACAATTAATTCTAAGGTTCATGGGAAAAGAGAGGAGGAAATAACAACGGAATAACTTCAATCAAATCACAAATTCGTTGGTATTTGATGATCATTATATTCTTATAGATAGAAAGGGAGTTAGGATGATGAAGAAGAAGTGGCTATCTATCGTAATGTCTACAGTACTAGCTCTATCGATGATGGTTCCAATCGTACAGGCGGAGGAGGCGAAATCATTGTTGCAGGCGGGAGAGCAGAACTCACCCCAGCAGGCAGCTGAACCTCAGCAAGGGGTACGCAATCTAGCACTGGGTCTTCCTTATGAATGGTCACAAGCACCAGAGGCAGGTTATGCTGACGACGGCTATAAGCTGACAGATGGCAAATATGGAAAAATGGACAAATCCGATCCAGCTTGGGTCGGTCATTTGAAGAAAAGAACGCGTGAAGTGGTATTTGATCTCGGTGAGAATAAATCAATCTCATCCGTTAAGGCTCATTTCATGCAGGATTGGCCGAACAATAATGTCCTTCTGCCGTTGACAGTATCCATTTACGTATCCGACGACAAGGATAATTGGGGCCTATTATCCCATAATGCGCTCCAAACGTTATGGATAGACGGACAGCATGAAGAGACGTTCGAATGGAAGGGCAACAAAGATGGAATCAAAGATCCGAACAAAGAAGGATTGGCTTACGGAGGCATCGCTTATGCACGGTATGTGAAGGTTAGCTTCATGATGCATCCTAGGGCCATGACGTTAGTCGATGAAATCGAAATTATGGGCGAAGACGGGAAGGTGCAAGGAGCAGACACCGTTCCTACGCAGACCCCAGCTTACCAAACTCCGGGAGAGGCAACAGCCGGAATTAGCGACCTTGGGCTGCTGTACAATGGACATTATGCGAATAACAAGGGAGATTGGACGAAGGAACGCATTATCCCGAATATTAGTTATGTAGATGAGACGGGCAATCCGAAGGATTGGTTGTTCGATGGAATTCTTTATCTCGGTCTGGATACGCCATCAGGTCGCAATTTGGGGCTGAATGGTAAGCTGGATGACTGGAAATGGTACTTGGAAAAGACATTTGCAGCGCAAGGCGATATGTATCAATTAAATGAAGCGACCAAAGAAGTTGGGGCGAAGCTGAATGATCCTAACCACAAAACGAAAGTTGTGTATATGATCCCGTTTCCAGTTGAAGGTACGACAGACTTCGGCGATATTGGCGACGGCAACTTAAGCTTCAGCGACTCGATTGGCGTGGAACAAGCTTTCGCTAACCGAGTGAAAGCCGTTCACTGGTGGCTGGATCAAGTGAAGCAGATGTGGGACGCTGCCAACTACTCTAATTTGGAGCTTGTCGGCATGTACTGGCTGGATGAGCAGATCAGCACGCATCGTAAAGGGCCAGACATGCTTCGTGAGACAAGCGCGAAAGTGCATGACATGGGCATGAAGTTGTTCTGGATTCCGTTCTTCTCAGGATACAAGACATTCATGTGGAAGGATGTTGGCATCGACAACGTAGCTTACCAGCCGAACTACTTCTTCGAGGAAGATATCGACCCTGAGCGCTTGCAGGATGCAGCGTATTTATCGAAGCGGCACGGCATGGGCAATGAGCTGGAGTTCGATGATCGGATGCTGACAGACAATCATTTCCGTGAAAAGTATATCGAGTACTTGAATAATGGCGCAGAGAATGGGTTTATGCAAAATGGCTACAATGCCTACTATCAAGGCAGTGACGCTGTATATCATTCAGCAGTAAGCAAGGATCCATCCAACCGAATTCTGTATGATTGGCTGTACCAATTCGTAAAGGGCACATATAGCGTGAATAGCGGTATTCCTTCTGATGCTGAAGTACAAATGAACGGGCAGCCGATTGAAAGCCATACAACGGTACCAGCAACGGAAACGGTTCAATTTACATGGAAGTTGAAGGATGACGATGGAAGCGGGGCTGCAAAGGTTACAGCTACGTTTGATGGCAAGCCCTACACATCGGGTACACCGATTAACCTGGCAGGCAAGCTTGGCAAGCATGAGCTGACTGTTACGGTGACCTCGGGCAAGTCGAAAAAGACAACTTATGTGATAGAGGCTAGCACAAATGTGGATCTGATCAAAACGTTTGTAGACCAATTCGAGAAAGAGAATCAGTTCAATAATGATGCGGCGGCTGGAGCTTTGCAGACACATTTGTACAATGCAAAACAAGCGGAAGGTAGTGCAGAAGAGTTCAAAAAGCACATTAAGATCTTCAATGCGATGCTGGAGTTCCAGAAGATCAAAGGTCAAATTGCAGATGGCGCCTATAACACGCTGAAGGATCATGCCTACTACCTTCTTGGCAATATGGCGGAAAATAAAACAGTAGAGGCATCTTCCGTAGAAGGAAATAATCCAAATTACATGCCGCAAAAAGCAGTAGATGGCCTCCCTGCGACGAGATGGGCAAGCAACTATGTAGATCTTTCTTGGTTCATGGTTGATCTTGGCGATGTAAAAGAATTCGATACGATCCGCATCGATTGGGAGTATGCTCGTGCCAAAACGTATAAAATTCTTGTCTCTCAAGATAAGAAAGAGTGGGTAAATGTAACGTCGAAGAATGACGGCGTCATTACGGCACAGGATGGAAGAGATACAATTCATTTCACGCCAACAGAAGCAAGATATGTGAAATTTGAAGGCATCCAAAGAAATACGGATTATGGCTATTCTTTCTATGAATTCGGTATATACAACATTTTTGGAGCCGATGGCATGAAGACGCTTGAAAATGTTGAATCTACGAAGTAGAGCGCAGAAAATAAGCCGATCGAATGGCAGACACAGGTCTGTCACTTGATCGGCTTTTTCTCATGAATTCCACTCGCTCGTCAAATACTTTTCTGTCAGCACAGACAGCATGTGAATGCCTACTTCGTTCTGGCCGCCTTCAGGGATAATCAAGTCAGCGTACTTTTTAGAAGGTTCGATAAATGCTTCGTGCATAGGCTTGACCGAGGTCAAATATTGATTGTATACCGAATGAATCGTCCGACCGCGCTCTTCAATATCGCGAAGTACACGGCGCAGGATACGCACGTCAGGATCAGTATCTACGAATACCTTAATATCGAGCAAATGACGCAAATTTTCATCGAACAGCACATGGAGCCCTTCGATGATGATGATATTGTTCGGCTTCAGCTCTACCGTTTCATCCTTGGAACGGGCATGAATCGTAAAGTCGTATACCGGTGCATATGCAGTCTTGCCTTCCTTGAGCAAATTTACATGCTCAATCAGCAACTCGTTGTCGAACACGAGGGGGTGGTCGAAGTTGATCACTTCGCGTTCAGCCATGCTGAGGTGAGAATGATCTTTGTAGTAGTTGTCTTGGGAAATGAATGTAACCTTTTCTGAACCAAGACGGTCAATGACGGACTTGGCAACCGTTGTTTTGCCGGATCCGGTGCCTCCGGTGATACCGATAATGAGCATGGTGATTCACTAAACCTCCCTAACAAAATAGCGGGTGCAATTACAGTATTTTATCACAGCTTTCTGTTTTTTACACCTTTGTACGATTGGGCATAGTGAAAGGGGCCTCTAGGTCCTCGAAATGTTCGAATTTTGACGTAAAATAAGCCCGTATAACTAGCTAAGAATTGAAAATCAAAAGTTTTCATATTTGCCCAAGTTCCCCTGAAAAGATATAATTATTAGGAGTATGCATACTTTATGCGGAAAGAGAGCGAGATACAGTATGGGGCGTAAATGGAACAATATTAAGGAGAAAAAAGCATCTAAGGACACGAATACGAGTCGTATATATGCGCGTTTCGGCAGAGAGATCTACGTTGCAGCGAAGTCAGGCGAGCCTGATCCTGAGCTGAACCAAACATTACGATTTGTTGTGGAACGTGCCAAAACATACAATGTACCAAAGGCGATCATTGATCGCGCAATTGAGAAAGCAAAAGGCGGCTCCGATGAGAACTATGACGAGCTTCGCTATGAGGGCTTTGGTCCAAGCGGCTCCATGATCATCGTGGATGCATTGACAAATAACGTGAATCGTACCGCTTCCGAGGTTCGTGCTGCATTTAACAAAAATGGCGGCAGCCTTGGAGTAAGCGGCTCCGTAACATACATGTTCAGTCCTACAGCCGTAATCGGTCTGGAAGGCAAGAGCGCGGACGATGTACTGGAGATCCTGATGAACGCAGATGTGGATGCGCGCGATATTTTGGAAGAGGACGAAGCCGTAATTATCTATGCTGAGCCTGATCAATTCCATGTTGTACAGCAGGCGCTGAAGAATGAAGGCATCAGCGAATTCAGTGTAGCTGAAATTACAATGCTGCCTCAGACTGAAGTCACGCTGGAAGAGGATCAAAAGGTACAATTCGAGAAACTGATTGACGCGCTTGAAGACCTTGATGATGTTCAGCAAGTGTACCATAACGTGGATTTGGAAGGATAATCAAGACACAATACGATGCAGCATCATGAAAAAAGACACCTGAATGGTGTCTTTTTTATTTCTTTAGCAAGAATACATTTATTAACGTGTAGGCACCAGCGGTCAATAAGTTATAACGCTTTTACTTTAGGTCGACATTATATACGAGGTTTATGGAATGCTCTTTGCTATGTCATTTGATTGGGCAGAATGCCGGTATTTTACTCGCTTGCACTGCTTGTGGCATTGGGAGAGGAACGGAAAAACCGCTGCGAGGCTGACCCATCCATATGTATAAGGTCATCATGCTGAATATCATAATGGAGAAATGAAGTACCACAAAGAAGCTGCGCAGCTTGGGAGGACGTCGAGTATGCAGGATAGAAAATATGTCGTTTCGTCCGACGATGAGGAAGATTAGCAGAATCGTATGCATGACCATATGGCCGACGATTTCAGTGAAGCCGAACACCGTTGTAGTAAGCAGAAATAATCCAGTCAGCAGCAGCGCCGTAAAGCGATTCATAATGCCGACAATGAAGGCCCAGGCTAATCCAAGCTCGATAAAGGCACTAATGAGTACGAAATCCTCCACAGTAAAGCCCAGTGACGGAATGCCGTACTCATGCATGAGCGAGCAGGCCAGCTTCGCAAGTGTTAGCTTCTCCATTGCGAGCCAAGCAAGGGACAATCCGGTCCATACATAGAGAATGGGTATACCAGTACGCTTCCATCTCGTGTTCGCCACAAGCAAAAAATAGATGACACCGAGATAGAACATGTAGTCTAGCACATGGAACATTCCGTAATCCGTCAGTGCTATCACATATAGGATACCAATCGCTAGGCCGCTTACTGCGAGGGTTGCGCGATGAAGCAGGCCAAGTATCGCGATAATAAGCAGCGCATAGATCCACCATGTCTCAATTTGAAAGGTAGGAGCCAAATAAGCCCCGGTAATAAGTTGAAGCAGCAGTGCAATTACGAGACCGACACGCATGATCAAAAGATGAAAACGTTTTAACTTATTGAGAAAAGAATGTACCTTCCGAACCGCCGAAATATGATCCAAGGCTGCGTTATACCGGGAAACAAGCAACAATACGACAAGCGTGAAGCTGAACCAGAATAAGAAGGCGGGGGTAATTACCTTGCCTATTGGTTGCGGAGTCCACTCAAGATCGCCTGCGAACCATTTGACATGCAAATAGAATCTACTTCCATACTGCATTCCAAAATTCATCAATATTCCTCCTCCAATGATGGTACATATTCGTTTCGTAATCACACATTCTGTATATGCAGAAAGCAGCGACCCCTCCTTTCATATGAAGTGGGTAACGGTGTGGTGTATGCTAAACGGCGGTATCTTACACGCTCTTATACCGGAATGAGACAGTCGAGAAGATCCGTCGGGATAATTGAATAGAGCTTTTTCACTATAAGGGATTCGGATGTCGTGTGGTTGGAGTGATCTGGGAAAGTAGAAGAACAGAAATAGGGGTGAACACTGGCCAAGATATTAACCACTATTGTAGCCGATAAACGCTTTAATTTCCACATTGTAGAAGATGTCTCGCCTTCTATAATTTTGTGAAAATGATTTATGTGCTGTCTCCATTCGACTCTCATTTCTGCATGAACGTGTGCGGAAGAGTATGCATAGAGTACAGTAGGTGAATGTCTTTTTTTGCAATCAGGGAGTCACAGATACGATGACAATCGGAGGCTGGAGGGTTAACTGTAGGGGCATCCAAAGTTAGTATTGAGCGGGCGCACCGTAAAATGTAATCACCATTCAGAAGAGGTAACAGGGATCATGTTACCTGTTGTTAAAAGGGACCCACATGAAAAGTAAATTAAGAAACTACGAAAAAGCTTACCTTGGACGCAACGCTGCATGCTTACAAGCAATTAGTCAGAAGTATGATCCGCTTCATGGGTTCCCATTCCCGCAAAGCGTTCGATAATCAGTAGGTCGTAGGGGGAGATAAGATGATCGAGATTGCAGGTGTTAATTCGGGGCAACTTGCTGCATTGGGATTAACGGAGCTGGAGAGAAGTGTGCTTGCAGCGAAGCAGAAGAGCCCTGTCGTGTACTCCTACAATTCTCTGGACGACTTGAAATTTGAGTTGAAGATGCGCTCCAATATTGTCAAAGCAGCGAAGGCGCTGCATAACAGTGGGGCTGACTTTGCTGGATTTGATGATTCCAGATGCAATAAAAGGTACTGGATACGTACGGACAGGGGAGGCTTTCAATTACGAAGCGGTGTCATGCCATCGACTGCAATCAACGATATTTTTCATAATGGAGATCAGTATGCTTTCGAATGTGCGACCGCGATTGTCATTGTGCTCTATAAGGCGGTAATTGACACGCTTGGAGAGGCAGTGTTTAATCGTTACTTTCAAGATTTATTGCTGTGGGATTGGAATTACGACCGCAACCTGCGCCTCGTTTCAAATCCCAATCTCGCAGAGGCCTATGTAGGGGATATTCTCTATTTTAAGAATCCCGATTATAATCCGCGTACGCCGGAATGGCAAGGGGAAAATGTAGTGAAGCTAGGCAATGATCTCTATTACGGGCATGGCATCGGCATCACCTCATCGCAGGGCATGATTACCGCGTTAAATAAAGCGCGGAAGCCGGGCAGCAAGATTTCCGCCTATCTCTCCAATGAGGTTGTAAATCCGGATTTTGATGCTCTGCGGCAATTGCAGTATGGCAGAAGCAATTCAATCACAGCTGCTGTTACAGATCATGATGGATGGAGTATCTCTGCGAAAATCGGTACAAAGACATACATTTACCCGGGCAGAGGGGCATAGTTTCTGAAGGCAGGCGGCGGCAAAAAGTCAAGCTGGATTGGGAAGCTCTCCTGCCGTCGTTCGCCATTATGTCCGTTGTGCAATTCTGACTGTTGCTATAGAATGGTAGAGATTATGGACAAATATGGATGAATACCCATGTAGTGCGAGAATGTCAAGCAATCATGATCCAATAGAGTGGACATAGAATTCGTGTGTAAATAGGACAAGCCTATATTCCAATCGGAGGGAGCTAAGACTTCTGGTCATTCACTGCTACAAGTAAGCTGGCAGCACAATAGGAGACAGCCGCCACCTTCAAGGTGTATATCGACAACAAGGAAGTTTTTGAGATGTATACGTGCGATCGTAATCGAATATCAAATGAAGATTAGCAGGTACGGTAGATAAAGCAAGGGTAATGTCCTTCGCCTTTATCATTGCAGAGATTGGCGAAAGATAGCGATTGAAGGGGGCAGGGAAGGGGCGCTTGCTGTCGACACCCCATATTATGATGAACAAAAAACGAATTATCGTGAGTACGTTATTGTTCGTGCTTCTGCTTGCCGGTATCCACGTAACGTGGCTTATAACCTTGGAATCATCACAGCATGTCAGGGTAACTAAAGGGGTAGCTGATTTGCGCGGGATGAAGCTGGACAACAAGCATACTGTATATTTGGATGGGCAGTGGGAGTTTTATCCGGATGCATTGATATCTAATGAAGATGAGATTCGTCAATTCCAAGGCCAATCCAGCTATGTGCAGGTTCCAGGGGATTGGAGAGAGGGTTGGCGGCAGCATAAAAGCAATTCATATGGTTATGGGACGTACCGGCTTCGCGTATTGGTCGATCAGCCGGTAAATCAGCCCTACACTTTTTGGATCAGAGAAATTCAAGCCGCCACCGTCTTTCTGACCAATGGGCAGATCGAAGCGGAATTGGGGGTAGTATCCACCAATAAAGAGTTGTATCGACCCGAGCGGGCATCCTTTACCGTTTCCCACGAGATTAAGGCAGAGGGACAAGGCGCTATCGAGGTTCTGCTTCAGGTCTCCAACTTTGATGATCCCTTTAAAGGGGGCATCGCCCGTTCTATACGATTCGGAACGCAGGCGGCGGTTGAATTTCAACGCTGGTATTCCATCGGGTTTCAATTAGTTACCTTTATTATTTTGATGCTGCACGGCCTATATGCCGTCATTTTGTTTTGCTTTAATCCGAGAGAGAAGACGTTTATTATATTCGGGTTATTAATGACAATGACAGGCATATTGGTCATAGCTGACAATGACTCTATCCTGCTGCTATGGCTTCCAATCAATTATACCTGGGCGCTTCGAATCAAGATTCTTGCTTATTTGTGGCATGCCTGCTTTATGATGATTATGGGAAGGAACTTTTCCGAATTTACACGGCGCGGAAAGCTGTTCTACGGATATATGGGCTTCTTAGTCTTGTTTACAATTTTTGTGCTTGTTGCCCCTGCACCGTATATTTTCTTCACGACGGCCTATAAGATTTTCAGCGTGCTTTATCTCTTCCCAATTATTTGGTTATCATCCCTGATTGTGCAGATGGTCTATCAAAATCGTAGGGAAGCCTATATTTTACTGCTTGCGGCTGTCAGTGTCATGTCAGGGATTACCTGGAGCATTTTTATTTATAATGGAACGAAAAATATGATTTACTATCCGATCAACATCATCGCCTCGATCGTTGGATTTTCGGCGTATTGGTTCAAAAGGTATTTTCGCAATGCTGAAGAGAATGCAAGATTATACGAGCAACTGAGGGAGGCTGATGAGAAGAAGGATCTATTTTTGGCAAACACGTCGCATGAATTGCGTACGCCGCTGCACGGCGTCATTAACATTGCGCAGTCCGTCGTCGCACGCGAAAAGCAGCGGATGGATGAGAAGAGCAGGGAAGATATGGAGCTGCTTATTACGATCAGCCGTCGCATGTCGCATACAATCAATGATTTACTTGACTTGGCGCAGCTACGGGAAGGCAAAGTCATTTTGCAGTGTTCTCCGCTTCGTGTGCAATCGGCGGTGTCTGGCGTGCTGGACATGCTCCGCTTCATGATGGAGGGCAAGCCGATCCAACTGGTTATGGCGATACCAGAGACATTTCCGCCTGTTATAGCGGACGAGAAGCGATTAGTTCAAGTGTTGTCCAATCTTGTGCATAATGCAATCAAGTTCACGGATGAGGGTTCAATAACGATTTCCGCAGAGGTTCGGGAGGGACTGGCCTATATCTCTGTTGCTGACACAGGCATTGGCATGACTAAGGAATTGCAGGAGCGGGCATTCCATGCTTATGAACAAGGAACTGCAGATACAACTGCAAGTGCCGGGGGAATCGGACTTGGACTTCGCATTTGTGAACAAATGGTGCAGCTGCATGGCGGAGTATTGGAGGTGGAATCGCAACTTGGGAAGGGATCCGTATTTTCCTTCACCCTGCAATTGGCCGAACCGGGCACAATTCCGCTTGTGCAGGAGGAGAACCCGGTCGAGGCTATTGTGTCTACTCAGGCTGCAAGAGATATGAACATGATCTCTGACGAGCTTCATGTGGTGCAACAGCAGACGGCCTCCACTCTGTATAAACCAATGATATTGATTGTCGATGATGATCGCGTGAATTTAAAAATACTCGGGGACATCTTGTCCGCCGATCAATATGAGGTTGTGAGGGCGACGAGCGGCAAGGAGGCCTTAAGCAAGTTGGATACAGCCCAGTGGGATTTGATCATCTCCGACGTCATGATGCCGCATATGTCAGGGTATGAGCTGACGCGGCTTATTCGCGAGCGATTCTCCATTTTGGAGCTACCAATTTTGATTTTAACGGCTAGAAGCAATGCTGAGGACATACACTCGGGATTTATGGCCGGTGCGAATGACTATGTGACGAAGCCGGTTGATGCGATGGAATTACGATCGCGTGTGCACGCGCTGACAGAACTGAAGCGGGCGGTAAATGAACGCCTTCGTATGGAGGCGGCTTACTTGCAGGCACAGATTCAACCGCACTTCCTGTTCAATACATTGAACACGATTACGGCGCTCAGCGATTTTGATACGAACAAGATGAATGATCTCATCGAGGCATTCAGCTCTTATTTGCGAATCAGCTTTGATTTTTTAAACTCGTCCAAGCTTGTCCCAATCGAACATGAGCTAGATCTCGTTCGTTCCTACTTATTCATTGAGCACGCTCGTTTCGAAGATAGAATCCAAGTCGTATGGGAACTGAATTATAGCATTCAGGCTATGATTCCGCCACTGACCATTCAGCCTTTAGTCGAGAATGCGATTCGACACGGAGTGCTCAGCCGAGCTCGTGGAGGAACGGTATGGATTCGGATCGTACAGGATGGCCAGTGTGTCCAGGTAGAAATACGTGATGACGGTGTAGGCATGGATGCTCAGCGGGTAGACAGCCTGCTTGAATTCCACGGCATTGAGAAGCGGGGGATTGGGCTGCTCAACACGGATCGGCGATTGAAGCAGCTGTATGGTACAGGTCTCCTAATTCGGAGCAAGGTGAATGAAGGGACAAGTGTATCCTTTGTTATTGTGAAGTAATCTCTTGCAGATACAAGTGACTAGTAGTTGATAACTGGGCTGCCAGAGGGTCATCTTCATTGATCTGCAGGCAGCCCTTCTTTATTAGCCGTTCTATGAAATGTACAGGTGCTATTTATAAGTTTTTCCCTGCATAAATACGCATGGATATTTTCATCGACACAATACCGATCACAAATGCAAGGATGCATGGAATCCATTGTTGAATTTCCTGCGGCAAAGGAAGCGTGAATGAAAGCGAAGCAGGTCGGGATTGGTACCATTTCATCACTACAGGAACGATAAATGGCGTTACAAAGACCACCATCATGGACACGAACTTCGTTCTCTCATAACCGTACTTATATTGCATCGGAATAAACACGCCGAAGTACAAGCTGATGAATAACAAGGCGGTTCCTATGCCCGACAGGCTCAAACGGCTCAAGACCTGCGGTACGACAAGAGACGCAATCGTATAAATAACGAAAGCAATCACAAATATGGTGCAGATAAGCAGATACTTTGCTTGCACTAAAGCGTTGCGCGTATAAGGAGTGGCGCACAGAAGCGAAGCTCCTTTATATTTCTCCTCTGAAACTGATACCGAATTGAATAAGATAAATTCCATAAAGAGTACAGTGACTAGAAAGCTGATGCTTCCACTGTCATGCAGCTGCATCCGATAGGATAGGAAGAGCGGCCCGATAGCGGCGAACAGCAGCATGAACAGCAAATACTTCTTCGCAAGAATGAGATCCTTTTTGACAAGATTAATGAGCATGTCGATGTCCTCCTATATAAGCCAGCATAATTGCCTCGATGGACGGCTTCTCCATATGCACATTGCCCATGAGCTGTCGAACCTCTTGAATGTTGCGGGTTATCCCTTCGAATCCATATGCAGTTACTTGCAGGGATAAGAAGAGCGGTTCCGTCTGTTCATTGAGCAGCTTTTTGTCTCCCTTCACAAGTGCATGCGAATCCAGGAGCTCATCCTTACCCGCGTGAAATAGGATGTCCCCTTGATCAATCATCAGGAGTGTGTCAGCGATTTTCTCCAAGTCAGACGTAATATGTGTGGAAAAAAATACACTCTTTCCTTCCTCGTTCATGAATTCCAATAGAAGCTCCATCAGTTCGCTTCGGACGAGTGGATCGAGGCCGCTTGTAGGCTCATCCATAATGAGCAGATCTGCATGATGCGACATCGCGAGCGCTATGGCGTATTTCATGCGCATACCTTTGGATAAGGTAGATATTTTCTGATTAAGCTTCAGGTTAAAGCGCTGGATATAACGTTGGAACACGGACTCATCCCAGTTGGTGTAGGCTGGAGCTAGGATGCTCTTCATTTCCGACAGCGTCATTTCATCATAAAAATAGCCTTCATCAAATACGATGCCGATGCGATTTTTCAGCTCGCGCTCGTGCTTGTCCATTTCTTTGCCTAAAAACGATACGTTGCCGCCGTCCTTTTGAATGAGTCCTAAAATTGCTTTAATGGTTGTCGTTTTGCCAGAACCATTTGTGCCAATGAAGCCGGTAATACAGCCTTCTTGCAGGGCAAAGCTAATATTATTTAGACGAAAGTGTTCAAATTGGACATTTAGATTCTTAACTTCCAAATGGCTCATTGCTCTTCCTCCTCTACAAATAGCAGTTCCATCATTGCGTTTAGTTCTTCCTTAGGAATGCCTAGTGTTCGGGACAGTTCCCATGCTTCAGCCAGCTTTGATTCCACAAGATGCCGTTTGGATTCTGCCAGCAGCTCTTGGCTCTCTGGCGCCACATACGAGCCCTTACCGGCTCTCGTCATGATAAACCCTTCTCCCTCCAATTCGGCGTATACTCGTTTTGTCGTCAGCACGCTGACATGCAAGTCGTTTGCAAGCGAGCGAATGGAGGGAAGCAGTTCGCCTTCTTTCAGGTCGCCGCGCAGGATCGCATCCTTAATTTGATCCTTGATCTGTTGATATAAGGGAACATCGGATACGTTCTTAATAATAATGTTCATGAAATACCCTCTTTGCTCGAAACTGTGCATACTGTGTATTTATTGAATACACAGTATGCACAGTTATTACTTTACTCGAAAATGGAGTAAATATCAACTCCTCTCTGTGTAGAATGAGATCATTCATCTCCGCGCCGTATTCAGTTAAGAGGTTATGAAATAATAGAAAGTGGTTGTTAAGGTGTGTTAGGGCCATGTTAGTCGAGGAAATAAAGAGGCCTGCTGATAAACTCAGCAGGCCTCTTGTCTCATTACTTGCTATTATGATTTCATCCATTTCTTACGAATGGCGAATAATACAGAGCCTAGCATCACAAGCGCCAGACCAGCAAGCTGCATAGGCAGCGGGCTGTCTTCACCTGTTTTCGGGAGAACCTTGCCGGGTTTATCCTGTTTCCGGTTTGGTTCGCGAGTGTTGATTTGATCGCTGACGCTCTTATCTTTTACTTTGTCAGATGTTTCTTTATCTTTTGACTTGTCTTTTGAGCCGTTGTTGCTGCTTGGATTATCACCTTTGGTACTGCCCGAATCGTTATCCGAATTGTTTCCTGGTTTTTTGCCGGAATCCTCATTATTGCCGGGTTTATCATCAGGTTGATTGCCTGTGTCCGTTTCCTTATTAGGCTTGTCGCCTGTTTCCTTGCCCGTTTCTTGGCCAGGTTCTTTATCGGAGCCGTCAATGATATGGCCTGGGATACTGTTATCTTCAGGCTTCTCTGGCTGACTTGGTTCCTCAGGTTTTATAGGTTTCTCATTTTCATTACTTGTCGGTTCCTTCGGCTTCTCCTCATCGACATGAGGCTTTGGATCAATTGGTTGTTCTTGATCGATCGGCTCGATTGGCTTTAGAGCATTCTCGATAGTAACAAGTGCTTCTTGTTCACTCGCAATGGTGAACATCGTCAACTTCTTATCAATAAGATAGCCATCCGGAGCCTTAATCTCTTCGATATAGTAAGTGCCCGCCTTCAGATCAGGAATGATAATGAGACCATCCTTATCTGTCGTTTGAATCGGGAAAGACTTGCCGTCCTTATCGAGTAGCGGCTGTTGGTTCTCATCGAGCAGGCGGAATTGAGCGCCTTCGAGTCCTTTATCAGCCTTGCCAGTTTCAATCTTCAAGAGCTTCAAGGAACCTGGAATGGGTTCGCGTGAATTTTCGACAGTAACAAATGTTTCTTGTTCACTCGTAATGGTGAACATCGTCAATTTCTTATCAATGAGATAGCCAGTCGGAGCCTTAATCTCTTCGATATAGTAAGTGCCTGCCTTCAGATTCGGAATGAGAATAAGTCCATTCTTATCAGTAGTCTGAATCGAGAAAGGTTTTCCGTCCTTATCGAGTAGCGGCTGTTGGTTCTCATCGAGCAGGCGGAATTGAGCCCCTTTAAGTCTTTTATCAGTCTTACCGGTTTCAATCTTCAAGAGCTTTAAGGAACCTGGAAACTTTTCATTTTTGAATGTGAGTTCGATCTTGGTCGAATCTATAATATCAAATTTCAGTGGAGTCGCATTGAGCTTGTACCCCTTAGGTGCTGCCTTCTCCACAAATTGATAGCTTCCGATATCCAAATTGCCCGCGCTCACCTTACCGTCTATGCCGGTAATCAGTTTGTTGCGTACGACTTTACCCGTTTTCCTATCTTGAAGCTCGAACTCCGCTCCGGCAAGAGGAGAAGCAGGTTTGTTGTCATCAACCTTTGTCAGTTCAACAGAGCCTTTAATTCGATTGTTTGTCACGGTACCCGTTTTTTGCACGATTTGATTTTCATCAATTGTAAATGGAATTTCCTTATCTTCCTGCTTATAGCCGGCAGGAGCTTGAACCTCCACCAGCTTATATTGACCTGGCGGAAGATCCGTAAGCTTTAGCTTACCGTTCTTTTTCGTAGGAAGGTTCGTATATCCAACAACATCTGCATATCCGACCCCATCAAAACGCTGAAGCTTGAACACAGCGCCTTCAAGGAGCTTGGATCTATTTTCAGCATCTACCTTCGTGAGCTCATAATCCCTTACGATTTTGGTGTTCTTAATTGTGACGACCTGACCATCCTTGCTCAGAGTGATGACCTGCTCCGGTTTTTGCGGCAGCAAGTAGCCTGGAGGAGGGGCCATCTCTTTAACTTTGTATTGTCTAAATCGCAAATCGGTAAATGTCGCGATTCCGTCCTTGTCTGTCTCAGCCTCTTGCAGCAGGATTGTTCCCGATTTATCGTACAGCCCGAATTTCGCGCCTTCCAGCAGCGCTGCTGTAGCAGTATCGACTTTTTGGACTTTCAACTTACCGCGGCTGGAGGTGCTTGCTCCGCCTCCGGCTCCCGCGAATTCAACTTTGATGCTTGATGATCCGTTGCCGTTCACCGTTCCGGAGGATTGGCCTTCAAAGGATACCTTATTGCTTACATTCTCGCCATTATCGGCATCGATAAAGGATTGATACTCTAATACGTAAGCTTTATCTAGCTCTGTCTTGAAGGTAAGAGTAAGTTTGTTGCCCTTGGTCTTCCATTCCGCGATTTGTTCCAAATCCATTGGAGTGGAAGCCTTAGTCAAGGTTCCATTCTGTGACACGGTCGTTTTGTACAGCTTAATCGACTCTGGCACAAGCTTTTGGCTGCTTGACAGCGTATCCGTTAGAACAGAACCGGCCTTGATATGCGATTGGCTGCGGTTAATGTTGACGGTCCAGAACGCGATGTCCGACTTTTCCCCTTTACCTTGGACACCCGTTTTGGATACATATTCATCGCCGTATTTCGGTGTCACGGAAGCCTTGCCGTCGAACACTTTTTTGGAAGTAGATTTATCCTCCAACGTAGCACCGTTGCTGTAGGTCTTGACGACAGATTGATTTTTAAGGCTTGTCTTATACGTAATCCGGTAAGCCTTGTTGATTGGGTTGTTGAACGTTAATTCGAAGCCCGATTTATTATTTTCAGTTTTCTTTTCGATTGTATAATCGTTTATGGTGCTGCCTTCTTGAACTCCATTCGCGCCGCCTGACAAGATCAATTCGCGCACAGTCAAGGAGCCGTCAACAAATGTCTGCTCGCCTGTATAGAAGTCGCGAAGCACAGCTTGCCCGATGTGATGAAGGTTGTAGTTGATATCAATCGTCCACGTAATTTCCTTTGAGCGGGCATCATATTTACCTGTTTTATTCCCATTGTTCTTCGTATAGCCATCCGGAGTTACGGTATCTTCTTTATAGATAGGCTTCATATCTTTATTGTTTTCTTTCCAATTCAGGGTTGCGCCATTTGTGTAGCTAGCGTTATTTAGAACTGGATCGAATGCAGTCTGATACCGAATGACTAGACTCGAAGTAATGTTCGTTTTAAATGTAATCGTAAATCCGCTATGATAGCGGGTATTTGTAGGATCTGCTACATAATTTATCGTATAATCTTTATCTTTGGTAAATCCAGCAGCCTTTAAGCTATCCTCGAGGCTCTGCTGGTTTATAGTTAAGCCGTTCGTCTTGAATGTATCTTCAATGGTGATATTTTCCATCACCTTGTTGTCTTGATTCAAGCTGAGATACCAATCGATTGTTTTCTTGGCATAGTCAATACGTTCATGCCCCTTGAAGAAGATGACAGGGTAAATGTCCCTTGACGCCTCCTTGGAGGTGTTGTCGTGAATCGTGACTTTGTTTTTAATTGTTCCATTCTCATAAACTCGGTTAATGGATTTCGTCGAATACTCGATGGAATAAGCTTTCATTACTTTATCTTTGAATTGAAGCTTAAATCCGTCGGTTGTTTTTACAACTGTATATTCATCTTTGCCTACTTTTCTGACAACAGTTGCGTATCCGTTATCGTCAATAGACATTTCGTTTACGACGAATGAATCCTCGTTTAATTCTTGAACGGACGTGTCAAAAACATCGGCAATCCAAGCATTCGCTTGTTCGATTTCACGCTCGTTGTAATTATATTCAATTTTCCAATTGATCGTTTGCGTAGATGACGCATAGCCAGTAGATTGTTTCTCTAGCGGCTTGCTGAATCTTACATCCACATTCGAAGAAATCGTTAGTGGCTTATGATTGTCTCCAGTGATCTGAACAGCATTGGTATAGCGCTTATCTTCTGTCTTGGTAATCTTGGTGTTGTATTTCACGCGATAGGCATTATGTATATTGCCCAGCTCGATTTTGAAGCCATTGGCTTCGCGGACTGGTAGGTAAGCAACTTTCTCGGCTTCCTTAACGGTTCCATTCAATTGAACGTCAAGCTTATGTACCGTAATAGAGCTCATATCGATTTCCAAGCCGTCTGGCAGCATATCGGTAAAGACAGCGTTGTTCATATTGCCTTCGCTCGTATTGAAGTCCACAACCCACTCAATTTCCGTAGGATTGATTGTGCGATTGGCCGTTCCGCGCTTCGTGATTTCTTTGCTGTTTGGGTTTTTGTTGAAATGAATAGGGATTTCGAAGCTGGAGTCCCCTTGAATATCAAAGATGATTTCTTGCTGGGTTCCGCCTTCAAACTTTTTCTCGTCAAAATATCTCCATACAAAGAAATCGCCGACTAGCTCCTGGCCATCCTCAATTTCATCATTGAATGTAAACGTTACTTGTCCATTCGGTGTAATATCAAAGGTACCGTATTCGATTCCGCCTTTATTCAAAGGTTGATTTGTAATCGGAGCGGACAACTGGAACTTGTCTGGAAGCTGAAATGTGAAGGTTGAGCCAGCGCCGTAATGGTGACCGGCTGGAAGCTTCCAAGTATAGTCTATCTTCACGTATTCATTTAGATTTGGACGAATAGACGAAATATTATTCCCCTTCGCATCTGTTATGGATACAGAAGCAAGGATATTGTCCGTAATTGCTCCGTAGGTAACCTTCGTCACGCTGCTAGGATCTTTTCCACTGTTAGGATCCTTGCCATAGGTGAGGTCGGTTACGCTTGCGACATTACGATCTCCGGTATTGAAGAATGTATTCGGCAACCCATCATACGCTTGAACAAGCGTGGGAGGCAGAACAAGATTCAACATAATAGCGACTATGAAAAGACCGTATAATGTCTTTCTAAGGTAGTTCATGCTTAGAATCTCCTATTTTTTAAATTTTTTGCAACTGAATTATTTTCTACTAAATGATTCAGTTTTGTCAAACTTCATGAAACTTTCAGAAAGTGTTTTCTGACATGTGAAATTACCCAGCAAAATGGGATGTTAAACAGATTTAATTTCACTTTTTTATGGAGAAAAGCAAAAAAGGAGGAAAAGTGGGTGTTTATGCATCGATAAGGAAATGAATCCTAATTGCCTATAAGCTGGAGAAACATAAAAAGTCCCGATAAATCATCGGGACGATAAAGAAATCTATCAAATACTCGATCAAGCTTGCTAGATGGCGGATTCGTTAGACGTAAACGCTCCCCTTAGCCAATGCTTATACCAATCTACAATTTCCTTGCTGGGAGCTGCATCATACTCTTCTTCCAGCTTGCAAGTCAGGAGATTGAACTGCTTGCGTACTTCAGACGCATGATGCAATGACGCATAAATGTTCATCAGTGCGAAGTAGCCATGCTCCATGTGAGGGAATTTGTCTATTATTTGGCGATAGATCAGTATGGCCTCTGAGTGCTGACCTTGAGATACGTAATATTGAGCGATTGCTTCCGTATGATTCAGCCAAATGGTACGGATACGTTCCCATTCATACTCAGCCCATGCATAGCGGTGCTCTTCTAAATAATCACCAGCGTATGCATTCATAATGGCAAGATGCCGGGGCAAGTTATCCGCATCCAAGGGAGGTGCCTCACGTACAGAGCATTCCCATTCTTCTACATCAAGCTTTAGCGCACCCCAAGCCAGACGATATCCATCGTCCTTATACTTCACTTCTAAATCAAGCTCTGCGGACTTGATCATTTTCCGGATCTGATAAATAGCGGTATGCAGTTGCGTCGTGGCGCGTTCCGTATCATACTTCGGCCAGAGCAAATCCATTAGTATTTGCTTATTCACGGTCTTCTCTCGGTAATAGAGCAGGTATGCGAACAGTTCTTGAGCCTTCAGTGTTTTCCATGGGAAGCGCTGTGCGGTTCCTGCTGCATTCACATAGTGGAGGCTTTGCAGGCAGCATAGTGTTGGTTTGGGAGTATTTACACTGGCAGCAGTACGTTCCCCAGCAGGGGGATTGGACAGCGTGAGCCGCTGCAATGTTAAGGCAAGCCGATTGTGATGCACGGGCTTTAATAAGTAATCAAGTGCATTGAGCTCAAATGCTTTGACCGCATACTCTTGATAGGCAGTAACAAATATAATATGAAGCTGGGGATGGATTTGCAGCAGACGTTCTGCTAGTTCGAATCCATTAATCTCAGGCATTTCTATATCTAAGAATGCGACGTGAAGCGACTCATGCTGAGCGATATCGATTGCATCACAGGGGTTGGAGCAGGTGATGATTCGCTCGATTTTATTTCGTCCGATTTGTTCGGTAAGCAGCTTTTCCATTTTCTTTAGAGCGAGTCGCTCATCATCAACAATTATGGCATGCAGTCCCATTGTCAAGATAGCCCCCATTCTATTTCTATACTGAACATGCAGAAGGAAGAATACTCGGAATATCTACGTAAGAATATGAAGAAGACTTCGCAAATAAAAAACGGCGGTTTAAAAGTTCAGGTGCTTATGTTCCAGCATATCCCGCATATTAATAGACTTCAAGCTGGGAAGAGATTCGACAAGTGTGCAGCTTTTCCAATCTTCCATCAGTATGTATCCGCGCCGCACTAATGCAAAGATCGTATTAGTGGTACAATGCCATTCGGGGATTGCTTTACTGCCAGAAGCCCCTTCGATTATAGCGGCACCTTGAAATGTCCAACATCCTCCACTCCAGCGAATGAGCCGTCCGCCATGCTTACGTGCTTGCTCAAGTGCTTCTTGTTGAATGATGGATAATAGCATGTTCGTATTCCTCCAGCAATCATAGTCTTACTCGATACTTCTATTAGAACATATAAGGCTGAACAAAATCTGAATTCGAAGGATCGAGATATCAAGAAATAGCAAGACGATGGCTAACTTGCTTGATCAACGAAGATACAAAAGAGCCGGCTCCCCAAGAACCGGCTCTATCTCTTGATATGCTGCTGGAAAATGGAATATGGGCTATATCCGACGATGTTTGCAGTGGCGAATTAGTCGAGATTAACCCATACAGTCTTTACTTCGGTGTAATTGTCTAGGGCGTAGGAACCCATTTCGCGTCCGATGCCGGACTGCTTGTAGCCGCCGAACGGAGCGGCTGCATCGAATACGTTGTAACAGTTCACCCATACCGTGCCTGCTCTGAGCTTGCTTGCGATGTAATGGGCACTCTTCAAATCCTGTGTCCATACGCCGGCTGCCAGCCCATAGTCTGATTGATTGGCCTGTTCAATCAAGTCATCCAGTGTATCATAAGGCAGTGCGGCCACAACTGGACCGAAAATTTCTTCGCGGGCAATCGTCATTTTCGGATCGACCTGTGCAAAGACGGTAGGCTCGACGAAGTAACCTTGATTGTAAGGGACTGATCCGCCCGTCACTAATTCGGCGCCGGCTGCCCTGCCTGCTTCGATATAGCGCCGGACAACCTCATGCTGCTCAGAGGATACGAGCGGCCCCATTTCCGTCTCGAGATCCAAGCCGGCACCTACACGAATTCGTTTCGCTTCGGAAGCGAGATCGGCAACGACGTTGTCATAGAGCTTTTTCTGCACGAAGAGGCGCGAGCCGGCAGAGCATACTTGTCCCTGGTTGAAGGTAATGCCGCGAAGTGCTCCCGGCACGGCGCGCGACAAATCAGCGTCAGGCAAAATAATATTCGGCGATTTTCCTCCAAGCTCAAGTGTCACCTTTTTTAAGGTGTTGGCAGATTCGCGCATTATGGATTTTCCTACAACGGTTGAGCCTGTGAAGGCGATCTTATCGACGAGGTTATGCTGGACAAGCGGTGCGCCGGCGGTTTCCCCAAAGCCTGGAATAACGTTCACGACGCCTGGCGGGAATCCAGCTTCTTGAATCAGCTGCGCGAGGTATAGAGCAGACAGCGGCGTTTGCTCAGCAGGCTTTAGAACGACGGTGCAGCCGGTAGCCAGGGCAGCGCCCAGCTTCCAAGCAGCCATCAGCAGCGGGAAATTCCACGGGATGATTTGGCCGACGACGCCGACAGGCTCATGTCTTGTATAGGTGAGGAAGTTGCCTGCGGTTGGAATCGTTTGTCCAACGATTTTAGTCGCCCATCCCGCGTAGTAACGGAAATGCTCAATCGTAAGCGGGAGATCGGCAGCAAGTGTTTCACGCAGCGGCTTGCCGTTGTCCAGCGTTTCTAGCTGCGCGAGTTCTTGCTTGTTCGCTTCAATTAAGTCTGCCAGCTTGTAAATGAGGCGGCTGCGATCTGCTCCGCTTAGACGCGACCATTGTCCATGATCGAAGGCGTCGCGGGCCGCTCGAACGGCTCTATCGACATCCTCTTCCCGCGCTTCAGCCACGACAGCAAGAACTTCTCCCGTTGCAGGATTAAGAGAGGAGAATACGTTATTTTGTGCGGCTTCCACCCATTCCCCGTTGATGAACAGCTTTTTCGTGCCTTGCAAGAATGCTTCTACCTTAGGACTGATCTGAATCTGTGACAAGACGCAATCACTCCTTCTACTTGGAATTGGTACATTGGTTAATAACTTGTACATTACATATGTATTCTCGTGCTGTGCGAATCATGCCCATTGCTGGTATGTACGTCAAGGAGGTAGATTTTACCTGATTGTGGCGTGTACATAAATATAGGAAAAACAGGCTTTCTATGAAAAAATGAGTTATTATTAAGGGAGATGAGAGAGTGATAGAGATAATCATTTTCGATCACCATCTTGTCATTTTGCAGGGAAAGAGGGAGCTTCATGAAAAAGAAATTACTTATCAGTTCGTTGATGTCTATGCTGGTAGCTTCTACACTGCTGTTCCCGCAGCAGTCAGAGGTTGCAGCAGCGGCGGCAGGAAATAGCCAGGCTTCGACGAAAACCAAAATTATGCTGGATGGTTATCCGCTTGAGTTTGCTGCTGAACCCGTCATTGTACAGGGAAGCACGATGGTTCCGTTCCGTGGCATTGCTGAGGCGCTTAATATTGAGGTATTGTGGAATGCCAAGAGTAAGACAGTAACAGCGAATCAAGCGACTGCTGAGGGGAAAAAGGTAGTAGTTCTTCAATTAAATCAGAAGAAAGCTAAGGTCAGCGGAAAAGAGGTAGAATTGGCAGCGGCGCCATTTTCACGAGCAGGCACCACGTATATTCCCCTTAGCTTCTTTAGCAAGCAGTTCGGTGCACAAGTATCTTGGGATCAGAAGAGTCGGGTTGTTGCACTTCAATCCCCGCCGAAGAAGATGTACAGCTTGGCTTTCTATGCGCTGAAATCCTTCGGCGAGCGTCAGTACATTCCTCAATTTGACTCGGTTGCATTTGGCTGGGCACGGCTTCAGGACGATGGGACGATTACAACAAGCGGTTCCGAGTACAACTGGCCTCAAGCTGCAGGGGATATCACTCCTGAGAGTATATTGGATAAGGCCAAGCAGGATGGAACGAGTCCGTATTTGATGGTATTTTCGACTGACAGGAAAAATGAGCTGACGAAAATGCTTGAAGATGCGGCGCTGCGAGACAAGGCGATTGAAGACATTATGAAGCTTGTCGCAGACAAGGGATTTTCCGGTATTGTGCTCGACTTCGAAGGTTTGGGTCTGTCTGGCGATATCGAAAAAGCGAAGCGGGACTATAATGAGTTCGTTATCGGCTTGTCCAAACAGGCCAAAGCAGCGAACATCAAGCTGTCTCTGGCGCTTCATCCGTTGAATGGAGCTTATAAAGGATACGACTACAAGACACTTTCGACAGCGGCGGATGATCTCATTATTATGGCGTATGAATATACGAGAGGGAAAGTTCCGGAGCCGTTGGACAAGGTGAATGAGGCAATTAAGCTTGCTCTGAAGGAAGTGCCGAAGGAGAAGCTGATATTAGGCATTTCCACTTGGAGTGAGAATGAGAAGACGATTAGCAGCGTGATTGGACTAGCTAAACGCTATCAGTTGAAGGGAACGGCATTGTGGAGATTAGGGCTCATTGGGGAAGCATCCAAGGCGCAGATTGACAAAAATGTGATTCCGTTAAAATCCTAAATTCTAGTTACGAGAAAAAACAGCCATTATTTATGCTTATGATATAAATGTATTTACTTGAAGATAGCTGATTTATTCAAAATAGCCGGCCTTATGGCCGGTTATTTGCGTTGGCAGCGTTAGCAATACAGGTGCAAATAAAAGCCGTGTAATCTGTATCATCACGAAACCGGGAAGCAAAGTTGCCCTCCCGGTTTGCTTTCGTACGATTAATGACACGTTACTTCGGGGAACTCATTGTTGGCACCCTTTAGAAGGTGTCCCCCGATTCCTTTACGCTGCTGTTCCTTCATTTCAGCGAGTTTATCGGCCTTCAGGAACATGGCGGGCTTGCTGCTAAGTGGATTCATGTCCAGCTCATAGAGGGAGCCATCCATATTAACAGCTGCGCTTACGCGACCATTTATGTTCAGCACGTTGAAGGCAGTTGCGCCCCCGAAGGAATGTCCCATGACAGTCTTGTCCATGTCGATAGTTCCTGTTAGCGGGCTTGAAATATGACCGGCATTCAAGCTGTCAAACTGACGAATGACAAAGTTCAGCCTAAGTGATGAAGATTAAAAAGAAGCCGGCAGTTGGTGTAAGATTCGTTTAAAAGTCTGTGTTTCAGCAATTTCAATATTTGTTCAGAATCTAGAACAAAGACGGCTAATGTCACTTTTTTGACGAATCAAGGGATCTTTATGAATCAGATGTGTACAAGCCATTTAGTTGCATGTTACCATAGACATATAACTGTTACATTTGGATAATGGCAAACCCTAGCGAAAGCAGGGGACGCAAAGCCACGGGTCTAATGCATTTACACAATGCGATGACAGCCGGGTTGCCCTAATTGCAATATGAGCGTCTATTTAAGTGCGCCGCCATTAGGGTGGCGCTTTTTTGTACGTATGAAGAAGCGCCCCTGGTGTTCATCTCATTCGAGCGGACAACGTCAAAGAATGGGAGATGGTAAGGATGCGGACACGTTGTACAGCAACAAAAGACAACAACGCAACGATTCAACAACAAAATAAACTATGGCTAGCTTGCAGGAAGCAACGAATAACGCTGCTGGTTAGCGCATCAATGCTGTTCGGGATGTTCATTTCTCAGCCTGCCCTCTATGCAGCAGATAAGCTGAGCGGAAGCGGGACCCCTTCCTTGGAAAAAGTGAATGCGCCTCAGACAGCAGCAATCAATGTCCAAGGCATTTCGATGGGCATGAGCGAGAAGCAACTTATTGAGCGATTGGGCCAACCTGCTCGCAAAGACCTTAGTGAATATGGCTTTCAGTGGTATATTTACAATCAGGATTATAAGCAGTATGTACAGGTAGGTGTACGCAATCATGAGGTTGTGGCCCTATACACAAATGCAAAGGGAAGCTATGGCGGCATTGGATTCGGTGCGACGAAGCAGGAAGTTGCAGCAGCCTTTGGGACGTCGCTTAGCAGTATTAAAAAAGGAAATACGATCTATCATTACAGGGACAACGGTGGGAAATACAGCCTGCACAAGGTTGGCAATGCGTATGCAACCGTGTTCTATGATTTGAATCAGCGCGGTACAGTAACGGCTGTCCAATTTATCTCTGAAGAGGTGGAGCTGTCATTCAAAGGCTATTTTGGTACGCCTAGCGAGCAATTGCGGACAAGCTTCGAACAGCAGGTTTTCGATCTTGCAAATGCGGTTCGCGTCCGCAATGGTGAGAAGCCGCTGCAGTGGAATGATAAAATTGCCGGAACAGCGCGCAAGCATAGTGGAGACATGGGACGGAGAAACTTTTTCGATCATAACAATCCAGATGGCAAGTCTCCATTCGATCGGATAAAGGCAGACGGAATCGTGTATAAGTCAGCAGGAGAGAATATAGCAGCCGGGCAGACTAGCGCGATTTTTGTCCATGAGAACTGGATGAATTCAAAGGGCCATCGCGCCAATATTTTGGGAGGCTTCTCTAGCATTGGTGTGGGGGTATATTTCGGAGGCCCATCGAAAGTTTACTATACGCAGAACTTCTTTACGCCGCAAAGCTAGTTAATAGAATCATGAATCATGAAAAGCGCCGCATTCATATAC
Source organism: Paenibacillus sp. S-12 (assembly GCF_030363895.1). Classification (NCBI taxonomy): domain Bacteria; kingdom Bacillati; phylum Bacillota; class Bacilli; order Caryophanales; family Paenibacillaceae; genus Paenibacillus; species Paenibacillus sp. S-12. The sequence goes on from NZ_JASIUF010000026.1 coordinate 76,955, forward strand.
TGAAGGCGGCGCTTTTTTCTGCAAACTTATTACAGCGTGTTGTCCATAACAGCCTTGACGATCAGTCGATGGGTAGCCGTATCGATCGGTTCGCAAGTAATCAATGTCAATTCCCGTGCATCCGGATTCTGATCCAGAACGGACAGATCCTCCGGTACGACGACGGATTTCGACTGTACGGTGTAGGTATACGTTTGTTCGGCTGTTTCCAGCTGAATCTTATCCCCTGCTGTTAACTCATCCAGTCTATTGAAATGCCTGCCGAAGGTCAGGCTGCGGTGACTTGCCAATACGAAGTTGCCGAGCTCTCCCGGCATTCGTCCAGGCACCACAATTCCGCTTCCCACCTTAAGAGAAGCCGGAGTAGCCCCTTCCACCATAGGTTCGCGCAAATCAATTTTCGCTATAGAAATCGTGCCGTACACATGCAGACCATCTATGACTTTCGGTTGGAGCTTCTTCTTCCCGGCGGCCGGATCGCTCTCTGATGTTGAGGACACAGGAATGATATCCTGAGGGAGATTGTCCCATTCGGTAAGCAAGCGAAGCTCTCTTTGCTGTTCATTGTATTCGTTCCACTTGGGAAACAGGATAAGAGCTAATCCGGTCAGCAGTAACAATAGCGCTGCAGCGCCGATCAACCGTGATAGTATTAATCTCTTCTTTGAAATAAGAGGCACCCCCTTACTGTTGCATTCGTGCCTCTATTGTACCGTATGCGAAGACTTATTTTCCACGACTGACCATGAGGAAATACAGATTTATTTGTTCTTTCCTTCTCGTTTTTGCATGAGTGCTTTATGTATCCAGATCGCAGCTTGTGATCCCTCGCCCAATGCGATTGTAACCTGCTCGGAATGCACGCCTATATCTCCGGCCGCCCATACATTCGGTACATTGGTCATTTTTGTACGGGGATCTACGATGATATGCTTATTTTCGAGACGCTCTACGCCGATCTGTTCAGCCAGCGAGGAACGCACTTCATTGCCGCCAAAAGCAACGAACCCGCGCTCACCGTTTATCGTTCTGCCATCGGTGAGCTTCACGCCGCTGAAGATACCTTCTTCCTCGCATAAAATAGAATCGATACCTTCATTAACTAGCTCTATATGATGCTCAGCTAACAACTCCATGTGTTCCATGGATAAGGGCTTCTGCTCATGATTAATATAAATGAGGTCGGAAGTCCAATAAGATAGCGTTAGCGCCATATTCGCCCCAGTAGGGCCTGAACCCATTACGATAGTGCGGCGGCCAGCTACCTCATAGCCGTCGCAATCTGGGCATACATATACGGTAAGCCCAAGACAAGGCATGAGATGAGGCAAGGGCGGGAGTCTATCCATAATTCCGGTTGCCAGTAACAGTGTTGATGCTGCAAATTGACCATTCTCCAGTGTATTCACAAGAAAACCCTGTGAGTCATCGCGCGAAAGCTGTATCACGGTATCCTTCAAGAAGGATATGCCGAGAGATTTAGCATGCTGTTTCCCGAGAAGGCGAAGCTGTTCGCCAGATACTCCATCAGGCCATCCAAGAATGTTATGGTAGGAACGGCAGATCGTCGACCTGCCGTTCTCATTATCAATGAGCAGTACGCGATGCTGATATCTGCCTAACTGAATGGCAGCTTGAAGACCTGCAATGCCGCCACCAATAATAATGCTTTCATAGCACATGTTGGGACACCTTTCTATAATTCAGCTTTTGAAGCGAATGGATGGTTTCTTTTATGCTCTGGCAGTTATTCATTGCTTCCATTCTGCTTCGTCAAATTTTCCTGTGCCAAGCGAATCATCTCTCTCACCATCGATCCACCAATTCTTCCTCCTACCCGACCCGCGTCTTCAGTGGACAGTTGCCCATTGTAGCCTTCCTGCAAAGGGACGCCTAGTTCCTTGGCCACCTCATATTTCACATCATTCGGCCGACTCGGATCGACGGCAAATCCCTCACGGCGCATGACTTCGGCTTTGAAGGCATTGACGCTTTGTTCCGCACCTGTAACCAGCAGCTTACGGCGGCTTCTTCGTGACATACAAATAACCTCCTGTTTAGAACTTGTAGATAAGTGCTCTTCGTAAGTTTCCCTCTAAACTAGAATTTATGTGGAAAGGAAAAGGAAAGCAGCATGGTGGATGGAGAAATCATCCATCACCATGCGTTTCATTGGGTGAACAAGCCATTTGAGAGGAGTTTGGGAATGAACGTTGACGATCAGGTTGTACAGGATGTTATGCCGGTAAAAAAAGAAGAAATGCCAATTGAGCAGCAGAGGACAGATACGTCTGATGTGGTGTGGTATTCTCCACTCGAGGAGCCATTTATGATCTCAGGATTTCATTGGTTTGCCGCAGAGGGGAGATATCGCCGTCTCCCTGTATCACCGGAGTATTCAATTCCAGAGGCAGTGGACATATTGGCAAATCATACAGCAGGCGGACAGATTCGATTCGTGACGAATTCTTCCAAGCTTTTTCTCCGTGTTACATTGTCCGGAACAGGAGATATGTATCATATGGCAGCGACAGGACAGTGTGGATTTGATTGCTATGTCGAAGTAGATGGCAAGCTGCACTATCGAAGTACGACAGGATGGAATCCAAGAGAATCCGAGTATGAGTCTGTTTTATTTTTCCGTGACGCACAAGAGAGGAGACTCGTTGTCTTGAACTTCCCGTTATATCAGGGGGTAAAGGAAATCCAAGTAGGCTTGAAAAAGGGGGCTCTAGTAGAGCCTCCACCGAGCTATGAGGATGCGAGGAAGATTATTGTATACGGAACCTCAATTACACAAGGAGCATGTGCGACCCGACCCGGCATGTGCTATACGAACATACTAAGCCGTAAAATGAATCGGGAGTTTATTAATCTTGGCTTTTCGGGGAGCGGAAAGGGGGAGCCGGAGCTGACTCATATCATTGCTTCCATTTCTGATCCAGCCTGTCTTGTGCTGGACTATGAAGCAAACAGTGTTTCTCCTGAGCTATATGCCAAGACACTCCCGCAATTTATTCAAATCTATCGAGAAAAGCATCCAACTGTCCCAATTCTGGTCCTTTCGAGACTTCCGTTTTCATACACAAGCTTCGATCCTGAGGATGTCAAGCTGCATCAAGCGAGCAAGCATATGCAGATGACATTAGTGGAATCCTTGCATCAAGCAGGGGATGGCAATATCCATTTCTATGACGGAGAAAAGCTGCTGCCATTGCATGCCCATGAATGCTATGTTGACGGTACTCATCCTACTGATCTAGGGTTTATACAGATAGCAAACGGATTGGAGCCTGTGCTGAGAGAAATACTGGCGAAGAATTCGTAACATTACACAAGCAAGGAAAAGAGTTGCATAGAAATAATTTAGAGGAGGCCCCCAGCAGGCGTCCTCTATTTGACGATTAGCGCCGTTTGAAATGTGGAGAACGACATTGCTGAAAGAAAAATAGGTTTGAACGGAGGAACGATTATGGGAGACTTCTATCATTCAAGATTCATATAGTAATAGAAAAAGAGGGGGGTTGACATGAGAATCCTAATTTCTCACTTCTACAATGAGGAATATTTGCTGCCATGGTGGTTAAAACATCATGCTCCACTATTTGATCATGGTATTTTGATTAATCGTGGCTCAACAGATCGATCCGTTGATATTTGCAAACAGTTGGTTCCCCATTGGGAGATTCGAAATTCACGTGTACCTGAGTTTGATGCAATACTGGTGGATCAAGAAGTAATGGAAATAGAGCAGCAATGTATGGGTTGGAAAATGACGCTCAATACAACGGAGTTTCTGTGTGTTTCTAATAAGGAGCATTTTTTCGCATCATTAGATATGCTTGGCAGTTCAATTTATTATGTACGCCACATCTATTTAATCGATGATCCTGCCTATTCATATGGAGAGCCCGATCCAGAACAACCACTCGTCAGACAGCGTCACCATGGATATATATTACCAGATCTAGGGCGATATATTCATCGCTACCCCCATGGAAACTATGCACCAGGAAGACATTGGTCCTCACATCCGTATGTCGATTATCCGTTCGTAGATAATCCCTTTCCTGCCTTTGTAATGAAGTTCATCTTCAGTCCATGGACGGAGAAAATGCGGCTGCGGAAACTGCAAATTGGATCAACCTTGTCGGCCAACAGCATAAGTCGGGGAATGGGGCATCAACACCATGTGAATCGCGAGGAGTTGGAGCAAATGTATGCCTATTTTATCAAGCTGACGTCAGACTTGCGAAATAACTCTGCTTATCAGCGATTGTGGGGTGAGAGTCAATGAAGGCGGTTATTCTTGCTGGCGGTTATGGTACGAGAATTGGAGAAGAAACGCAGGTGAAGCCGAAGCCGATGATCGAAATCGGTTTACAGCCGATACTGTGGCACATTATGAAGCTGTACAGCCATTATGGAATTCGTGATTTCGTCATCTGTTTGGGGTACAAAGGCTATGTTATTAAAGAGTATTTCTTCCAGTATTTCATGCGGCATACGGATTTCACCTTGGATATGGAGAGCCACACTGTTCATTATCATGGGGAAAATGCTGTCCCATGGAAGGTCACATTAATCGACACTGGCGAAGGGACAGATACGGGAGGGCGGATTAAGCGAGTTCAGGAGTATGTTGGGGACTCTACCTTTTGTCTCACCTATGGGGATGGGGTTAGCAATGTGAACATTGCGGAATTGATTGCATATCACCAATCACATGGCAAATATGCAACAGTCACGGCGGTTCAACCGCCTGGAAGATTCGGTTCACTTGCCTTGGCTCAACAAGAGGTTATTGACTTTACAGAGAAGCCTGCAGGAGATGGCGGCTGGATAAATGGTGGTTTCTTTGTATTGGAGCCGGAGGTGTTCCCATACATTGTCGATGATGCTTCCGTGTGGGAGACGAACGTCCTAACTGAGCTTGCACGCCAGCGGCAGCTCATGGCTTACGAGCATCATGGCTTCTGGCATCCGATGGATACGATGCGCGATAAGAAAAGATTGGTGGAATTATGGGAACGGGGCCAAGCGCCGTGGAAGGTGTGGTAAGCATGGTCAATGAAGCTTTTTGGCAAGGGAAGAAGGTGCTCATTACTGGACATACGGGCTTCAAGGGCTCTTGGTTGACGATGTGGCTGTCCTTAATGGGCGCCGAAGTTCTCGGATACGCCTTGCCCCCGATTACGAAGCCGAACCTGTTCACTGCTGCGGATATTCAAGCTATGTGCAGGCAATACGTTATCGGAGATGTAAATGACTATTCAGCGCTGTTGAAGATGATGTTGGCATATGAGCCGGAGATTGTATTCCATTTGGCTGCGCAGCCGCTCGTACAAGCATCCTATGTACATCCCGTAAGCACCTTTCATATCAATGTAATGGGAACGGCACATCTGATGGAGGCGGTTCGCCATACATCAAGCGTTCACGTTGTTATCAATGTAACGAGCGACAAGTGCTATCGCAATACGGGGAAAGAGGCGCTTCCATTTTGCGAGGGAGATCCGCTTGGCGGACATGACCCCTATAGCGCAAGCAAGGCTTGTGCTGAAATCGTTGCAGAATGTTATCGACAGTCTTATTTTCATGCCGAGGAAGGGAAAGGGCCCAACATGGCTTCGGTTCGAGCAGGCAACGTCATTGGCGGCGGAGATTGGTCCGAATCGCGCTTAATGCCTGATATAATAAGGGCTTTTACGGCATCAGAATCGATTGTTGTTCGGAATCCTGGGGCGATTCGTCCATGGCAGCATGTTTTGGAGCCCTTGCATGGTTACCTGCTGCTTGCGGAGAAGCTGTGGGACAGTCCGCAATATGCAGATGCTTGGAACTTTGGTCCGCTTGAACAGTCAGACACAACAGTTCAGGATATCATTCGGATGGCAGCAGATCTATGGCAGGTGGATATGAAGGTGGTGCAGGAACAGATTGTGTCGCCATCCGAAGCACCTAGACTATCTCTGGATAGCAGTAAGGCGGCACAACTGCTGAACTGGCGTCCGAAGCTGTCTATAAGAGAGGCTGTGTCATGGACATTGTCCTGGCATCAACAGTATCGTTCAGGAGTAAACGCGAGAGCGGCATCAGAGCGGCAGATTGCTGCTTACATTCACGGAGAGGGAGGCAGCAAAGGATAATGAACTCACATTGTCGGATATGCGGTACCCTGCTTGCGCACACATTTGTTGATTTAGGGGAATCTCCGCTCGCGAATGCCTTCCTGGCACCACATGAACTGGAGCGCACGGAACCCTTTTATCCGCTTCATACGTATGTATGCGACACTTGCTGTCTCGTACAGCTTGATCAAATCACGAGCCCGGCGAGTATTTTCAAGCATTATTTATATTTAAGCTCCTATTCCACTAGCTGGTTGAGGCATGCTGAGCAATATACGGACATGGCAATTCAACGATTTCAGTTGAATGCCGAATCACAGGTCATTGAGATTGCGAGTAATGACGGTTATTTGCTGCAATATTTCCATCAGCGAGGCATTCGAACACTTGGAGTAGAACCAGCAAGCAATGTCGCTCAGCTCGCGAGGGATAAGGGAATTGCGACGAAGACAGAGTTTTTCGGGCAACGGCTCGCGGAAGATCTCGTTATGAGGGAAGGAATATACGGGGATCTAATCGTAGCGAACAATGTACTGGCCCATGTCCCGGACGTACATGATTTTGTCGCTGGCTTAAAGCGGCTGCTCCATCCGGAAGGCACCATTACGATTGAGTTTCCGCATGTACTCAATCTCATTCGATATAAGCAGTTCGATACGATATATCATGAACATTTCTCTTATTTCTCTTTGTTCTCCGTCCAGCATCTGCTCTCAATACATGGGCTTACAGTTGTTGATGTAGAACAATTAACCACACATGGAGGTTCACTGCGCTTGTATGTCATGCATGATGAAGCCAACCGCTCGGCTGCATCCGCCGTGCAGGAGATTCAGGAACGGGAACGGCTATTTGGCTTGCATGATTGGCGGACATATATCTCGTTTGCTCAGCAGGTAGAGAAAATGAAGGAGGATATTGTCTGGTTTATGACGGACGTCCATAATCAAGGCAAGTTAATAGTGGGCTACGGTGCACCAGCGAAGGGCAATACGCTGCTTAATTATTGTAGGGTGAATCCGGATTTGCTCCCCTTTACTGTAGATCAGAATCCGTATAAGCAAGGCATGTATTTGCCAGGTTCGCGAATTCCTATCCGGGCTCCTGAGGAACTGAAACGTGCCCGTCCAGACTATGTGCTTATCCTGCCTTGGAATCTGAAGGAGGAGATCATGGAGCAATGCGACTACATCCGAGAGTGGGGCGGCAAATTCGTCGTTCCAGTTCCAGAAATCGAAGTGGTGTAGGAGATATGGAGACAATACTAGTGACTGGCGGCAGTGGGTGGATTGGCGGATTCGTTGTTCAGTTGCTGCTCGAGAAGGGGTATAACGTTCATGCGCTTTATCACAGATCATCCCGAACGGATCTCTTATGTACGTGGCATCAAGCCGATTTATTCGATGAGAAAGAGGTGGAGGTGCTTATTGATCGAGTAAGACCTACACACCTTATGCATCTTGCCTGGGATGCAATTCCTCCACAATGTTATACTTCGCTTCGCAATTATAACTGGATGCAGTCAAGCAAAATGCTTATCGAGCGTTTCGTTCAATGTGGTGGACGAAGAGTAATTGTTGCAGGTTCTTGTGCCGAGTATGAATGGACGCAGGGACTATTATCAGAAAAAGCTTCTGCTTTATCGACAAAGACACTATATGCGATATGTAAAAATTCACTACGAGCTTGGCTGGAGTCTTATGCTTCACAATCGGGATTGAGCAGCGGCTGGGCACGAATTTTCCATCTTTATGGTCCTCAAGAGCAAGGGAATCGCCTGGTATCCTCGATCATTCGCTCGTTGCTAGATGGACGAGAGGCTGCTTGCTCACAAGGCAAGCAGTATCGTGACTTTTTGTATGTCAAGGACGTGGCAAATGCGCTGGTGTCCTTTCTCTTGAGCAAGGTGCAGGGGACGTTGAATATCGGATCAGGGATTCCGGTTCAGGTGAAACAGATTGCTACTATGGTCGCTAAGGAGTTGGGGCGTGAACCGTTGCTTCGATTAGGGGCGCTTCCTGATCCTGCAGACGAACCCTTGTATGTCGGTGCTCATGTTGGGCGCCTAAGGCAGGAATTGCACTGGAGGCCTCAGTATACCTTGGAGGCAGGAATACGCGAAACAATCGAATGGTATAGGAGCTTCAAGTAAGTTGCCAATTCCGATTTGGATCTCGGATTTTATTATCGATTTTATTCATTTGCGGCCGCCTCAATAAATTTTAAGCCAACACTCAGCTTTATTTCAGCTACTGATAGGATAATAGATGGTAATAGGGGACATAACGCAGTAGTGAGGGTGGTCACAGATGAATCGGAGTAAAGAAATTAAAATTCTCATCGTGGACGATGAGCCGAATATCGTACAATTTCTTGAGTTGGGCTTGGTGAATGAAGGGTTTGAAGTGCAGACCGCACAGGACGGTGTTGCTGCCATTGCTCGTTATACCGAGTTTCGGCCTCATGTGGTTATATTAGACGTCATGATGCCAGGCATGGATGGATACGAAGTATGTCAAATGCTGAAAAGATCAGAAGATGTAGCTGTTATTATGCTAACAGCCAAGGATGAGATCGATGATCGAGTGAAGGGCTTGAATCTGGGAGCTGATGATTATATGGTCAAGCCATTCAGCTTCGCTGAGTTGTTAGCCCGCATTCATGCTCGCATACGCAACCAGTTCCCGACGATGTTCGGGGATGTGCAGATTGGTCCTTTCGTCATCGATGATAAGCGTAAGGAGATTTCGTATGGCAGCAGCGTGCTTGCTCTTTCCCCAACGGAATATGATTTGCTCAAGTTTCTTGTGCTGAATCGGGGTATGGTGCTAAGCAAGGCTGTTATTTTGGAACGGGTGTGGGGGTACGACTTTGGCGGGGAGGACAATATTGTTGAGGTGTATATCCGCTCCCTACGGGATAAGCTGAACGACAAGGAGCATCAGTTAATTCGCACACTGCGCGGGGCAGGTTATCGGGTAGATATTCCATGAGGAATCGATGGCGCATATGTTTTAATAGGCTGGTAAATCTATCTTCGCTGCGGGCGCAACTGCTGTACCGTTCCTTACTCGTTATCGCCGTGTTATTGGTCATCATCGGTATGCTGCAATATTTCTTCATGCGCGAGGTTGTATATCAAAATAAAGCAGCAAGTCTCCAAAGTCATGCGATGAGTATTCCAGGTTTCGTGTGGAAGCGGATGGGGCAGCATCGCAACCAACTTGGATCGATGGGGCAGCGTGGTTCCAAGTCAACCCTGCCGATGTTTCTTATCCCGGATACCCATGTTGCCTATATCAATTCGGAAGGGGAATATCAGCCAATGCCCAATGGGAAAGATGAGCTGGCTACCGTACGATTGGAGTCTTCGGAATATGAGAAGGTGAAGAGGACTCCCCCTGAGAGCAAGCCTGCTTACCATATAGCGAAGGATTCGAATGGAAAGGAACAGTTGGTTGTGCTGCATCCTGTTCTCGGGCCTGAACGGACATCCGGCATTGTGCAGATCAGTACCCCAACGGCTCCTCTTGACGACTTGCTATTTGGGCAAACGCTAACCTTTCTCATTGTTTCTGCGGTTGCGATGATACTCGGCATCATTGTTCTGCAGCCTGTAATACGGAAGACACTCCGTCCGCTGTCTACTATGGTGAAGACAGCTGGACAAATTGATGCGGGCAATCTGGCTCGGCGGTTCTCTACCGAGCAGGGGCAATCCGAAGTAGATCGCTTGGCCGATTCCTTCAATGGCATGCTGCAGCGATTAGAAACCTCATTCGAAGCGGAGCGGGAAATGAAGGAGCAGATGCGGCGATTCGTTGCTGATGCTTCTCATGAACTTCGCACACCGCTAACTTCAATTCATGGGTTTCTGGAGGTGCTGCTTCGCGGAGCAGCACAGCATCCAGAACAGCTTCATAAGGCGTTAACCAGCATGCATGGCGAATCAGAGCGTTTGAATAAGCTTGTTCATGATTTACTTCTGCTTGCCAAGCTCGATCGGGATGGAGCACCATCCATTGAGTTGGTGAACATGCCTCTTGACGAGGTCATTCGCAGCATGGAGCCGCAGCTTATAATGCTGGCAGGGTATAGGAAGGTTACACTCACCATAGAACCGAAGCTCATATGCAGGCATGATCCAGATAAGATGAAGCAGGTCATACTGAACCTGGTGCATAACGCTGTTCAACATACGGATGAAGCATTGGGCTGCATTCATATAGAAGGAGTTCATCAAGAGAATGGCGTTCAATTGTCTGTCCGTGATAATGGGACAGGGATTGCTCCGGAACATATACCTTATCTATTCGATCGGTTCTATCGCAGTGAGTCCTCGCGCAATCGTAAAAAAGGAGGTTCTGGCCTAGGTCTGGCCATTACGAGGTCGATTGTAGAAGCGCATGGGGGGGCGATTCACGTCATTAGCCGAGTAGGAGAGGGGAGTACATTCCTGATCTGGTTGCCTCATTAACCCTTTGCTTTAAATAGCATTTCATAGAGTGACGGGCAGGAGAACTTGGGCTGGATAACTGCTGCTCTTATAAAATAGAAGAAAGAAGCAGAAATCCCGGAAATGATCGTGGGATTTCTGCTTCTTGTGTGTAAAAAACGTGGATTACAGCTCGTTCAATACGCGGAACAAAATGATAGCTGCTTGTGCACGAGTAGAAGTTCCAGCCGGATTGAATGTATTGTTGTCCGATCCTTTAATGAGTCCTTTGCTGACTGCATACGCAACGGCTGCCTTCGCATCTTGGGAGATGCGCGCTTCATCCTTGAACCCAAGCGATGCGTTCGATTGGGACAGGTCGGCCTTCAGGGCTTGTGCCAGCAAGACGACCATCTTCTCACGCGTGATCGGATTGCGTGCGCCAGGCTCAGCAATTCGCTGTTCCCATGTCTTTCCGCTGTTCGTCAAGCGATCAAGCAAGGAAGAGAACTCGGCTTGAGTAATAACATCGTTCGGCTTGAAGGTATCTAAGCTATCTTTGCCGCGCAGCAGCTCATGAGCGGCGATGACTTCGATTTCCTCCTTAGCCCAATGTGCAGCAATATCGCTAAATGTTCTTACATGCTCAGCAATTGTATAGGTACCAAATTGAGTCACTTCGAACGTAACAGACTTTTTATCGTCAGCCTTGGCTCCTGTCTGTACATAGCTCCAAGGAGGCGTCGTATCTTGCGTGCGAGCGTATATACCCGCTTTGCGGATATCTTTCGAAGCATCTGATAACTTCAGGGTGATTTCGAGCGTTACGCCCTTCGCGTCCTTAGGACCGCGGATTGTAATCATTGGTGTCGTGAAGGTCGCCTCGCCGCGCTCCTTGCTGAATCCTTTATCCTTATGATCGGATAGGGACACCACCAGCTCGAGTCCGTTCGTGCCGATAAGTTCAGTTAAGGACTTATTCGGAATGACAATGGCATAATCTGCTCCAGCCAGGTGCAGATCCTTGCCTGATTCTTGCAGCAGCTTAACTGTCGATTTATCTAGCGTGAACGCAACTTCGCCATATTCCTTCAAGCGAACATCGCTGATATCGAGTTGGACTTGCTTGGCATCTTTGTCCTTCAGCTGTTTTTGAACAGCGTCTGCCTGAATTTTGAACACGGCATTTACCGTACTATCCTTCTTCGTCTCCGTCAGCAACCCTGCTTTCAATTGCTTTCCTGATGGAGTCGGGGCAGTCAAGGCTGCGGAACCTCCTGATGAGGCAGGATAAGTCGGCGGCTCTGGCTTCGGATTTGGAACGGTTGGCTTGATGATTTCAATCTTAGGATACAAAATCGCACCTATTGGAACTGAATTACTGCTCTCATTAAGCAGCTTCACGGCCTCAAGCTTAAACTCATATGTTCCTTCTTGATTTCCAGTGAAGGTGAATGTTGCAAGATCACCTTCGCCTTCATAGGCGCCACCGCTTAGACTGATGCTATAGTTCAATGTCTTCAAGCCATCTTTTTCGGTTATTTCTTGATGAACAAGCAGTGGCGTATCTGGATAGTGTTTCTGTTGATAAGTGGCGAGCGTAACGCTTGGTTTCACATCCAGCAAAGTTAGCTTACTGTCATAAGTAAGACTGAATGAAGCGGAATAGACGGCTTCTGCAACAGAATAGTTGACCTTGACATCAAATGGACTTCCAGTGAATACTTTAGAACTGCTGCTGCCCGCATATACAATGTCCTTATTATCAAAAACAATATGTTCGGCAGGCTCAGTGAAACCATTTAAAGCAATGTCATATACGAATAAATAAAACTCGTTGTGACCTGGCTTCAAATTGACCGGTATCTCAAATGTTCCATCCTTGACGTTAATGGTACCGTCGAGTTGTTTTCTTGATTCATCAACTACAGCTGTGGCAATATACTGGTCGAAATCTCCAGGGTGTAGATCAATAAACAAATCCTTTGTAATTTTTCCTCGAATAATCCCCTTACCCGGATTCTCTCGATCAATGATAAGCGGGGGATCATTCAACGTGTATTCAGGTGCATGACGATCAATTACGAATTCTGCTGCCTGCTTGTCAAGCTTTTTGCCATTGACGAACGGTGCTAGCTCATAAGATCCATCTGGCAACGCAGCAACTTTTCCATCTTTCGTTACTGTTCCTCCCCATTTTCTTTCTCCATATATATCTGGAAGGTGAAGCTTGCCCTTGCTGTCATAGAAGTCCCCCATATATGTTCCGTATACAAGGTCTGTTACCGATAGTTTGAAGTCTTCCAGTGGTTGTGTTAAATCAAACGAAGCTAAAGCCGCTGCGGTTTCCTCAGCATTTCCGCCCGGTGATAAGTTTTTTGGTTTGACTGTTAGATTCGTAATTGAAGCAATTTCATACTGACCTCCAACGTACAAACTTACAGGCAAATGCAGTTGATGATTCGTAGTTTGCTCGGTTAGAGTAATGGTTCCTTCATAGTTGCCTTTAGCAGCATCTGGCGGGATTACCACCTGAACAGTAAAGCTCTCTTTCCCATTTGCAGGCACGGTTACTGAACTAGAGCTGAATTGCAGATCAATGCCGTTGCTTGTTCCGTTCCATATACTGCTTATCGTATAGGTTTGATTCTTATTGGCGATATCCTTCACGGTAATGTCTCGAGTATAAGTGCCTGATGGAACCAGTCCAAAAGATACGCTCCCGGTTTCATAGGAGATAGTTTGTCGATCCTTTGTTGCATTTGTAGTAGCCTGAACGAGCGCAATGGCTGTGGCCTCAATAGACTTATTGAGGTCTGCTCGACCAGCTCCTTGCTCGGTTATAGTATAAGAGGTATGATTGCGATCTTCTATCGGCAAGGCATTATTCATAAGGAGCGCCTTCAGCTCATCCCTTGCAATCTTGTGGTTGTATTTCTCCAGCAGCAAGGCAGCCGCGCCTGCGATATGAGGGGCAGCCATGCTGGTGCCTTGTGAATCTTGATAAGCATTCGTATAGTTCCCATCCCATGCTGGAACAGAGGAGCGTATTGCGACGCCTGGGGCAGTGATGTCTGGTTTAACGGTATAGTCTGGATAGATTGGCCCGCGGGAACTGAAATCCGCTAATAGATCCTTTTCTAGTATCGTATCAAAGGTGATTTTGGTAATTCCCTGCTCCAAGTTCTTTTTGAGGGCTTGTCCAGCGGACCGGGAAATTGTATAGGTAGGCGCGTAGGTGCCGGCTTCCTCAAGTTTAGCCCTCAGTTCACTCGACTCATTGTTGAAGATGATAACTGCTGCCGCACCAGCTTCGGTTGCATTTTTTGCTTTGTCATGAAAGCTGAGGTTGCCGCGCGAAACGAGCACCAGTTTGCCGGAAACGTTAATGTTTTTGTAATCCTCAGATGTGCCGAAGTTGGCGTATACCACATCGAATTCTTTGCCTTTTTCAGAGATTTCCGGAGCGTATTCAGCCAGTTGAGCATACAATAATGGTTGAATACCGTTGGCCTTGAAAAAAGACGTAATCATCGGAGGCGTGGAAGCACCTACGGATATAGGAAGATGAGCGCCACCTGGAGTGCCAATCGTTCCAGGCATTGGGCCATCGTTGCCTGCCGCTAATACAACGGTCACGCCTGCCAGTACCGCATTGTTAACGGCCACCGAATCAGCTGTATACGCGTTATTGAATGTTCCTCCGAGCGAGAGGTTGATGACGTCCATCTTGTCTGTTACCGCTCGGTCGATAGCTGCAATAATATTCTCAGTCGATCCACCTCCGTATGGGCCGAGCACCCGGTATACATATAAATCAGCACCTGGAGCTACCCCTCTGACCCAGCCGTTTTTACCGTTCGGATTGTTCGGATCACCCCGGCCGACAATTGTACCGGATACATGTGTACCGTGAGTTGTATGATATTCCTTGCCGTCTGGTCTTTTCGGCTTCGTCGAATCAGGGAGAGTTTCCATTGGATCATTGTCATTATCGACGAAGTCCCATCCGCCTTTAAATGCATCTTTTAAGCTTGGATGGCGATAATCGACCCCTGTATCTAGTACCCCAACCTTAATGCCGTTCCCTTTGACACCAATATCCCATAATTGGTTTGCACCGATGTGTGGAGCACTCTCATCCATTAGAGGTTTGTATACATACCCGTTGTCGACAGGCAATGTGTTGTACTCCAGGTTCGGATAAACAGCTTTTACATTAGGAAGCTTCGCAAGTTGATCCACTTCATTTGCTGGAATGCGTACGGAATATCCGTTGAACACTTTCGTGTACTCGCGATTGAATACAACATTTAATTTTTTTTTGGCTTGTGATTTGAAGGCAGTATGCTCTAAGCGAATTTTCCGTTCCTGATTACTGGCTGATGGTGCCAGGCTTTGACCTTGCTGAGCGGAGTGCAGAGCTACGGGGTCTGACTTTAATTCGACGATCACCGTTATTGGATTGTTGTTGTCGGATTGAGGGACGAGATTCCCTGTTTGAGTAGGAGCTAAAGAGTTTTGGAATTGATCAGAGAGTTGGAGCTGTGACGACAAACTCGATTCGATCTTTGGTGTGACTTGTTCTTGCGATTGAACATCTTGTGCATAAATGTGTGATGAGGTGGGGAATAGCATGGCGGCTACTAAAGCGATGCTAAGGATTCCCGCTAATTTTTTACGTATCGTATGTAGATTCAAGCTGTAGCCTCCCTTTAAATGATTGATGATGTTTTTGTGAACCTCCGGAATCTCTTATTCTACTAACCTCCTTAATTCAGTATTTGATTCCATATCATTCCAATAGGTGATAGTGAATATTGTAGCGCACACTTTATTTGAAAACATGGGTATTTAGTCCTAAATCATATTTTAGAAAGGCTATTAAGTAGGCTTAGAGTGATAGGAAATGTTGAGAAAATCAGAGTTTCGTTGTTAAACAGATCGGATTTCTCATTTTCAGCATATATTCAGCTAGCCCTCATATTTCGTTCAGTTCCGCTTAAGCCTGTGCTCAGCTAGCCCGGGTATGATGGTTGCTATCAGATGTCTTCGGGAAACGCGGGGCATCTTCGGCAATCTTTTAGAAGGGGAATCACGTCCATGGGTTCTATAAAAAGAAAATGATTTTTTCAGGCTCAGATCCGATTCTTACTATAGAGAAGCTGAAATTCAGGAAACACAAGACAATGAATAGAAGTCATATCAGGAGAGGAGAGAATGCCATGAGGGTCGATAAGCAAGCGGCGATTCAATTTATGCGCTACTGCCAAGTTGGATTTGCCAACACGATTGTAGATTTTTCCGTGTTCTATCTGCTTATCGCGGGGGAAGCATCGTATGTAATGGCGCAAGTTGCCTCCTCCGGTGCCGGAATGATCAATAGCTTTCTCCTCAATCGGAAATGGACGTTTCAAGTGTCGGATAAAATCAGGACACACGAAATCATGAAATTTGCGCTATTGAACGGAATCTCGATGCTGCTTTCCTCCGGTCTGTTGCTGATGCTGATTGACTGGAGCGGGCTTCCGCTATGGATCAACAAGCTGGCGGCTACGACAGGAGGGATGTTCGTGAATTATAGCGGCAGTCGATTTTGGGTATTTGCACATTATCAAGAGACAAGGAAGGAGGATAATGGCAATCAGGAAGGTTGTAATCCCCGCAGCCGGCATGGGAACCAGGTTCCTTCCAGCCACGAAGGCTCAGCCGAAAGAAATACTGCCGATTGTGGATAAGCCTGCTATTCAATATATTGTGAAAGAAGCCGTACAATCCGGCATTGAAAGCATTATTGTCGTAACCGGGTGGAATAAACGCTCGATTGAGGATTATTTCGATAACTCCTTCGGGTTGGAACAAACACTGTTAATTCAGGGAACGGGGAGACACGCGAGAAGAGCTGTCATAGCTGTTATCATATCTGCTGCATCTTACTGCAGAAGAAGAGATTAAGTTTTACTAGTTTGCATGAGGGACGAAGCGGGATCCAACCATCTCCTTGTCAGATCATTCTACTAGCCGTACTTTCTTATGTTACACTATTTAAGAGAGTATTAACGATTATTAGTTATGGCAAGGAGATATAGAACAATGAAGCTTATATCCTGGAATGTGAATGGCTTGCGGGCTTGTGTGAATAAAGGATTTTTGGACTATTTCCGAGAGATGGATGCGGATATCTTCTGTGTTCAAGAGACGAAGCTGCAGGAAGGACAGATTGACCTTGATCTCGGCGAGGAATATGAGCAGTATTGGAATTATGCGCTCAAGAAGGGGTATTCAGGCACAGCCGTATTTACGAAAAAGAAGCCCCTATCCGTACGCTATGGAATTGAGGAGAATGAGGAGCCGGAAGGCCGAATCCTTACACTTGAATTCGAATCTTTCTTCTTAGTCAATGTGTACACACCGAACTCGAAGCGTGATCTATCCCGTCTGGAAGAACGACTGGAGTGGGAAGAGCGATTCCGCTTCTATTTGCAGAAGCTGGATGCCTGCAAGCCAGTTATCGTGTGCGGAGACTTGAACGTTGCCCATCAAGAGATCGACTTGAAAAATCCGAAGTCGAACCATGGCAATTCCGGGTTCACCACCGAGGAGCGGGAGAAGATGACGATTTTGCAGGACGCGGGCTTCACGGATACATTCCGTCATTTCTATCCGGACCAAACGGATGCGTACACCTGGTGGTCATATATGCCGAAGGTACGCGAGCGGAATATCGGCTGGCGCATTGACTACTTCCTCGTATCTTCACGTTTGCGCGATTTTTTGGTGGATGCTCGTATTGACTCGAATATTTTAGGCAGTGACCATTGCCCAATTCACTTGATTATGAATGATTGTGATACGCCGCAGTCAGAGGACAAGGCGAAGGAATAGGATTGCATGACAAAGGCCGGGCTCCTTAGTGGATAAGGATATCCGGCCTTCCATATGTCTATCGCAGAATTCCCTTCATATATTCCTCAGGTGTAGCTCCAATAATAGCTTTGAAATCCTTAATGAAATGGGATTGATCGTAATAGCCAAGGTCTGCGGAGAGACCGAGTATATCCTCATAAATTCCATTGTCAATCAATTCTGCGGCATTTTGCAAGCGATAAAGTCGAATGACCCATTTGGGTGTTGCACCAACATACTGCTGGAACAGCCTTTGCAGCTTGCGCTTATTTACCTCGAATTGTTCACATATTTGATCGACCTTCGTAATTGAGCGATCTTCTTGAATGCGGCCAATAATCCGATTGAGATAAGCTACATTGCCATCTCTTGCGGGGAGATGTGCCTTGAAGAAAGTTTCGGCCACCGCGATCATGCCCTCATCCTCATCTTCTGACAACACCGCTTGTTCAAACTGCCTTATGTCGACTTGGAAGACTTCTTCAAATCGCATGGAGCGTCCTGTAATTTGCATGATGGGCTGTTTGACGAAGGGATAAAATCCTCCTGGCTTGAACTTGATACCGAGCACCTTCCCTTTCCCCTCAAGGCGTTGGGAATAGCGGTTCGGTGCAACACCGTAAATGGCTGTTTGATTGGGTTCAATGACAATATTAACGCATGGATTTGGGACGATTTCCTGTTCGAAGGGGGGCTGTCCGGTCAAATCCCAATGAATCACCCAGAAGTGTTTCATGACATCACATAAATCCCCAGAAGGACTATGGCGCGCAAGCGTGAATTTCTGTTCACCCTGCTTCATATTCAGAATGCCCATGCTGGGCTTAGAGGGAGCGGGTTGCATATGTACGATGGGAATCACTCCTGTGATCAAGATGGGTGGAGTCATTAAGTGAAACAGATGGAACCGCGCTTCCTTTTTTGACTAACATGATATAGCCATCGACAGATTGATGGTGAAAGTCTCAATATACTCTAGTGCCTTTGCTATACTCATAAAAAATCCCTCCAGCAGGAGGGGAAGGCAGGCCTAACCATTTTCATTTTCTAAAATAGAATACAACTAAAAAGGATATACGTATCATATATCTATGTGAATAAAAACCGCTGACCGGGCAAAGTCATGGCGTCTTTTTTCGTTCTTAAAAAGAATTCTAGCACTGCCTGCGAATCTAGTAAATGTTTTCCTGTTACTTATCCGTAGATTCGTCATCGTGCATACTACGAATAAAGGTTGTTACATACTTATTATTGCTGTCATAGATATACCTGTAGCCATCTATGCGCACTTGTATTGATCATTCGAAATGTCTTAGCTGTCTTCTCTTATCCCTTTGGTACTTTCATCTTTCAATCGTTGCTGCATTTTGTCTTGACCTTCTCAAAACCATAGCCTACCCTGGTTGCCTTATATGGGAGGATTTCTAGGAGCCTCGGCTCTTAAACTTCAGGACTTTGTAAGGTACTGGGAGGAAAAAATAGAACACAGAACGAATAGTTCCTTATATAAGCGGTAAATTGATTCCTACGAAAGCATTTGATTAAAGTCGGAAGTGTAGATAGACGAGTAGCCTATCTACATTACATGAAAATATCTTTGAAAATCGTAAAGCATAATAGATGAAAGGATTAGCGAATGAATACGTAGTGGCTTGGCGGAGTATATGTGGTAATAAACTTGAAATTAATGGGAGGAGAATATGGGGAATTTTTTTCAAAAACTACTTACAAGTAGTATCGCAAAGAAAACGATCACATAATATTGTAAATCTTGTCATCAATCTTGCCCTCATTATATTTTTTCTCTCATTTGGAATAACAAGAGGATATCTAAACAACGGATTCGTTTTAATATTTGTAATGTTTGTGTGCTCTGTGCTTCTTATGAAAATTTCGTTTGCACTTTACTGCCTAATAAAGAAAAAATCCCCTTAAGATACCTCCAAAGGGGATTTTTTATGATTAACTTAATTCAGCTAGTTCACGTCGCTGCTGTTCAGTCAAATAAACATCGCACGTAACTGAAATGTCGCGTTTTTACAATACAAGTATTAGGGCAATACCTATAATCATAGTAGCGGTAGGAGGAACTTACCGAATGTGCATGACGAGTATCATTTCAAAAGGGGGATATAACAAGTGGAGGCATTGAAGTATGAGTTTTATATTGGTGCATCACCGGAAGTAGTGTGGAATGTAATCGCATCTCCCGAGGGAACGCGCAAAATTTTCTTCGGCAGTGTTCTGAAATCTACCTTTGAAATCGGAGCTCCTTATCAGTATGTCGGCCCCGGCAATGATGGGGATGAGACGGTACATGTATATGGCCACATATTAGCTTATGAACCAAACAAAGTGTTGAGCTATACAGAGCATCCGGGTCCATCTTATCGAGAGAATCATGCGGAGTTGGAGACTAGAATTACCTTTTCCATTGATGAGGTAGGGGGCTGTACGAAATTGACGCTGGTCAATGACAATTGGACAGAAGGGCATCCTTCCTATGCGAGTACGAAGGAGCATTGGTGGATGATTCTGAGCAATATTAAGACACTGGCCGAAACAGGGAATACACTGGATTTTGGCTGGTAAAATCATATAGAGCAAGAGCGAGCCGACGTAATGTCGGCTCATTTCTTTTTGGGGCCTATGATACAGATTCATTTTCTTGGTACAGTTTCTCAATACAGTCCCAACATATTTTTTCAGGCTTCATATTGACCTCGATAATCCAAGGCTTCAGTCGCTGATCAAGTCCGATATCAATGCCTAGAAGCTTCACTCCCGGATATTTGCTTTCGATTTTTTCGCTTGCACGAACCCCGATACGATCTATTTGCTCTTTCACATTACGCAGACTTACCCAGTTCGTATGAGAGGACAGCAGCTTCTCAATCGATACAGGACTTCCACCGCTGCGGATGTTCGTAACGATTTTGTTCGATTGGGCTACACGTCCTAAGATGCCTTCATTTTTCCAGCTTTCGTCTTCTTGCTTCTTCACCATAATTCGCAGATCGAAGGGGCGATCCTCCCAGTGCAGTAAGTCAATACCCTGCTGCACGATATACTTTTTGCTTGTTTTCTTGGAGAGAATGAAGGAATACAATCGTTCTTTCGAGTGAAAGGTATGCTGCTTCGTTCCGCGATGAACATGGAACTGCTCCGTTTCAGATGAATCACTGGACTTAGTTACCTTCATGACTCCTTCGCCAAAGGCGCCTTGATTGGGTTTCACATAGACAGATGGATATAACGACAGCATAAAAAACAACGATTCCTTATCCAGCTTCATCGTCTCCGGCAAATGTCCGCGCAGTTCATTGTCCTTCATTAATTCCGTATGATGCTCCAATTTAGGGCCCTTAGGTTTAACGACAGAATGAGTGACAGATGCACTCTTTCTCTTTCTTCGGCTTTTCATGAAATCGTCTCCTTGCCATATGTTTACCTTATCCTATTCGTGTGGTGAAGAACTTGCTTTTCAAGTCTCTGCTTTTTTTACACATTGTTCGAATGCGGAATACACTATGGGCAAGGAGGATGAATGCTTTGGAAATGATTCGAATTGCAGCTGTAGGGGATCTTTTGATGAAAAGTGAGATTATTGGCTCTGTGAAGGAAGATGATGGCTATCGGTTCGAGCCTATTTTCGAACAGGTTGCGCCCTATTTTCAGGAGCATGATCTTACAATCGGCAATTTGGAAACGACATTTTCAGGAACCAACTGGCATGATGAGGGTATTTTAAAGCGGCCAGACAGCAATCGGTGGATAGAGAAAAGGCATACGAAAACGAGATATCCTATATTCAGCTGCCCGGATGAGTTGGCGCCTGCACTGCAGCATTCGGGCTTCGACCTGCTCACGACAGCGAACAATCACTGTATGGATGGCGGAATTAAGGGGCTTGTACGGACACTCGACGTATTAGATAGGCATGGGCTGCAACATACCGGTACTTTTCGCACGCGCGGGGAAGCGAATAACAGGCTGATACTAACCGTAAAAGGGATTAAACTTGGAATTGCCGCGTATACGCAAGGAACCAATTCCATTCCCGTGCCGAATCCATGGCAGGTCAGTCGCCTGAATCGGAAGAAGCTGTTTGCAGATGTGCGCGAGTTGAGAAAGAGTGCGGATATCGTGATCGTTTGTTTGCATTTTGGACGGGAATACCGCACCTCTCCTACACCGAGCCAACGCAGGCTGATGTCTCTGCTATTTCGTCAGGGAGTGAACATCGTGCTGGGTGCGCATCCCCATGTGCTCCATCCTGTGACTTCGGCCAGAACGAAGGACATTTACGGACAAACAAGGCTGCGTGTGGCAGCTTCGTCTTTAGGCAATTTTTTGACAACACGGCTGAAGAAGGAGCCGAAGACGCTGCAAGGCATGATTCTGTCTCTCACGATAACGAGAGATAAAAGAGGAACAGCGGACATTACGAAAATCGACCGGATCAAGACTTCCGTGCAACGCTATGAGGAACAAGGACGAACAGTGTTCAAAGTCGTTCCGGAACGGCCATGGCGCCAAGAGCATTAATGGATTTGCAGCAATGGGAAGGGATAAGGATCACGCACTTTCCCCTCCCTTCTATTCCTTCGTTCCTCTAAGTAGAGGCCTTAACTTAAATTCTCCAGTTTCCCCTTCAGTACGGCTTCTTCCCGATTGCTAACCTGTAGCTTGGAATAGAGAACCGAGCAATAATTCCGCACCGTGCCTTCGCTTAAAAACAATCTCTCCGCTATAGACTTGTAACGCAAGCCCAACGATAGATGCTGCAAAATTTGCTGTTCACGCTGTGTAAGTCCGTATGGATCGTCCTGAATACGACTTGCGCCATTTTCCATTTTGCTCGACTTCAATTGCTTCATGCCTGCAAATACTTGCTCCGCAATGCCCTCTGCAATCCATGTCCCGCCATTATTTATTAATTTGATGGCCTCGGTCAGTTCTCTAGGATGGACAGACTTCAGCATATAGCCGTTGGCTCCGCGCTTAAGGGCCGTTATCGCTTGCTCGACGTCTGAAAAAGTGGTTAGGATCGCGACTTTCAAGTCTGGCCATGACTGCTTCATCGTTTGCAGTGCGCTAATCCCGTCCATTTCCGGCATTTTTACATCCATAAGCACGAGATCCGGGTTGAGCCGTTCGCATTGTTCAAGTGCAGCGCGGCCATTGGAGGCTGTTCCAACCACCTCGAATTCAGGGTGCTTGATCAATAAATCTTGCAAGCTATGCAAGATCAATTCCTGATCGTCTACGACAAGGATTCGGATTGCGGCATTGGAGGTTGGCATGTTAAGCGGTACCGAACACACGACAACCGTGCCTTCCTGAGGACGTGAATGAATAGATAAATTGCCGCCTAGTGCGAGCAAACGCTCTTTCATTCCCGACAGTCCATAGCCGTGTTGTACCTGCTCCATCCCTTGCCCATTGTCCTCAATATGTAAACGGAGCCATTCTTCATCGTAAAATAGCGAAATATCAATGGAGGTAGCCTGCCCGTGACGTGCAGCATTCGTCAAGGCTTCTTGCAAGCACCGATATAGGCAGTAACTAACGTGCTTCGTTACAGGAGACTCTGTTCCCAACATACGGAGCTTTACCTTGATGCCTGTTGATGTATAGAAGTCGTTCGACAGCTGGTTTATCGATTCGCTTAGGGTTCCATCCATCTGATCCGGAGACAGATCATGCAGATGTTTGCGAATATCATCGAGCCCTTTGCGAGCCCGCACTATAATTTCCCCATATTGATCGCTGTGTGGTTCAGGAATAGCGGGACGTATCGATTCCAATCCCATAATGATGGATGTTAACGTGTGCCCGATTGTATCATGGAGTTCGTGGGACAGTCTGCTCCGCTCCTCGATCAGAGTAAGCTGCTCTACTTGGGTTACATGATGTTCGAGGACGCGATTCTGCTCTTGAATGATTAGGCTTTGCTTATGAGTGAGTGCCAATAATTGGAAAGCGAAGCCTAGAAAGTATGCCAACCCGTTGTTCGGCAAGTACTGTAGCATAATCACATCCATTGCTGAATTCGTGACCATGCCGATACCGAAGGGAATACAGATCACGACCAGGGGAGCGGTCCACCACAGCCAATTTTGGCTGCTTAAGAAGCCGAATACAAAGGCAGCCATAAGGAACTGCCAAGAGGTTAAAGGCAAGTAGGCACTTATCCAAATGCTAGAAACCCCACAAAGCACGATTTCTGCAAGCATATACCATTGCCTTCCGAAGCGTTGCAGCAGCGGAAGAGGATAGACGAACAAGGCTAGCGCACAGAGCATCCACACCGCGTGAGGGAATTCTTCACGGAATGCTAGTATGATGACTGACGCGCTGAACAGCCAATAGATTCGAGTGACCAGAATCGCCCAATCGTACCACGCCCGCTGTTTCGTCCACGGTATTGCTATATTCAATGTCAGCACCTCATTTCATATCCAGATAAATTCTGCAATGTATTGATAACAGTTATGACGACGTTCAAGAGGCAACTACGTCATTCATTTGGTTAGATTTAATAGCGAATAGGACGCTTGGTGCATCATGACATTATGTCATATGAGACCGTGTCGTCCCCCATTAAGGTGTTGTTGTTAAAAAATTGGATCATAATGACATTTCATCACTACGAAATGTGACATTATTCAGATAGTTTGGAGTTAAGTCGCGGACATACAGCTTGCTAAATTCACCTGAGTGTACGGTACATGCCGTGATTTAGAAGAAAAGAATAGGAGCGGATTCTATGTTATTTCGAAAATGCTTGTTAGCGAGCTTTGCTATGTTGCTTGGAGGGGCCATGCTGCTGAATACTCCGGCAGCTCGTGCAAGTAATCAAGCGGCACAACAAAATCAAGCACCCCATGTGTTAAACGAGAAGTATACGGGCGTCAAAAAAGCGATGGACGAGCTTGTGGGGGGTAAGAAGGTTCCCGGAGTCCTTGCACAGGTTGTAAAGAATGGAGAGGTGTGGTCCTATGGAGCGGGCCAGGCAAGTATTTATAGTGATCGGAAGATGGATCCAGAGTTCCATTTCCGAATCGGCAGCATCACGAAGACGTTCGTCGCAACTGTAATGCTTCAATTGGCGGAGGAGAAGAAATTAAGTTTGGATGATTCTGTGGAGAAATGGCTTCCAGGCGTGGTTCAAGGCAATGGACACAACGGGAACAACATCACGATTCGGCAGCTGCTGAATCATACGAGCGGCATCGGAGAGTATACATCGCTAGACTTCGTAAATCGGGCGGTGGAGAATCCTTATCGTACGTATTCAGCAGATGAATTGATTCGGCTTGGCATGGAGCAGAAGCCGCAGTTCGAGCCCGGTAAGAAATGGAGCTACACCAATACGAACTATGTATTGGCAGGGGCCATTATCCAAAAGGTTACAGGTAAAACGTACAGCGACAATATCGAAGAACGAATTATTAACAAATTAGGCTTGAAGGGAACCTCCGTTGCAGGCGCGCAATCCTCTTTGCCGGATCCGCATGCACGGGGATATGTCGAATTGGAAGACAAGCAGTACATTGACATTACGGAACTGAATCCTTCCTTGACGAGCGCAGCGGGCGACATGATTTCGACTGCCAAGGATTTAAATGTATTTTTCAGTGCACTGCTAGGTGGAAAGCTGCTGTCACAAGAATCGCTAAAACAAATGCTGGATGGTGTAGAGACCCCTTTTGGACGGTATGGATTGGGGATTTACGAAATAACGAAGCGCGCGGATGGAGAGTCAGTGTGGGGCCATAGCGGTGGCATTCATGGATTCCGTTCACTAAGCGGGGGGACAGTTGGCGGAAAATTCGTCATGAGCGCCAACACCAATTTGCTGAAGATTGGAATATCCACTCCAGATCCATTCGCTGAAATCTTCCGTGCAGCGTTTCATGGTATCGACAAGCCGTAATTATTAAAAAAATAATTAGGAGGGTTTCTATGTTGTTTCGAAAATGCTTGTTGGCGAGTTTTGCTATGCTGCTAGGAGGGGCCATGCTGCTGAATACTCCGGCAGCTCGTGCAAGTAATCAAGCGATACAACAAAACCAAGCACCCCATGTGTTAAATGAAATGCATGCAGGCATCAAAAAAGCGATAGACGAGCTCGTGAAGCGTAAGGAGGTTCCCGGTGTTCTTGCACAGGTTGTAAAGGAAGGTAAGGTGTGGTCCTATGGAGCGGGACAGGCAAGTATTCATAGTGATCGCAAGATGGATCCAGAGTTCCATTTCCGAATCGGCAGCATCACGAAGACGTTCGTCGCAACTGTAATGCTTCAATTGGCGGAGGAGAAGAAATTAAGTCTGGATGATTCTGTGGAAAAATGGCTTCCGGGCGTGGTTCAAGGCAATGGATACAACGGGAACAAGATCACAATTCGGCAGCTGCTTAATCATACGAGCGGCATTGCCAGTTATACAACGGAAGATTTCGCAAAGCGGACAGTAGTAGAGAATCCTTATCGTACGTATTCAGCAGATGAATTGATTCGGCTTGGTCTGGAGCAGAAGCCGCTGTTCGAGCCCGGCAAGGGATGGAGCTATTCCAACACGGGTTATGTATTGGCGGGGGCCATTATCCAGAAGGTAACAGGTAAAACGTACAGCAACAATATCGAAGAACGAATTATTCACAAATTAGGCTTGAAAGGAACCTCCGTTGCAGGCGCGCAATCCTCTTTGCCGGATCCGCATGCACGGGGATATGTTGAATTGGAAGATAAGCAGTATATTGACATCACGGAGATGAATCCATCCTGGGCCAATGCAGCGGGCGACATGATTTCGACTGTCAAGGATTTGAATGTATTTTTTAGTGCACTGCTAGGTGGAAAGCTGCTGTCACAGGAATCGCTGGCACAAATGCTGGATGGTGTGGAGACCCCTTTAGGGCGGCCGTACGGATTGGGGATTGTCGAATTAACGAAGCGCGCGGATGGTGAATCGGTGTGGGGCCATAGCGGTGGCATTCATGGATTCCATTCACAAAGCGGGGGGACAGTTGGCGGAAATTTCGTTCTGAGCGCTAACATCAATACGCTGGAGGTTGGAATATCCACTTCAAATCCTTATGTTGAAATCTTCCGTGCAGCCTTTAGTGGTATCGACAAGCCGTAGAGTATTTATTGCAATGTTCATCAATTGAAACGAAGTTCCATCACTACGAAATATGACATTATTCAGATAGTTTGGAGTTAAGTCGCGGACATACAGCTTGCTAAATTCACCTGAGTGTACAGTACATGCCGTGATTTAGAAGAAAAGAATAGGAGCGGATTCTATGTTATTTCGAAAATGCTTATTGGCGAGTTTTGCTGTACTGATAGGAGGATCTATGCTGCTGAATGCCCCGGCAGCTCAAGCACAAGGAGAAAGTAATCAAGCAGCCCAACAAACCCAAGCGCATATGTTAGACGAGAAGCATTCGGGCGTCAAAAAGGCGATGGACGAGCTTGTGGAGGGTAAGAAGGTTCCCGGTGTCCTTGCACAGGTTGTAAAGGATGGTAAGGTGTGGTCCTATGGAGCGGGCCAGGCAAGTATTTATAGTGATCGCAAGATGGAGCCTGAATTCCATTATCGAATCGGCAGCATCACGAAGACGTTCGTCGCAACTGTAATGCTTCAATTGGCGGAGGAGAAGAAATTAAGTCTGGATGATTCTGTGGAAAAGTGGCTTCCAGGCGTGGTTCAAGGGAATGGATATGATGGGAGCAACATTACGATTCGTCAGCTGCTGAATCATACGAGCGGCATTGCCAACTTTACAACGGAAGACTTCATTAAGCGGATCGTAGTAGACCAGCCTTATCGAACGTATTCCGCGGATGAATTGATTCGGCTTGGCTTGGAGCAGAAGCCGCTATTCGAGCCCGGCAAGGGATGGAGCTACTCCAATACGAACTATGTATTGGCAGGAGTTATTATCCAGAAGGTTACGGGTAAAACGTACGGCGAAAATATCGAGGCACGCATTATTGCAAAATTGGGGTTGAAAAGTACCTCCGTTCCAGGCACGCTGTCCTCTTTGCCAGATCCACATGCACGGGGATATATCACATTGGAAGGCAGAGGATACGTCGACATCACGGAGCTCAACCCTTCATGGGGGAACGCAGCTGGCGACATGATTTCGACCGCCAAGGATCTGAATGCGTTTTTCAGTGCGTTGCTAGGAGGAAAGCTGTTGTCAAAAGAATCGCTGACACAAATGCTGGATGGTGTGGAGAGCCCTATCGGCCGGTATGGTTTGGGCATTTATGAAGTAACGAAGCGTGCGAATGGAGAGTCGGTGTGGGGCCACAGCGGGGGCATTCATGGATTCGGTTCGCAAAGCGGGGGGACGCTTGACGGCAAGCACGTCATGAGTGCTAACGTCAATATACTTCAGTTTGCAGGATCCAAGACTAATCCCCATGATGAAATCTTTCGTGCCGAATTTAATGGTGCCGATAAGCCGTAAATAATCATTGTCATGTCCGACAAAGGGACAAAGAATACAGCCGTCTTAAAGACGGCTGTATTCTTTATGTTACGATCAGCATTGGCGGAAGGAGGTTAGAATGTCTGGCTATTTTTGACGTTGAATGATGGGTTGAAGTTTGGTGAGATTCTACTTAAGGGTTTTTCTTAATGACGATGGACAGCTTGTAATTCGCATATTGATTCAATTCCACGAGAAACGCATCTAGTTCCTCATTGGAGGGGAAGCGGCACTCCATCAGATAGCAGCATTCGCCGCTAATTTTATAATTATGCAGAACATAGGTCTGCTGTGTCTCGGCAAACGACAGGAATGGCCGATGATCCGGCTGTTTCGTATAAATTTGGATAAACGCTTGTACAGGATAACCGGCCTTGGCTTGATTCAGTTGAATCGTATACCGCTCAATAATGCCTTCGTCCTCAAGCTTTTGCACCCGATTCGCTGTTGCTTGGCCTGTCATATGAATTTTCTGACCGAGCTCCTTCATGGATATTCGAGCGTTGCGGGACAATTCCTCGATAATGTGTTGGTCAGTAGAATCAAGCATCGTAACAACCTCTTTCATAAATCAAGTAAATGGGGGATAACTCTTGATTCAGCATATGTCTAACTTTCTTCCTTCATATTATCCTATACGCAGGACGAGAAAAAGAGAATTGCTGCCATAGGAGGAATATAAAAATGAAAATTACCCAAATTCGCAACGCTACGCTGATTGTGGAATACGGAGGTCAAAGATTGCTGGTTGATCCGTTTTTAGCTCCTAAGGAGACCTATCCTGCATTTCCGAATACCCCACATGGAGAACTAAATAATCCGCTAGTTGATCTGCCGATGAATATAGAAGAAATCATTCAGGCGGATGCCGTCATTATAACGCATCTTCATCTTGATCATTTTGATGATACAGCCAAATCGACGCTGCCGAAGGAAATTCACATTATTGCTCAAAATGAGCAGGATGCTCAAGCGATTCGTGATGTAGGGTTCTATCATGTCGAGGCGATGAATGATCATACCTCCATAGGTGAAGTTCGTTTGCAGCGTACAGTTGGCCGGCATGGCACTGGAGAAATTGGAGAGCGGATGGGTACGGTATCCGGCTTCGTTCTGTCGCATTCGGAAGAGGAGACCTTATATGTCGCGGGGGATACGATATGGTGCGATGAGGTGGACGCGGCGATCCAGCAGCATCGCCCTGAGGTCATTGTTGTTAACGGAGGTGCAGCACAGTTCCTGATAGGCGACCCAATCCTTATGACGAAGGAGGATATTTATCGGACGCATCAGGCAGCGCCAGAGTCTATCCTTATTTCATCTCATATGGAGGCAGTGAATCACTGTCTGCTGTCGAGACAGGAGCTGCGCAGCTTTGCTCAAGAGAAAGGGATTGCAGATCAAATTATCGTTCCCGATGATGGTCAGGTCATAAAGTTGTGATGTCTACGATGGTGTTATTGTGCGAGATTGAGAATTAATAGGGGAATTTCATGCTACAGAAGCTGCCGACTGGTTCGGCAGCCTTTTCGATTTCTATACGGAAAATGGCGAAGGTGGTATCATTTTTATTGTCTATTTAGGTTAGGTAAGAAGTTTACTTGTTGGTACCGTTTACGGGAGGGATTGCATATATGTACCGCATCTTGATAGTAGAAGACGATGAGAAGATCGCCTCCGTCATACAAAGAAATTTAGAAAAATATCATTTTGAAGCATTGTGCGCTTCACATTTTCGAGATTTGATGTCCGAACTGACCGCTTTCGATCCTCATTTGGTACTGCTCGATATTAATTTGCCGTATTTTGACGGCTATTATTGGTGCAGGCAGATACGCGCCCGATCCAATCTGCCGATCATGTTCATTTCGGCGAGAGAAGGGGAGATGGATCAAGTAATGGCAATTGAGAATGGCGGCGATGACTATATTACAAAGCCAATCATGCTCGATTTGCTGGTTGCCAAGGTGCGCAGTGTGCTGCGCAGAGTATATGGGGATTATGCCGCCGTCTCCGAGCTTCCCCCGCCGCCGGAGGCGGACATAGTCGCGGAAGGACTAATATTAAGTCTTAGCCGCAACGAGCTTATATGGCAGCAGAGGAAAATCGGGGTTACGAAGAACGAGCAGCTATTGGCCGAATGCCTGCTCGTACATTGTGGTACTGCCGTGACCCGAGATCAGCTGCTGGAAGCGCTCTGGGACGATACTCAATTCGTGGACGACAATACATTGACGGTAAACGTGAAGAGACTGCGCAATAAGCTAGGAGAGCTTGGTTTGCCGGATGCAATTCGCACGGTTAGAGGGATAGGATATAAGCTGGTGCTCGGCGAGGAAAGCGAGGGATCGAAGGAGGAGCATAATCTTGATGAATAAATACCCCATAGTGTTTGTTCGTGACCGGCTGCTGTATCTGCTTGCAAGCGCTCTAATCATTGGGCTTGGAACCAGCCTGATGCTGCTGAAGCAGGCGCGCTATCCGGAAGCGATGGATGACGGTACGATCGTCTACTTCATCGTGCTTTCACTATTATTTGTAGTCCTATGGCTAGTCGTAGATTACATTCGGCAGAAAAACTATTACAAGGAACTGATGCAAGCATGCACAGATTCCGGCGACGTGAATGCAGCCATACTCGTTCAATCCCCCATCACAAGGGAGCAGATGCTCGTTGCGGATGTGCTGGAGCGCCAACATCGTATCTATTTGAATGAGCTTGGAGCCTACCGCCGCCAGCAGGAGATGCATAATCATTTCGTGCTTCAATGGGTGCATCAGATGAAAACTCCGATATCTGCGGCGGACATGCTGTGCCAGGAGGCGATGCAGCAGATTCCGATATCCAAGGGGGGGAAGAGGCAGCTTGCCGCAAGCATTCAGGAGGAAACGGATCGCATGTCCCGCAGCTTGGAGCTGCTGTTGTATACAGCACGACTCGATAAGTTCGAAATGGATCTCCATATACGGAGAATACCTCTGCATGATCTTGTTCGTTCGGTGGTGAACGGACATAAGCGTCTCTGCATTCGCCATTCTACCTTTCCGCTTATCGAGGGTGAGGCTTGGGTGGAAACGGATGAAAAGTGGATGCGTGTCGTACTGAGTCAGTTCGTCAGCAATGCAATCAAATACAGTAAGAGCAAGCCGGGCGCGAAGCAGCTCCACTTCCGCATCATGAATGACGATAAAGGGGAGTGCCGCCTAAGTATAACGGATGAGGGAACCGGAATTCCGCCGCATGATCTTCCTCGCATATTCGATCCATTCTTCACGGGGGAGAATGGAAGGGCGCTTGGGGAATCGACGGGAATGGGACTATATGTAGCCAAGGAAGTTTGCGGCCGGTTAGGCCATAAATTGTCGGTATCTTCAGAGCTTCATGGAGGGACAACGATGACGGTGACGTTTCAAGCAAGGGGCATCCATTTACTTGAGCGGCGCTGATTGCCGTTCAACTCATTCTCGCAAGGTGACAATCTTGTAAGGTTGCCGAGCGCCGCAATGTCACCTAAATCGATGGGATGCATACGGTTAGCAGGGATATACTTGCGTTGTTGTGATACATCAAGAGATTGTGCATGGGAGGCCAGGAGTTATGAGTACGATCAAGCGGCGAGGGAATAGGGAAACCTCCAAGGGAAAGCGGTCATGACGATTCGGTCCCTTGCTTTGCGCAACATTCGCGGGAATTGGCGCTCATGCTGTGCTTTTTTCCTGAGCAGCGCATTTTCTGTTATGGTCTTTTACATGTTTGCCGCGTTTCGATTCCATCCTGATGTGTTGAACGGCCATATATTAGGCGCTGACAAAGTTAGGCAGGGCATGATGTTTTGCCAGTATATCATCATCATATTCTCGGTACTGTTCGTACTGTATTCTAGTACGGCATTCATCAGGACGCGACGGCAGGAATTCGGCCTGCTCACTTTATTTGGAATGACACGAGGGCAACTGCGCAAATTGATTGTATACGAGCATGCAGGCATTGCCATGTTGGCCATTGGATTTGGTATTGGACTCGGCATCGCATTTAGCAAGCTGTTCTTCATGACGATGGAAGTGCTGCTAGATCGAGAGGTGACGATCCTATTTGCTGTGCCAATGGAAGCGCTAGGCTTGACCGTTGTCTGCTTTGCATTGTTGTTTGCGGTCATATCTGCATGGGCTGCCTGCAAGACAGGCCATGGCGAGATCGTTGATATGCTTGGGGCTTCAAGAGAACCGGCCGAACAAGCTGCCTTTTCTCATGGACTCGCAGCTCTGGCAGTCATCTGCTTAGGAACGGCTTATGGATTGGCACTTAGCATAAATATAAGGAATTTCCCGTTGTTGGCCTTGCCGGTTATGATTTCAGTAACGATTGGTACGTACTTATTCTTCACCCAGTTCAGCTTGTTAGTACTGCACTCCATTCAGCGAAGCCCAAGATTCTATTATCATCGAACCACGATGATTATCGTTGGCCAGCTTAGATCCAGACTGAAGAGTAATGCAATGATGCTGTTTCTCGTGTCAATGCTGAGTGCGGTCATGTTGACGGCGTCGGGTGCAATTTACATGATGAAGCGGGCCGTCCAGGTCGACGGCTATCGGACGCAGTACGAGAATGCGCAGAGCCTGATGGGGTTGACGATGTTCATTGGCCTATTCATTAGCTTGTTATTTTTTATGGCAGCGGGCAGCGTGATTTATTTCAAGCTATTTACCGAGCTTCGAGAGGATCAGGCGCATTGCAAGGCACTGTCTCGGATCGGCTTGACGGAAGGCGAAATTCGAGGCATTGTTATGGCCCAAATCGGTATTCTCTTCTTTGCTCCCTGTATTATCGGTACCATTCATGCCTTGATTGCTATGAAGGCATTGGACAATCTCCTGATGCTATCCAACTGGAGCTATTCGTTCGCCGTTATCGGCATCTACCTGGTCTTGCACACGATATATTTTTTAATCACTTGCCATGACTACATGAATAGCATACTGCGAGGTGCCTTTGAGCATAGAATGGGGAGAAAGTTATGAACATTTCACGTATCGTTTGCAAGAAAATAGCCGCAATTGTTGGTTGTATGATGATAGCCATATCTGTAATGGCAACCTGTGCCCTGCCCTATGCTGCAGCGGAACAAGCGGAGGCAGAACACACAGCCAGCACCAAAAAAATTGAGCAATTTATTGAAGAACAACGAGAGCGCAGTCAAATTCCGGGTATGTCCGTTGTTATTGTTGAGAAGGGAAAGACGGTGTTTGAAAAAGGATTTGGCTATGCCGATCTGGATTCAAAAAAAACTGTGACAGAACATACGTTGTTCGAATTAGGGTCTACGACTAAGGCTTTTACGGGACTAGCCATTTTACAGCTTGAAAAGGCAGGATTGATTAACCGGACGGATGACGTCAGAAAGTACCTGCCATGGTTCACCATGAACAATGAAGGAAAGCCGGCTGCAATTACAATTGGCCAGCTGCTGTACCATACAAGCGGCATTTCGGCCCGGACGATAGCTTCAATTCCCGAAGACGATACGGATCGTGCGTTGGAAAAAACGATTCGGATGCTGCTGGGACAAGAATTGGATCGCAAGCCGGGCAGCTCACATGAGTATGCAACGATTAACTATGATGTACTGGGACTAGTTATCGAGCAGGTAACGAAGCAGTCTTATGAAACGT
The DNA here is from genome assembly GCF_030363895.1 of Paenibacillus sp. S-12. Lineage (NCBI taxonomy): Bacteria > Bacillati > Bacillota > Bacilli > Caryophanales > Paenibacillaceae > Paenibacillus > Paenibacillus sp. S-12. The sequence goes on from NZ_JASIUF010000026.1 coordinate 110,610, forward strand.
ATATAAAGCAGCATGTTTTGGAGCCGCTTGGCATGACTGCTTCGTTTGTCGGCATCCAGCCGGTTCTGCCTAGCGAGATGGCGACTGGATACCGAGTGGGCTTTCTGAAGCCGAGATCGTATTTTCCGCCGATTTATCGAGGCAATAACCCAGCCGGATATCTGGTAAGTAACAGCATTGATATTGCGAAATGGATGAACGCACAGCTCGGATATGGATTGAATGAGCAGGTAAGCAAAGAATTAGTGCAAGAATCTCAGAAGCCCGATCTATCCGTGGATCCGATCGATGATACCTACTATGCAAGCGGGTGGAGCATCGGAGAGGATCAGAAGCTTATTATGCACGCAGGTGCGAACCCGACCTTCTCCTCTTATATCATTTTACAGCAGGATCGGCAGCTTGGGGTTGCTGTCATGGCCAATAGGATGAGCGATGCTACGGCTGCTATTGGCCAAAGCGTGCTGACGCAGTGGAAGGGAGAGAACCTCAGCGATACGGTACCGAATGATCGGATGCAGGCCCTGGATCAAGCAGCAGTGAGCGCAGTCGGGATTACAGGAGGGCTTGCCCTGCTGGGATGGCTGGCAGGTGGAAGGCTCGCCTGGAATATCGCGAAGCGGAAGCGTGTATTGGTTTCGCTTGGTGTTATGCGATTAATTGGATTTGTAGCCTTGCTGCTTGTGTGTGCAGGGGGGATTTGCTTGGTGCTTGCGCTTCCGAAGTTATTCCTTGGGGGCATGCCATGGTCGTTTATCGTCGTATGGTCTCCGCCGACGATTCTCCTTGCTGCATACTGCTTGGCAGCGATGTTTGCAGGATGGTTTGTATACGGTGCCTTGAAAATCGTTACGAAGAAAACGGAATAATGGATTACGTATTAAGAATGGGAAAGCTGTCGGATACCGATGGCTTTTTTTATTAGGGATAATTTGCGGAGCACATTAGGAATATGATGCGGGCTCAATTATAATGAGAACAGGCTGAAAGTATCGATATGAATTAGGAGTGGAATGTTGGTGGAATATACGGCTCAACAGGTAGCGGAATGGATGGTCGATGAAATCAGAACAAAGGGCGTTGCTTATCAGAGCGATGTCATTGAATATGTGAAGGCCAACTTCGGAGAGCATTTTGTATATGTGAACGAGAATGGAAATGCTTCACTCGACAAGGAAGTCAAGAAGGCGTTCCGCAAGCTCCATCGCGGCAAAATTGCGTGGGACAGAGACGGATTTTGCTGGGGATGGACGTAAACGAACGTCAATGGATGTCAATGGACGTCAATGTGATGAGGGAACGCTGGATAATAAGGGGCATCATTTGCTTTTTGTGCATCTGGTGGATGGCAGGCGATTCGCCGTCAATAGAGAAGTAGAAGGTGAAGGAGCGGTATGATATATGGCGCAGCAAAAATACTATGTGGTATGGGAAGGCAGTAAGCCGGGAATTTATACGAGCTGGCCGCAATGTCAGGCACAGGTGAGCAATTATAAGGATGCAAAATATAAGTCCTATACATCCAAGGCAGAAGCGGAGAAGGCCTATCAGGAAGGCTGGAAGAAGCATTGGGGACAAGGTGCGGCAAAGAAAGGAGCGACCGATAAATCGAAGGGAGCCTCAGCTCCTGTATCCAAATCGGAAATTGATTATAATAGCATTTCCGTAGATGTAGGGACGAGGGGGAATCCAGGCCCAATCGAGTATCAGGGCGTAGACACGAAAACGGGAGAGGTGCTCTTTGCAAAAGGTCCAATTCCAAATGGCACGAACAATCTAGGGGAGTTCCTTGCCATTGTACATTCCTTGGCTTATCTTAAGCAGCAGGGCAGTAATAAAACAATTTACAGCGATTCTCGGACAGCCATGAAGTGGGTTCGGGAGAAGAAGGTGGCGACCACACTGGTTCGCAACGAGTCAACGCAGGAAGTATGGAATCTGGTCGACCGGGCGCTTCACTGGCTGCAAACGAATACGTACAGCAACAAAATCTTGAAATGGGAAACGGAGCATTGGGGCGAGATTAAGGCTGATTACGGCAGAAAATAGAAGCTTTTCAACAACTCCTTTTGCTTAGATTTGTGCGGAATTGGAATGGAGAACCACTTTTCATACAGATTAATTTGGAAATATGGTATAATGGAACCATACTGATTCGGCTGTAGTCGCAATATCGTGCCCCGAACGTGACGTTTGGGGCTTTTATATTTACAGTCGGCGTATCAACATATCATGTGAGGAGAGATGGGGTTTGTACAGCTCGCGGAAGAAATCACAGGAGGATGTGCCGATGGAAATGACATCGGTGTGGATATGTTCGAACGAAGAATGTAATGGATGGATGAGAGACAATTTCTCGTTTTCCAATGAACCGACATGCCCGCAATGCAAGTCAGCTATGGTCAAGGGCGAGAAGAAGATAGCTGTTCTTGCTAACACAAGTCCAGTTCAATCCAAATAAGGGTTGAAGGAAAATGCTTTATAGTACTATTTAGCTTTTGGGGACACGGATAACGTGTTTCTTTTTTAGATGATGACAATACCTAGAGAAGAGGCAGTTCTAACAAGTCAGCAATTTTAAGTTGTTGACTAAGTTAGGACTGCCTTTTCTTACTTCAGACCAGTTTCAATTAGTCCAGTTAGTGATTAGGTGTTTTCTGCTGTCGGTTCATTAGATCCTCAACTGCGTCTGTAACGGCCTCCTGCAAGGTATATTGGGTATGGAAGCCCAGCATGCGGATCTTGTTATCGTTCCAGATGCGGTTGGTCGTTAATGTATCCCGTGCAAAAGGTGACATGTGATACGATTTCAACTGCTTCTCTGTTAGAGTTGCGGGAATATGGAGTTCAGCTGCTGACTTCCCTACAGCGTCATCAATGGCTTTCTTCAACTGCTTCCAGGATGTGTCGAACCCTTTTAACACATAGATACCGTTGTCTTGTGCGGGCTGATCGTAGGTTCCGAGCCATGCCATTGCGCGACCGATATCGCGGGTATCTACAAGCGATACCTTGGCTGCTCCACTCTCAACTATAGGATACTGATCGCTCTGATGAGTCTTGAACATTCGTGCAAAGAATGATGTCTTATCTCGAATGCCGATCGCACTGGCTGGCCGCAAAATGATGGACGTCATTCCGGTTCGGTCGCCAATTTCCCTCACAATCTGTTCCCTTGTCAGTCCTAATTGCTGAATAGGGTATATCGGCTGCGTATCATATTGTTCATCGATTGGTTCATTGCTGTGGAAGTCATAGACAACAATGGTGCTCAGTTGAATGAAACGAGCTACCCCTTGGGCAGCTGCAGTTTCTGCCAGTAATCTCGTCAATTGAATCTCTACAGGCGCTTCTGCACGTATCATCGTATGGAGCTTCGCATCTGCCGTACAGTTGTACACCACATCATGTCCCTTAATAACGTTGGCCACCTCTGCTGGATCCATCAATTGAAGTCGAGTTACATGAACGCCCATTTGCTCAAGCCATAAGGTGTTGCTTGTATGGCGCGCCACAGCAGTTACTTCGTGTCCAGCAAGCAGCAACTGTTCAACGACATGGCTTCCAATAAAGCCAGTGCTTCCGAATACAATTGCCTTCATAGATCTATTCCCCCTCTGTCTTACCCCAATAGCTCCTTCACATCCAAGGTGCGCCCTGTTGTGCTGTTATCATAATCGAACTGCTTTTCTAATAAAAGTACGGTTATTTTGTATAGTAACTATTCAATAAAATAGTAATAGAAGCTTTTCGTTGTGCGTGATAGAGACAGGGTTAGGCACAATACTGCCTTAGGTTGGGTAAAAGGAGCTAATTTTCTTGTAAGAAATTGCCGTTTCTTGCTTGACTTTCGATTCTAGCAGCATTAATCTGGTGATATAGAACTAATAGATTTATTTTCCAAATTGATAGAGTCTATATAGATAAAGGCAAACCCATCGAAAGATGGCGACGCAAAACTATAGGGGCTACGGCGAATTTCGCTAAGCCAGCCAGTTACCGAGTATAGAGGAATAGCGGCAGCGAAAATGCACGTTACGATCCCTTCTTATTTCGGTAAGTGGGGATCTTTTTTATTGCTTGTAAACTTCATATCGCACTCCGTATTTGTATAAAGGCAAAGCCATTGAAAAATGGTGACGCAAAGCTATAGGGGCTACAGCGTATCTTGCTAAGCCAGCCAGTTACCAATCATGAAGCAGGGCAGTGCTGAATCGATCATTCAGTTGTTTTCGCTTCGGGAGGAGAATGTATCGTGAAATGGGACAAGCGTGTTGTCGCACTTATTCTTGCAGTTATGATCGTATGTCCGTTATTTGCAGCTCCGGCTCATGCACAGGAGCAGTCCATTTTGGACAAGCTGGTTGTGTTGCCTAGCGGTGAATACAACCATAGTGAGGCGGCTGCAATGAAGCAGCGGCTGGAGAAGATTCCAACATCGATCTTGGACGCCTTGTACAGCAAAGGGGTTAAAATTAAGCTTACACAAGGCGCCATAACGAACGAGCCGGAGCTTGCTTATCTGAAAGGGGTAGTACCTAGAGGATGGGAAGGCACTGGGTTAACATGGGATGATGTTCCCGGAGTGAGTGAGCGAGTAGTTGCAGTTCGCATTGGATATAGCGAGAAAGGGAAGGGTCATAATTCGCTCAATCTGGAAATTCACGAAACACTGCATGCTGTTGATCGTCTTGTACTCAATGAAGTAAGCGGCACAGACGAATTCAAAAATATTTTCAACAAAGAAGCAAGTGTGAAATATAATGGCGATGGCTATGTATCGGCATACCCAACGGAATATTTCGCTGAAGCGGCAAGTTTGTACTTGTATAGCGATGCGACTCGGAGCGATTTGAAGGACAGCATGCCATTAACGTATGAGTTTATGGCTAAGCTGTTTGCCAACTGAGAGCCTTACATAGAAGAAGAAGCGCCTCCTCGACATGCGTCGAATAGGCGCTTTGCTGCATAATCGTGCTTTGTTGCGATTATGGATAGACAACATCGGCGTTGACTTTATCCCACGATTCGAAGTTATCCTTGATGCGGTGGTAGTCATGGTAGTTCGTGGCTTCCATCACATCGGAATAGTACCAGTTCGTTGGAGTAATGTCAGGCCATTTTTTCGCGTCCTTATGAATTTCATCATTGTGAACCTTGCGGTTCAGCACGCTGTTGATGAAGGCCATAGCTTCGGCGCGAGTAATGTATTGATTTGGCTTAAATGTGCCGTTTTTATAACCTTTAATCCAACCTTTGTTCGCAGCGGATACAATGTATTTCTCCGCCCAGTGACCGCTGATATCGGAGAACATCGTATTCGGCTGCTCGTTCAGCTTATCGAATCTCGAAGCAATCGCGGCGAACTCTGCTCTTGTAATTGGTCTTTCCGGCAGGAAGGAGCCATCAGGGTATCCCTTGATAATGCCCGCATTCTCCATGGTGGAGATGTGCCTGTTCGACCAACGTTTTTCGGCAATGTCCTTATAGGAGTTCGTGCCCTTCAAGAAGTTAGCCCGTGTGCTATTTTCCATTAGGCGATAGAAAATAACAGCTACTTCCTCGCGGCTAATTAGATTTTCCGGCTTGATTTTACCGTCCGGATATCCATTGATGTAATTGTAGTGATAGCTGGTTTCTAACTTTGGTACCGGCGGCAATGGTTGTACTGGTGGAACTTGTGGTAATGGCTTGGAGCTTGGATAATAGGAACTACTGCCGCCACTGCTGCTGCCTCCGCCACTTGAGTTTCGTGTGTAATAGAAGATGTATTCTTGCCCTTCCTTATCGGTGAAGGTGTAAGTGTCAGTGGATTTCACAGGTGTGTACCCTGATATGGACAGTGCTGTAAGCTCTACTTTTTCCCCGGCCTTGCCGTTCTTCGTCGTTGGATTCACCAACTGCTTGCCTGTTCCCTGCTCCACATACTTAATTGTCACATGTTGATCTGGATGAGTAATTGGATTCTTAATGTAGAGGATAGAGAAGGTCTGAGTCGCTTCTCCCGTGAAGACATAGTCATAAGCAGCGTGTTCCGGGTTGTAGACTGCATCTGTCACAGTAATCGGTGTAGGTTTCAGCGTAATGTGTTCCCCGGCTTTGCCTTTCAGTGAAGTTGGTTCTGCCAGCGGTGCAAGAGTTTCCTTATCCAGATGCAATACCGTCAGCAGCAATGGCTCTACTGGTTCGCCCTTCTTGTAGTAAATCGTATACAGTTGTTCTGGAGTCCCCTCAATTGTAATGTCATGGTTGAATTTTATTGGCTGGTACACGGCGTCAGCGACGGAAATTGGCTCAGCTGTTACATGAACGACTTCGCCAGACTTTCCACTGACCGTAGTAGGTTCATGCAGCACTGCGTCAGTGCCTTCTTCAAGATGATGAACAGTTACGAAATAGGTTGGCAGCTCTTTCTTGCTGTAGAAGAACGTATAGGATTGTTCAGCTTGCTCAGTGACTGCGTATTCATGCTGATAGGAAGCTGGCACGTAGATTACACCATCAACTGTAATATCTTCTGCTCTCAGTGTGATGGTTGCCCCAACCTTGCCGCTTGTTGAAGTGGACTCCTTCAGAACTGTGCCAGTAGCTGCATCCTTATAGTGGACGTGCACGGTGCGTTCTTGAGGAATAACGTTCTTCTTGGTGTGGATGAAGGTATAGGATTGCTCCTCTTTGTCAGTAATGGTGTATTCATGTTCATAAGTGTTAGGAACGTAGACAACACCATTAATCGTAATATCTTCCGCCTTCAGCGTAACCGTTTCTCCAACCTTACCGCTTGTCGAAGTAGATTCCTTCAGAACCGCACCAGTATCCGCCTCTTTATAGTGGACGTGAACAGTGCGTTCTACAGGAGCATTCTTGGTGTAGAAGAAGGTATTCTCTTGGTTAGCCTCAGCCGTGAATGTGTATCTGACTTCCGGATTCACTGGAGTGTAGCCTGTGATTTCAAGTGCAGTCAGTGTTACTGATTCTCCAGTTTTGCCGTCTTTCGAAGAGTCTTTTGCGATAGGTAGCTTGGTATCTTGGTCAATGTAGTGGATGTTTACTTTTTGAGCGTTTGCTTTGTAGAAGAAGGTAACCACGTTGTCTGTAGCTTTGACGGTATAGGTTATTTCCGCCTTTTCAGGCGTGTAACCCGGAATATCCAGAGCTTTCAACGTAACGGCCTCGCCAACTTTGCCTGAACGAGAAGTGTCGTCGTCAGCAATGGACTTGCTCGTATCTTTATCGACGAACTTGATAGTGATAGGGAGATCCGTTTTCTTGTAGAAGAAGGTGTACTCGTTGTCCTTGGCCTTGAACGTGTACTGAACCTCAGTCTTCTCAGGTGTGTAACCCGGAATATCCAGAGCCTTCAACGTAATCGTCTGTCCGATTGTGCCGGAGAGAGAAGAGTCGTCGTTAGCGATGGATTTACCTGTTTCTCTATCTACGTACTTAATCGTTAACTTTTGTGGAGCTAGCGCATATCCGAACCATATGGTTTTATTAGGCTCCTGAATCGTTAACGTTTCTTCTGTAGGGTCAGTACCCTTTTTCAATACATAGTTATCAAGCTTCGGAGCAGGAACCTTGTATTTCGGCCCTATGTCCAGCGCGTCCTTGCCGTTGACGGTGAAGGATCCACTGTACAACTGCTCTGCAAGATCCACACGTTCAACAACCTTGCCGTCTGCGTTAATAGGCTCGCCTTGGTCATTTACCTTGTAGCCTTTCACAAGTATGGAGCCTTTGCCGAAGCTGACTTGCGGCACTTCAAACTCTTTTGATGTACGTTGTTGATTCACATCTGTGTATTCTATGGTAGTTCGCCCGTTTGTCGGGTAATTGACATCGGCGCTTGGATTTTTGGAAGAGTCCATTTTGATGGTATATGTCAAGGTTGCCGGACTTCCTTCTACGATGTTGCCAACGTCCCATACAAACGTTTCAGAAGCTGCATCCCATTTCACTGTCCCTTGAGATACTTTATAGTCTTGATTTTCAACAGGTGCATTACCCTTGAAAATAAGGTTAAACATTTCACCCATCGGATCCTTGACTACAGCATTTTCAGCCGCGTAAGAGATTTTCCCTGCCAGTTCAGAGAAAACCTTCTCCAGCTCCGCACTGTCAGATGGGTAATAGTTGTTTGCTGAAGCGCTGTTTTTTAATACATATACAGCGTTAGCATCATTGCCGACCTCAAGCCCGATCGAATAAATGTTGATTCCTGCATCCTTGGATGCCTTGGCTTGAGATATCGTAGGAATTCCATTGTCCTTAACCGTATAGTTGCCTATCGTGTATCGATCCCCGAACAAGCCAGAGGATAATTGATAGCTGTTGCCTGAACCGATAGTCTTGGTGTAGTCAAAATCTGATAATACAAAGTTGTACTTATTGTTGGGCCATGAATAAGAGGCAGCTTTTTTTGCAGGAGAACTGAACGTTGGCGCACCGTCGCTGAGCAGCACAATAAATTTATTTTTGGCTGAACTCTTGGTAGCTAATAAACGATGTGCTGTGTAGAGAGCGCTTTGTATGTTTGTCCCTCCGGAAGCCGAGATACCCTTAATATTGTTCAGGAGCTGCTGTTTATCATTCTGGCCAAGGAATCCGGATGATGTGTCCTCTGAGCTGGTGCTAAACGTGACAAGAGCAATTCTTGTTTTGACGTTGGAAAAAAGCAGCGTATTTACAAATTTCTCTGCTGCCTTTTTGGCATTGTCTAACCGTTTGTAGGATCTCATACTGTCTGACTTGTCTAAGACAAGTACGACATCGGTGTCACCGGCTTCAACGTTCTTCCCTTCGGCGGTTAGAGTAATCTTCCATTCTCCCGGCGTCCCGGTTGGCTTCGCTGTCTTGCTTAATTTCACAGCACCTGATTCTGGCCAGATTGGATCTTGTGCGGCTGCATCTGCACTTTGCAGTGTGTGAGGAATAAACCCGAAGAACACGGCAAATACGCACAGCCATGTTACAGCTAACTTTACTCTACGTTTCATTCAATTCGCCACCTCATTTTTTCATTTTATTCCTCCCTTAACTACAGTGAGTCCATGCCTCCTCATTCTTATTTATATAGCTCAACGGAAAGTTAATTCCGTCGGAACCTCACATAAATAAAAAAAGTCCGGCTGCAATAACGTGATCGTTAGTTGCAGCCGGACTGTCATAGGTCATAAGACCGTTAGACTCCGAAGCTTTGCGGCCTAATCTTTCGATTAGTGTGCCCTATGAGATTTAATTAAGTGCTTCGTAAATGTAAGCGTAGATGACTGAGATCCTAGGCATAGGGAACTATCATGCTCAATATAGGTTAAGAGGAACAATTTGTCAATGATAAGAAAATACTAGTTGGTATACATACTACAAGTATTAACCTACTAGAGTTGAATCATACATCGGACAGAGTGTCGTATCTTACTCTATTACGAGAAATTGATATGCTAGTGAATTCAGATATAGAACATAAATATTCATTTGAATCGCCGCCATGTCCATATGATAATAATTAGAGTAGTTAAAAGACTGATTTGCAAATTCACATATGGTGTATACAGCCGGTAAAACAATCACCCCATAGGGCTTAAGATTTTTGTAAGGATTGAGTAAGGAATAAGAGAACACTGTCTTATACAATAACTATGAAGACATCGGGAAATTGGCAACTGAGTGAGAGGAGATACTGCCATGACGTATCTAGTACGTACACATCATCTGTCGAAGACGTTCCAAGGCAAAGAGGTCGTCTCGAATGTAAATATGAATATTCGCCAGGGAGAGATCTATGGATTTCTAGGGCCGAACGGGGCCGGCAAAACAACGATCATGAAGATGATTACGAACCTAATTAAGCCTACGATTGGTCAAATCGAATTGTTCGGAGAAACATTAGCTCCTGATTCCTATCATCTGCTATCCCGCATGGGGACAATTATCGAATACCCCGTATTTTATGACAAGCTGTCGGCGAGAGATAATCTGGAACTGCATTGTGCATATATGGGGTATCACAATATGCATTCCATTGATGAGGCACTGGAGCTTGTGAAGCTTCATCATGTTGGAAATAAATCGGTCAAGGACTTTTCATTAGGAATGAAGCAGCGCCTCGGTATCGCGAGAGCAATATCGACGAAGCCGGAGTTGCTTATGTTTGATGAGCCTATTAACGGACTGGATCCGATAGGGATTAAGGAGATCCGGGATTTGCTGCTTATGCTGAGCAAGCAATATGGCACGACAATTTTGATATCCAGTCATTTATTGGGTGAGATTGAGCTTGTCGCAGATACGATTGGCGTCATTAATCATGGCCGGTTAATTAAAGAAGTATCCATGGATGAGGTTCGAATGAAAAATTGTGAATATGTTGAGATTGTGACAAGCGACTGCACGCGAGCTTCATTCCTGCTAGAAGATAAGTTAGGCATACACAATCTGCGGGTTATGGATGAGCGGATGATCCGGGTATATGATCCGAATATCCAGCAAGGAGTGTTGACGAAGGAATTGGTCCTGAATGATATCCAAATTGAATCGATTCACAAGAAAAACAGTTCCTTGGAGCAGTACTTTTTATCGTTATTGGATGGAGGCGATCATGTTGCTTAATCTAGTAAAATTGGAGCTTCGAAAGTTTAAAATTGGCGGATACATACGTGGGGCGATCATAGCTAACGTCGTCATGATGGCGTTACTATTTTTAATGTTATATACCCGGACACCGTTAGATGATATTGCTTTTCCCGAATATAATGCCCTTTTTGCGGGCGTGGATTCAATCGTACGGCTGACGTTTATTACCTTTGCAGCTGTGCTATTATCACGATATATTATCGAGGAGTATAAATCTAAGACCATCAACATCTTGTTCATGTACCCGATAAGCCGGAAAAAGCTCTTGATCAGTAAGCTGTTCATTGTTTGTACATTTACATTCGTCAGCATTATTTTATCTGAAATCGTGCTCAGTGCGATTTTGCTGACGGCTAATGCCGTGAAACCCAGCATTCAAGAGACGCTGACCTTGTCGATTATCGGGGAAGGGGCATTCCAATTCGTGATGAACGCACTGGCAGCGAGTTTGATGAGTCTCATTCCTTTATATTTTGGCATGAAGAAATATTCGACGCCAGTAACGATTACTTCTTCCTTGATTATTTCGCTTATTGTATGCTCCAACAATGTAGGAGTTGGCGGTATATCGTTAAATTCCATCATTATCATTCCAATTAGCTTGGCACTAATTGGTGTATTCGTTATATATATGACGATTAAGAAGGTTGATCGAGTAGACGTTGTGAACTAGCGCAGCTGCTGTCGTGTCCAAGTTCGTTGAAGGTACGGCTTCGACAACGCGATTCAAAAACAAATTAAAAAAACAGGAATTGCTATTTAGGTAATCCTGTGGTAAGATAACTATATTCAAATTTGACCTGATTCACATATTGCAGAGGGTTATTTTGAAACAGAATAACCTTGTCCAATATGTGAATTTTATTTATTAATGTAAATAAGAGGTCATGTAAATTTTAGGAGGTATTTGTTCATGCAAACAGGTACAGTTAAATGGTTCAACGCAGAAAAAGGTTTCGGTTTCATCGAAGTTGAAGGCGGCAACGATGTATTCGTACACTTCTCCGCAATCACTGGCGACGGATTCAAAACGTTGGACGAAGGCCAACGCGTTGAGTTCAACGTAGTTGAAGGCAACCGTGGACCACAAGCTGAGAACGTTGTAAAGCTGTAAGACACGTAAATACAATGCCCCAAACCTTAGGTTTGGGGCATTTATTATAGGTATTCAGAATAAGCTGTACAACAAGGAGCTGACCCTCAGGGTCGGCTTTTTTCATATGCATTGGTAATGATTATGTACGAAGTGAGCTTGGAATGTGCCATGTAATTGTCGATCTTTTTTTGTGCAGGAAAGCGTATGAGCTTCCTAAATTATGTTATGCTATTTGCAAGCAAGCTAAAAATTTGCATGACTGCAAGGGGATAGAACCATTTTCAGACAGATTAATATAGAGGCTGGTGGATACGTACAACATGGAATTATCCGAGATTACCTCTTATTTTACAGAAGAACATTTGACGGCGCTGTTGGAGCAATTCCGTTCCTTCGGGCCGCTGCCCGGCATCTTGTTAACATTCATGAAATCCTTTATCCCTCCGCTGCCTACCATTGTCATTGTTGGTGTCAATGCTGCGGTATATGGGCTGTGGTGGGGGTTCCTTTATTCTTGGATCGGAATTGTGAGCGGCTGCATGTTGACGTTCCTCATCGTTCGCAAGATAGCAGGCCACCCTCTGCTGTCTCGTTGGGCAGAAAAGCCGAAGGTGAAGAAGAGCATGTTGTGGGTGCGTCATAACGCCTTCAGTTATGTTTTCCTGCTCAGTATTTTTCCTGTAGGGCCGTTCGTCCTCATAAATATGGTCGCGGCCGTGGCGCGTATGCGCATTCGTTCCTTCTTCATCGCCATTTTATTCGGGAAGGCGCTAATGGTGTTCACCGTATCTTATATTGGCCACGATATTCAACGGTTTATTGATCACCCATTGCAGCTTATTTTTGTTGTCTTATTTATCGGTCTGTCCTTGTATATTAGCAAAAAAATTGAAGCGCGCTTTACACGTTATGCTAATGAAGATGAACGCAGCGCTGCCACCATAGAACAACATAAGCAATCGGTATAAAGGTTCCCCGGATAAACTCCGGGGATTTTCATTTTTACAGAAGAAATCTGGCTCATTACATGACAACCATAATAAACCTAATGAACGTCAAGCAAACGCTGCTCTTGCTTTGTGCAGGATCTCGGTAATGCGTGCCTCATGCTGCTCCAGCTTCTTCTTGGACTGATCAATTTGACGAATAAGAGAGACGAGCGATGTTAGGGATTGGAGCGAGCTTTTTGCATCCCCCTTCTTGACGGCTCGATGGAGTGAGCTCCATAGAGGTGTAGCGCGTTTATGGAGTTCGCTGACCCTGCTCCGCTCAGATTTCATTTGCGCATTGACGGAAGGAATGCCCGCCAAAATCTCACGTACACGTTTGACGAATTTCGATCTGCTGTCTCGCGCTTTCTTCACAGCCCCTACCTTTGCTTTAATATCCATTCGGGCTAGCTGTACAGCGGCCTTCACAATATCGCGCTGCTTGCGCAGCATTTCCTTTCTCTCGTCTTTTTTGGAGACTGTACGGGAAATTTGATCGTTCAGTAGCTGATAAGAAGCGAACAGGGGCTCATAGCGCTGTCTTGTCTGCTTTAGAGAGGCTTCCAGTTTGTTAATCTTATCAGTATCCCATTGCTGGAGCCTGCTGCGGATATTGGTTAAGGTCTCCTTGTTTTTTGCTTGCAGCTTTTTTAATGAACCATCACGCTGCAGGATTTGATTTTGCAGAGCAATCAATTCACTGTACATGGTGTTCATAGAGCTTGCTTGTACAGTCGCTGTCGATTCCGTCATTTTCGTCATTGCTGACTTGGCTGAGGGAGACAATTCTTTCCCGGCTGCATGGGATATAGCTAAGAATGGTGGATGCAGGAGCAATGCGATTAGCATGATAGCTATGATGTTCCCAATTCTTCTTTTCATTCTAAACCTCCTTAATCGTTCATTCATTTTCCAGGCAACAAAAAAACCCGCAAGAAGGGCGTTTCTGCCCATTCCTACGGGTGCTTCCGTCGCAAGAAATGTTGTTATTCAATCCTTATGTAAAATATAACCAATCGGTTGTGTCTTTGTCAAGACGATCACTGATCAGGCTGACGGGTTTCGTAGCGATGGATGTTGCGAAAATGTAAGTAAAAGATAGCAGATTGTCATGTAATTCGATGGGTTCAATGAATGACACCCTGTATACTGGAGATTATAGAAGACAGTGAATACTTCATCATCCCAACTTTGCCTTAGGAGGAAATAAGCTATGATCGTTACCACAACATCAATTATTCAAGGAAGAGAAATCGTAGAATATAAAGATATTGTTACAGGAGAGGCCATTATGGGCGCTAACGTTGTTCGAGATTTCCTTGCATCTGTGCGTGATGTGGTGGGCGGACGCGCTGGCGCTTATGAAAGCAAATTGAAGGAAGCGCGCGAAATTGCGATGGAAGAAATGAAGGATGCAGCAAGACGGCTCGGAGCCAACGCTGTTGTCGGCATTGATGTGGATTATGAAGTTGTGCGTGAAGGAATGCTGATGGTTGCCGTAAGCGGCACCGCAGTTGTTGTTCGTTAATTAAGAAGTGGAATAACTAAGAGGTCTGGACAGCTTATTGCGAGCAGGACAGACCCCTTTCGCTATAGAAAAAAATGCGGCCAGCCTCCAGTCCATGAACCGGTGAAGCCAGCCGCGGTCATCGAAGTTGAGCGTTCTACTTCGTGTGGGCGTAATTGGTGTTGTTCGTTAGTGTAGGGAGCATCCGCGTTGATTCAACCATGGCGGATTGGCAAATCGGGCAGGTTGGGGTTTCGTCGAATGTGAAGTTCTCCCGCATCCAGCAAGAGCAGCCGTCTTGACTGCATTGCCAAATGGATGTTTGCTCCTCGGGAACTGGCTCGGGTTGTTTTTTTGCATAGTACATGGTAGAACCCTCCTTTTATTTGTGCGCGCTGATGAGATGGGATAAATAAAAGCGCGGGCTGAATGAAAAGAACTGCCCATATGGACAGCCCCTCTATTCACGATTGACTCGGCAAGTTCCAAGTATGTTTGCGAGCGCAGTCGGCACGGTGATAACAAAAATCACATAGTCATGCCGTTTTGCATGTTGCCGCTCTTTTATTATGTGAGGCAACTTCGAAAAATATGCGAAATTTTCTAATTTCACATGATGCTGTAAATGAATGAAGGAGGTCAAATCCATGAATGCCATCCCAGATCATCTTGCTCCGCATTTGCGCATTTTGTTCGTTGGCTATAATCCCAGTCTGAGATCAGGGGCGACAGGGCATCATTATGCCAATCCACGCAATCGATTTTGGCAAATCATTTATCAGGCGGGGCTGACCCCGCGCTTATATCGGCCGGAGGAAGATGGGGATCTTATTGAACTGGGTTATGGATTTACGAATATTGTCGCTCGACCAACGCGAACAGCTGCGGAAATCACGGCAGAGGAATACGCCGAGGGCCGACAGTTGCTTCGACAAAAGATTGATACTTATAAGCCGCAAGCTGTATGCTTTGTGGGCAAGGGCGTATATGAAAAGTACAGCGGGCGCAAGGGTGTTGCTTGGGGAATACAACATACACCGGTTATTGAGGGAGTATGTGAATTTGTGGCTCCTTCCTCTAGCGGACTTGTGCGGATGAAGCTTGACGAGATGGTAAGCATTTATGCTCAATTAGCAAGTTATCTCTCCATCTAAGAGTAGGATAAGACTCCTTATTTAACATGGAGGACGATGAAAGAGCATTTGCGAGGATAACTGCAAACGAACGGTACTTTGCCATGTGGATGATCTTTCTTGCGGGCAAAAGCGGCAGGAGGAGCTGTCACCACATTTTTCTAACATGAGTCTACTCCGTATACTTAAATAGGCTAAAATTGTGCACGTACAACAAGCGAGGAGTGACTTCTGTTTGAGTTACGAACAAATGTTAGATCGACGAAATGAACTGTTGAAACGGAATATCCAGCAATATATTGCGCAGGACAATCAGCACGGATTGAATTCACAAGAACAATACTTGATGAATCATATGATTAAGGAGCTTCACCAGAATATGCATGATCTTCATGCCAGCCATAAATAAGGCAGTTCGGTGGATGAGGTTGAATATAAGAGGAATAAAGGCGTCTGCTTCAGCAGGCGCTTTTTTGTGTGCATTTAAGCACTTATGGATAGGGTGCTTGAATCGGATTCATGACTATGATAGACTACTGTCACAAAATAGGTAGTCGGCTAAATAAAGGGGAGGGTGTTTGCAAGCGATGGATGATACATATTTGGATTCGCTAGAGGTGCTGCTCACGCAGGTTGTTCGGGCGTACAACAATGAAATGATGAAGAAGGTTCAGGACGTAGGCATTCATCCTGGTCAGCTGCCAATGCTATTTTTGCTCAGTGATCAGGATGGCCGCAGTCAGAAAGAGCTGGTAGCGAAGGCGAAAATTAAGCCAGCAACCGTAACAGTGATGCTGAACCGCTTGGAGAAAGCGGGACTCATTGAGCGGCGGGCAGATGAGGAAGATTTGCGCGTGTCGCGGGTGTATTTGCTGCCAAAGGGCAAGGAGGCAGTCGGACATGTGCAGGAGGCAGTGAAGGAAGTTGAACAGCAGTGCTTTCAGGGATTCCGAGAAGAGGAAAAAATACTGCTTCGCCGTTTTTTGCTGCATATGCATCATAATCTATCTCCTTATGATGAGGAGGAAACAGACGAATAAGTTCGACATTTATTATTAGTTGTCAAACTAATGTGAAAGGTGTGCGCTAATGCCATGAAAAAGTTATTTGCTTATGTACTGCCCTATCGCAAAGCGGCACTATGCGCCATGCTCCTCATGCTCGTTGAGGTCATGTGTGATTTAATGCAGCCGACACTTATGTCTCATATTGTTGATTATGGTGTAGCGAATCAGGATATGGGATATATCGCAAGAACAGGGCTCATGATGGTCGGGATCGCTTTGGTTGGAATCGCAGGTGGAATGGGCTGCGTCTATTTCGCCAGCACTGCTTCTCAGCACGTCGGTGCGGATATTCGCTTGGACATGTTCAAGAACATTCAAACTTTCTCCTTCGACAAATTGGATCAGTTCCATACCTCCTCTCTAATTACTCGATTAACGAACGACGTGGTTCAAGTCCAAAACGTGGTTCTTATGATGCTTCGCATGCTGACGCGTTTTCCGCTGTTGTTTATTGGCGGGATTGGCATGGCTTTTGCCCTAAACGCGCAGATGGCTCTTATTTTCCTCGTGACAGTGCCGCTGCTGCTTGGGGCATTAATCCTCATTTTTCGTAAAGGCATTCCCTTATTTAAACATGTACAAACAAGACTGGATAAATTGAATGGCATCATTCGTGAGAACCTTGCAGGAGTTCGCGTAATTAAAGCATTTGTTCGCTCTGATTATGAGAAAGAACGGTTTCAAGAGAAAAATGAAGACTTGGCAGAGATGACGGTAAGGGCAGCTCGAGTTATGGCGCTCATGATGCCTGTCATGATGCTGGTGATGAACTTTAGTATTGTAGCTGTTCTATGGTTTGGCGGCATGAAGGTCGACGGCGGTAGCATGCAGGTGGGCGAGGTCATTGCATTTACAAACTATATGATGCAGATCTTGTTCGCCCTCATGATGGTTGGAATGATGCTAATGACGTTGTCTCGTGCCAAGGTATCTGCTGATCGGATCGCAGAGGTGCTGAATACGAAGACTGATATTGCTGATAACATTGCTGACAACGTCGCTGATGCCTCGTACAGCAGTGCAGATAGCTGTGCAGATGGTGAAGCATGTAATCTGGAAGATAGGTCGTCAACACATTCGGCTTCGCGCGGTGAGCTCTCCTTCGATAATGTCTCTTTCGGCTATGCGGGGGGAGGGGGACAACTGGTACTGCAGCAAATTTCCTTCACGGCGCAACCGGGAGAACGAATTGCCATTCTGGGGTCGACCGGTGCGGGTAAGTCGACGCTTGTCAATTTAATCCCTCGCTTCTATGATGTGACCGAAGGTCGTATCCTGCTCGATGGGACAGATATTCGTCATATTCCCTTGCGCTATCTGCGGCAACAGGTTGGCATGGTGCTTCAGGAGTCTATTTTGTTCTCGGGGACGATTCGGGATAATATTCGCTGGGGGCAAGCGGATGCGGCGGAAGAAGAGGTGCAGGCCGCTGCTGAAGCCGCGCAAGCCACTGAGTTCATTCACAAGCTGCCCGATGGTTACGATACGATAATTGGCCAGCGGGGTGTCAATCTGTCAGGCGGGCAGAAGCAGCGCTTGTCCATTGCACGGGCGCTGCTGAAGCGGCCCGCCATCCTCATACTAGATGACAGCACGAGTGCGGTGGATACAGGTACGGAGGCGCGTATGCAGAAGGCGTTCCGTGAACAACTGAAGGGTACGACATGCTTCATTGTTGCCCAGCGAATTAGTTCCGTGCTGGATGCGGATCGAATCATTGTGCTGGATGACGGCTGTATTGTTGGCATAGGTACTCATGGGGATTTGATGGAGAACTGTGACGTGTATCAGGATATTTATCGTTCTCAAGTAGGAGAGGAGGCGGTATAGCATGTCAGAACATCATTCTCGTTCAAGGAGAGAGCAAGAGCAAGGTTCCGCCACTGAGCCCTCCATAAAAATGATGGGACATAAAGGGCCTGGTTCGGGCGGAAGCATGCATCTCATGGGTTCCCCCAAGAAGGCGAAGCAATCCAAGGCGACGGTGTTAAGGCTGTGGAGGTACTTGCGTGCAGAGCGTACGCCGCTGTTTCTTGTTTTTCTGCTCGTCGTCGCAAGCTCCATATGTGCACTCATTGGGCCCTACATGATTGGCAAGGCTATAGATAGTCTTGGAATTGGCCGCGGTACGGCGGACTTCGCGCTGCTCGGAACACTGGTATCGGGATTAATTATGATATACGCGCTCGGTGCATTCACGTCATGGACTCATACGTATATGATGGCCAGCATATCGCAGCGGACGGTCAAGGCGATTCGGAAGGATGTATTCGATAAGGTACAAACATTGCCGCTTCGTTTCTTCGATGAACGTCCTCGCGGTGACGTGATGAGCCGATTGACGAATGATGTGGAAAACATCAACAATTCTTTAACACAGAGCACCATTCAGATTTTCACTAGCGTTATCACAGTGACTGGGGCTATCACTATGATGATAGCACTGAGTCCTGTACTGGCATTAATCAGCCTTATTGTCGTTCCGCTTGGGCTGTTTGTTACACGGAGCATTGCCAAGCGTACACGCCGATTTTTTGCCGATCAACAGCGCGAGCTGGGAGACATGAACGGATATATTGAAGAAATGATCTCGGGTCAGCGAGTGATTAAGGCATTCTGTCGTGAGGAAGAGGCAATTGCTATCTTTGCAAAGAAGAACATGCAGTTGAAGAAGGTAGGCATTCAAGCGCAAGCATTCTCAGGGTTCATTCCCCCGCTTATGAATGCCATCAACAATATCAGCTTTGCCTTAGTGGCGGCAGTCGGCGGTTATATGACGGTTCAAGGCGTCATTACAATCGGCATTATTACGGCTTTCTTGAATTATTCCAAACAGTTCGCTCGTCCAATAAATGAGCTGGCCAATCAATACAATATGCTGCAAGCGGCGATTGCGGGTGCGGAGCGTATCTTTGAGATTATGGATGAACAGACGGAGTATGCGGATCAACAGATGAGTTTGCCTATGACGGGTATAAAGGGAGAGGTTGTCTTTCGCAATGTATCCTTCGGGTATAAGCCGGACGTGCCAGTGCTGAAGCATGTTGAACTGACGGCGAGTCCCGGACAAACAATAGCGCTTGTAGGCCCGACAGGGTCGGGGAAGACAACGGTTGTCAACTTGTTGATGCGCTTCTATGATGTCAATGATGGCTCTATTCTCATCGACGGCCAAGACATCAGGGATATGGATAAGGACGAGCTGCGCGCCTCTATCGGCATGGTACTGCAGGATACCTATTTGTTTGCTGGCACTGTGAGGGATAATATTCGGTACGGAAGACTGGACGCGACAGAGGAAGAGGTTGAGCAGGCGGCAAGGCTGGCTAACGCACATTCGTTTATCATGCGTCTATCTGGTGGCTATGATGCTGTTCTGACAGAGGACGGAAGCAATGTAAGCCAAGGCCAGCGTCAGTTGTTGACGATAGCGCGGGCTATTTTGGCCGATCCGGCCATCTTAATCTTGGATGAAGCGACGAGCAGCATTGATACGAGGACAGAGATGCATATTCAGAGGGCGCTTCAAATCCTGATGAAGGGACGTACGAGCTTTGTGATCGCGCATCGATTAAGCACTATCCGAGAAGCGGATCAAATCCTTGTTATTGAGAATGGATGCATAATAGAGCGTGGAACGCATAGTGAATTGCTGAAGATGGAAGGATTTTATTACCGATTGTGCATGAACCCTCTTGCCCAAGAAGTGTCCTAATGCAATCGGAGTTTTACAATTGGCATTTTAATCCAATGTCGGCTTGTTAGGAAGAGCTGCTTGTATCGAGGAGGCGGCTCTTCTTTGTGTCTGCTGCAAGCACTTTTTGCGGGGGCTGTCCATGGATGTAGGTTGATCAGGGACTTGAAGGATGTTACGATCATACTTCCGGATCCATGTGAGCATTAGCAAAATAGGTTCAAGTTAAAGAAGAGGTGAGGTAAGTAATGTTTACACACAGATTTGCACCCTATCAATATACTGGCTGGGGATCGGTAGCCCAGCTGTTGCCTGAAGTAGAGCGTCATGCGCCAAAACGGATATTATGCGTTACAAGCAAGTCGGTTTATCGCAACGGCACTGTGGAGCGTGTGCTTCAACCACTCAAGAAAGCAGGCTATGAGATTGACATTTATGCGGATACGATGCCCGAGCCGCCACTTGCGGCAGGCGAGGCGCTCGTCCAGTATACGCGTGAAGGGAAGTTCGACCTCGTCATTGGTTTGGGCGGGGGAAGCGCGATGGATCTTGCGAAGCTGGCGGCAGTTCTATCGCAGCATGAGGGAGCAGTAGCGGAGTATTTGAATCTAAGCGGGACTCGTCCATTGACTGTAAGGGGCCTGCCGAAAATTCTTATCCCCACGACATCAGGAACAGGCTCGGAAGTAACGGATATTTCCGTGCTGTCATTGGACACGACCAAGGATGTTGTGGCTCACGATTATTTGCTGGCTGATGCGGCGATTATTGATCCAGAACTGACTGTGAGTGTGCCGCCGCGGGTTACTGCGGCATCGGGAATGGATGCACTAACACATGCGATTGAGGCTTATGTATCGATCCACGCCAGCCCAACTACGGACGGGGTAGCGCTGCATGCGATTCGCTTGATTAGTCGTTCGCTCGTCCGGGCAGTGAAGGATGGTACGGACAAAGAAGCGCGGACTGACATGAGCTATGGCAGTTATCTAGCCGGCCTAGCCTTTTTCAACGCAGGAGTGGGCGGCGTTCATGCTCTTGCATACCCATTGGGCGGACAATTCCATTTGTCCCATGGTGAGTCGAATGCTGTGCTGCTGCCGTATGTGATGAATTATATCCGTGGCGCTTGTATGACTCGTCTTCGACATATTGCAGAGGCGATGGGCGCAGATACTCGGGAATTAACGGATGCAGAGGCATCTTGCTTAGCGGTCGAACGGATGAAGCAGTTGATTCAAGAGTCAGGAATTCCGCATACGTTGGATGCTTTTGAGATACCTCGTGATGCATTGGATTCGCTCGTGAAGGATGGCATACAGCAGCGGAGATTGCTCGCTCGCAGTCCGCTGCTGCTGACGGAAGACGATATTCGACGTGTGTATTCATCTGCTTTCGAAGGGGTGCCGACAGAGGCAGCTCCGATTCATCATGAGCCATGAACCATCAGCGGTAAGGGACTTAGAGCCAATAATTAGAAAACCATTTATATAGAGAAGGAAGGGTCTGCTTCTCATGCATCCATTTAGACGTGGAAGCTGGGAAAACAGGCTCTTTTTTCATTTGACACAATTGAGTTGTAAGGATCACATGTAAGTGGCGGAATAGGCGTGTATAATAGGGGTATTAGGTATTATAGGAACTTAGGAATGAATATCACATGTATTCCAGATTGAACACTACCGGATGCAGGGGGAGACGGCGTAACTATGAAGCGTATCGTAGATGTTGCAGCGCAATTAGGCATTCCACAGGAAGAGGTAGAACAGTACGGGAAGTACAAGGCCAAACTGGGGCAAGAGGTATGGGATCGCGTAGCTAATCAACCGAACGGGAAGCTCATTCTTGTCACCGCAATGAATCCGACGCCGGCAGGAGAAGGGAAGACATTGACGACAATTGGGCTGACGCAGGGTCTAAATCGTATTGGACGCAAGGCGGTAGCGGCTTTGCGGGAACCATCTCTTGGCCCATGCATGGGGATGAAGGGCGGTGCTACAGGCAGCGGAAGAGCGCAGCTTGTGCCTGCTGAAGATATTAACCTACACTTTACTGGTGACATTCATGCTGTGTCATCCGCGCATAGTGTGCTGGCTGCTATGCTGGATAACCATATTTATCATGGAAACGCGCTGCGTATTCATCCTTCGCGTATCGTATGGAAGCGGGCGGTCGATATGAATGACCGTGCGCTTAGAAGCATCGTAATTGGTCTAGGAGATGGCAATGGTGCAGTTCGCGAGGATGGGTTCATGATTACGACGGCCTCGGAGATTATGGCCGTATTGTGCTTGGCTGAGGATATGGACGATCTCCGCAGCCGCTTGGGACGCATTGTGGTAGCTTTTAATGAAGAAGATAAACCGGTTACTGCGGCGGATTTGAATGCAGTGGAAGCGATGTGTGCATTGCTGAAGGATGCCATCCACCCGAACCTAGTGCAGACTGGAGAGGGAGATCCGGTGCTGGTGCATGGCGGGCCTTTTGCGAATATCGCACATGGCTGCAGCAGTGTTCGGGCCACGCGACTTGCACTGAAGCTGGCTGATTATGTCGTGACGGAGGCAGGCTTTGGGGCCGATCTTGGAGCAGAGAAGTTCATGGATATTAAATGCCGTCAGACGGGATTGTTCCCATCGGCAGTTGTACTGGTTGCTACAGTAAAGGCATTGAAATATAACGGCGGTGTTCCCAAACAGGAGCTTGCTGTTGAAAATGTGGATGCGGTTCGGGCCGGATTCGTAAATGTGAAGCGCCATATTGAAAATATGAAGCAATTTGGGGTGCCGCTAGTTGTCGCAGTGAACCGATTCGCAACCGATTCGCCTGCCGAGCTTGAGGCTGTCATAGAATTATGCGGGGAATCGGGAGTACGGGCGATTTTGTCGGAGGCTTGGGAACAGGGCGGCGAAGGATGCCGAGAGCTGGCACACTATGCAGCAAACTTAGCTGATTCCTCCGAAGCAGAAGCGAAATTCCAACTGTTGTATCCAGATGAATTCTCTATTGAGGAGAAGATTGAAGCAGTCGTTACACGCATTTATCGTGGTGCAGGCGTTCATTATCATCCTGCAGCGAAGCGTGCGCTGCGCAAGTTAGAGCAGCTTGGTGTGAGCCGATTGCCTGTATGTATGGCGAAAACTCCATATTCCTTCTCGGATCGTGCAGGTCAGCTTGGAGCACCTGAGCAGTTCACCGTTGAAGTGAAGGATGTCCGCTTGTCTGCTGGGGCTGGCTTTATTGTGGTGCATACAGGGCAAGTGATGACGATGCCGGGAATGCCGACGGAGCCCGCTGCTGAGCGCTTATCTGTTGACTCGCAGGGCCGAATTACGGGCCTGAGCTAGTTCAAGAAAGGATTGATCGTTGTGGCAATAGCAGAGATTACTGTAATTCCTGTGGGCACGGGCTCTACAAGCTTGAGCGGGTATGTGGCAGGGATGCAGAAGGCACTGGAGAGTGTCGAAGGTATTACCTATGAGCTCACCGCGATGGGAACGATTATAGAAGGGCCGCTGGATCGGCTGCTTGCAGCGGTGCAAGCTCTTCATGAGAGTCCATTTGAAGCGGGAGCGCAGCGAGTGTCTACTGTGCTAAAAATAGATGATCGAAGAGACAAGCCTTCTTCGGTAGCTCAAAAGCTTCAATCCGTACGAGAAAAGCTGAATAAGGACAACGAAGACGCCCAAATATAAATGACGACAAAAACACCCGGTATGATGGCCGCTAGCGCTGCATACCGGGTGTTCGTGCATGAAGGAGCGGCAGCTCCGTCATTTATTGTTCCAATTTCTCTTCTTGATGCAAGATTTGGATCGTATCGATTGCCTCGGCAGCGATATCTGTAATAATCCCATCTGCCCCTAGTGTGTAGAAGCGCTCAACACTATCCACATCATTTACGGTCCATACATAAATAGGCTTGCCGCTCATCTTCGCGGAGCGAATCAGCCTAGGTCGAGCGAATGACTCTTCTACGACGAAGAAGTCTGCCTCGAATCGATTGAGCGGAGCGAAGGTTGCAAAAATAACATATCCAACCGTTAAGTCTGGTGCAGCCTTCTTCACTTGCTGTACGAGCTCATAGTCGAGGCTTTGCACGATAATTTGTTTTTCGGCTTTATGTTTTCGTATCGTGTCGACAAAGATAGGAACAAGGTTTTTCTCATGCCCATGTGTTTTCAGCTCTACATTCAGCTTGATCTTTCCCTTTGTTCGCTCCAGTACATCGTCAAGGGATGGCACGTAGTCACTAAATTCTCCAACGCGCAGCGGAATTTGCTGTAACTGAGCGAGAGTGAGGTCGTACACATTCACATTTTTGCCGGACAGCCGCTTCAAGTTCTCATCATGGATGACGGCAAGCTTGCCATCCTTCGTTTGCAGAATGTCGAGCTCAATATAATCGGCCCTTGCTCGAATAGCTCCTTCGAAGGCCCCCATCGTATTTTCCACACCGGAGGTAACAGCGCCCCGATGAGCCATAATAATGAACTTATCATTGGCTTCTCCCCAATCAGTCAGTAAGGTGGTTGCACCCCAGCCGATAGCGATCAAAATGAGCAGCCCGAAAGTAGTCACTGCTGAACGGTACCGCCGTAGGAGTGAGCGCCGCATATCGCGGCCTTCCCATACAGATGCATCAACTCCATCGATATCGATGTTCACATTGTGAACACCTTGATAACGTACGTACAACAATGTAATAACGGTAATAAACAGCGGCGTCATGACAAGGGTAGCGATATACAAGCCTAGACTGAGCATTATACCGAATGTGATGAATAAGGTAGACTCGCCGCCTCCATCAGGAAGCATCATTCCAATGAAAATAAATAAACAGATAAGCAGAATGAACAGGATTAGGAAAATGAAGGCCCATTCTAATACTGCTCTAACTAAAGACCACTTGCTCCGCCAGAACAATCGGCCGCTTCTGCGAGCAGCGTTCCAAAATTGATTTTTCCCCTCTAATACCATAATCGGAAGGGCGTAAATGCAAAACAAATTCAGAACAAGGATAATCAGTGCAACAATGACCAGGGCGATCGTTCCAATACTTGTCTTCATCAGCTCTCCGGTAACGAAGTTTGGTATCGTTACATTAGGCAGCAGTGATCCGCCGATGCCAGCGTCAAGCAAAGGGAACAGCAGCAGCAAATAGAGAGCGAGACCGAATATCCCGATGCGCCATAAGCCTGGAAGGCGAGAAATCGCCTTGAGCAATACAGGCCGAATTCGTGCTCGCTTTTCCTGAATTCCATAATAGGCAATGTAGACGAGAACCGCGAGCTCGGTGTAGATGAGCATTATTGCGATCGGTGCCATGAGCAGGAGGCTGATTAGGCCATATCTGCTGAACACGAAGCGCAGCAGGTCATGGTTGGCGGCTGCATTGAAGCCCCCAACATCGAGTATTTTGTTGAACAGTATAGTGAGCAGCGGGATGAATACGCCTATCGTCAACAATTTATACACCAATTCAAATAGGAGGAAGGGACGATACGCATATTTCCACACCTTCACAATATCCCGTGTCATTCGAAAGGGGATGAAGCGGGAACGGTGCTTTTTGGTATGCTTCGCATTCATGATTTCGGTTTTCCTTTAGATACAGTATCGTTAATCTATAGTATTCATTATAGACGAAGCTTCGGTTGTTACCAACACTTGGGGATGAAAACGGCCAGTTTTAATTAGTAAAATATAGTTGATATTGTGCGTGGAATGAATAGACTCAATACATGTTGACGATAGAAAATATATTCTAGGAAACAAAGGAACAGCCCTCTCACTTCAAGCAGAAGGTAAGAGGGCTGTATATTCCGGGTTATCGTTCATTAGGCTGTCTGTGGCTAAATTGCTTATACCCAGCCTCTTGCGCGCATAGCTTCAGTAACGCGCTGAAGCGAAATCATATAAGCAGCCGTACGAAGATCTGTACCGTACTCTTTTGCCAAATCGCGAACAGCATTATACGATTTCACCATATTCACTTGAAGCTTCTCAAGAACTTCTTCCTCACTCCAGTAGTAGTTCATCAGGTTTTGTACCCATTCGAAGTACGATACGGTTACGCCGCCGGCATTCGCCAGGATGTCAGGGATAACAATCGTTCCATTTTTATTCAGGATTGCATCCGCTTCAGGTGTTGTTGGGCCATTTGCGGCTTCTGCAATGATGCGTGCCTTAACGCGCGGTGCGTTTTCCTGCGTAATGACATTTTCCAATGCAGCCGGAATTAAGATATCAACGTCCAGTTCAAGCAACTGCTCATTGCTGATATGGTAGCTTGCGCCGTAGTCCAGGATTGTTGCTTCGTCCTTCAACTGCTCTACTCGATCCAAATCAAGGCCATTTGCATCGTAAACACCGCCGCGGGAATCGCTGACTGCGACAACTGTCGCGCCCAGATCTGTAAGCAAGCGAGCTGCAATACGTCCAGCGTTACCGAAGCCCTGAACGGCTACCTTTGCTTTTTCGATTGGCAGCTTAATATCTTCCAATGCGGATTGGATCGCGTATACGCAACCTTGTGCAGTTGCTGCGTTCCGACCTTGGGAGCCGCCAATAATAATTGGCTTGCCTGTAATGACTCCTGGGGAGTTGTGTCCGCGCAAGCGGCTGAATGTATCCATCATCCAGCCCATAATTTGTGGTGTTGTATATACGTCTGGAGCTGGAATATCGCGCTCTGGGCCTACGATGTCGGCAATTGCCTCCATGAATGCGCGGCTTAGACGCTCAAGCTCGCCTTTGCTCAATGTGCGTGGGTCAACGATAACGCCGCCCTTGCCGCCGCCGTATGGCAAGCCAACAACGCCGCACTTGAATGTCATCCACATGGAAAGTGCTTTTACCTCGTCAATTGTTACATCCGGATGGAAGCGAATGCCGCCCTTTGTTGGTCCTACTGCATCGTTATGCTGCGAGCGATAGCCTTCAAAGATACGAACGGAGCCATCATCCATTCGAACCGGAAAGCTGACCGACAGAACACGCTTTGGTCTTTTCAGTAGTTCTGTTACATGCTCCGGCAATTGCAATTTAGCAGCAGCAGTATCAATTTGCCTCTTAACGATTTCATATGGGTTAAGTACTTCTGTTTGTTCGCGTTGTATGGTTTCCATAGGACTTCCACCTAACCTCTCTGCAATATAGGAACACTTTTCACACATTATACTGACAATGTGCGCTTTTTGAAATACGAATTGTCGCAAATACGACCGTTTCCGTAAAAGAAGATTTTACACAGGGTGATAAAATTTATTACATTAATATAATCTTTTATGGTCATAAAACCTTTTTATAGAAAAAATTTAACAATTCCCCGTCATTTTTGTGTCCTTTATGAGTGTACATATACTGTGTATATTCATAAGTATTTTGCTCATAAACCCATGAATTATAAGGATGCTGAATAGAAAAATATATGTTGTTTTGTCTATTCCAAGAGTACAATCTGACCAAGTCTAAAAAGTTACACTGGTTAATTCAACCATGGGGGCAGAGGGGAGTTGTAGTTTTGGGGGATACGAATGAAGATAGTCCAAATTTGTGATTGTTCGTCTTTTGGTGAAATACGGCTTTTTTGTATGAAAAAAGAGGCGCCTGCTTGTCGGTAATTCGAATCCGACAGAAGCGGCGCCTCGTATATTCTTAATCGAGTATTGAAACTTGTAAACCATTAATAAATTCGTTAGGATACGTATTCGGTAGCAGGAAAAGAACCGATATACTTGGCGTCAGGACGGTAG
This sequence comes from Paenibacillus sp. S-12, assembly GCF_030363895.1. NCBI lineage: Bacteria > Bacillati > Bacillota > Bacilli > Caryophanales > Paenibacillaceae > Paenibacillus > Paenibacillus sp. S-12. The sequence goes on from NZ_JASIUF010000026.1 coordinate 138,485, forward strand.
ATGACATTATCCTTTGCCTGCTCAATCATATGGGCAGTCCAGCCAACCGTGCGGCTGGCCGAGAAGGTTGGTGTGAACAGTTCACTAGGCAAGCCGATAGCACGCATAATGGCTGCTGCATAAAATTCAACATTCGCATATAGTTTCCGGCCCGGCTTATATTCATCGAGCAATCGTACGGCAGTGTCCTCAACGGATTGGGCCAGATCCAGCCAGTGATCACTTTCCTCCATCTGTGCAATGCGCATCTTCAATGCCTCTGCTCGTGGATCGCGTGTCCGGTAAATTCGGTGTCCGAATCCCATCAACAGACGATGCTGCTCCAATTGTCCGCGCAGCCAGTCTTCCGCGCAATCAGCAGTTCCGATTTGCTCTAGCATTTCGGTTACACCGGATGGTGCTCCGCCATGAAGCGACCCCTTCATTGCGCCGAGCGCTCCTGTTAATGCGGAAACCATATCCGACTCCGTGGAGGTAATGACGCGTGCAGTGAAGGTAGAGGCATTCAGTCCATGCTCCATCGTAAGGATCATGTACGTTTCTAGAGCACTGGCATGAATATCGGATGGAACCTCACCGGTAAGTAAATATAAATAATGAGCCGCATGGCTCAAAGAACTGTTAGACGGAATCGACTCCCAGACGGGCAGTCCATTCTTCTTGCGATATAGATTCGCGATAATGGCAGGCATTACCGCTGTTAGCGCCATCGCTTGCTCGACGTGTGGAGCGCCTTCGTATACTGTCGTTCCTAGTACAGATACTGCGGTGCGCAGCTGGCTCATCAAGTTCATGTCTGAAGGAAGCTGATTCAAGCATTGGATGACAGGCTCAGGAAGCTGTCTGCAGCGTACCCAGGCTGCCTTGAAGGATTGCAATTCTGCTGAGTTCGGCAGAGAGCCGTACCAGAGCAAGTAAGCCACTTCCTCGAAGGAATGTCGAATAGCAAGCTCTTTTGCATCATAACCACGATATAGCAATATACCGGCATTTCCGTCAATGAAGCTCAATTCGGTTTCCGCAGCAACAACACCCTTTAATCCCTTGTCAACCATCATTTCCCTCCTCCTTTATTATGTATTATTATATACATGGCATTTGATTAAAAATATTGAAACGTTTTTATTGGTTTGATAGGGAATCCTAATCAATGGGAGCTGATTACAATGGATTTGAAGTGGATTCAAACGTTTGTGCATGCAGCTGCGCATGAAAATTTCCGCCGCACCTCAGAGGAATTATTCATCTCTCAGCCGACAGTCACGATCCAGATTAAGCAGCTCGAGCAATATTTGGGTTCGCGCTTGTTCAAGCGGGTTGGACGTAGAGTAGAGCTGACAGAGGAGGGACGCCGATTTCTTCCGCATGCGAAGCATCTGTTGTCTGTACATGAGGAGGGATTGCAGGAACTGCATCGCCTCAAGCAGGGCTATTCCCGGAGATTGAATCTTGCGGTATCTCCGCTCGTAGCGGCTTATCTCATTCCCCATGTGCTGAATCGCTATGTAAGCGCCAATCCTGACGTGGAAGTTCAAGTTCAAGTGCTGGAATCGAAGCAGATTGCCGATGCAGTGCTGCAGGATCAGGTGGATCTTGGCCTGTCCCGCCTATGGGCAAGCGATGCACGGCTTACCTGCGATATATTGGGGGAAGATGAGGTGGTGCTGGTCGCACCTCACGATGGGTATGATGCGGAAAGTGCTGCCCCTCTTCATTTAGGCGATTTGCTGGCGACGCATATGCTGCTTACTTATAATCATCCGGAATATTGGGAACCGTTGATGCAGGAGCTTCAAACGCGGTATCGGTATATTCGCACTATGCTGGTTACCCAAGTTCATGTGACGAAGCGGTTTATCGAAGAAGGGTTGGGCATTTCCTTCTTGCCTGAAATTACAATTCGCCGTGAACGAACGGAAGGCCGATTGCTTCAGGTGGATTGCCCGGAATTGGTGCTGCCAACAGCAAGAACATATGCCATTATGAAGCATGATGTAACGGAGGGTCGTCGCTTTTTAGAGTTTTTCCGGGGATTTATATAAGTGGGCATGAGCCTGACTTTACTAATATGGATTTGAACAGAGTCGTCATTAACGGTATGCTAGTGCCAAGAATAGTGGAGTGACAGGGAACGGGGAGGACACCGATTGTGACCAATATATTAATTGTGGATGACGATAAGGAGATCGCAGGCTTAATCGATATTTATTTAAAAAATGAAGGCTATCATACAATTAAGGCTTTCAATGGTTTGGAGGCACTGGAGGTGCTTGAGCAGGAATCGATTGATCTCGTCATCCTTGACGTCATGATGCCGAAGCTGAATGGTTTGGCTGTGTGTCGTAAAATTCGCGAGCAGAAAGCGACGCCGGTCATGATGCTCAGTGCGAAATCTGAGGATATGGATAAAATCATGGGCCTCATGACCGGGGCGGATGATTATATGACGAAACCGTTCAATCCGCTTGAAATGGTTGCGCGTGTGAAATCGCTTCTTCGCCGTGCTTATTTATTGAATTCACAGCTTCAATCCCAAGCGCAGCCATTGGATGTGATTCGCATTCAGGCGATGGACATTAACAAAGCGACGCATTCCGTGAAGGTGGATGGGCAGCCGATCCATCTAACAAGTGTGGAATTCGACATTCTCTATTTAATGGCGAGTCATCCGGGCAGGGTATTCAGTGCGGAAGAATTGTACGAACGAGTATGGAAGGAAGACTTTAATGGATCGCACAATACGGTGGCGGTTCATATTAGCAAGCTTAGGGACAAGCTGGAATCCAGCGGGGGCAAGCTTATTCAGACCGTATGGGGAGTAGGGTATAAGATTGAAGACACCATGGTATAGAAGTATTCGGTGGAAGATGCTGTTCACATTTATGTTTAGCATAATATTAGCATCTATAACTGCATACCTGTTACTAGGCTTTGCCCTATTTGTGTATAGTTACTTTCATATCGAGCTGCTTAACGATCTGTTTCGGTTCTTAGAAAGGCTGTTTGGGGTTGTTGGACCGCTGATCGTAGTCGGGCTTGCCCTGTTCGTCGGCATCTATTTCTTATTGAATCGCAGACTGATCAAAAGTATGGAGCAAATTACGGCAACCGTACAGCGTATGGCTGATGGCAATCTTGATGCCCGCTGCACCGTTGCCTCGGATGATGAAATTGGCAGGCTTGCTGATAACATTAATCGAATGGCCGAGCAGATTAAGCTGTCATTAGAAGAAGAGCGCCTTGCAGAGCGCACCAAAAATGAACTCGTTACCAGTGTGTCCCACGATCTTCGTACACCCTTAACCTCTATTATGGGGTATTTAGGCTTGGTTGAGCAGGATCGATACAGGGATGAAGTGGAGCTGCGGCATTATACAAATATTGCTTATGAGAAGGCTCAACGTTTACATGTCATGATCAATGACCTATTCGAATATACCCGCATGAACGGTGGAATGACGCTGCATACGAGACCGCTCAATATTGTAGAGATGGCAGGCCAGTTGTGTGTACACTATCGCTATCCGATGGAGCAGGAGGGTCTGACCATCTCCATGCATAGTGATGAGGATCAGTACTGGATCGAGGCGGATCCGGACAAGCTGGTGCGGGTGTTCGACAACCTGCTAACGAATGCAATGCGATATGCGCCGCGCGGATCCGAAGTGGGAATATTCCTTCGCAAGCGGGGGCAACGGATTATGATCTCTGTGCACAATAGCGGGGAGCCGATTCCTACTCATGATTTGCCGCACATCTTCGATCGCTTTTATCGCGTGGAGAAATCAAGATCGGAACATTCCGGCGGCTCTGGATTAGGTCTTGCCATATCCAAGACGATCGTGGAGCTGCATGGAGGCACAATTGAAGCGATAAGCAATCAGGAAGGCACTTACTTTGTCGTGGAGCTGCCATGCTGTTCGACACCTCCAGAGAGACATGAAGGGGCCGTCTGATAGGATGATCCGATAAGACATGTTTTATGAAATGCACAATATGCTGGCGAAAAATGTCTGGCTGGGACGAATACTGTACATGATGCAGCACGAATCTGCTGCATGTGCAGTGTTACGTCCTTTGTTTTGTCTATTGCTCAATTCATAATTACTTTACATTTATTGATCGGAGATCCAATCCCAAAACGGGAAACCATAAGTGCTAATAAACATGTCTAAAGATTTCAACATATTATTACCGAAATAAGTTAATCTATTTTCTCCAATAGAAGGTTTCTATTTTCTATTCTTAAAAACAGTAAAAGCAATAATAACCATTAAGATTAGATTTCCTATTATTGTGATATCAAATGGAAGATTCTTATTTGAAAATAGCAAGAATCCCAAGAATCCCGTTGAAACAACAGCTACTGCAAGTAAAAATAATGCACTAAGCAAATTAGGTCTTTTTGAGCGTTTAAAAATCAGCAGAATAACTCCTACAGCAATAAGCGCGTAAAATAGGAGCAGCATAGTAACAATTAGAAACGGCAACCCGTTGTTGAACAAAGGGATCACTCCTAATTCGGTAGCATGCCCTTTGGCTTATCAAATTTAGTAGGACTTGAATGTCAATCGGTCATCATAATTCCATAGCCAATACTCTTCTCCGTGAAAGGCTAAAAGTCTGGCTAACCATGTAGTAAAATCAGAATGAATTTTAATTGCTTCATCAATCGGATCTATACCGCCCAGATAAAACATGTAGGGATATTGCTTGGATTTACACCTATTTGAATCAATATATATGACGCCATTCCACAAGATATTTTGACACGTCTCCGTTACAAGTAAATGCGACTATCTCTTGATTCGGATATGTTTTTGAATAGTCTTCATACGATTGCAGCAACGTTTTAATCGTTTTCAAATTATGTTCACTCCAAAGTGTAAAGACGCCTCCAAACCGACATTTTTGAGGATGGAAGCGTCTTTTTTTATAAATTTGACTATAATCTTTAATTATTTAAAGACTTAAACGTTAACTTGTCTTCATAATCCCATACCCAATATTCTTCACCTTGGCAGATAAACAGTCTGGTTAGCCACGTGGTAAAGTCGGTGTGTATTGGAATTGCCTCGTCAAGTTGATCTATGCTGCCTAGAAAAAACATGTATGGATACTGCCCCGAGCGACATCTTTCAGAATCAATGCATATATCCCCTGTTGTGAGGTCTGTCCTGGCAATAGGATACCAATGCTTGGGTAGTTTCTTGGAATCGTCGCTTATGCCTTGTATGTCCTCTAAAGTGTAAATATTTATTCCTCCACCGTAATATGGATGTTGGAACAAAACGCCTCCATTGTGAAGAAGGTAAAACTCCCTTAAGTCAGAAGGGAAGTACCATCCATTTTTTTGATGAATTGATTCAGTTCATCTTCTGAAACGGAAGGATTCCACTTTATTAAACTCGGTTCGGTTCCGCCCTCTGTAAAGGCGTATAATTCCTGATTCGTAAATTTACTTGAATAATCTTCGAAAGATCGCAATAATGTTTTGATAGTTTTCAAGACGTTAACCCACTCCTGTAAGTAATTTTGAGCAGTTCCTTTTCCAACGGTGATGTCGATTTCAGAGAATTATTGCAGCGTTTGCGTACAACGAACAGCCAAGCACGTCTAAACGAGGAATAGTCGCAAGTATTCGGATATAACGATTTGGAATGGCGTAAAACGCATGCAAAGACTTCTTCCAAGGTCGTTGCGTTTAGGATAGAACGAATTTTGCTTGCGAGAACTTACACACAATTATGGACTTGACCAGATAACTCGCACTTAGCTTTAAATCTATCCATGAAAAAACCTGCGTTAACCGCAGGAATATTTCCGTATTTTTGCTGACTGAAACTTACAATAAATTATTTAAGCTTTTGAACAAAGACCTGCTTGCCATGCACCTTTGCATCCAATATTACAAGCTGCCATAACTGGCGGCAATTCAACAAAAACAAGGCAAGCAGTCGGGCAAGCTAACGAGCCGGTTAATGAACAGGCTAATTTCTTCCAGTTAACATCAGCTGTAGACATTTCATCATCATTAATTAGTCCAAATTTGTTTGCCACTTCGATTTTAAGTGAGGTTAGTTCCTTTAATGAGATCTCCGAAGTTTTGTCTTGTAAATCAATAATACGAAACTTGATATTTTCGGAATCATCTATGTTTACGTCTTCAAGTTTGACATATTGCATCTCTTCTATTTTTCCTTGTTCATTTGTTTTACCGCTTATCTCTGCATTTTTGTTAGACGTTGGTATGCTGAATGTGTAGTTGATTAAACCTTTCTTCTCAGTTTGAATTACTTTAATCTCTTGTGTATTTTCAATATTGACATGTTGCTTTGAGGTAAAAGTTCTAAAGGTCTCATTGTTCTTAATATGTTTTTCAAAAAAAACAAGTGACTCGACAGGAGATAAAATTTGAATATGATTCAATTTTGTTGTTTGCTTTACGGCTTCTAACGAATCTTTGGAAAGTTTCGTGCTACACCCACATCCATTATTCGATGTCTGTAGAGCTGTTTCCTTATCAGCATATGCAGAAGGGAGAGTGCTCAGAAACAATGTGAAAATAATAACAATAGATGCGATTCTTTGTAACATAGTTTATCCCACCTTTATTTTAATTGTTGACAATCAACAAAAATACGGCTCATTTTTTAAACAATCGCTTGATTAGAGAGGAATAATTACGATGCAAAATATATGCAAATATTGAAGTAAAAGCAATTAGTAGAATTGGAATGGACAATGCAACAACAGAAAAACGATGTAATATCATGTGGCAGAAGAGCAAAGATGCTGGGAGATAAACCATAAAATTAATGATATATACTTCTCTACTAAACAACTGATCATAGCGATATTTGTAAAAAGATATAATAGTTCCTGCAAGCAGTAATATAAGAATGATGAAAAATAACCAGATAGAAGATTCGAACTTCCATACTGACATTTGCCTGTATAAATCATCGTTGAATGTCCAACTAACCGTTAAAATAAGGGGCATAAACCCGATTCCACGTTTCCATTTACCAAGAAAGGCGCCAGAAGGTTGTGCATTTTGTTTCTTTAATTCTTCATCTACAAGCTTCTTGGGATTTCCTAGATCTATTAGAAACAAACGGATATTATGCGGGGGACTGTCAGAATTAATTTTTTTCTCAATAACAGATTCAACATATCGATAAAGCGACTGCTTTCTATCCGAAGTCAAATCACTTATTCCGATGTAGTATTGCAAAGACTCCATGTAACGGCGGTATATAATTTGATCACACATTCAAGTAAACCTCCTAACTTATAGTAGGTGATTTCTGTAATGTAAACTTAATACTCCAACATTTAATTGCTAAAAAACGAATTAGAGTACAAGCAATGTTTAATCTCGCATTTTTTTCTTCTCACATTTGATTATAGATGGAGTTGGTATAATCGACTTATTTACAAATATTATGCAACGATTTGGGGTACAATAATATAAAACAAAAAACGCCATGTCTGGCGTTTAATACGGTAAGTTATATATCTACTAAATATACAGTTGTCCCAGATTACTTTGCGCGAAAGCCTGGAAGTTCTGGAATTGTAATACCGCTTGTTGACATAGTCATTGACATTGTCATCAACCAATCTGGTATTTCAATCCTAGCCCAGCTTAACGCAGCCACCATCTTACTGACAATGTCGGGGTCTCTTGAAGCTTTCTTACATAATTGTTCATGCAACGAGTTAATTTTTTGGACAAGTTCGGATTTTGGAAGGGGATTATTATCTATTACGGATTGCTGAATATGCAACAAACTTACTAGTGCTTTATCGTGCACTCCAATATCCATATATTCACATGTGCTTTCAATAAAACAATTAAAAGCTTCCTCGCATCGTCGTGTATTAAACATCATAATTCCTTTAAGTAGGTAAAAATAGGCCAATCTTGATCTCTTAAATGGAGTTGCGCACTTATCATTAATGCTCTCCAGCATTGAGTCCTCATGCTTTAAGAGTTCCACTGCTGAAGCGAAGTCGTGTAAAGAAAGGTAAAGATGAATCAACTCAGTTACTGCATATATAAGATTATAGTCCGAAGGGTTCTCTAAATATTCCTGTAATTGTGAAATGGCTAATTCTGTATGACCTAATTTCCCATTCGTTATTCCCGTCATCAGTTTAGCATTATCGGGCACGTAGGAGAACGGAAATTTACTGTATTCGTCCAGATAACTTTGGCTTTTTTTATATTGCCCTAAGTAGTGGTATGAACAAGCAATGCTAAAGATGGCATTTGCCTTATATTCACCGAGTGGTGCGTCATTCTCTAGGACATAGGAACAGAGTTTTATGCAATCTTCATACAACAATAGATTATAGGCATGTACCGCTAGGCTATAATGAGCTATTATTTTTTCTTTATCACTCAAAAAATTAACATAGTCCAACACATTTTTTCCTGATTGATACGTTTCTTTCAATCTGCTGAAATCATTTCGTTCAATCATATATTTTCGATACAATCCCTTGGCAATATAGGGCATAATTCCGTGGGATCGTGAGTAATCGATGATGAGATGATACAAAGATAATTGAATGGCGGAATTTTCGATGGATTCGATGGTTCGATACAATTTCTCTACCAGATCGTAGCTGTCTTCGCTTGGCGATTCAAGAAACTTGGCAGCTATTTTGCATATGAGCAACGGATGCTCAAGTGTCGCCAATTCATGCTGGAAAATAGAGAAGATCACTTCGGATTTATGGCCAATCTCGATGTACAGTTCTACGATGTCATGATGGGGAATATCTAATGCAGCAGCAATGGATAATAGGATATGAAAATCCGGGCGTTTGACTTCTCCTCTTTCAATTCTCGACAAGCTGCCCTTATCCAGACCGACCGCTTCCTGCAGCTTTGATAAGCTTATGTTTTTGTTTAGCCGATGGTACTGTATGAGCTCCCCCAAGCTTTTTGGCTTCGCAGCAACGGTACTCACTTCTTCACCGTCCTTCAACAGTTCGTATCCTATATTTTACTATATCGTAAAAATCATGTAAACATTCTGCGGTATTGATATTACATAAATTATCATTTACCCCTCGCATATCCAATAAGATTGTTATCTACAATCCCTCTTAAAGAAATGATCAATTAGGGGACGACAAGGGATGTGGTATATAGGCAGCTTTACACAGCCTTGCTTTGTTTGCGCAATTTGCATTTCTGATATTCCAAAAGGTAGTAGTCCAACTCTTGACTCAGCCGTACAACAGCTTCGTCCGTAAAACTCTCTTTTTCGTTTGCAGCTTTTATCATTTTCTGTCGGGTCATCTCAATTTTTTTAATTAAACAGGTCGATTTGTCGTAGACAAAATAAAAAGGCTCAAGAGCAGCGGCGCCCAAGTATCTTCGGATCATTTTCACACCTCATCCATAAATTTCATATTAAGCTTGATTATAGATGGAGTTGGTAAATTCGACTTATTTCTGGTTTATTTCGCAACAATTTCATACTTAAAAAAATTTAGCAGGTTCTCTCAAAAGGGAGAAAACCAATAGCCTATCATTTTGCCAGCGGATATCGGTTTGGCGAAATAGGAAGGGCTGTACCATAAGTGTAATGACTTGTGGTACAGCCCCTTCTTCAAAGACACCATATATATTACTGGCAATTGTCCGATTTATTAAATGCCCGCATATCCATATGCGAACCATCCATGGAACCCTGCATGTGTGCACGCTGCATATGCGGCATGCGAGAATCGTTCAAATCGTGCATGCCGCGATCCGGTACTGTGCGGGAATTCGATTCTCCTGCATCTGCAAGTCCCTCGTATACCGTATTGCCAAGCAAGAGGCTTCCTCCTAAGATGAGAACAGCGGCTAAGATGTTGCGTTTCACAAGGCATACCTCCTCATTAAGTTACATTTTTCACAACCATAACTCCATTATAAAGGTTCTGTTCGAATAATGCCCCCTACTAAAGTCTAGTCTGGATGTGCCAGCTTCAACTTCATATTTTCTTCATCTTTCATTCATGAATCTTCATCTCAACTTAGCACATTATTAAATCCATTCCTTTATCTTATACCTATACCGCATAAAGAGACGCGAGTGCGTGATGACAAGATAAGGGTGGATACATGTGAAATTAAACATGAAAAAATGGATGCTCGTTGGATGTATTGCAGCTGCAGGCATATGGTTCGCGATGCAGCCTTATTCTGGGCAAATCAAACATAGGATAAATAAGCTTGTGGCAGATGGTGTGCATACCGTGACTGGGCAGAACGTTCTGGCTTCAGGAACGCTTGATGCTCATGCTGCTGTCGTGATGAATCAAGATACGGGCGAAGTACTGTATGGAATGAATGATAATCAGCGACTGGAACCGGCAAGTACGACGAAAATAATGACTGCACTGCTGGCCATTGAGATGGCCGACATGAATGAGCAAGTAACGGTAGGGAAAGAAGTGCTGCTCGCAAATCCTGGGGAGAGTTCAGCAGGGCTGCGCCTTGGAGAGCTATTGTCATGGAGGGACTTGCTGGAGGCGATGATGCTGCCTTCTGGAAATGATGCGGCAAGAACAATTGCTGTTCAGTTAGGGCGTCAGCTTCAATCGAATCCCTCTTTACAGGAGGAGGAAGCTATCCGCGTGTTCGTTCAGCGTATGAATGAGCGGGCAGAGGAGCTTGATCTTCGCAACACGCATTTCATGAATCCGCATGGACTCCACCATGCAAATCACTACAGCTCAGCGCATGACTTGGCCGTAATTGCGAAGGAGGCTATGAAGAGCAAATTGTTCCGCAGCATTGTCGGTCAAACATCAGCAGATGTGAAGCTGGTCAACTCGGATATGGAAGAGTTGATGAAGTCGTATACGAATCGGAATCGACTTCTGCAGCAGGGTAGCGAATATTATTACGAAGGCTCGACAGGCATTAAGACAGGCTTTACTGACGAGGCTGGATATTGCTTAGTCTCTGCTGCTGAGCGAGAGGGGCACCGAATTATTACGGTTGTGCTGCACTCTGGCTCGAACAGCGTCTGGACGGATGCAAGAGAGCTTCTCGATTATGGATTTGCCCAATATGCAGGATGAAATGAATCTCGTTTATAGGAGTTGAATATAAGATGGCTATGGTAGAAGTAAAAAATCTTAGTAAGACATACGAAGGAAAGGTATCTTATCAGGCATTGTCCACGATCAATCTTGCGATTGAGGAGGGGGAATTTGTTGGGATTATGGGGCCCTCCGGGAGCGGAAAGACGACATTGATGAATATGATTGCAACGATTGATGCGCCGACATCGGGAGAGGTTTTGATTCAGGGCAATAATCCATTTCAATTATCACCGGAGAAACTGGCGCTGTTCCGCCGACGTGAGCTGGGTTTTGTGTTCCAGTCTTTTAATCTATTAAATACGTTGACCGTGAAGGAAAACATTGTGCTCCCCTTGACCCTGGATGGCGTGGGCGTAGAACAATTGCACCGCAAATCTCAAGCGTTGGCGGAAAGACTGGGGATCACCGCATTGCTGAATAAGCGCATCTACGAGATTTCTGGCGGCCAAGCTCAACGTGCAGCAATCGCCCGTGCAATTATTCACCAGCCGAAGCTGCTGCTTGCGGATGAGCCAACGGGGAATCTCGACTCGAAATCATCACGTGATGTGATGGATACGATGTATACGCTGAACAAGGAAGAGGGAACGACGATGCTGCTCGTGACGCATGACACGATGGCAGCAAGCTATTGTGATCGCGTTATCTTCATTAAGGATGGTCGTTTGCATCATGAAATAACTCGGAGAGGCAGTCGATCTATGTTCATGCGCAGCATTATGGATGTGCTGTCTGTGATTGGAGGTAACCCGAATGACATTCTCGCAACTAGCCTTTCATAATATCGCTCGCAACAAGCGGATGTACGCGGCACATTTTTGGAGCAGCTCCTTTTCTGTACTTATGTTCTTTACCTATTCTCTGCTCCTGTTCCATCCTGAATTGGACGGCAATATCCGCTCATCAAGCGAGACGCTAAGTATGCTTGGGATGATGGGGCTGCGTGTATCGCAGGTGCTGCTCGTCGTATTTTCATTTTTCTTCATCTTATATTCGGTGGGTTCATTTTTAAAGACAAGGAACAAGGAATTCGGGATCCTGATCATACATGGAATGTCGCCTAATCAGTTCCGCAAGCTGGTCTTCATGGAAAATATGCTGATCGGCTGCGGTTCTATTATAGCGGGTGTTCTGCTCGGCGTCATTTTCTCGAAGCTGATCTTATCTGCAATTTCAGAACTGCTGGCAATAGATGGAGGATTGGCGTTCTATATACCCTGGAAAGCGATTGTGACCACTGGCATTGCCTTCTTTGTTCTCTTCCTGATTATTTCCGTCGTGACAACTCGAATGGTTCGAATCAACCGGCTGATTGATTTGCTCAAAGGGTCGGACAAACCGAAGCCGGAGCCTAAGGCATCGGTGTGGCTGTCGCTGCTTGCGATATTGCTGATTGGAGCAGGATATGCTGCGGTATTTTCCTTTGCGACAGGTGTCAGCTATTCCTTCCTGCAGCTTCTGTCGGGAGTGGTGCTGACCGTAACGGGAACCTATTTTTTGTTCACGCAGCTTGCAGTATATGCACTGCGCATGCTGAAGCGCAGAGAGCGGCTCTATTTTCATAAGACGAATCTCTTGACGCTCTCTGAGCTTGGGTATCGGTTAAAGGATAACTCGCGGTTATTCTTCATTGTTGCTGTTATTTCTGCAGTGGCGTTTACTGCCATTGGAACGTGTACGGCGATTGGCAATCAGGGCTTAGCCGAAATGACAAACCCATATGCATTTACGTATTATTCGTACTCAGGGAATAAGCAGGAGAAGGAGCATATAGCGGCTATTCAACAGAAGCTTGATCATTCGAAGCTGTCATATCGTGTGGGGGCAGCAGCATTGAAAAATGCCAGTGATGTTGTAACGGTAATGAAGCTGTCGGATTATAACAAGCTTGCCTCCGCGCTTGGCTATGAGAAGGAGGAGTTGGCTGGCGACAATGAAGCGTTCCTTGTGCCTACTTCGGTCATGGGGGAACGAATCTACAATAAGGAAGAACTTCAAGAAGTCATACAGTTAAACGAGGGGCATGCTCGATTTGCTTTTCAAATTATGAAGGCTGTACCTTATCAAGTGCTGCCGCAGGATTATGGAATTATACAGCTCGCTGTAGTAACAGATGACGCCTATGAGCAGATTCCAGATCAGGATCAGTCGGGTCTAGGTTCTTATACAGTCTATGGATTTGCCATGGAGCATTGGAACAAGCTAGGCGATGCAACTGAACAATTAATGAAGCAGCTTCATGCTGGCCAAGAAGGACAGCGGGGTGAGGAGCAGAAGTTTCAGTTTAGGGCTCTGTATCCGCAATGGGTGGCAGCCAAGCAGGCGAACGGATTGCTGCTGCTGGTGAGTGTGCTTATTGGCGTTGTGTTCTTTACATTTGCAGCAAGCTTCTTGTATTTCCGTCTGTATACGGATCGCAATAGGGATCAGCAGCAGACTGAAATGCTGTCCAAGATGGGGTTGACTCGCAGGGAACTGAACCGCGTCGTTACTCGTCAATTGCTGGTCATGTTCTTTTTGCCTCTTATCATTGCAATTGTGCATAGCGGGGTGGCCTTTGCTGCGCTGCAGCAGCTAGTTGGTTTCTCGGTAGGGGAGAGCACGATGAAAGTGCTCATTTGCTTCTCTATCGTTCAAATCATATACTTCCTCGTCATTCGCTGGCGCTATGTGCAGCAACTGCGCGGAGCAATGGTGTGAGCAGATGTGCAAATAATGAGAAAATGAAGCAAAAAAATGAAGCAAAATCCCCTTGCACAATCGCTTAGCGCGATTGGATGCAAGGGGATTTTTATCATAGGTATTTGGGGTTGCAAAGAAAGGAAGAGCACTAGTAAAGTATGGCTGCCCTTCAGCAGTCTTCGCTAACAATATAACTTATTTTACACGAGAATTGTTCTTCACGAAGTCAACAATCTCATCGACATAACCGAAAGCAAGTGCAGTAACGGTATCAGCCGCGCCATAGTAAATCGCGATGCGTCCTGTTGCTGCGTCCACAAGTGATGCGCAAGGGAATGCAACGTTAGGCACGTCGCCTACGCACTCGTACAATGTGGAAGGTTGCAGCAAGTAAGGTTCACTGCGGTATTTTACTTTCCAAGGCTCATCCAAGTCGAGAATAGCTGCGCCGAATGCGTAAACGAATCCGTTGCAGGAGTTCAGTACGCCATGGTAAATCATGAGCCATCCTTCGCTTGTTTCGATTGGAATTGGGCCTGCGCCAACTTTCTTGCTTTGCCAGCCGCCCATTGGAGCCATTACGTGGCGGTGACGGCCCCAGAATTCCATATCTGGGCTTTCACTATAGAAGATGTCGCCGAACGGTGTGTGGCCTGTATCGGACGGACGGCTTACCATTGCATAGTTGCCGTTAATTTTGCGCGGGAACATTACGCCGTTGCGGTTGTAAGGCAAGAATGCATTTTCAAGCTGATGGAATGTTTTGAAGTCATATGTGTATGCCACGCCGATTGTTGGGCCGTGGTAGATGTTGCACCAAGTTACATAGAAGCGGTCTTCGATCCAGCATACGCGTGGGTCGTAGCCTTCAATAAAGTTGCCGATTTCCGGATCGTCACATTCGAATGTGAGCGGCTCATGATTGATGTCCCAGTTGATGCCGTCTTTACTGAAACCTGCATGCAAGCGCATGTAGCGGTTGCGATCGTCGCAGCGGAATACGCCAGCGAATCCGCCTTCGAATGGAACGACAGCACTATTGAAAATACTGTTGGAGTTCGGCAGCAAATCGCGTGGAATTACTGGGTTCTGGCTGTAGCGCCACAATACGTCACGATGTCCTTCAGGGCGTTCTTCCCAAGGCATGTTCGGGATATCTGGACCGATGATCTTAATTTGGCTCATGATGCAAACCTCGCTTTACGTAATTAAGTATGGAACCTATGCTGTTCAGGTGCAGGAGACGGAAGTTGAGACCAAAAGAATAGGTGAGAGCCTTGTTCTTTATTGATGTCGTGTACAGTGTCAACTGACTGGTTTGATACAGCATGTATCATTGTTTCACAGAACGCGATGACAGCGTTTCCGAATACCTAAAGAGTAAAACACAAAGGTTACAATGTCAAGTGATTATTGTGCATTTTCCATGCAAAATGATGTCATTATTCTTTACATAGTGTGCAAATGTAAACTACGTCCAATTGCGCACTGAATCGCGCCATTCCAGGTTCACTCCAATGCGAATCAGTTCCTTCGGCCGGTGCGGGTGATTAATGCGCCATACAATCTGCTCTCCAGCGCGCATTCCCAGCTCTTCTTTAGGCACATGCACGGTCGTAATGGATGGATGAACAAGCATGGATTCTGCAATGTTGTCGAATCCGGTAATAGAGATATCTTCAGGTACACGCATGCCGCTGCCTTTTACGATCTGCATGAAATCGACGGCAATGTTGTCATTCACACATACAAATGCAGATGGCTTATGCTTCATTTGAGAATAAGCTGCTGTCAATTCTTCTTCATTAAAATAATGTCGCTTCATGGAATTGATAATGCACCAGGATTCGTTGAGGGCTATTCCTGCCTCATTCATTGCACGCTTGAAGCCTTCCCAGCGCTCTCGATAGCTGAGGCAAGAGCCGATATCGCCTACGAACCCAATCTCCTTATGTCCACGTGCAATGAGATCTCGGGTGAGGGCATACACACTGTATGCGTTGTCCACGAGCATAACATCGCTGCCCAGCATGCCGAAGTTAAAGTCAGCGTGCGTGTCGATGAATAGCGAAGCAATGTCGGAACGCTCAATAAGCTCATAATACTCACGCAGGAAGGGCCCGATCATAATGACACCTGCAGGCTTTTGCTGTGCGAACAGGGAAGGCAGTTTTTGTTCACGTTCCTCTTCTATATCAATAATTGTCATCGCGAGCGAATAGCCAGCTTCTTTTAATGTTGTATTCAATCCTTTTATAAAGGTAGACCAATAATGGTTGCCCATATAATCCGAATGAGTAAGCAAGGATACGATGCGATTGGCCGAATGAATAGTATCCTCGTCTGCCTCGAGCTGATGGAATTTTGTATAGCCGAGCTCAACGGCCTTTTGCATAATACGGCGCTTCGTATCCTCGCGCATGCTGGGGTCGTTCTTCAGTGCCTTCGATACCGTATTGCGGGATAAATTCAGCGCGTCGGCAATATGTTGTTGAGTTACTTTGGATTGTGACATCTATGCATCGCTCCGATTACGATTGAATTGCGTCTAAGTTAACGTTGTTACAAGTATATAGGAGGTTTACATTTATGACAAATGTAAAGTTGCAAGTATGAAGATGAACAAATGAAAGTGCATACCAAATGAATTTAATTAAAATATGAGTAAATATTCATATAAAATTGGGACATTAGTACGAATTTTAAATAGAAGAGTTGGCATAAGGGATGAACGTTTTTACAATGGAAATTAGACGTATAGATTTCAGAAAATACCTTTCTGTTTTCAACGCTTATAATACTTTCAATTTAATTACGGATTTACCTGTGACCGATAACAAGAATACATAAATATTTACATACATACAAAGGAGTTACAGGGAGATGCACATTTCGGTGAAAAGCGAACAACAATTGCAGCTGTATCGATCCATTTGGACTACGGTCTGGAAAGAGAAGGGCTTCGAGCTGGAGTCATCAGCGCATCCGTTGGAGCAAGTCATTGTCTTTAACGAAGCAGGCATGGCTGTAGGCACATTCGAGCTGACGCTGTATAGAGAGAGGTCATGTAAGCTTGAAGAAGTTGCGCCGTTTGCCGAACAACCGGAGGTGATGAACGCCCCAGAACAAGTGGCGGAAGTGGACAAGGTAGCATTGTTGAAAGAGTATCGTGGTCATAATATTGACCGTCTGCTCTCCTCGATTGTCCATTATTCGCACAAGCATGGTATTGTGCATTGCGCATGTCTGCTGGAGCCGGTATTCGCGCGAGCATTGCGCGTATCCTTCCATGTTCCTATGCGAAAGATTGGAAAGAAGACATTTTATAAGGGAGATGACGTAGTTCCTACCCTTATTCATGTGGGGGAAATATGGCGAAATTCTGCAAAGTTTGACTGGTTCATTTCAGAACAGGAACAAGTAGGGGGAAGCTCAACTCCCGTCACTTGTTAACCGATATATTAGTAGGCAGGGAAGTTAACGGAATCAGCCGGACAAGCCGTTAACTACGATCACTCGATACATAGAAAGTTGGTAGATGGCGTGAATGAACTAACGATTCTTGACAGGCGCAATCGGTTGTTTGTCAAGATCATATGGACAATGCTTGCAATCGGCATCATCGGAGACGTGGCTGCGGGCATTGTCGGTACTATGCTTTATGTGCTAATTGGTTTTGGTGCAGTTGCCTGCGGGTTAGCGACGTTTTTAACCTACAAGCGCATTGGTGTAAAGTATGTGATGTATCTGATTCCGGTATTTCTGTGTTCTCTCGTTCTACTATTGATGAAGTCAGATCCGAATCCGATATTAAGCACGTACTTGTTGTTCTATGTCGTCATCAGCTTAATGACTTTATATCAGAACTATCGTCCTATCGTATTCACTGGAGTTGTCAGCATGCTGATGACTGTGTATCTGTTCTATGATCCTTTCCTGCATGAGAAGCTGTTCACGCGGGAACCGCTTCTGTACCTGCTTATGTATCTGCTCTTCGTTACGATTGCGCTCAGCGCCTCTGCTGTGTTCAGTCAGAATTTGCAGCGCCAAGTCGTAGAGCGGGGAACGGAAGCATTGAAGTCGAAGGAGCAGGCCGTTGGACTGCTCGGCCAAATTCAGTCTTCTGTTACGATGCTTAATGAATTCAGTCATGAGCAGAAGCTGCGTGCGGAGTCGACAGGAGCAATCTCTCGCGAGGTTACGGAGACATTCGCGCAAATATCTGCTGGCATTGAGGAGCAGACGATTAGCTTGCAGCACATCGGCAGCTCTGTCGAATCTGTGGAGCGTTCAGTTAGCCACGTAGCAACTGGGACGAATCAATTGGAGCAGGTAGCAGCGATTACTCTGCAATTGGCGGAACAGGGCAGCGGTCAAATCGATACCCTTGTCGGAGAGATTGATCGGGTGAAGCGCACAGTGGAACAGACCGTACAGGTTATGGATGCTTTGAATGCACAGACTGAGCAGGTTGGTAACATCGTCAGCACAATCAGTGATATTTCTGCACAAACGAATTTACTGTCCCTGAATGCGGCGATTGAGGCGGCTCGCGCAGGCGAGCACGGCAAGGGCTTCGCAGTTGTGTCGGGAGAAGTACGCAAGCTGGCT
This sequence comes from Paenibacillus sp. S-12, assembly GCF_030363895.1. Taxonomy (NCBI): domain Bacteria; kingdom Bacillati; phylum Bacillota; class Bacilli; order Caryophanales; family Paenibacillaceae; genus Paenibacillus; species Paenibacillus sp. S-12. The sequence continues at coordinate 156,899 of NZ_JASIUF010000026.1, forward strand.
GATCATGCGAAGAAGGCGACAGAGGATATTGCGTCGATACTGGAAGCGATACAAGCTCAGATTAGTGTCGCGGCAGAGCAAGTACAGCGCGGTCAATCTGCAGTGAAATCGAGTGTAGAGGCTACGGGGCAAGTGGAGCAGATTATGCGCACGATCACGGACAATACCGATCAGGTGAACCGTCAATCGGAAGCGATGCATGAGGCGGTTCGTGACCTCCAGACACAGTATTCCAATATGGCACAAGGTGTTGTTACGATTACGAACAGCACGGAGGAGCACATGGCCTCTGTCGAAGAGGTATTGGCGAATATGGAGCAGCAGCATATGGATATTCAGGTACTGGTCGAGGGGTACAACCGGTTGGACAAGCATGTGAGTGATTTGAAGCGTTTGTCTGAAGAAGAATAAACAAATGGAAAAAAAGGCCTATCAGAGAATACAATCTGATAGGCCTTTTCTGTATGATTAAGGGAAAGCGGCAAAGTACTAGCCTCAGCAGGCAGGTACTAAAGCGGATTGTATAAAAAGGGGAGGTAAGAACCTATTGGACAATCAGCAGATGGGTGTTAGAAGAAAGATAAAAATAAACAATTTGTTGTATACGCTTACAAATAACTGGGCCGCAGTCGTTCAGCGAACGATGCTGCCCTACAGGGGTACCATCAGAATGACAGGAATTCTTGTTGCATGCCTGTTCGTACTGGTCGGGTGCAGTGGGGGTACTGCCCAGTCTGAATTTGCGGCACAGAGATCCCTGCTGCCTAAAGTGACAGTTGTCTTGAACAGCCTTGGCATAGGCTTTCCTGAACCGTTTACGGAGAATGACAATCCGTATTTATCCAAGATCGAAGCCAAGACGGGCCTGCGCGTAGAGATGATCATTCCCCCTTCGCATCGATATGAGGATCGTGTCGGAGTCATGATGATGTCGAATCATACGCCAGATCTGATTAGTATTGCAGATGCGAATTGGGTATCGTACTATGCCCGCAAGCAAATGCTGACGCCGCTTGACCAATTGATTACTCGATATGCGCCAAAGCTGAAGGAGCGCATACCGCCTGACATATGGGAGCAGGTGTCCTTTAACGGGCAAGTCTATGCTATCCCGAGTCTGCATGAGGGTCAAGGATTGGAAATGATGTATATTCGCAAGGATTGGCTGGATCGATTGGGGCTTACACCACCGACTACACTTGCGGAGATGATGAGTGTGATGCGCGCCTTCACTTTGCTTGATCCAGACGGCAATGGTTTACACGATACATTTGGTATCAGCTTTATCGAGGAGTTGGGGCGCACTTCTCCTTGGTTTGGCGCTTTTGGGGTACAGCTTGATCAATGGATGGAGCGTAATGGTCAATTGGTTTACTCTAATGTGCAGCCAGAGATGAAAGAAGCACTTGCCTTTATGCGAACGATGGTGCAGGAGGGACTCGCTGATCCGCTCTTCCCGATTCAAACGCAGCGTGGTATAGAGAAGCAGGTAATCGATGGAAAGCTGGGGCTGTTCACAGGGACGTGGTACGATACCCGCAGCGTATTGGAGAAGAGCAAGGCCCGAGATTCGCGGGCAGAATGGATTTCGATTCCCTTCCCCAAGGGGCCGGGTGGAAGCGGGACCTACGCCTTGCCGCCAGTCCGTAGCTATCAGGTTATACCTGCTTCCAGCTCGCACGCGGTAGAAGTGCTGCAACTGCTTAACTATATTGCCGGAGAGGGACGTGATACGCTCAAGCTGGGAATCGAAGGAGAGGTATGGAGGTGGGAAAATGGGAAGCGTGTAACCGATATGGAACGTCATACTCAGCATCATTATCGCGGACTTTATGCCAATTTGGCAGATATTCCAGATGAGGCTTATACCCAATCCCGGCTTGACTCACTAGGTGTTGGATACCGTCTGTACGATAATCTTCGCTTTGCTTCCATAAATGCACGAACAAGTGCTTTCCGTTCCTTGCCCACACCAGCTATGACTCGATATGCTCCGCTTTTGCTGAAAAAGAATGACATGCTCATCGACATCATACTTGGCAATCGATCGTTGGAAGACTTCGAGAGGTATGTATCGGAATGGATGGATGAAGGCGGACGAGAAATGACGAAAGAAGCCAATGACTGGTATCACTTTAGCTGGAATCAGATGAACAATCAGAGCCAGCCCTACAATGGGCATTCTGGGCGTAATCAAGAAGGCGGGAGGTAACTGCGACTATGCTGAAATATGTACGCAATCAAATTCGTCAGCGGATCCAGTGGCGCCTGACCATTTATTTCGTGCTAATTCTTATTCCCTTGCTGCTGACCGGATGGTTCTCCAACAAGCGTTCTCAGGAGCTGCTGTTATCCGAAACGACCGCTCGTACAGAAAGTGCGATGCATGCGCTAATGGACAACATTGAGCTCGTGCTGCAGAACGTGGAAGAGCTGTCCGCAATGTTATCAACCGATACGGAGATGAACGAGGCGCTTACGAACGCCAAGCGGGAGCTGAAGGGGAATGATATCATGGCTTTCGCGGACATGAAGCATAAGCTGTCCAACTTCTTGTCGATTCATCCAATGTTCTCACAAATTGCCGTATATCACGACCATTCCAATTCGGTGATTTCCACACTGCATGGTGTGCTGCCCGTTGATCGCGCAGATGAGCGCATTTGGCTGCGCCAGTTGCTGAATGGAATGGGAACAGGCATCGTATTCATCCAACCGGATGAACGAATCGGAGCGGGAAAGCCGTTCGGGCAGGCATTCGGCGCAGATAGTCTGGCGGTTGTGCGGGCGATGGATATTTACAACCCGAACCGGGAACGGCATGCACTGATTATTAGCGTGAACATGGCGCGCTTACAGCAATATATACGTTCTGTTACACCCTCGCCGCAGGCCGAACTTCATCTGTATACGGCAGATGGGAAATGGGTAACAGGGACGGCTGAACGCCCCCAGTCGTATCAAGATTACATGAGCCGCGCGGAAGCAAGCGATCATGTGCTGATCCAAGCTGCCTCGCCTTACTACGGATGGACGCTTACACTGTCTCAGCCCAAAAAGGAGCTGTTCGCACAGTCCTATCAACTGGAATATTACGCCGTGTTCATGATCGTACTAAGCATTGTGCTGGCGCTGGTTATGGCTTACAGCATCTATACGAGCATTGCGGCTCCTATGCGGAAGCTTGCTCGCGGCATGAGAGCAATTACGATTGGCAAACTAGATGTCAGGCTGAACTCAACTCGGCAGGATGAATTCGGTCTCGTCACGGACTTATTCAATCACATGGCATCGCAGCAGCAACACCTCATTCATGATCACTACGAACAGAGCCTGCGGCTAGCCAATACAGAATTGAAGCTGCTTCAATCTCAAATTCATCCTCACTTTTTATATAACACACTAGATTCGATATATTGGATGGCTCAGCACGCAGAGGCGGAGGATATTTCCGAGATGGTGCTTCATTTGTCGCGGTTTTTCAGATTAAGCCTAAGCAAAGGCAGAGATGTACTCACTGTTAAGGAATGTCTGGAGCATTTGCATGCTTATATACGTATTCAGCAAATCCGTTTTATGGATCTATTCCGCATCGAGTATGAAGTCGAACCGCAAGCAGAAGGAATTCCCCTTGTGAAGCTGCTTGTGCAGCCGGTCGTGGAAAATGCAATCATCCATGGGTTGGAGAAATCATCACAAGCAGAGGAGATGCTGCTGCGGATTGCGGTGCGTGTCGAAGAAAAAGAAGGGGGACGATGCCTCATCATTGCCATTATCGATTCGGGAACCGGTATGACAGAGGACGTAAGCTTGCGTTTGCAAGCGGAGCTGTCTGCTGTATTGCGGGAGCCGACAGAGCAGGGGCTAAAGGTGAGCAATCAAGCAGGGTCTGGATACGGGCTCCGCAATGTTGCGGCACGGATGCGCCTAAATTACGGGCCTCGAGCGCATATCCATATTTCCAGCGTACCGGGGGAAGGAACAACCGTAACGCTCGTTCTCCCTTTGTCAGAGCCGTACAAGAGTAGAGCCGGAGTTTGGACAGAAGCAGCAGGTTAATCAGGCATTACGGCTAGGCTATGTTGAATTATCGAATTCACGATCAATTGATACTAGATAGATCACCATGTTTCGCACTCGGTGTGGAAGGAGGAAGCAAGAGATGAATTTATTAATTGTAGAGGATGAACTGCGGCTTCGTCATAGCTTGACTGAACTGATATCTTGGGAGCGGGCAGGCATCACAGAAGTGACGGCAGCGGCTACGGCAGAGGAAGGGAAGCGCTGGATGCAGTTGAAGCGGCCGGACATTATGCTGGTGGACATCCAATTGCCGGACGGAGATGGCTTATCCTTGGTAAGGCAAGCGCTGGAATGGAATGCCGAGGTAAAAGCGGTGGTGCTCAGCGGCCATGATCATTTCCCATACGCTCAAGAAGCGCTATCTATGGGCGTGAAGCATTATTTGCTGAAGCCGGCGGGTCAGGATGCTATCCTGCAGGCGGTTGCGAGTGCTGTCTCTGAGCGGCGTCAGGATATTCAGCGCAAGCATGATTATTACATGCTGCGCCAGCAATGGAACAGCCACCTGCCGATATTGCGTCAGCGCATATTGCGGCAAGGGATGGAGGGGAGCTTGTCGACAGCAGCATTTATGGAACGCATGGCAGAGCTCGGCGTCGTTTTAAAGAACAATGAACGCTACGTCGTGATGGTGATCGATCCCGATCCCTATCCAGAGGAACGGGTACAGGCATTCGGCGGGGATCGCGGATTGATGCATTTTGCGGTCGGCCAAGTTGTGGAGGAGGCGATGACGGGAATAGAGTATGGTTCTATACATATTTGTCGTGAGGCAGGCAGGCCGCTGGCCCTCTTATTTCGTTACCCATCTGTATCTGGCCCTGAACCTGAGGACGGCGGCAGTAGCATTATGACAGAAGCTGCGCAATCGACGGCCAGCCTTGGCGGGATGTCAGACGGAGATATGATGATTGGGATTCATGCGCTGGCAGGCAAGATGTTGGAATATATTAAGACTTCCTTAAAGCTGACAGCCAGTGCCGGCATTAGTTCGGCGTGTGGAGGGCTCGTTGATGTACCGCGGCTATATAAGGAAGCGGAGTTTGCGCTTAGTCAGAGATTTGTTCATGGGGGCGATATTGTAATTCCGTACCGCAATCATAGAATTGCTGCTCAGGGAAAATCCTCATCTGTCGCGATCTGTAGCGAGCAATGGGAACGTGATTTAGACATCGCTTGGAACACGGCGGAAGAACAGCTTGCCATGGAGCAGGCAGAGGCTTGGATCACGGCGGTATGCGCCATTCCAGAGGCAGAGGCGTTCAAGGAACAGACGATGTATCTGCAATCGTGGATCATGATCTGGCTGCGCAAGCAGGGCTGGTCGATGTCGGAAGTTATGGGAGAGGATGCAAGATGGTTCCGTCATACAGCTGAACTGCGGACAAAGCAGGAATGGAGTGAGTGGATACGGCGTGTTATGCGGCGAATGAGTATGGAAGCCAGTATGGTGCGCAGGCGCAGCGGAAATCGCTTGGTCGCGGAGGTGAAGGAACTGATCGAAAGCGAGCTTCACACCGAGCTGACTTTGCAGGACGTGGCCGATCGGCTGTATATCAATGCTTCGTATCTGAGCAGGCTGTTCAAGCAGGAGATGGATCAGCCCTTTTCTTCCTATTTGCTTACGCGCCGTATGGAGAGAGCGAAGGAGGCGCTATTTCAAGGGGAGAGGGTCTATCAAGCGGCGGAAGCGGCAGGTTTCCGCGATGTGAGCTACTTTACGAAGGTGTTCCGCAAATATTGGGGAGTTACGCCTAGTGATTGGAAACGGGGATAAAGGTGTGTAGTTAGCTGCTCTTGCCCTGCGCTTGGAAATCATTTTACCAGAAGAAGTCATGGCTCTCCCGTGTTCGAATGAGGATGGATACCGTAGGCTAGAAGCAGATACAGCAAAGAATGCATGCCAAGTGTTCATGCCACAGAAAGGATGGGAGCTATGGATAGGCTGGAATTGGACAATGCTCCTCGCTCGTCTTCGCGATCGTACAGACGGAAGCTGTGGAGCGACATTCGAAAGGATTGGGACTTATACATTGCGCTTTTGCCTGGAATCGCCTTTCTTCTCCTGTTCAAGTACACACCAATGTATGGCGTCGTGATTGCTTTTCAGGATTTCAACATTTTTAGCGGGATTGAGGAGAGTCCTTGGGCAGGATTCGCGCATTTCGAACGGTTGTTTCAATCGCCGAAGTTTGCACAGGTGTTCTGGAATACGATCGTAATCTCGGTTCTGAAAATCGTACTTCTCTTTCCACTGCCGATTGTGCTTGCGATCCTGCTGAATGAGTTGACGAAAATGTGGTTCAAGCGCCCGGTACAAACGATTATATACATGCCGCACTTCCTGTCTTGGGTTATCGTGAGCGGGCTGTTCATGGATCTGCTGTCTATCAATGGGGGGCTTGTGAACCGGATGATCGAATGGCTGGGAGGAGAGCCGATCAAGTTCTTCCTCGACAACAGTGTCTTCCGCTGGCTGCTCGTCGGAACGGCAGGGTGGAAAGAAGCTGGCTGGGGCACCATCGTATATTTGGCTGCGTTAAGCTCTATTGATCCGCAACTGTATGAAGCAGCGAAGATCGATGGGGCGAACAAGTTCAAGCAGATTTTGCATATTACGCTGCCAGGGCTCGTTCCCGTCATTTTGCTGATGTTCATCCTGCGGCTAGGCAATATTTTGGAGGCCGGAACGGAGCAAATTCTCGTCATGTACAATCCTGTCGTTTACAACGTGTCGGATGTCATAGGCACCTATGTATATCGCACAGGCTTAGGCGAGCAGAATTACAGCTTCTCTGCTGCTGTGGGGCTGTTCGAATCTATCGTTGGCTTCGTATTGATCATTGGCGGGAATTATTTGAGCCGCCGCTTCCTGAATCGAGGAATCTGGTAAAGAAGAAGCTGGTTAGCATAGAAGCGGCTGCAGATGATCAAAAACTCCAAATTCTGTGGGGTTGAATGGTCGACTTATCACACTATTGAACATGAATGCATGAAGAAAGGAGGTTTGGCATAAAGTGAGACATTCATTGACTGCGGGAAGAAGAACGGGAAGCGCAATTCGTATGTCGGTCGGAGAACGAATCTTCCATGTGCTGAACTATCTCTTTTTTGCCCTTATCTCTTGGACGACATTGTTCCCGTTTCTTAATTTGCTTGCCAAGTCGCTCAGCAGTGAGGAGGCGGTCATGTCAGGGAGTGTATCCCTATTCCCGGTGGACATTCAGTTCGGCACGTACTTATATGTATTGAACGACTCTCAATTTATGAATGCCTTTCTCGTATCAGTCACGATTACGGTAGCGGGCACAGCTCTGGGTCTGCTCATGACTGCATTAGCTGCTTACCCCTTGTCTAAGCCTCGCCTGCGCGGACGCAAGTTCTTCATTTTGATGTATGTGTTCACGATGCTGTTCAGCGGCGGCCTTATTCCCACGTATTTGCTGATGCAGCGGCTGAACTTGATTGATACGCTGTGGGTGCTCTTTTTGCCGAGCATGATTAGCGTGTTCAATATGCTTATTATTAAAAATTACTTTGAATCGCTGCCTGATGAACTTGAGGAATCCGCCAAAATGGATGGGGCCTCTAATCTGACGATTCTATTCCGCATTACCGTTCCATTATCATTGCCGGTATTCGCAACCATTGCGCTTTTTTTTGCAGTGGGTTTCTGGAATGATTATTTTGCCTCGATGATCTACATCAACACCGCAGAACTGAAGCCGCTGCAATTATACTTGAAGGAACTGCTGGCACATTCCAATATTACGTATCAGGATGGCGGCCATGTGACCAACATTGATGCTGTCATGAATACGACGCCTCAGGCCATTCAGGCTGCTTCGATTCTTGTCGCTACTTTGCCTATCTTGCTTGTGTATCCGTTTCTGCAAAAGTATTTCGTGAAAGGGGTACTGATCGGTTCTGTAAAAGGGTGACGCCATGAAGTAATTGCGGGGATATCAAAAAGAGTGGAGGTATGTTCATGCAACAGAAAAAGATTTGGTTCTCGATTATTTCGATCGTTATGGTATTATCGCTTCTTGGCTGTAACAACGGGGGATCAGGGAAAGGTGCGGAAGAAGGGGAAGGCGGCAAGCAACTGCGACAGCTGATGCAGTTCGATCGCTTTGAGCCGAACGGTGATCCGGTCGCCCTATACTTGAAGGAGAAGACAGGATATACGGTCAAGTATGAGATGCTTCCGGCGGAGAATGCAGACGAGAAGCTGAACCTGCTCATGGCAAATAAGGAATCTTATGATGTAATGAAGCTGGCGTCAGCTCAATATTATCAGCTCGTATCGTCCGGTGCGCTAGAGCCGCTGGATGATCTGATCGAGAAGTACGGAATAAACATGAAGCAGGTGATCAGCAAGGAATCCTGGGACGGCGCCCGCTATGACGGCAAAATTTACGCGATTCCTGAAACGGGCGGAGGCGGAACCTCATCCAATGCCCTCGTAGTTCGTCAGGATTGGCTGGATGAGCTGGGCTTGAAGATGCCAACGAATTTAGATGAGCTGGTAACGGTGCTGCGCGCATTTAAGGAAAAAAAGAATGTGATACCCCTGACAGGGGGCAAGGTTCCTGTACATCCTGACATCGCCAGTGTATTTGGCTTAACGACACCATGGCTGGAGCGGGATGGTAAAATCATTCATGCTGTTGAGACTCCGGAGATGAAGGAATACTTGAAGTTTATGAATACACTGTACAAAGAGGGACTTATTGACTCGGAGTGGGGCATTAATACGGCGGACAAATCGATAGAGAAGATGGCTAGCGGCAAGGCTGCGATGTACAGTCCGGGATGGTGGATTGCACCGAACCTGGAGAATGCCGTTGCAAAGAACTTCCCAAATGCGAAGCTTGCGATCGTGCCTGTATTGAAGGACAAATCAGGTAAGGCGCGCGTTGGAACGCCGGGCAATACAATTAATTACTACATTGCAATTCCGAAGTTCGCGAAGCATAAGGAAGATGCGATAAAGTGGCTCGACATGAAGTTTGACAAGGATATTTTTAAAGGCATTGCCATTGGTGAGGAAGGAGTGCACCACAAGTTTGAGAACGGATCTTACTCGCCTGTTATGCCTAAGTTCTCGGATGAGCGCACAAATGCAAGCGCCTTCTTGACGGGAGTAGATGAGAAGAACTATCCGATTTATTGGCAGGCTAGATTGAAGAAGAACCCATTTGTAGAAAGCTATTTCAACACATTCCAAAAAAATGCGGAGGGCTTGCTGATCTCTGATCCGCTTGGCTCGGCACCTCCACTGCCGGATATTTCGAAAAACGTACAGCGCTTGAATAAATATCAAGAAGATACGTTCATTAATTATATTAGCGGAACGGAATCGCTCGACAATTATGACCAGTTCCTAGCGGAATGGCATGCACAGGGTGGCGCGGATATGGTGAAGGCAGCAAATGAGTGGTATGCCAAACGATAAGGACAGACGATTACGTCTTATGTCTTAACAAGATAGGGGATGGCCCGAATATGGAGGGCCGTCCCCTTTTTTGGATATGAAGCAGCAAGATCTTACTGCCGTTTTGCTGGTCGTATAGCAGCATAGGTGCTGAAGCTCTTGCTCAAATGTCTGATTCCTGCCTATACAGGTCTTGTAGAAGGCCATTGCAGTACAATGCCGAGCTGCTTGAGCTGCTGCTGGTATGCGGCAAGGTGCTGCGCGTCACTTCTTACAGCACGCGGCAATATTCCTTGATTCAGCGCATATGCAGCCAAGGCGCCGGCAGCTTCCCCAATGTTCCATTCGACCGGATGCAAGCGATAGCAGCCGTTGGTAATATGAGTAGTGCCGATATTTTTGCAGGCTGGTATCAGATTGTTCATGCGAACCGGGAGCAAGCTGCCTAATGGTATTTGGAACGGTAAAGAAGAAATATCGATATAGTTGTCGCCTCCGGTTGAAGGATGGAGGTCAATTCGATAACAGCCAATGCCTACGGAATCAGCGAAAATTTCAGCGGTCTTATCGGGGCGGCAATCAGTAGCAACATGCTGCTCCAATACGGTGAACTCCGCCTGTATTCTTCGGGATTCCCGGACATAGGGATACATTGCAAATCCATCTGCCGTGCCGGCGATGTCGGGCCGCAATCGCAGCCCAGGATAGCCTGCGCCTCCGTCTGGGCGAGGCGCCTCTGTTTGCACCCAGTACAGTAATGACAGACTAAGCTGCTTTGCATCGAATAGATGGCGCTGCTTCTCTTCTTCGCTGACATCAATAATCGAGCCAAGCCAGTAATCATTTTGCGGCCAATTGATGACGGACACTGGCGTTGGAAGCACTCCTGAAGATACATCGAACAGGGAAGGATCCGTAGTTTGCCGATAGTGGAATAGCGGAAACTTCCCTTTTTCCCAAAAGAGGGAATAGGTGATCGGCTCCAGCGTTGTTGGCTTGACCGCAGTCCAGCTTAACAAACGATCCGGCCAGAACGAAGGTCGATATTGGCTCCAGAAATCATAGCGTTCCGGTTTTGGAATTGTATAATCTTCATCCTTCATGTAATCAACAGCGAAGCAGTAGGTGAAGCCTTGCATATTTTGCGGCTGAGGATCCCCGGATATAGCATGCGGCTCATCCGTATCACGCTGGGATTCTGCACCCGTAACGTATTCTGTGCCTGAGAGAGCGAGCAGATCCCCACACTCGGTTGCATCAAGGAAGTAGGAACCTGTCAGGTGAATGGAGTTGCCTTCCGCATCTTGAACGGTTACTGCTGCGATGCGGTCGCCATCAACTTCTGCACTCGTAGCCTGGCATTGTGTAATCATCGTGAGCTGCCCATTGTGCACATAAGGGAACAGCATCGATTCCAATACGAACAGCGCGATACGCGGATCGTGGCAGAGACGGCTTACGAGGCCGCTCCCAGGATTCAGCTCCGGATTCGACCGCGCCTTCATAGATAGGGGTAGATACTCCCGATAGTAGCGACGTATTTCGTTGCGTAATTGTCTGTACGTCTGCGTGCAGCCGAACTGCTCTATCCACGGATGCTCGTCTGGCGGGACAAGCTGACTTGTCAATTGACCGCCGATACGGCTGGTTTCTTCCGTAAGAATGACTGTCTTGCCTAAACGGCAAGCAGAGAGCGCAGCTGCACAGCCTCCCATGCTTCCTCCAATGATAATGAGGTCGGCATGCTTCTCGTATTTCGGTGAGGGTGACATTCGATCAGCTCCTTCGAAATATTTTCCAATTATTATTTACACCATTTAGTATAGGGAAGAAACAATACCTATCCCATATAATTTGATTGCTATTGTTGGTAGTTTGAATACTTTTTGACACGATAGATGCTTAGGAATGGGATAGGAGCAAGATATGCATAAGAATAGATAAACCTCATATAGGTAAGGGAAAGAAGCACGGAGATTGATACTGGTCGATACAAGAAGACACGCTACGCGAGAAGAGGTAGGTGCTCGCCAGCGTGTCTATTTCGGGGGGATTTTGTCATGCCATATAGAATTCGTAATTATGCCATTACTGCTTAATGCGTTGCTCGGTTTTCGCTGTAATATCTTTCTTTTCTTTCAAGTATTGTTCTACGACTTCATATAGGGTAACGCCAGTGTCCAGTGACTTCTTATCTTTGAACATGGCATAACCGTCGCCTCCGGCGATTAAGAAGTCATTCGTAGCTACACGGTACGTTTTGTCAGCCTCTACTGCCTTGTTGCCAACCTTCACGTCTGATACGCGGCTTCCTTTTGGCTTTTTAATATCGAAGGAGAAGGACAAGCCAGCAACTTGCGGGAAGCGGCCAGAGCCGGCATCAATTTCACTAACGCCATTTTCCAAGGCTGCTACCAACTCACTGCCTTTCACTTCAATTACGGCCAACGTGTTCGGGAATGGCAACACATCATACAGGTTGCGCTTCGTAATGTCGCCCTTCATAATCGTTGTGCGAATACCGCCTGAGTTCGTAATAGCGAGATCCGCCTCGAAACCAGGCATGGTACGTGTGCGAGAGAGCATCGCATCGGCAACCAGGTTGCCCATAATCGTTTCCTGCTTCCGTACTCTGGTGCGATCGCCGTCAAGGTCTACGCTTGCAGTAGCGATTTTTTCATTCAACAAGGTGTCGGTTTCTTTCTTCAATGATTCTACAATCGCGGCCACTTCTGAATCTGGCTTTGTAGCTTCATCGTACTTGATCAGTCCGCCTGAAAAATGAACCAGATCCTTGCCATGGTAGTAGAGATCGACTCGGCCAAGCGACTTGGCGTATTCCCAGTCTTGTACAATATACGTGCCGTTGACGAGTTCAGGCTGATCAACCGGTATATGCGTATGTCCGCCTACGATGATATCGATGCCTGGAACCTGCTTGGCCATTTCGCGGTCATAAGACAGCCCGGTATGACAGAGGACGATGACATGGTCAGCTTCTTTGCGGAGTTTCGGCACCCATTCCTTCGCAACTTCAATCGGATCCTTGAACGTCAAGCCTTTGACGTTGTCTGGGTGAGTGACAATCGGCGTGTCCGCGGTTACTAGGCCAAGGATGGCGAATTTCTTATCTCCGATCTGCTTCATGACGTACGGCTGCAGCAGGTTCTTGCCTTGTGCGTCGAATACGTTCGCAGCAAGGACAGGGAATTTGAACATTTTGGTCAACCTTGCAAGCTGTTCGTAGCCGAAATCGTATTCATGGTTGCCGGAAGCCATGAAGTCATATCCAAGCGCATTTGCCAGCTTTGTCGCGGTTTCCCCTTTGGACAGGTTCACGTATATCGTACCTTGGATCATATCCCCAGCATCAAGCACCATGGAATTCGGGTTTTCCGCGCGCAGTTCCTTCATTAAGGTGGCCAGCTTGGCATAGCCCATTTCCTTGGCCTTGGCGTCTTCCAGCATATGTCCGTGCGTATCGTTCGTATGTCCAATCGTAATATGCGTGGTAATGGCATTACCGAGGGCTGTAAAGAACGCTTCGCGTGTTACGGTATCACCGGATACCTCCAAGTTCAGTCCCGCCTTCTTCGCTACAGCTTGAAGAGCAGCGGCATTTGCCGGATGGTGAAGCTCCTTCCACAGCACTGCATCAACGACGTTTTGCTGCTTTGCCCAAGTGAGCGCTTTGGATGCCCAGCCCTTGATAGCGGGGTCAACTGTTTTGACTTCCCTTTCTTTGTCCTGTACACGTGCAATCATCGTGACTGCTTCAACGAGCGTAATGGGACGATCGAGTGCGAGACCGTCATTCGACCCGGTTATGTAGCTCTTCGACTGCATCCAATCCACATGATTAATCGGATTCAATGGTGCTGCGAATAATGATCCAGCAAATAGGGCGCTGATCAATGTGGTCAGAACTGCTGCTGTACCTAGCTTTTTCTTGTTCATAACGGACCTCCATGCTTGCTTCATATTTGAAATGTCTATGTAATAGATATGAGATATATAGGTATCGTAGGATATGGGGGTTGGGAGATTATTAACTGCAACATAAGAATTTGTAAATTTCAGCTGCTTGACTATGCGAGAGGCAGAAAATGAAAACCGCCTCCACCCTTGTGAAGGATGTGGCGGTTCTTGTAGGAGTCCGAAAAAATCAAGCCGTGGCTTAGAACGTAACTTATAGCTCGTCAAAACCGTTGTCGTCTCCCACCTTGCCATAAGTTCGGGACTTCGCTTCGAAGAAATCTGTCTTCGTCGCATTCAAGGCTTCATCTGAGAATGGCTTAATCCAAGGCATACAGTTCACGTCTACGCCTTCATACAGTTTCTCCATGCCAAGCAAGTTCAAGCGGCGGTTCGCGATATGCTTAATGTAATCCGACAGCTCCCGCAGATCAATGCCGCGAACCTGCTTAAGGGTGTAATGCGCCCAGTTCGTTTCCAATTGTACGGCACGGTCGATCGTATTGTATACGAATTGGCGGTTCGCATCGGTGTTCAGCTCTGGGAAGTCTGCGAGCAGTTGCTTGAACACCTCGCCGAAGAAGTAGCAGTGCTGGTTCTCATCACGCTGAATGTACGAAATCATTTGGCTTGTCGCCATCATCTTCTGATCTCGGGCCAAATTATAGAAGAAAGCGAACGTGCTATAGAAGAAAACTCCTTCCAGAATCAAATCCGCAACGAGCGCTTCAAAGAACGTCTGCGGTGTCGGATTATCCCGGAATGTTTGATAAATGTCGGCAATGAATCGGTTCCGTTCGAGCAGCACGCGGTCATGCTTCCAATATTCGAAAATGTCCTTCTGTTCTTGCTCCGACACAAGCGAGGACAGCACATAGGAATAGGATTGATTGTGTACGACCTCTTGCTGTGCAATGATAGCCGAGATGGCCTCAAGCGAGGAGTCCGTAAAATAGTTCTTCACATCACCAACGAACATGGTTTGCATGGAATCGAGCACAGCTAGAAGCGAGATATTAATTTTGAACGCATGCTTCTCTTGCTCATCCAGCAGCGGAAATTGCTGAGCATCCTTAGCCATTGGAATTTCATCTGCAATCCAATGATTTTGCAGAAGCACTTTGTACAATTTATACATATGCGGCATACGGATATCGTCCCAGTTCAATATGCCGGAGCATTCCCCTAAAATAATACGAGTAGACTTGTTCGGTGCTTCTGTATTGAAGATGAGCTGACGACTCAGCTCGCGATCTAACAATGTCATGAGACTCTTCCTTTCTATACTCCCTATTTCCCATGCACTTTCTATGAAACTAAACCATTTATGGCGAATCTGTCAGGCAGTAAGCAGGCGCATGTTGCAATTGTACTTACTGCCTTTCCAGATCTTATGTTCTTATTTCGGTACCAGTGCCTAGCCATGGACAGGCAGGCGTTCTGATGATGAGTTATTCATTTAAGAGAGCTTAACCTCAACGTTTCTTATTATGAGCTGCAAGCCTCGCATTCTTCGACCGTCAATGCTTGGCTGCGTACGTAATACGTAGATTTCAGTCCTGCCTTCCACGCATGAAGATGCAGCGATAGAAATTCTACTGCGCGAATATCGGGACGCACATACAAGTTAAAGCTTTGCGCTTGATCGATATGCCGCTGGCGAGCAGCGGCCATTCGAATTGACCAGTTCTGGTCAAGTCGGAAAGCTGTCTTGTAATACCAGATCGTTTTCTCCGATAGATCTGGAGCGGGGTTCGCGATTTTGTAAGTCGTCTTCTCTTCATAGCTGAGCAGATCATAGACCGGATCAATGCTGGCCGTAGAGCCGGCAATAATGGAAGTTGAGCCGTTCGGTGCTACCGCCATCAGCCACGCATTGCGCATGCCGTTCGCCTGTACCTGTGCAGCCAGCTCACGCCATTGCTCGGTCGTTACGAATTTGCCTTCTCGGGTGCCCGTCGTATATTCCCGTTCGGAGAAATAGCGGCCGTTCTCCCATTCTGATTGGGCAAAGAGCGGGTATGCTCCTTTTTCCTTTGCAAGCTTCATGCTGGCTTGAATTGCCAAGTAGTTGATCTTCTCATAGAGAGTGTCATTATACTGTACAGCCTCTTCGGATTCCCATGCGATGCCTTCTAAGGCCAACAGATGATGCAAGCCGAAGGTGCCAAGGCCAATGGCGCGATAGCGTCGATTCGTATGCTGCGCTTGCAGCACTTCGATTCGATTGATGTCGATGACATTGTCGAGCATGCGAACTTGTATCGGAATAAGCCGCTCTAGGACATCGGCGCGCACTGCGCGTGCCAGATGAATGGAATTCAAGTTGCAGACGACGAAATCGCCAGGAAGCTTGCTAATAATAATGCGGGACTGTCCATCCTGCGTGGTCAGCTCCTCTTGTTCGATCAGAGTAGGCGACATGTTTTGCATAATTTCCGTACACAGATTGGAGCTATAAATCATGCCATGCGCCTTGTTCGGATTGGCGCGGTTAGCCGCATCCTTGTAGAACATGTAAGGTGTGCCGGTCTCTAGCTGAGATTTGAGGATGCGCTTCATAATGTCAATCGCTGGCAGTGTAATGCGCGGCAGGCTTGGGTTCGCGACTGCTTCGGCATACTTATCGCGGAACTGTCCTTGACCACGCAGTTCATCATAGAAATCCTCTAAGCCGAGAGAGCGCCCCTTCTCGTCCTTCCAGCCCATGATTTTCTTCACTTCATGCGGGCAGAACAGATGCCAGTCATCCCGATTCTCAACTGCCTCCATGAACAGATCCGGCAAGCACACGCCATGGAAAATGTCATGGGCCCGCATGCGTTCGTCCCCGTTGTTCAGCTTCAAGTCGAGAAAGGAGAGAATGTCCTTGTGGAAGACGTCCAAGTATACTGCGATAGCGCCTTTGCGCGTACCTAATTGATCGACGCTGACGGCGGTATTGTTCAACTGGCGAATCCAAGGGATAACGCCTGAGCTCGTATTTTTATGTCCGCGAATATCGGAGCCGCGGGCGCGAATTTTCCCTAGATATACGCCGATGCCGCCACCCATCTTGCTCAGGCGGGCAACGTCGGTGTTCGATTCAAAAATCCCCTCGAGTGAGTCATCCACCGTGTCAATGAAGCAGCTGGACAACTGGCCGGCAACCTTCTTCCCGGCATTCGCCATGGTCGGTGTAGCGGCGGTCATATAGAGATTGGCCATCGCCCAGTAGGCTTCCTTGGCCAGCTCTGCCCGGCGCTCTGCAGGCTCCTTATGCATCAGATACATGGCAATGATCATGTAGCGCTCCTGCGGCAATTCCATCGTACGGCCCTCGAAGTCAGTTGCGAGATATCGTTCTGCTAATGTCAGCAGGCCGATGTAGTCAAAGATTTGATCATATTCCGCTTGAATGGATTGACCAAGCTCTCGAATCTGTTCAGGCGTATATGCCTCAAGCAATTCCTGACGGTAGATGCCAAGATCGCATAGGCGAGTAATAAGCTTGTAGAAATCCCCATAGGGCTTATCTGGATAAGCCTTATAGTTGCGATGGAGGGCAGCTTCCTTATAGAGCTTCGTTAATAAGGAATGTGCAGCAACGAACTTCCAGTCTGGCTCCTCCTTCGTCACCAACTCTAATGCCGTCATGATGCTCGCTTGGGTAATATCAGAAGCCTGTACGCTGCTGCTGCGCAGCTTGGATAATACGCCGCGGTGCCACCGATCCCGGTCAAGCTGGGGGTATGGTGCCATCATTCTCTCGCCATAGCGCATGATGCGGTTAGCATCGAATGCCAAGGAGCGGTTGTTAGGTTTATGAACAGTATGGACGATAGGTGTTGTCGTCTGCATTCGTAAATATTCCTCCTCGAATATCGATTTGGGATGGAGCCTCGCTATATGTGTCGGAATCGCGCAAAAGGGAAGCTTCTCGTCGAGTGCTGAGTATGTATCCAACATAAAGGGTGTTGGCAAAACGCCTGAAATGGAGCACTCTTCTGTTCGAGCGCATAAGAACAACGCGTGCGCCAGACAAGGACGCACACCTTCATCAATCTCGATCTTCCGACATGGCTTAGACAAGTTGCCATTTATCCAGCGATTCGTGAATCGGCTCTAAAAACGAACCTCGAATACAGCGCAAGGGTTGTCTTGTGTGGCTGTCTTCGAGGTTGTTTGCACTTTACTGCTTATCATATTAATTTCTTAATAATCACAACATGTAGATATTCTTACGTAAATATACTACAACATATTGGGCAAGTAAATAGGCTTAAGGTGATAATTGTCACGGTTTGCGAGGTGTGAGAATGGCGGTTTTCCTTATTAGCAGGCTTGTCCAAGGGATGAAGGCGGGGGATAAAAAATTTTTTTGAGGTACGAGATCATGCGAAAAAAGAAGGATAAGACAGGCGGCTATTCTATGGAAGTTAGGGTGCTGAATGTCCTTGTACAGTGGACAATTCTTGATCGCGAACGATGTCGAATGCAGGAAGGATAGGGGGCAGCAGCCAGATATATTACATCGAATTTCGTATGTACTGGCTGCATGTACGCATGGGAAGGAAAGTGTGCCCAGCATTCCATGTTTCCATGTGCATTTCACATTTTGCCACTTATCCGATCACGAAGTAGAAGAGCACTCGATATAAAATACATATAGAAATTTCCTTAAATTTATTTTGCAGGATGTCGATTTGCAGGAAGTCTCCAGCTCTCGCATGCGGAGCCGAACCTCCTGAAAGTCGAACATGCGAGCGGCAAAATACTCGAAAGTAGGGTTGCCGTAATCGCTTAACCCGATAGAAGACAAGTTGGTAAGCGCTTGCAATGTCAAGCGTCGAATTCGCTGCTCTGTTGCACGGACATCCCGCTTGAGATGCTCTCCCGCAGCTTGGCCGCGCAATGTGATTTGTTCATAAATCGTTTTGAGCGGAGGCAAATCTTGAAGGATCTGTTGCTCCTGCTCTTGAGTTTTGAGCCAGCTCACAATCCGAATCATATCCGAAGCCCCTGCTTCGCCAACAACGCCAAGCTGCAGGAGTAGGGATCTCGCTCGCTGCTCGATAAGCTTCTCTTGATGTACAGGAGCGTACTCCTGCTGAGCATGCAGGGCTCCCGTTCCTAGTACCTCGAGGGAGCGAAGCGAATTTCGAATGGACTTCATGGATTTCTCGAGCAGCAAATGGTCGGATACCCGTCTAAGGACAGCCAGCACCTCTAAGCGGTTGATCGGCTTTTGAATAAAAGTATCAACCCCTTGCTGGTAAGCTTCTCCGATCATTTCCTTATTTTCAACCTGAGAAATCATGATGAATCGACCGTTGTAATCATTCTCCCGCAGCGACTTTACCGTTTCAATTCCATCGCGGCCTGGCATTAACAGGTCAATGATAACGATATCCGCATGGCTAATATCCGCCGGCGATACATAGGAACCATCGTCGGCTTCGCCGACTACTTCGCCAAGACCACTTTCACCAATGATGCGTATTAGCATTTTCCGAACGGCAGGGTCGTCTTCAACCAGATAAAATTTTAACAAAACGATCAACCTCCCTTCAAGTTAAACGCTCTACAGGAATTCGAATGTGAAAACAAGTGTACCCAGGTGCACTGGTCACGTCAATGTCGCCCTTGAACAGTTGGACGATGTCAGTGGCGTGTGATAGGCCGATGCCTGTAGAAGAGTTTCCCTCGGCATCGAACTTGGTCGTATATCCGGGATGGAAGATCAGCTCCAGATCGTCTGCTGAGATGCCCGGCCCATTATCGACGACAGCGAACAGGATGGAATCATCCTGAAGATCGACCTGTAGGTCGATTTTCCCATCATGCGGGATCGCCTCAACGGCATTGGATACGATGTTGTTCAGCACAGAGAGAAGCGGGTAGATCTCGGTGGTAGACAGATTGATGTTGCAACAGTGGCCCCATTGAATTTGCTTTCCGAGCAGCAGGCTGTAATTGGTATTGGCTCTTACGACCATGGCGCATAGCTCCGTGATCTGGATACGTTTGGAGAGCATGCGCTCCTGATGAATGATTTTAAATAGGCCAGACAGGATACGCTCGGAATCCTTTTTAAGCTCATGTACATGCTTGGCGATCTGCAGAGCTTGTGTTGCATCTGGATAAAGCCTCTGCTTGAGCGATTGATACAGTTGGTAGCTCTCACGCGTAATTTCTTCAATATGGGACATCGATTTGCGGAGATAGAACGCTTCTTCGAACAAATCCGAATTAATCATCATTAGGCGTTCCAGCTCCAACCGACGCTGCTCGGCCTGTGCCCGCACTTGCCGAATCGCAAGCATATTGCACATACCTACGGCAAAGAAGCTGCGCAGCAGCCCGACAAGAATAATAAGCAGACCTTCATGATAGCTCATGCTGGCTGGAGCGCCGGAGGCAATGCGAACGATCAGTTCTGCCACATTGGATGCCATATCTGCAAGCGCGCCGTACAAAGCAACCTTAACATGATATTCTACATTCGCCTTGATTTTGAGCAGCGAGATGATGGCGGCGAATGTGACATAGTAGAAAAATACGGGCATATGCTGTGTAAATCCGGTGAGGACAGGGGTGTCATACAGCAGTAATCCAAGTAAAATCCGGAATAATACAACGAATGCCCCCACTGAGATACCCGTGGCAAGCACGGGTACCGAAAACCACAGCAGTCCGAAAAAATAAGCCATAATGCCGAGTGAAAATCGAAAATCATCGCCGAACGGGGTGATCTTCATTTCACCGAGCAGTCCCGTGGACAATAAAATGATGCTCCAAATAAGCAGCCTTTGGTCGCGCAAGCTGATAAGAACGGCTCCTTTCCGTTTTCGTCGACGAAAATAGGGTCAAGACATCTTCTCTTCTATCGTACCGGAAAAGGGAGTATTTTGTCTCCTAAATTATCCATTTTCAGGTGTGCTTATTTTCGAGTCTGCGTGAAGCAAGGGAAAGCAGGTAATTAACGACAAAATACAACAGGGCTGCAAATAGGAATGTCGGAATAACGTAATTAATATTGTGCCCGTTAATAATTTGGACGTGATTCATGAGCTCTGGCAGGGCAATAACGACAGCTAGTGAAGTGTCCTTCAAGAGTGAAATGAATTGGCTGACGATTGGCGGCACCATCCGTCGAAGTGCGATAGGGAGTACGATATGCCACAGCGTTTGCGTCTTCGTCAGTCCAGAGGAGCGTCCGGCTTCAATGAGCCCTTTTTCAACCGAGTTCAGTCCTCCGCGCACGATTTCGGAGATCATGGCCGATTCAAAAATAACGAGCGCGACTACGGCCGCGGTGAACTTATCGAGCTTGATTCCAATTTGCGGTAGCGCAAAATAAATAAAAAAGATAATCAGAAGCAGCGGCAGATTGCGGATGGTTTCTACCAGCACAGCGAATAATTTGCCGAGAAAGGGCACTTTGGCATAGCGAACAGTACCGACCAATACGCTGATAATAAAACTGATAGCGATGGACAGCAAAGCGACCTCGATGGTGATGAGGAATCCCTTCAGCAAAAATTGCAAATTGGCAGAGGATAGCGCCCCGATGAAATCCATTATGCCCGCACTCCTTTCACAGGTTGATACTTATGCTCAAGGTAACGAATGCCGAAGCTGAGCGGAACGGTAAGCAGCAAATAAAATAATCCGGCAAACATGTAGGTGCTGAATGTGTCGAATGTGTCAGAGTTAATAAGATCTGCCTGATACATTAAGTCCGATGCCGATAATACCGTAAGAATCGACGAATTTTTCACCAAATTCAAAAATTGGTTGCCCAGCGGGGGAATGACGACCTTGACGGCTTGAGGCAGGATGACATGCCACATTGCTTGAACATAGGTGAGTCCGGAAGAACGGGCTGCCTCCATTTGACCTTTAGGTATAGCCTGAATGCCTGCGCGAATGACCTCTGCGATAAAGGCGGAAGTATATACGGTCAGTGCTGTGAGCCCTGCCGCGAATGGTACGAGGACAGCCCCGGTTAGAAGAGGAAGGGCGATCAGCGTAAAAAATGCGATGAGCATAAGCGGGATATTGCGGAAAAATTCAACATAAATCGCGCCAATCCATTGCAGCGGCTTGAAGGGAGTGATGCGGAATACGGCAATAATTGCGCCGAGGATAAAGCTTGCCACGAGCGAAATCAGGCTGGCGGCCAGTGTGCCCCCTAGCCCGGCCAGGTAGCGATCCAAATGCTCGCTAAGAATCGAAAAGTTAATAAACATACATGTTCCTCCCTCGTTTATCGTCTTTTGGATTTTGGAATCAAAAAGAGGAGACGAGCAGCCAGCGCTTATCCCCTCAACTCAGTCGTACGAACATGTCGCCTGTTAATTTGGCTTTTTGCCGATCCATTTTTCATACATTTTTTCGTATTCCCCGTTTTCCTTCAGCTCTTTCAAGGTATCGTTGACCGCTTTGATGAACTCTGTGTCGCCCTTGCGGATGCCGATGCCATAAGGCTCTTCTGTAAATGTCTCATCCAAGACGCGGAAGTTGTTGTCCTGCTTGGCCATGCCGTACAGGAGCGCATTGTCGGTCGTCAACGCGGAGCCTTGCTTCGCCTTCAGGGCTGTAAATGCTTCTGCATAGTTTTCAAATTCGAGGATTTGAGCGTCAGGTGCAGATTCGCGGATGTTTTTGGCGGATGTTGAGCCTTTGGCAGTGAGCACCTTGGAATCCTTGGTCAAATCCTTAATGGAGTTGATAGGGCTGTCAGCAGGGACAAGCAGGGATTGGCCGGCAGTGAAATATACATCGGAAAAATCAATCTCCTTTTTGCGCTCATCGGTAATGGTCATCGTGGCGATAATGAAGTCAATGTCTCCGTTTTTCAGCATCGGAATGCGAGTTTTGGATGTGACCTCCATGAACTCAATCGCATCTTCGTCGCCCAGCACCTTTTTCGCAATTTGCTTTGCGATGTCGATGTCCAAGCCTTGCACTTTGCCGGTAGCAGGGTCTTTCAGGCCGAAGAGATTTAGGTCGTACTTAACGCCGGCAATAACCTTTCCTCTACTTTTAATTTTGGCGAGTGTTCCTTCGCCTTCAGAGGCTTGATTGCCGCATGCGGATAAAGCGCTTACAACAAATGCGGCTACTATTGCCATGCTCATCAGTTTCATCCAACGTTTCATGTGACACGCTCCTTTTCATAGTTTAAAAAAGTCCAAAAGGTTCGAAGGGTCATCGGGTTTGACAGCGGAGAAATCATGTGCATGTGCAGTGTAGGGTGATAGTTCCCTATCGCTTAGTGGTTCAAAATCCGGCTGAGGAATGCCTGGGCACGCTCTTCACGCGGCTTGGTAAAAAAGGCGGTCGGCTCTGCTTCCTCGACAATTCGCCCTTGATCCATGAACACGACGCGATCGGCTACCTCTTTGGCGAAGCCCATCTCGTGAGTGACGACAACCATTGTCATGCCTTCCTTCGCAAGTGTCCGCATTACGTCAAGCACCTCGCCGATTGTCTCGGGATCCAATGCTGATGTAGGCTCATCGAACAGCATAATTTTAGGCTTCATTGCAAGGCCTCTTGCAATAGCAACACGCTGCTGCTGTCCGCCAGACAATTGGGCAGGGTAGGAATTGGCTTTATCGGCAATGCCTACTTTGGCCAAATAAAGTCTCGCCGCTTCCTCCGCTTCCTGCTTGGACATGCCGGCTACCTTCATAGGTGCAAGCGTAATGTTTTGCAGCACCGTTTTATGGGGATACAGGTTGAAATGCTGGAATACCATGCCGATATTTCGGCGCAGTCGATTAATGTCAGTGGATTTGTCATTTACGCGTATACCGTCGACGATCAGCTCGCCATCGGTAATGGTTTCGAGTCGATTAATGCAGCGAACCATCGTGCTTTTCCCCGAGCCGCTTGGTCCGATGACGACGACGACTTCGCCTTGATTGATCGTTAAATTAATGTCCTTGAGTACATGAAAGCTGCCGTAATGCTTGTTGATTTGATGAAAATGGATCATGGTTTTCCTCCTTTCGCCGCCTAGCGGAATCGGTATAGCAATCAGCCTAATAGAGAAATCACCGAAAATGACCGAATCCGACAAAATTGATGCAAAAAATTTTTGAAGTTAATTTATTTGTTCTGCATGAAAATGGGGGGAGGGGCGACGTTTTCCGCGATATAATCCATTTGCGTAGGGATGCCTAAATTTCCCTTTTTGCGTTTTTCGGTTGACAAACTAGAAGTGCCCGTAATACATTGTATGAGGAAAACCAAACCAAGCTTTGTTAGGTGAGGCTCCTATACGAACAGAGGCCACTGCCCAGAAATATCGAGAGATGCCCATGGGTAGAACAGGAATTGTCGGATTAAGGCTTTTCTTAAGGTGGCTAAGGGATGTAACCTTTACGTTGTATAGTGCTGAAGCTCGACGAGGAGGGCTAGAACGGGATAGGCAATATCCCAGTTCTTTATTTGCGCATGCGTAACCCTTCGGCGAGCCGAAGGGTTTTTTCGTATGATTTGCAAACAGAAATGAGAAGGCGGTGATTACGCATGGACGGAAGCCCGAGTCCGAAGACACAACTGCATAGCATTGTGAAACCTTGGAACGGGAGAACCTGGATTCTCCTTGCTTTCCTATGCGCTATTCACTTGCCGACACTAATAAATGGGGTGGCTTCTTTTTTCATGCGAATAGGTTGAAGTGCTGGAACGAGTGCTTTGATCAGCAGATGAAAAGTATCCACGGTACAGTAACGGGTGTTTACTTGTGGGCGAATGAGCCTCGAATGAGAATTCAAGGTCATTTCATGCTGGCATTGAAGGGATTCGTGTGTGCATATGCACGCTGTATTCCTGCCCCGGTTGAAGGAAGCATGCTCGCAGGCAAGTGTAACCACCCGTGAATTGAGGGATTCCCCCTTTTGGTGCGGAACAAGTATGCGTATGCAGTGACAGCAAGGAAATCACGGTTCGGGTCATGCAGACCTCCCTGTAGACAGGGAGGTCTTTTTGCGTATTTTGGTGCACAAGAAGGAGGAATTCACATGGAAATGAAGGTCAATCAAGGGAAACGCAAATGGAATGTCATGTCCCGCAAAGATGCGGATCTGACTAATGCGAAGCTGGAGCAGCGCTTAATCGAGACATCGGAGGCTCATGTTGATGATGTGCTGGAGGAACTGAAGACGAAGCCTTACGGCTTGGATGAGATGGAGGCTGTGCGCCGCTTGGAGGAATTCGGCCACAATCAAGTTGCGTATGAGAAGCCGCCTGCTTGGTATATTCAACTGCTGAGATGTTTTAAGAACCCATTTATTTTGGTACTACTCGGTTTGGATGTTTTTTCTGCACTAACGGAGGATACAGAGGCGGTCATTATTATTTCGACAATGGTAACGATCAGCATCATCATCACTTTTATACAGGAATTCCGCTCTATGCGCACGGCAGAGAAGCTGAAGGCGATGGTAAAGACGACTGCTGCTGTCATACGCGGCGGACAAAGCCGTGAAATGGACATGGAGCAGCTCGTTCCGGGCGATATGATCCGGCTTGCTGCAGGCGATCTGGTTCCAGCAGATGTCCGGCTCCTGTCGGCTAAGGATCTGCTTGTCATGGAATCGGCGCTGACAGGTGAAGCAATGCCAGTAGAAAAGCGCGATATTGGCGTCATGCCTGAACAGCGTCGGATGAAGAGTGTTAAGAAAGCGAAGCAGGCGCTAGAGCTCGATAATATGGGGTACATGGGGACGACGGTGGTAAGCGGATCTGCGACAGCAGTCGTTATTGCGACTGGAGCGCGGACATATTTCGGCGCGATGGCGCACAGCTTGGTTGGGGCTCGGCCAATAACTAGCTTCGAGCGCGGCATCAACAGTGTCAGCTTTGTGCTTATTCGCTTCATGCTTGTCATGGTGCCAATTATCTTTTTCATTAATGGGTTCTCGAAAGGCGACTGGTGGGGTGCACTGTTTTTTGGATTGTCTGTGGCTGTCGGGCTTACACCGGAAATGCTGCCTGTTATCGTGACGTCGAATCTCGCGAAGGGTGCGATGGCAATGTCGCGCCAGAAGGTGGTTGTGAAGCGGCTTAATGCGATACAGAACTTGGGCGCGATGAATGTCCTGTGCACAGATAAGACAGGGACTTTAACGCAGGATAGAATTATTTTGGAGAAGCATCTGAACATCCATGGAGAAGAAAGCGAACAGGTGCTGCGGTATGCTTACTTGAACAGCCGCTATCAGACAGGGCTGCGCAATCTGCTTGATCGTGCCGTCGTCGAGCGGGCGGAGGAGAACGACCTTGCAAGCATCGATTATGATTACAATAAGGTCGACGAAATTCCCTTTGACTTCAACCGTAGACGAATGTCAGTGGTGCTGTCCAGAAAACAAGGCGAGCATCTTCTCGTCTGCAAAGGGGCTATGGAAGAGATGCTGTCCATATGCGATTCCATGTTGGATGGCAAAAATGTCTTTGGCATGGGACAGGACATGAAGCAGGAACTGCTGCGCAAAGCAAATGAAATGAACGAGGAGGGCCTTCGTGTTATCGGCGTAGCCATTAAGCTGATGCGGGATGGAACATGCAAGGAATCCTACAGTGCTGCTGACGAACAAGGTCTCGTGTTCGCGGGATACATCGGATTTCTTGATCCGCCGAAGGGTAGTGCGGCGCCAGCAATTTCGGCCTTGCTTGAGCATGGCGTAGCGGTGAAAGTGCTGACAGGAGATAACGAAGCGGTAACGCGCAAGGTGTGCCGTGATGTTGGCATCGAAACAGGGCGTATCGTGCTCGGCAAGGAAATTGATGATTTGAATGATACGGCCCTTGCGGAACTGGCTGATCAGACAACTGTCTTCGCGAAGCTGAATCCGATGCAGAAGGCGCGTATCGTCCGTGCGCTTCAGGAGAAGGGGCATACTGTCGGATTTATGGGGGACGGAATTAATGATGCGATCTCTTTGAAGGAAGCAGATATCGGTATTTCGGTAGATACTGCGGTCGATATTGCGAAGGAATCAGCAGATATCATTTTGCTTGAAAAATCGCTTATGGTACTGGAGCAAGGGATTATTGAGGGGCGCCGCACGTTCGGCAACATGATTAAGTATATCAAGATGACGGCCAGCTCGAACTTTGGGAATGTGTTCAGTGTATTGGGAGCAAGCTTGTTCCTGCCGTTCCTGCCTATGCTGCCGCTGCACCTGCTCGTGCAGAACCTGTTCTATGATATGTCGCAGTTGTCGATTCCTTGGGACAACATGGACAAAGAATTTTTGAAAAAGCCGCGCACATGGGATGCGAAGTCGATTGGCCGCTTTATGCTATTCATCGGTCCGACAAGCTCGATCTTCGATTTTCTCACGTATGGATTGATGATGTTCGTCTTTGCCGCAAATACGCCAGCAGATCAGGCATTGTTCCATTCGGGCTGGTTCATTGAGGGGCTGCTGTCACAAACCTTGATCGTCCACATGATCCGTACGGAGAAAGTGCCGTTCATCCAGAGTCGGGCAAGCTTGCCTGTTATGCTGTTGACGGTGCTTATTATGCTGATGGGCATTATGATTCCGTTCTCCGAGTTCGGTGAGAGCATTGGTCTGGTACCGCTGCCAATGTCCTACTTCCCATGGCTTGCTGCGATTTTGCTGGGGTACTGTATTCTGACGCAGTCCGTCAAGAAATGGTACATTCGCCGCTTCAACGACTGGTTGTAAGAGCTGAGATGCAAGGGCCAACAATGCAAGGAATGATGTAAGGACTTAATGCGCGCAAAAATAGAAGGAGGTTGCACCATGAAGCGTACAGCCTCCTTATCTTATTTAACAGTATGAAATGAAAATGGGAACCTTGGGCTGCCTACTGCATGTTGCACACAGTCTTTAAAATATCCGAACCAGTGCCAAGCTTGTAGCCTTGGAGCTGGTAACGGATGCGGTGCTGCTGATCCATGACTACAACCAGCGGATATTCCTGACCGTTCCATTCTGGAAGGGAGGGAAGAAGTGCCTGCAAGGACAGTCCATCCTCATCTACGCTATACGTTGTATGCTCCGGCATACCCTCAAGCTTGAATTCGCTGCGATTGCGCTGGCTTTCAACCATAAGCGCAATACGGCCCCCCCACTGATCGAGCTCTATCTTCAACTCGCGCAGTTCACGCGCAAGATGCTTCGATGGCTCGCGTTCTGGATCAAGCCATGCAAGGACGAGCCCTTGCTCCGTAATGTCTAGGCTCACCTTATCGGTCATGCGGCTCCACTGTTCTGCCGATACTGTATTGAGGATCGGAACATGAATTTCCTCCTTGCGGAATACGACAGGTACGGTTGTTGTATCGCCGGCATGTACGGTGAAGAAGGATAGGCGCACGAGCACGGTTCCATCGCTAAGACGTGTTCCGGTCGTCATCCGATAGTTGCCGCTCAATACCTCGTAAGGCTTATTGTACATATCCTTCTCGCCATATGGGAACGTCAAGGTGCGATAAGTGCCGTTCTCAAAGCGAGCGATCGTGAAGTTCAAGTAATAGGAAGCTTCTTGCTCGCCTTCACTGCGTGCAAATACAATCGCACCGCTCGCGGCTTCCGCATTATTCGACGGTTCTGCCGGTCGAGATGCTGCAGGTTCTGTGGCATCACCATGGAACACTGCGTCCTGCCAGATGCCGTTCTGCCAAAATTGCGGACGAATATTCAGCGGTTCGAGGCGTGCAGGTATGCCGACGCTGCGTGCCATTGCTACGAAGCAGATGTCTCGGCTCAAGCGATCGGCTTTTTTTAATTGAAACACGCCGACTGGTGTAATCATGCCGTTATAGCGGTCTATTCGGCTCTCAATCGTAATGTCATTCGCTAAACGATCGACCAGCCGCTGCGGATTGGCTGCATAGGCTGCCTTCTCTTCGGCAGTCAGATTCGTTTGGAAGTATGTACGATACGGCTTAATCATTTCATAATGAGCGCGCGGACAGAGCACATAAGCGGTGAACAGATCTTCATCCTTCACTTGTTCCAGATAAGAAAGAGCTCCCTCCAAGTGATCCGTCAGTGTCTCGTTCATTGTATCCTGCGTATCCTTCTCATGAAGCGCTTCGAGCAGACGAAGCGGCCATTCACCGTGCTTCGGTATGTTGGTCTCCAGGAAGGCAGCAATCTCATGGCTGTTCCCGCGCGCGTTGCGAATCACCGTCCATACCCGATCCGCCGCCAAGGACAGCTTACCGGCCAATGAGTTCGCTTCTGCTTCACTCATGAAGGTGGCTTCATAAGCTGCGCGCGTTGCCGTTCCGTGTTGAACACGGCGGTCGTTTGCCTGTCGTTCTTCATCTGTCATCCGATTCTCGCTCTTGTCTGGTATCTCAGGAGGCGGTTCCATGTCAAACTCCATCATGTCGTGAATTTGCAGCTCGGATTGGAGTGTTACGGTAAATGTATCTGCATCGCCAACGGTAATATGGCGGAAGCCATATCCCTGCGCATTGCGGACATGGATCAACAGGTCGCCGTATCCAGTTGTAAACGCCACTTGTCCATTGTCATCCGTCGGCAGTGTCGTTACAGAGTAGAATTCGGCGAAGTTGTACATTTGGAAGTGGACCTCTGCCGAAGTTGCCTCTCCCTGCTCGTTGACAACCTGGATCGTAATGGTTTTATGCGGAGCGTAGTTGCCAAGCAGGTTAATCTCCGTATACCACGGATGGCTGGAGCAGGTTTCTTCCGGGCCGTTGTAATCTGCGGGCACACGTGTATGAACAAGCATGGCACGGCGGGAAGGAGCCTTGAACCAACCTTCGTTCAAGCGTGCTTCTGGCTCACATGCGCCAAGGAAGTACCAGGTTCCATCTGCCCAAGCTTCTACCCAAGCATGGTTCGAATCACAGTGCGCCCAGCGCGGCGTGTAGCATTGGCGTGCCGGAATACCGACACTGCGCAGTGCAGCAACGGCCAGTGTCGATTGTTCGCCGCAGCGGCCGAGAGCGGTGCGAACCAGCGTTAATGGCGAGACAGTACGTTGATCGGTGCCAACGTAAGTTGCCTTTTCATGGCACCAATAGTTCGTTTCCAGAATCGCTTCCATCATCGGTTTATCCTTAACCCGATCGACTAGCTCATGGTAGATCACTTCGCGGTTGTCGTCGATATTCTCGTTATTGACGCGATAGGGGAGCACAAAGTTCATGAAGATGTAATCTGGAATCTGCTTGCCCCAAGGCATCTCTTGACGCGTAGCCAACGTACGGCGCACATGAGCTAGGAAGAATTCACCGTCATAATCCGCCAGATCGTGAATGGGCATGTAGGCATACAAATACTTCAGGAGCAGACGCTCCTTGTCGGTCAATTCTTGATTCAATACGCTGAACAGTTCCTCTTTCCGGTGCTTAGCCAGCTTTTTTTTATATTGAAACTTCTCTTCGATTTGTTGAAGCAATGTATCATCTGCATAGCCAATTGTGCTCGTCATCTCATTCATCAGCTCCATGTGTTGTTAGTCTGCGATGCTATTCGCGCCATACCTTCCCGTCTTCCTGAATGCGAATCCATTGTTGCCCATCATGCGATTTGGCAGATAGTAAGAAGGAACCGCTTGTCGTTTCAATCACAGGTTCGATGCGCCAAACCTCTTCGCGTGCCAACTCCGATAAGCTGGAAGCGTAACGGCCGTGGCTCGCAAAATGCTGGCGCTGACGGTAATAGATCTTGCGCAGTTCCCACTTGATCAGCTCGTCTTGCGGCAATTGGAAGGAAGGTGCTGGTTGTCCTTCGCCTGCAAAGACAACAAAGCCCCACATCTCTGGATAATGCATATTGATAATGCCTTGCGGGCTCCATACCCAGTTATACTCTGGGTAAGGGGTGTTCGAATCCGGGTTGATCATCTTGACGTACTGTCCGTCCTTTACCTCAGTACGCCACTCAACACGGGAGAAGTTCACGCGCCAATATTCGCCATGTTGCGGCATACGTCCTTCGGGCGCGCATTCCTTCAATACGCTCCAAGGCATTGCGACTTCAATGCTCCAACCCTTATTGACTGCATTCGGATTGTTGACCTCGCCATCAATATGGACAGCGGTGCGAATGCCGCGAATGTCCCAACCATTGATAGGCGGTCCGCCGTCACGGTATGGTTTGGGCAGCAGCAAGTCCCAGATCGTGTTGAAGGCATTCATTTCGAACTCATAGTAGTTATGGGTGTCGCCATCTGGATCAATGAATATCTCGAAATCATTATCATAGAAAATGACGGAATCGCGCTCCGTCAATGTTGCCCATATTTGCTCCTCTTCCATTTCGGCACCGAAATAGAAATATTCGTCATCCCATAGCATCTTGACCCGGGTCTGCTTAAATGGCAGCGGTTTCAAGTCTCCCTCGATGTCGACGAATTCGTCTGTCCAAGGGGCATGAACCCAAAAAGACTTGTCCAATCGTCCATCAAGCTGCAGTGGTTCTGTGGCTCGGTGGCAAATGTAATGCTTCGGGTCGAACACGATATTTGGTTCGGGAACACTGCTTCTGTCCATCGTTCCATCCTCCTCTAGATGAATGCATGTGGTAGGTGTTGGAGAACACACAAAATACGCAAATCTGGTAATGAAGAGAAAACTTATCCTTATACTAGATGGATATAATGGGATATTCAATAGGAAAACACGATTTTCAGCGAAAAAAAGTTATCGGTATCTCAAATTTGTAAAAGCTGCTCTTCGACCCGTTATTCAATAACGAAAAAAGAGAGCATCCGTTAAGGATACTCTCTCTTCGCAACTACAACTATATGTTCGATCTGGTGTTATAGATAAAGTATAAAGTAGTGCCCTATAAAATCTAATCGTGAAGAAGGCAGCCTACTAAGCGAGAAATGCCTCAACTATAAAGCAGGAGAAGATCTGTGAATCTGGCATCCTACCAAGCGCGTTCGTATGGCTTCGGCTTCGGCAGTTCAGAACGAAGCGCTCGTGCGGCGCGCAGCGGCCAGTATGGATCACGCAGCAGCTCGCGTCCAAGAAGAACGAGATCTGCCCGGTCGTTTCGGACAATCTCTTCTGCGAGAGCTGGCTCGGTAATAAGACCGACGGCTCCAGTAGCAATGCCTGCCGATTGTCGAATTGCATGAGCATAAGACACTTGATATCCAGGGAATACGTCTATCGGATGCGGTACAACTGCACCAGAGCTGCAATCAACGAGGTTGACACCTTGATCCTTCATGCGGCGCGCATAATCAATATAAGCCTCTAGTGTGTTGCCTCCATCCGCATACTCATTCGCGGAAATGCGCACGAATACCGGCCCATCCCATTGGAGACGAACAGCGTCAATGACATCGCTTAAGAAGCGATATCTGCCTTCGGTACTCCCGCCATAGCTATCCATCCGCTGATTCGTGAGCGGAGAGAGGAATTCATTGATCAGGTAGCCATGGGCACCATGAATCTCGACGATATCGAAGCCGGCCTCCTTTGCTCTGCGGGCAGCCTCGGCAAATGCCTTCACCGTCCGGCGAATTTGCTCCTGCGACATCTCTTCTGGTACTGCGTAGTCTTCACTGAACGCAATCGCCGATGGAGCAATTGCGCCGGGAACAGTAGCTTTGCGCCCTGCATGGGCAAGCTGAATGGCGATCTTGCTGCCGTGAGAATGCACTAGATCAGTGAGCCTGCGCAGCCCATCAATATGATCGTCGCTCCAAATTCCTAAATCACGAGCACTAATTCGACCCTCTGGTGTGACGGCAGTGGCTTCTACGATAATCAATCCGACTTGCCCAACTGCACGCGAGGCATAGTGGATCAGGTGCCAGTCTGTTACTTTGCCATCTTCGTCATCACATGCATACATGCACATCGGAGACATGGCAATCCGATTCGGGATTGTAACCCCTCCAATTGTTATCGGTTCAAACAAGCGTGACATATGTAAAATCTCCTTCCATCTCCATTGGACTAAATCATGACTCAAGTCTATTATACGCCGATCCAGATTGTGGGTACAAATGACAGACTAGCGAAACTTTAGGAGTCGGCCGAACTCAGGGTCTGACGTTGCAGCCATGCAAGGCAGTCCGCCGTAACCTCATCCCGGTTCGTTTCATTGAGCAGTTCATGGCGCGCACCTTCATACAGCTTGCATTCCACTTGCTCCAGACCAAGTTGCCGATATTGATCTGCCAGCTTGCGCACACCTTTGCCATAATTGCCTACCGGATCATCGTCGCCTGCAATGAGCAGTATAGGCAACTGCTTCGGAATACGGCTCATGACTTCAGGGCGATGAATATTGCGCAGCAGTTTGAAAAAGTCCCGATAAAATCCTACTGTGCTCAGAAATCCGCAGTATGGATCCTCCACATATTTGTCTACTTCCTTCGGATCTCGGCTTAACCAGTCTACCTGTGTGCGGGCAGGCTGGAACTTACGGTTGAAGCTGCCGAAAGCCAGCTTATCAATGAAGGCGCTGCGATGGCGGGAGCCTTTCATCGAGGCAATCAGCTTCGTGACACTGACGCCTGCGAGCAGTTCCGGGCCACGAGGGCCGTTGCTTCCGCATAGGATGAGGCCATCAATCAAGTCCGCGTGTTCTGTTATATATTGCTGTGCCAGAAAAGACCCCATGCTGTGCGCGAACAGAAACAGTGGGGGATTGCTATGTTGTTCGCGGATTATCTTAGTGAGCTGCGCCATATTGCGCACCATCCATATGAAGCCGTTCTCGCCGATATAGCCTAAGTCCTGCTCAGTAGCTGCTGTGCGGCCATGTCCGCGATGATCGTTGGCGTATACCACATACCCGGCGGCAGTAAGTTCCTCGGCAAAGCGCTCGTAACGAAGCGCGGTTTCAGTCATTCCGTGAGCAATTTGTACAACGCCTTGGATTTCAATGGCTTCATCGGGCAACCAGTGGTAGACGTGAATACGCACGTTTTCTTCATCTAGAAAGTGAAAGGTGTTCGTTCTCATGAGAAGCCTCCTTATCGGCTATTGTTCCGTTATCCTTTACTTACATTATATCGAGAGCTTTGAAACGAAAGCCACGTTATTTTCTGAACAGGGCGTTGCGCCGAAATCGCCTGACTATGGTATGATACATTACAAATACGAAAATAGGAGGCGGTCAGATGTTCACACAAACACTTTATACAGGCGAGCGGGATAAGGATTATCCGGTTATTATTGGGCAGCTGTCCGCATTAATTGCAGGAGAGCCTAATTTTATTGCAAATTTGTCCAATGCGTCCGCGCTATTATGGCAGGGGCTGAAGGACATTAACTGGGCTGGATTCTATCTGATGGATGATGAGCGAGGGGAGCTTGTGCTTGGGCCGTTTCAAGGGCTGCCGGCATGTGTTCGAATTCCGCTTGGACGTGGAGTATGTGGGGCAGCAGCGAAGGAACAGCGCACAGTAATCGTTCCGGATGTCCATGCATTTCCCGGACATATTGCCTGTGATGCGGCTTCACGCTCTGAAATTGTCGTCCCTCTGATGAAGGAGGGCAAGTGCATCGGTGTGCTGGATATCGATAGCCCGATTACGGATCGCTTCAACGAACAGGATCAGGAAGCGTTGGAGCAACTGGTGAGCGCTATTTTAGCCGAAAGCAAACTATAGAAAATATGAGTGGATGCGTAAAATAGGGTATGGTGCTGCATGAAGGAGCGGATTATCGTTCTAGAATACCTCTGCAGCACCATATAGTAAATATAGGTAATTTTATTTTAGGGTTGAAACAAATTTTCAACTTCTCTATAATATTTGGTGTTAACAAAATTTGCTGGTGTAGCTCAGGGGTAGAGCAACGCATTCGTAATGCGTGGGTCGGGGGTTCAAATCCCTTCTCCAGCACCATGTAATGTCGATAACGGCGCGGTTTCCGAGCAATCGGAGATCGCGCTTTTTCCCTTTTTAGGGCTGAATTCTAACATTCTTCTAACCTTTACCTAGATAAAGTTGAATTTTCGTAGGAAAGAGAAATGGCT
Organism: Paenibacillus sp. S-12; assembly: GCF_030363895.1. Classification (NCBI taxonomy): domain Bacteria; kingdom Bacillati; phylum Bacillota; class Bacilli; order Caryophanales; family Paenibacillaceae; genus Paenibacillus; species Paenibacillus sp. S-12. Next base: position 191,357 of record NZ_JASIUF010000026.1, read on the forward strand.
CGCTCGCGATTGGAGCTAATTGAATAAAATTGAGCCATTCCATTTGCTTGTTAGCACACTTCATTTTTAGCGACCTGCATATTATGTATTAACTCTTCTTCGAAGGGGGGGATGCTGCATGGTACATCGTCATAAAAAGGTGATTGTTGTGATCCTCAGACCTGGACAAAAAGTAATAGTTAAGTGTAGAAAGCACAGAAGACACCGCTAAAAATAGTTTCTGGCAGTGAACCTCATTTAATAGACAAGGTTCACTGCCACGCTCGTTAACTTAACAATCATCAATTTCTTTTAAACAGGATAAGCAAATTAAGGGATATTGATCGTAAAGTGAACATGTATGGAAAGTACCTTGATACAAAGTTGAGTACCACATGACGGTATTCGCGTGATAGCATGAAACATAGAAAAAGGCGGGGATGCACACACGGCTGCATATAGGCAGCGCATGAACCGGGGTATACTCGCATGAAGAAAAGGGACAAACCTATATGGCTTGTCCCTTTTGCATTACTTCTTGTTCGTAGTATTCACAATTGCTGTTTTGTAGTTCAACCAGGCAACAAAACCGAAAAAACTGCAGAAATGATATTTGTACATAAAATTAATAAGAATGTATTGATGGTTCTCCCCTCTGGCCGGGGGATCTTAACTTGGGTGATGTGACAGAGAGGGAAGAGGGCAAGAACAGTAATAGGATCAAGGATCAAAAGTACCGAATACAATTGCGAGCTTGTTTGTATTTGTCCGGACAGACGTGCCTCGACAGCTTAGCGATTCGGACGTTATTCAGATTCAAACATTCCTGCGGGACTATGATTTCATGGATGTGGATGTCCATTCAGACTTGTAATAAGTCGGCATAAACAAAAAAATTGAAGGCTGACGATCTCATGCGTGATCTCTTCATTTTTGCTTATTAGACTATTGTACTCGCTAACTCAATCGGATGGAGTGCTTATCCCATATTTTTTTCAACAATGATTGTATGAACTATGGCCAAATCGTCGATTCCGCGCAAGCATTGCATAGATTTAATGTCCATCAAGTTCCATCATTTGTTGGGGTGACACCGGAGTTCCTGTGAGTGTGCTTTCAAACATTTCAATAATGACCAGAAATCTTTCTGCTTCGCGGAACACATGATCGGCGAGCAGTGGATGAATGATGCTTTTTATTCGACAAGCTTCAATTAATTCGCGAGCTGTTTTCTTGAAATCACGTAATGATTTAACGGAAACTCTATTTTGATCTAAAAATTGGTCGAGAAGTGGAGCCGTTTGAGATTGAGGCCGCATGGAATCCAAGTCTCTTGCTTGAAATAATAACTGATCGAATTCATGACTGAATTGTTGCGCTTGTTCAACAAGCTTACGTTCAGAAGGATCGAGCAGATGACCGATAAACTTGGCATGATCCGCCATTATTCTTAAGAAAAAAACATTTTCATTGATAATCGCATCTGGTAGGGGGTCTAAATTACCAGTATTGAGTTGTTCAAGGCGATTTCTAAAGTAAAAAGCCTCTCTGCTGACGTGATCTACAAGCAGAGGGAAATTGTTCTGTCCCGGCAACTGACAATGTAAAATTAAGCCGAGGACCTTTCGTTTGAATGCCCAAATATGGGAGACCGCTGAATGCACTTCCGCATTGAATCTTAGAATGATCTGGGGATCTGCTTCAGTATCAAAGGTGTGAGACCTGGCTTCAATTGATTCAAAAATAGCATAAAAATGATTCGCTTCTTGAATGAGCTGAGTATCTTCACACCTAAAGCCTAGTTTTAAAAAAAGTGAATGCTCTTTCATGATTCGAGACCAAAATCTGATTTCGTCTAATGAACGAATGACAAATCCGTTTGACAAAAGCACCCCTCCCAGGTAAAAAACGCCGTTTTGTTTATATATAATAATGACAAATCATTTTTATGATTTAGGCAGCGCATGAACCGGGGTGTACTTCTTCTCGCATGCAAGTAAAGGGACAAACCTATATGGCTTGTCCCTTTACTTTGTGCTGCTTGTCTTCACGACTTCTTTTTTGTAGTCATAAACTCTTTGCTCGAATTATTTCTACGCGAATAGGACGCAGCCGAGTCAAATATTTAACAACCCTAATATGATATGAATGTACTAGCGGAAGGAGGCTATTTCAATGGGTGAATTTGAACATCGCCGTCATCATCATCATTTTACTTCTACAGCCGTTATACTGGTTCTGTTTATTTTGTTGGTTATCGTAGCTTGTAGTTGCTTTATTTAATTGATTTGAAGGATCTGAATCAGCAATGCTCGTCATTGGCGCAGCCCATGAATATCAAATTTATATCTGAACGCTTAACACTGCCTAATTAATTTCAGTATAGGACATAGCTGAGTCAGAATGAAGGTAACTCCTATATTATGTATATGTGCTAACTAACGAAGGGAGGCTAACTCATATGGGTGAAGTTGTTGGAGGTTGTGGATTTCGAGGTTTCACCTCTCTTGGTGTAATCTTGGTCTTGTTCATCTTGTTGGTTATCGTTTCTCGTGCATTTGTTTTTTAGCATTTAATCGATTCATTTCATAGCCCCGTATCTTTACATTGCGTTTATGTTTGATCTACTGGTGTCGAATCGGAACGCCGGTAAGCAAAAAGGGCCGTTGAGGGGGGCGCCCCACGGCTCCGTGGACTGGAGATTCAAATCCCTCCAGCAGTATGTAATGTCGGATAACGGTGCGGTTTCCGAGCAATCGGAGATCGCGCTTTTTCTATAACATGACTCATTTTTTAAGAGGCGTAAATACACCGTTGTGATACGTTCCAATCTCGTAGTTGTTTACGGAGATCGTGTGCGTAAGATCATTCCAATCTGGTGCGACGGCCTCCATGCTGTACTTATCCAAACACCATGCATAGTGCTCCTCGGCTGCTTCCATGAATGTGGTTATAACAGTGCTTAATTCCTTGTTTGATATAGAGAATTTACCGGATCCTGAATATTTATTTGCAAAGTCAGGCTGATTACGAACATCTATGGTCGCACCGCTCGTTCCTTTGCGATAGGCTATATCATCAAAGTAGATTTTATCCAATATCAAATGCTCGGATGCAACAGACTCCTCCATGTCGTGCTGGATATTTGCATACAAGAGATTGTTCTGCAACTGATTGATTGTAAAGCCTTGTTTGCTGCTGGTTCTTTTTAGTTCCTCATAGTCTTCTTGCAACTTAGAGAGGGATTGCTGCAGTTTCTCTGCTGTATCATTCGCCTTCTTACTATGTGCCAAAGTAAAAATAGACATGCCGATCGCACAGCATGCTGCAAAGATAGAGATGATGAAGATGCCGGTAGAGAGTGACTTTCTTCCGGTATTAGGCGTTTCCTGCTCTAGTATCCATTCATGATCCATATGTATCTCTCCTAAATAATAAATTCACATGAAGTAAACACCTTGAAAGCACGAAATCATTGTATCATTTTCCTTTTGGGCCGGAGCCTACTAAAAGTGAAATTTTAACCAAAACAAGCATTTCCCTCAGGCGATTGCCAGAGCCAAGATTCTAGCATTGTACATATTCTTTACTATAGAAGATTTTTGCGACGGCTCGTTGAACTAGGGGAATTGACGAACATGATATTCATAAACGGCAAAAATCCAAGCAGCGTTCAACGGATTTGAACGCTTTTTGGTGATAGATCAGCTTTCACAGCACGCTTGGCAGGTCTTCTATGTGTACACTATGCAGAAGCGAGCTGATGAACGATGAGCATCGTCATTCAACAAAGGTTGCTTCCAGACGGAAGCCCGAACAAGCCGAACAAGCCCATGGCTCCGCAATGGATTACGATCCACAACACGGACAACTTGAGCGGCACAGCCGAATCGCACGCGAGATATATACTAGATGGAAGCGGTGGAAGACAAGCATCTTGGCATTATACCGTGGATGATAAGGATATCTACCAGCATTTGCGTGAGAACGAACAGGGATGGCATGCGGGAGATGGAAATGGACCAGGCAACTTAACAAGCCTCGGCATTGAAGTATGTATGTATACGGGCATGAACAAAGACGTGGCATGGAATAACGCTGCGTGGCTCGTGGCAAGTTTGCTTTTGCGCGACAAGCTAACCATCGATCAGGTCGTGCCGCACAAGAAATGGTCAGGCAAGCAGTGCCCTTCTGAGATTTTGCCATACTGGGATCAATTTATAAACCAGATCAAGGGACAAGTACAGCAGCTTCAAGCTCAAAATGGAATCAAAATTATTGTAAATGGTCATGAAGCAACGAAGGGGATTGTGAAGGACAATGTTGTCTACGTGCCAATTCGTGATATTGCTTCTGCCTTGGGTCTCCCTGTTCGATGGGATAATACGAGCAAGGTCGCATATCTCAATGAAATTCCTCAGACTGCGAATATGATTATAAATGGCAGCGCCTACGTACCTGTGCGGGCAATCGCTGAATCGATAGGTGCGAAAGTGACTTGGAATGGAAATGATAGAAGCGTCAGCATCCAAGTGTAAGAAATAAGGGCATTCGTTGAAGCGGCAGATAGAAGTTGTAAGCAACTCGTATACCAAAGGTTCATTTACTGGGGTAAAGTGGTAAAGAGGCGGATTTCGCCTCTTTTTTCTTTCTATATAGTCTAATTAAAAAAAGTAATCAATAAAATGAAAAATATAATCGGTAATTATAAATATTTTCCATCATTTTACTACCTGCGCAATGATTCTGGTGATACAATGTGTAGGAAAATATATCCTTCACAAAAAAATCGAAAATGAGAGAGGGGAATTATGTGGCACAAAAGAAGTGGATTTCATTCATGCTGCTTTTGGTACTAATGGGATCGCTGTTATCAGCGTGCGGAGGTTCCGGCAATACGGCGAATCCGCCTAAAGAAGAACCGAAAACTGCCGAACCAGCGAAAACGGAAGGATCGAAGGACAACAATACGGCACTGACGCCGAAGGATGGAGGCACGATCACATTAGGTACTTTCTCCGATATCGTGTCATCCAACCCGTTATTCACTAGTGACACTTCTTCTGGAGACGCTATCAACTTGATCTTTTCCAGCCTGTACGATCTTGATCGGCAAGCGAACGTAGTCGTTGAACCGTGGTCTCTGGCCGCTGAACCTCCTCAAATCAGCGAAGATTCGAAGACCTATACAGTCAAATTGAAGCCGGAAGCGAAATGGAGCGACGGCAAACCTGTAACCGCTGATGATTTGATTTTTACTATTAATACAGTTCGCAACCCAGAAGCAGGCTCCCCAGGAATTAGCCAATTCGAACATGTTGACACCGTCACCAAGATCGATGACCACACGGTTCAGATCAAGTTAAAACAAGTATTTGCCCCATTCCTCTACTCTCTTAGACTTCAGCCAGTGCCCTATCACATCCTGAAAGATGTTCCGATTACAGAATTGAAAAAGCATCCATACGGTTCCAAACCAGAGAAAACCGTAACAAACGGTCCATGGAAATGGACAGAATGGAAGCAAAAGCAATTTTTAAGCTTCGATGCAGACCCGAACTACTGGGGAGCGAAAAAACCTCACATCCAGAAAGTCATCTACAAAATCTACGCAGATCAAAATACAGAAGTGCAAGCTCTCATCAAGGGAGATATCGATTCTGTATCAGCGATTCCAGTCACCCAACTCGCAGCTGTGCAAGCTCGCGATAACCTCAAAGTCATATTAGCTCCAGGACCACAATACGAATACATGGGCTTCAACTTTAACAAAATGAACTTTGACAATAAAGAAAGCTTCTTTGCAGGACAGAAAACAAGACAGGCGATTGCTCACGCGCTTAACCGCCAAGGCATGGTTGACAATATTCTTAAGGGAACGGGCAAGCTGTTGAACTCGCCATTCCTGCCTGGATCATGGGCTGATCCGGCTGAAACGGCTGTTGTATATAACTATGATGTAGAATTGGCGAAAAAGCTGTTGGCTGAAGATGGCTGGAAAGCTGGCACTGACGGCATCTTGGAGAAGAACGGCAGCAAGTTCTCCTTTGAACTTCAATACAATACAGGTAACAGTCGCCGTGAGCAGGTTGCGGCTGTTATTCAACAAAACCTGAAAGATGTGGGCATTGAAGTGAAACCGAGAGGCATTGACTTCGCTGCTTGGCAGGAACAGAACATTAATCCGGGTAAATACCAAGCGGTCTTGGCGGCATGGTCGTTAAATGATCCAGATCCGAACGCGGAGAGCATCTTCTCCTCGAAATTCTTCCCGCCGAACCAAAACGCGGGCTGGTATAAAAACGAGAAAATTGATCAATTGTGGGTAAAAGGCTACTCTGTCGCTGATCAGAACGAGCGCAAGAAGGTATACGCAGAGATCGGTAAAGAAATCACAACGGATCTTCCTTATGTATTCATGTATCAATATGGTACACCACAGGGCTTGAACCCTCGGGTGAAATATGCGGAAGAGGACCGACCTGAACCTGGACTCGCATATGGATACATGTTCCGCATGATTAACTGGTGGGTAGAATAAGGCACCGAGCATATTTGAATATGCAAGATGAGGGGAAGGGGTACTTGCCCCTTCTCTCTTTTATGTATGAGAGTGCTTATATATCACACGATGATTTAGGAGGATTCCCATGACGGAGTATCTGATCCGCCGTATATTGCAGTCACTCTTGGTGCTATTTCTTATATCCATCGTAACCTTTGGACTTATCCACGCGGCACCGGGTGGACCAACGCAAATTTTTCTTTCGCCGGGACTGTCTCAGGAAGCAGGCAAAATTCAAGCGAAGAACCTCGGCTTAGACAAGCCGATTTATATTCAATATATTCGTTGGGTGGGCGGGTTGCTGAAGGGTGATTTAGGACATACCTTCAAGAATAACCTGCCGGTAAGTGAAATACTCTGGCCTACGGTGAAGAATACCGTTGTTCTGATGGGAGTTGCATGGCTGCTGGCCTTAATCATTGCGATCCCGTGGGGAATATACAATAGTACGGCTGAGTATGGGCTATCTGATCAGACTGCTTCATTAATTTCTTATATTGGGTTTGCGATGCCGACATTCTGGTTCGGTATTCTCTTGCAAAGCTTTTTCTCCATTAAGTTGGACTGGTTGCCCTTATCCGACATGTATACGATGGGGAAGGAAGGCGATATTCAGGATTTATTCATGCATTTGATCCTGCCTGTCACCGTTCTTACACTAGGATTCCTGGCCTCCTATGTGAAATATTCCCGATCCAGCATGCTTGAGGTACTAGGACAGGACTACATTCGAACCGCGAGAGCGAAGGGAATGAAGGAGAGAAGAGTCATTACCCGTCATGCTCTGCGGAATGCGCTTATCCCAATCATTACTATACTTGGTCTGGATTTGCCGATACTCATAGCGGGAGCAGCCATTACAGAAAGTGTGTTTAACTGGCCGGGAATGGGGCGGCTGTTCGTCGATATGGCCGTGTCACGGGAATACTCGGTGCTTATGGCGATTACCTTAATTACAACGGTTATCGTTGTCCTTGGCAACTTGATTGCAGACATTTTGTACGCGATTGTTGATCCGCGTGTACAAATAGGCAAAGGGGGCGCATCAGCATGAGTGTAACGAGTTTGGAGGATGCTCAGCTCGAGCCTGGACGCGGCAAGACGAGAGAGATTGACCCTAAGTCGGAGAAGCCGACAAGTATGACCTTAATGGCATGGAAGAAATTTATGAGCAATCCATTTGCAGTGGCTGGAGCCATCGTTCTATTGTTCTTTGTCGCCATTGCTGTATTTGCCAAATATATTGCCCCATATGACCCAGCCGCGATCGATATGTTGAAGTCAAGTTTGCCAGCGGGCAGTCCTGGTCATCCACTTGGAACGGATGAATTGGGACGAGACATCTTGTCACGGCTTATTTACAGCAGCCAAGTATCGTTATCGGTGGGCTTCTCTGTTGCCTTTATCTCTGTTGTAATTGGGACCATTATCGGCTCGATTTCTGGATACTTTGGCAGCTGGATCGATACGATTTTTATGAGACTCGTTGACGTTATGAACTCTATTCCAACCTTATTCCTAAATATTTTGGTACTGGCTATCTTTGGCGCAAAGTTCAGCTATATGATCATGATTTTAAGCTTTACGAGTTGGATGGGCTCGGCAAGGCTTGTGAGAGGGACATTCCTTCAGTTGCGGGAAATGCAATATGTAGAAGCTGCCAAGGCGATCGGTGTATCCAGTTGGGGGATTATCGGCAGGCATTTGCTTCGCAATGCCACGGCTCCTATTATCGTAAACGCTACCTTAATGGTAGGCGGAGCGATACTTGCTGAATCAGGCTTATCTTACCTCGGTTTAGGGGTACAGCTTCCTGATACGAGCTGGGGCTTGATGCTGAGCAATGCGCAGCAATTTATGCTGGTTGATCCAACGCAAGCGCTTTATCCAGGAGCATGCATTTTTATCGTGGTGCTGGCGGTCAATTTTATAGGAGACGGAATCCGTGATGCGTTTGACCCACGCAAGAAAGAGAAAATTCCACGTAGGAGGATGCGGCAATGGCGCGAAAACTTCTTGAAGTCCGAAATCTGACGACAGGCTTTGTGACAGAGCAGGGCATTGCGAAGGCAACAGATCGAATATCCCTTAGCGTGGAAAAGGGCAAGACACTTTGTATCGTAGGGGAATCCGGAAGCGGTAAAAGTGTCGCCTCTCTTTCAATTATGCGATTAATTGATTACGCAGGAGGAACCATTTTCGAAGGCAGCATTCATTTTAATGGCGAAGATCTGTCAGCCAAATCGCAAAAGGAAATGATTAACGTTCGCGGGGAAAAGATTTCGATGATCTTTCAGGATCCGATGTCGGCGCTTAACCCGGTATTTACGATCGGAGATCAAATCGCGGAAAGCTTGCAGCTTCATCAGAAGATAGGCAAGAAGGAAGCTTGGGCGCGGGCGATTGACATGCTGCGTATGGTTGGAATCCCTGATCCAGATATGCGTTCCATGCAGTATCCGCACGAGATGTCAGGCGGTATGCGGCAGCGGGTTGTAATCGCGATGGCGCTCATATGCAAACCAGAGCTGCTCATTGCGGATGAGCCGACGACAGCGTTGGATGTAACGGTGCAGGCACAAATTTTGGATTTGCTGCAGCGCCTTCAACAGGAGCTCGGCATGGCGATCGTGCTCATTACCCATGACATGGGTGTTGCCGCGGAAATGGCTGACCGCATCGCGGTTATGTATGCCGGTAAAATTGTAGAGGAAGGAAGCGTAGAAGAAATATTTGACCATCCTTCTCATCCTTATACAATTGGTCTCTTGCAGTCGATTCCAGGCTTGGAAGGAGCAAGAGGCGAGGAATTATACACGATCCCAGGGACAATTCCGGGAATTAACAACCTGCCTTCGGGATGCCGCTTCAATCCACGCTGTTCGAAGGTGGAGGATAAATGCCGACAGCACGAACCTGCGTTGGGAGAAATCCGGAGCAATCATCAGGTGGCATGTTGGCTGTACCACAGCGATAATGACGGACAATCCGAGGTGAAGCGAGCATGATGGATCAATCATTAATTGAAGTTCGCAACCTGAAGAAGTATTTCCCGATCAAGACAGGTCTCTTCAACCGAGTAGTCGGCCACGTTAAGGCCGTAGATGATGTAACCTTCACTATTAACAAAGGGGAGACGTTTGGTCTTGTTGGGGAATCGGGTTGCGGCAAATCAACACTTGGCAGAGCCATTCTCCAATTGCAGAAGCCAACAAGCGGAGCTGTCTTTTTTGACGGAAAGCAAATACAAAATATGAATACGAAGCAACTGCGTCGGCTGCGGCAGGATATGCAAATTATATTTCAGGATCCTTTCGGATCCTTGAATCCACGCATTCATATCCAGAACATCATAGGAGAGCCGCTGCGCGTGCATCATAAGGCATCTTCTAAAGAGATTAATAAGCGTGTAGTCGAATTGATGGAACTGGTTGGATTGGATCCAGCTAGACGTAACCGCTATCCGCACGAGTTTTCTGGCGGTCAGCGTCAGCGGATAGGCATCGCCCGGGCGATTGCACTTAATCCGAGCTTTATCGTAGCGGATGAAGCCGTATCTGCACTAGATGTGTCGGTTCAGTCTCAAGTGCTGAATTTGCTCATGAAGCTGCAAAAGGAGCTTGGCCTTACTTTCCTCTTTATTGCACATGGTCTGAATGTGGTACGGCATATTTCAGATCGAGTCGGCGTCATGTATTTAGGAAAATTAGTTGAGGTAGCCCGCACAGAGGAACTGTTTGCAAGCCCTAAGCATCCTTATACCGCAGCGCTGCTGTCAGCGATTCCTAGACCGAACCCGCACCATAAGAAGGAAAGAATCGTACTTCAGGGGGATGTGCCTTCTCCGGCGTTCCCGCCTTCGGGCTGCCGCTTCCATCCGCGGTGTGCATTTGCGCAAGAGAAGTGCAAGCTTGTATCACCAGAGTTAGTGAATATTGGCTCTGATCGGCAAGTAGCCTGCCATTTTCCGTTGGAGGCAGATCCAACTTCTATTGCGGCTCAATAGAAAAACTCAGAACTTAATCGAGTTAGAGTATCGAATGTTGAAATACGAGAAAGTGCTGATGGGGTTATTGTGAATAATGCTTCTTTCTTGCTGCGTTACGAGAACTTATTTCTCTGCAGCAGGAAAGGGGCATTATTTTATTAGGGAAGGTACGGTTGTTAGGGATAATACAGTTCACACAGTAGGCACTATGGTCGTATCGTGACCCGTGTATGAATAGGGACCAATGCAGCGAGTTGCAGAACATCTTCATTGTACATGCGTATGCAGCCGTGAGATACGAGATGGCCGATAGAAGCAGGATCATTCGTGCCATGAATGCCATAATGGGGTTTCGACAGCCCCATCCAGAAGGCGCCGAACGGCCCTCCAGGGTTCGGGGCTTTGTTAATGATGGTATATTCCCCTGTGGGGGTTTGTGTGAGCATTTTGCCGATACCAACAGGATATTCTCGGACAACGGTGTCGCCATCCAGCAAGTACAGCCTGCGTGCAGTCAGATCGACAATAATTCGATATTGCGGCATATCGCCCAACTCCTCTTGATCAGCATATGCAGATGCGGAGATAGGGGTTCATATTGTAAGTAAAGCTCTGAAGACGCAACGTGTATGTAGAAAGAATGATAATACAGTGATTCGTTTATAAAATCTTGATTAATAGGGAGTATAGTTAATGGAGATCATACTTATTAGTGATCATGATTTATATTGAATATGATTAATATCGATCTCTATTTAATATGGCTCCTATTTAATGAGGATCATAATTAACAGGAGTAATTTCTGAAGAGGAATAGAGATAACTCGTACAGAAATGCAATCTTGTACTGCAAGGAAGAGGGAGAGCAGAAGCATGGAACGGTCAGAAATCAATATATTGCTTGTAGATGATGAGGAAGAAATGACGGTGTTCGTGCGTGATTCACTGGAGGATGCCGGATACACGGTACGCACGGCACATCATGCCGAGCAAGCTCAGCAGCTTATTACGAAACAGATGCCGGATATGATTGTACTTGATGTGATGATGCCGGGTACGGATGGGGTGGAATGGTGCAGGCAGGTTAGAGATATTGTCACTTGTCCTATTCTATTTGTTAGTGCGAGAGTAAGTGAGGCGGATCGGATATACGGGTTGGCAGCAGGCGGCGATGATTATATGATCAAGCCATTCAGCATGCGTGAGTTGAAGGCTCGCATCGAAGCGCATCTGAGAAGGGAACGCCGTCATTTGCAGAGGCAGGATCATCATGAGGGGATACTTACATATGGTGTGTTTATAGTCGATGCAAAGGGTAGGGAGCTTCGCTGCGAAGGGAAGCGATTGCCGCTAACGAACCGTGAATTTGCAATTGTGGAGCTGCTTGCATTCCATCCGGGACAAGTATTTTCTCGCGAGCATATTTATGAGCAAATATGGGGCATAGAAGCTCTTGGAGACGATACAACTGTAACTGAGCATGTGAAAAACATTCGAGCGAAGATGGCAGCAGCCCATGCACAGTCCCGCTGGGTCGAAACCGTATGGGGCATCGGCTATAAATGGAAGGTGCAGGAATGAGGATGCACTCCTTTAAGCGTCAGTTTATTACTTACTTTGTATGGGTAATTGGAGCGAGTCTGGTATTTACAATTGTCGTGTGGGGAGGCTTCATATGGCTTCAATCCTATGATAGCGGCACATTCAGGCCGGCCAATTACTACGAAAAGAAAATTCCGTCCATACGTAAGTTAGTAGAAACAGAAGGAGATCGCTTACTGAATAAGGGGAATCAGGCGCGCCTCGAACAACTGATAGATGAGAAGGGCATGCGCTACGCGGTTGTTGATCGTAAAGGGAAGTATGTGTATGGGTCGCTGACCGACCCGAAAGTACGCGGTGGGCGGGAGCTGATTCAGCTTCTCAAGGCAAGTGGAATGACAGGTATGGGACATGCCCGCAACGTATTGCCGATCATAAATCAAGAGGAGGAATTGCAAGGTGCGGTCATCCTCAACTATATACTGTCTGCTGGTGTCACTGAGAAATCCAAGCTAAGACCCTATTTTGGATTCCTAGTTATAGGAGTTCTATTTGTGCCCTTTCTTTTTGTTATTTTATTTTCTTGGTTGTTCGGCAAAAGATTTGGCCGTGAGCTGAGCCGCCCGATTGAAGAGCTAATTGAAGGCACCAGGCGGGTACAGCAGCGGGATCTAGACTTTAGCTTCTCTTATGAAGGCACCTCTGAAATGGCACAACTTATGAAGGCTTTCGACGAGATGAGGCGTGAACTCTATTTGTCATTGCAGCGCGAGTGGAAGATGGAGCAGCGGCGGCGCGAGATGGTTGCTGCACTGGCTCATGATCTGCGTACTCCGCTTGCGATCGTGCAAGGTCATGTAGAAGGCTTGCTGGATGGCGGGATGAATCGCCCTGATCGTCTGGAGCGATATTTGTCTACGATCGATAAGAATACGAAGCGGGCTGTCCGTCTCGTGCAGGAAATGAATCTGGTATCAGAAATGGAGTCTCCACAGTTCAGCTTGAATTGTAAGCCAATTGATATTAATCGCTTCATGGAGGAGACTGCACAGGATATGCACCGAATGTGCGCGGAGCAGCAGATTGAATTCTGCTGTCGTCCACCTGCAGATCGGCAGGCGGAGGGAACGCTGCTCCTCGACGGGGATCGATTGAGACAGCTTATGGACAACCTGCTTGCGAACAGCCTTCGCTTCACTCCAGCGGGAGGCGCAATTATCTGGGAGGCAGAATGGAGAGCACGTGAACTGCAGATGTCGATTACGGATACGGGAACGGGATTCCCGGCACATATGCTGGACTCCATATTTGACAAGTTCGTTCAAGGAGACGCCTCGCGCTCGCAATATCAAGGGCATTCAGGACTAGGGCTGTATATGGCCAAGCTGATTATGGTCAAGCATGGCGGGCGAATACGAGCAGAGCACGTGCCAGGCGGGGGAGCGCGTATTGTGTTTAGCTTCCCTACGAAATGACAGCTACAGAGAAGTAGCAGCAGAATGCAACAAGTTTGGCGAATAATCTATGTCATTTTGTGCAAATCTGCTTTATATATTATACTAGTCCATGATTTCAGAAATAGAGAGGAGCAACCTCATGTCATCCATTCGTATAGGTATTGTAGGTTACGGTAACTTAGGTAAGGGCGTAGAGAAGTCGATCCGCCAAAATTCAGATATGGAACTTGTAGGTATTTTCACTCGTCGCAGCCCAGAATCCATTCAAGCAGAGGTTCCTGTCATCTCGCTCAACGATGCGGAATCTTACAAAGATAGAGTAGATGTTATGATCTTGTGCGGAGGTTCTGCAACAGATCTTCCAGAGCAAGGTCCTGAACTTGCACGCATGTTCAACACCGTAGACAGCTTTGATACGCACGCGCGTATCCCAGAATATTTTGCATCTGTAGATGAAGCTGCACAAGCGAACGGACATGTAGCTGTCATTTCGACAGGCTGGGATCCAGGTGTATTCTCCTTGAACCGTCTGTTGTTCGAATCCGTGCTTCCAGAAGGCAATGAATATACATTTTGGGGACGTGGCGTGAGCCAAGGACACTCCGATGCGATCCGCCGTGTAGAGGGCGTTAAGAACGGTGTGCAGTACACAATTCCTTCCGAGGAAGCTGTAACGAGGGTACGCCAAGGGGAAAACCCTGAATTGTCCACTCGCGAGAAGCACCTTCGTGAATGCTTTGTTGTAGCAGAAGAAGGCGCTGATAAAGCTCGCATCGAGCAAGAAATCAAATCTATGCCGAACTACTTCGCAGATTACGATACAATCGTGAACTTCATCAGTGAAGAAGAGTTGAAGGCGAACCATTCTGCAATGCCGCATGGCGGTCTCGTATTCCGCAGCGGCGTAACAGGTGAAGGCACGTCACAAATTATGGAGTTCGGCTTGAATCTGGGCAGCAACCCTGAGTTCACAGCTAGCGTGCTCGTTGCTTATGCACGTGCCGTATCTCGTCTGGCAAAACGCGGTGAATCCGGTGCTCGCACTGTATTCGACATTCCATTCGGCTTGTTGTCTCCGAAGTCTCCAGAGCAGCTCCGCAAGGAATTGCTGTAATATATATGAATTCCTTGCGGACAAACGTTCTCACCTTTTGTTGACGTGCTAGAAAAAGGCGAACAGTCCGCTTACAAGGGGCGGTTCCATGTCCAGCAGTTCCGCTAAAGGTCATTGACAACGTAACTACTGCGTTCACGCCGATGATGCCGAAGCTGAATACGGAGCATTCTGAAGTAATTCGGGATGCCGCAAATGCATGGAATGGAATGAAAAGGGGCAAAGTACCGGGCTGCTGCAATATTATCGTAGCCTAAATGTTCATTCTTGCTCTGCTCACTTACTTAAAGAAAAAGTAGACCGCCCTCACCAAGGTTTGCGGTCTACTTTCGCATCTTATAAAAGCCAACCGCTCTTCATGCGGTTATTGTGGGATGAAGGTCGCAGTTGGCGCTGCGATCTTCTTTATATTATACACATACAGTATCATACATATTTTTAACAACTTTTTTTGACTATTCCTCTGCTAATACCAAGGTAATTGGGATACTATATTTTTTTGTATTCGCATTAAACTTCGCTAATGCTGTAACCGTCAGTCTTTCTTTCTGTTTCCGACTCATAATAATCGGCTCATCAAAAGTGTATTCCTCATCCTTGACCAGCTTTTTTGAAAACCCCACATCATCAAAAAAATGTGCTGCAGAACGCTCATTACCATCTTCAGAAGAGGCGATAGATACTAGAGGTTTAGAGTGCTCTATTCGTATTTCTTCTTCACCGATATACTTCAACTTTGTTTGAATGGAGATTCGATTGTTGCTTATCGGAGTTGCTTCCAAGCTCACTTCAAATCCATCAAGTTTTTCTTTCACCATTGTACTCTCTTTTGGTTCGTCATTGGAGCACCCATAAATGAATAATGACAAAAATAAAATATTAAAAAATACAATGAAGTGATATTTTTTTTTCATATCATTTGCTCCTTTAATTTTTAAAAATTAATTGACAATAATCTGATTAATTTTCAAATCAGAAAAGATATACTGAACTTGAGAATAAATTCTTTCTTTATGTCCATCTGAATAAGTTACATCACCTTTGAATACTCCATAAATTGTGCGTTCATGAGCCGAATCACGACTCTGTTGGTTAAATACAGGAGCCCCACTATCACCAGGCATTCCAGAAAAAGTAGCGCTTCTTATATTGGTAAATAGTACACCATTTTGCGTAAAGCTTAAATTTCTGCTTACAATTTTACCACAGACATTTCCTGAGTTTCTGCCTGACATACAAACATTATCACCAACCACATCGTCAGATGCAGATTGGTATCTTGAAAACTCCAAGTCAGATGATTTCCCTTCATAAAGCTTATATGAGGAATCTGATGAGTATATTTCAATTGCTCCTACATCTGAGTTTCCTTCATAATTTCTTTTTGACATATATCCAATTGTGCTCCCACCTTGTTTCCACTCCGAAAATATATCACCACAATGTCCTGCAGTTATGTAGAAATGAACATCTTGATTACTCGTCGGGCCCCAAACCTTGGCGCTAAATGCTCCAGTACATGTCGCAACATAACCATCACCTACATCATGATCGATAGCAAGTCCTCCAACTAATGGACGGGTTTTAGCATTCCTAGTGTTATCTTCAACCTTAATGGAATCAACCTTCACTTCAATATTTTTAGGGTCAATGGATAAAATACTATCTATAATTTCCTCATCATAGTGATCAATTCCAACAATCACTTTATTATTCGGAATTGAAATATCCGTATAATTTATATGTAGGTTACCCCTCGACATCAACTCATTGAGTCTCTCTTGAAGGTTTTCAAGCTCTTCCTCTGTCAAGTTAGCATGGAAGAATTGAATCCTATCTCCATTCGTGAAATAAGTTCTAATTTTTTTGGTAATTTCCATATTGCTCTCTATATCTACAATTCCAATATTAATAACACCTCCGTGTTCATGATCCATGTAAACCCCAGCAAAAATTTTCGACCATTCTTTACCCGGTTTTTTTATAGCAACTGCTTCTTTTAACAAATTACTACGTATAGTCATCTCCTTTAATTCTTTATCTGATAAAGCAACACCATAAACTTCAATAGAATTTTGATATTCTTTATGTTTCATAATACGAAGCACATTTTCTTCATTTTGATCTAACGAAAAAGCTTTTCGATAATCAAGGTTTCTTGCAAGTTCATCTTCATTAATGATGATATCTGAAGAACTGTCTATTGGGTGATCTTCTACTACGCTAGCAGCATGCCCAGAAAGGGTAAATAGAATAAACACGACAAAAAAAACTACACCACTTAGTATTTTTTTCATTTAATGAAACCTCCACGACTTAATTAATTGAATGCAAACGGCAGTTCAAACTGAAAATTTCATTGAAGATTACTGTAAGTTGGATGCACCGTGATTGTTGAATCATACAGCTCTCGGATGAGTTAAAAGATAAAGTCTCAAGAAGTGAAGTGTCTCTTAGAATAAACATAAGGGGGCTGGCTTAAAAATAATTGAGGTGATTATTGGCTTATATCCCTATTATTTCATATTCTAACATATTAGATCATAATCATAAAGGTATACAGTTTTTTAAAATAAGGATACTGGATTTTGTCAATAGATTTGATACATAAAACCGAGAGAATCACGCTGCAAACGAGAGTTTTCGCTCGCAACATTTGCGTTCTCGTCTTGATTTTTTTTAGATAGATGAGTTCTTTATTCAGAACGATATGTATGAATTCAATGTTTATAGCAGTTCCCCTTGCTGCTTATCTTATAGCTTATCTCGTATTTGTTAAGCTGATTCTGGTATTTTGAGCGCGGTAATGACAAACTCTTTGGTATTCTGTCATCCATCTGGAAACGCATATTATGGAGCTTTATGGCAGTAAGGACTTAAAAAGCAGTCATGTTGACCAAGCTCGTCATGAATCAATCTTAGCCGAATATTACGAAGAACCCCCTCATCCTAATTGAATTGCACCCCTTATTGTGGATATTGGAAAAACACCCAGTTAGATGTAGGACGGTTAAAGGTATGGATGCGCCGATATAAACTAATGATTGATTTCGGGCTTACAGATACTCGCGGAAAGCGAAAAGAATACGTTGATGAAAATCGATATGTTTAGTGGCTCGATATGGAGAACGCTGTCCTAAAAAAGTGGTTGACCATTACGAATGCGGATGCATGTACATCTGGAAACAATGGAAGATGCCGAGAACGAAGGTGCAGAACCTGCGGAAGTTGGGGACGAAGGAGTGGCAGGCTTACCAATGTGGGGACACCCGACGGGGCTACTGGCGAATAGCCGGAAGCGCAATCCTGCACCACTCGATTACAAATGAAAAGCTCGATCGGGCAGGGTATTATGACTTCCCTGCCCAGTACGAGCGTCTGCGTCAATTGCACTCAAACGGTTGAACCGCCGTATACCGAACGGTACGTACGGTGGTCAGAGGTCGGCTACTCAACTTATGGGTAGCCTCCTACTCGATTGCTGCCATAACGAGGGCACCTAGTCGTTCTGCTTAATTCAAGACGTAATCGTGGTATGTCTCCATTTCAGCCTCAGTCGTGTTGCCCATTAATGTATATTGAATCTTTTGCTCAATTAGCGAATGCGTCGCTTGGAACATCTCATACGAGCAAGTAAGATGTTTCAACTTCGGCAGCGTCGCCAATATATCATAGCAGCCATCTTCCGCCTTTTCTAATTTCAACGATACGAGCTTCTTCATATTCGCTAAGAAATCAATGTTTCTGACCGTTCCCTCTATCTCCAACTGCTTCATATTTTTGAGGCGAGAGAGCACTTCATACGCAGACTCAGGGATATGGGAGAGGGACAATTCCTGCAATTTTTTGCACTGAGAGAGTGGTTCCAACGAATCCAGCTGCAAGCCTTCCAGCCCTATCTTCTTAAGAACTGGGAACTGGGACAGTGATTGAATATCCGATACGCCAGACTTATACAAGCTGAGCTCCTGCAATGCAGGAAGCGATGCCAATGGCGAAATGTCCGTAATCGACGGCATTTGTGCTAGACTAAGCTTTTTTAAATCTACCAAAGTCATAATCGGGCTGATGTCTTGGATCGATTGGCGAAGCAGGCACAATTCTCTGATGTTTTTGAATGTAGAGAGGGGCGACAGGTCAGTAATTTCCTCGTCGCATACAAAAAAGAAACGTACAGCCTTGATTTGTGTGAAGGAGCTTGGTTCTTTGCCGAGGACGCGCATGATTTCCTGTTTCCATTGTGCATCCAAGTGACTCCACCAGTTAGTAAAATCTGCTTCATTCGTACCGTCAGAGGGAAGTAGAAGCTCCTTCAATTCATCGAACAAATGGCCTGTTTTCCATAGAACGTGCTGATTCTCTTGATCGTAACCGCAGCGCCCTGCCTGGAACTGCTCAAGGATAAAGGAATAAAAGGATTCCAGCGAATCGGCAATGACGACCATTTCTTGTTCATCACGGCCACAGCTAATAATCTGTCCCTTTGTGCCTTTTGGGCCAGGTGCAAGATCAAGCGCGATGAAATTGCCAGAACCATCGGCAGCAAACGGAATCCAGCCGGGATTCCAAGTGACCTCTTGGATATGATCCTTCTGATACGAGATCGTGTCAAACTCATAATCGGCGGCAATCTCTAGTTGAAGACGGATTTCATATTCAATATTTTGCAGGGTCAACCAGTAGAACCCTAGCATCAACAGATGCTCGCCAGGCCGTTCGCCGTTATGCATGCTATATAATTGCTTGAAATTATCGGGCAGCACGTATCCTGTAATGCTTTCAATAGGCTTGAAATCTTCTGCTCCCGCGCCATCGGCCATTGTTTGGCGTGGTACCAATTGGGTAAAGTCCCGCACAAATTGTTCCGTATCGATCGCTCGTTCCTCCGTTTCATTACATATCGAACCAACATGATTTCAATTCTAGAACACGCTTATTTATCCGTTGCTATCCAATATTGAGAAATGAATTCGTCGCGTCCTGATTTGGCGCGATCTTCCTTATAATGCTCCGGATCCTTGCGATAGTAGTCTTGATGATAGTCTTCTGCAGGATAGAAGGGGGCAGCATCACGTATTGGCGTCACGATAGGCTTGTCGAAGCGCCCGCTTTCCGCAAGAGCCAACTTGGATGCTTCAGCTAGTTGGCGCTGCTCCTCACTATGCACAAAGATAGCTGTTGTATACGATTCACCGCGATCCTGGAATTGGCCGCCCTCATCGGTTGGATCGATTTGTGCCCAGTACAGCTCCAGCATTGTATGATAGGAGATGATGTCCGGATCGTATGTGATTTGTACCGCCTCCAGATGCCCGCTCGTTTGTGATTTGACCTGCTCATACGTCGGATTCGGAATATGTCCTCCTGTATAGCCAGATATGACGCGATGTACGCCATCCCACTGGTCAAATGGCTTCACCATACACCAGAAGCATCCACCAGCGAAGGTGGCAATTTCCGTCCTATTATTTTGTGCTTTCGACTCCCCGAATGTAGATTGATCAGCAGGCGTTGTCATCATAGTTGCCCTCCCGGTTCTAGTTATTAGATTATGTGATTGTCTTTTTGAAGTCTGCTATAAGAAGAAAAATGAATATGGAGCATTGGATGATTTGAAATCATAGACCGATGCGTGTAGAGCATAACCACGCGAACGCCGTTATGTTTCAGTATATATCGATGGAACACTAGCTTTATGTTTCAGTGTACCGCGAGACGATTCACCTGCCAAGGAGGAACGAGCACATGAATATTTATTTAACCGAATGTGGAGATATGGCAGTTGGATGAAGAGGGGATTCGAATATACAGCATATCAGAATGTGAAAGAGCATATGAACATTCCCATATACTATGCATAGCCAGTCTGGGAGAGGAGTGGAATAGGAGATCAGTACGAACTATTTCTCAGGGCTGGACGAGCTTCATTATGCGAAATGAACAATATAGCTTGGGCTGGAATGAGGCCATACAACAAAGAGCGCAGCTGCTGTTCAGGGAACAGGGCTGCGCTCTCGTTGCATCGACTTATGTACAACCTCGTTTACATCCAGCCGATTTGGTTTAAGAAATAACGTTACGAACGTTCCACGATCGTGTTGTATGTTGTACGGTCTGTATGCTTCACCAATTGAACAAGAAGTTCCTTGGCTGCATCAATATCGTCAGTATGAACGATGGATGCTGGTGTATGGATATAGCGTCCGCATACGCCAATTACGGTAGAAGGCACGCCTTTATTGCTTAAATGCACTTGGCCTGCATCTGTTCCGCCTGGGGAGACAAAATATTGATAAGGGATGCGATACGTATCCGCAATATCTTGGATAAACTCTACTAGGCCGCGATGCGTAATCATCGTTGGATCGAGAATGCGAAGCAATGCGCCCTTGCCGAGATGGCCGAAGGAATTCACATCTCCAGTCATATCATTCGCAGCACTGCAGTCCAGCGCGTAGAAGATATCCGGCTGAATCAAGTTGGCAGATGTGCGCGCACCGCGAAGACCAACCTCCTCCTGAACAGTTGCACCGCAGAACAAGGTGTTCGGCAGCTTGAATTGCTCACGATGAAGCTCCTTCATTAATTCAATAGCAAGGCCGACGCCATAACGGTTGTCCCATGCTTTAGCCATAATTTTTTTAGGATTAAGCAGTGGAGTGAACTTGCAAACCGGAACGATTTGCTGACCTGGGCGAACGCCTGCCTGTTCAGCCTCTTCGCGGCTGTCTGCACCGATGTCGATGTACATATGCTTCACATCTACAGGCTTGTTCGCTGTAGCTTCATCAAGCAGATGCTTCGGAATAGAGCCTACAACGCCTGGAAGCGGGCCGTTAGGAGTAATAACCTCAACCTGCTGGGCTAGGACGACTTGTCCCCACCATCCGCCGAGCGGTTGAAACTTCAACATACCGTTCGGTGTAATTTGCGTAATCATGAAGCCGACTTCATCCAAATGTCCGGCTACCATGACGCGAGGGCCTTGCTCGTCGCCGCGCATAACGCCAAAGACACTGCCTAGCGCATCGTGCACGAATTCATCTGTATATTTGGATAATTCGGTTTTTACCAAGGCACGCAGTTCCCGTTCGAAGCCGGGAGCGGAAGGGAATTCCGTCAGCGTGCGGAATAGTTCTAACGTTTCCTGTTGCATGGGGTTGCTCCTTTCATCAGTAAAGCATGTTCATCATTTAAGTATGAACCGATTTGATCCAGGATGCAAGCGTGCAACAAGAGGTCATAGCTCATATTGATCTATGAAATGGAAAGCAAAAATGTACATTTTCAATCATTGTTTCATGATGTTGCACTAGGGGACGCATGAAGCTTTAGAGTAAGGAGGAACTGGATTGGATCATCATTCGTTAACATCATTAGTTATTGTCCTAGTTGTTGCCTTCCTGACGCCAATCGTCCTTAGCCGGATTCATTGATAATGCCTTCTTGATGACGTTGATTATTTCGACTATATCCCTTGGCGTCGTCGTGCCAACCTTGAAGGATGTTCATATTATGAAGACCAATATTGGGCAAATAATTCTCCTTGTTGCCGTTATTGCCGACTTGGTCACGATGGTTTTGCTCGCGGTTTTTGCAGCGATTTACGGAGAGGAAGGAACGAATTCCTGGCTGCTTCTTTTGTTGTTTGCGGTGGGCGTGCTGTTCTTCTTTGTCGGCAAACGGTTCAAAAACCGCTCGTTCCTTGCAGCGTTGTCTACAGGAACAGTGCAGATTGGCATTCGTGCCGTCTTCACCTTAATGATGGTGCTTGTAGCATTGTCGGAAACACTAGGCGCTGAAAATATTTTAGGAGCTTTCCTAGCAGGGGTACTAGTTTCCCTGTTGTCGCCGAACCATGATTTGGTGCAAAAGCTGGATTCCTTTGGTTATGGCTTCTTTATTCCAATCTTCTTCGTTATGGTTGGAGCGGAAATGGATCTTCTCGGCTTGTTCGGCGATACGTCGATCTACATTTTAATTCCGCTGCTGTTCTTGGCGCTGTTGTTGTCCAAGGTGTTGCCATCACTCGTCCTGAAACGCTGGTATGATATGCGAACAACTCTTGCAGCCGGGTTCCTGCTGACATCCACGCTGTCGCTTGTTATTGCAGCGGCGAAGATCGGCGAGCGGCTTGAAATCATCGATGCTCGCATGTCGGGAGCGCTTATCCTTGTCGCTGTAATTGCGAGTATCATCTCACCCATTGGCTTCAAGAAGATCTTCCCGGGCGTAAAGCAGGTGGAGACACGGAAGAAGATTGCTTTTGTCGGAGCCAACCAGATGACGATGCTGGCCATGCGGGATCTGAACGAGAACCTGTATGAAGCGGCCATGTATCGCACGGCAGAGGATACCGATGAAGAAATGAATGGTCATTCGCCTTCCTTGCAGGCTGTTGCTAATATTCCGGATTATTCTCCGCATACGCTGGAGAGATCCGGAGTTCTGGATGCGGATCTTATCGTCTTTGCGACCGGCGAGGAGCGTCGCAATGCCGAGCTGGCGGTATGGGCACAGGCTGCAGGAGTTGAACGTGTTATCGCGGCAGTAGCATCACCGCAATTGGAACAGTCGCTGCGCAATCGCGATATCGACGTATTTTCTGCATTGTTCTCCGCGAAGACGCTGCTTCAAGCATTAATTGAATCGCCAAGTGTCATTCGGATCCTGACGAATCAGGAGACATCACTGTATCAGATCAATTTGAATAACCGCAAGTATAACGGCATGCGGATTCGTTCGTTCCCATTCACGGGAGATGTTATTTTTGTTCGCTTATTCCGGGAGCAGGATTCGATCGTTCCGCACGGGGATACAGCGCTTCGACTTGGAGATCGCTTGATTGTCACGGGCTCAGTCGAGTATGTGGAAGAATTGAAGAGGGAATTGGAGCTTAGTATGTAGCGAAAGCAACCGCTATGAATAACAGCAGTTCCAGGAAGTGATAGCCGGCTTCTGGAACTGCTGTTTGTTTATTCCCCATCCCTATAACCAACGCCGTCTCAATAAACAACGCCGTCCCAAGAAAAAATCATAGGGACGGCGTGACAGATGTCTGTAGCCATAATTTATGGATGATGATTACGATTGTGCTTCAATAAATGCGTCTATTCGTGACATGACGTCCTCGGATACACGCTGCAAGCGATCCGCAGCATCTGTGCTGGACGAGCCCTTTACTGCAAAGTACATCTTAATCTTCGGCTCTGTTCCGGATGGACGGAGACAGAACCAGCTACCGTCTTCTAAGTGGAACTTGAGTACATTTTCCTTCGGCAGGTCGTACAGACCTTGTGCGAAGTCTTCAGTCAGCGTAATGCTGGCACCGCCGGCAGTAGTAGGCGTTTCTTCGCGCCAATTGTTCATAATGCCTTGAATGATGGCCACACCTTCCACTCCCTTTAAGGTGCGTGTTTGTAAGCCTTCCAGATAGTAGCCGTGCTGGGCATACAGCTCTTGAAGCACTTCGTACAGTGTTTTTCCCTGTGCTTTGTAATAAGCGCCAGCTTCACAGATGAGCATAGCGGCAATGACTGCATCTTTATCGCGCGCATAATTGCCTGCCAGGTAACCATAGCTTTCTTCGTAGCCGAAGATGAAGGCATGCTCGCCTGTGCGGTCGAATTCGGTCATTTTCTCGCCAATGTATTTGAATCCCGTAAGGGTGTTGAACACTGTCATGCCGAAGGACTTAGCGATAGCTGCGCCAAGCTCGCTGGTGACGATCGTTTTAATAACCGCCCCGTTTGCTGGCAAGGTGCCCTTGGATTTCATCGCATCCAGCAAATAATGTACCATAATGGCACCAGACTGGTTGCCTGTCAGTACAACATATTCGCCTGCCGCATCCTTCACGACTGCGCCCATGCGATCTGCATCTGGATCCGTACCCATAATAATGTCAGCATCCCAAGCTTTTGCTTGTTCGATTGCGATGCTGAAGGCTTCGCGCTCTTCTGGGTTCGGCGATTTCACCGTAGGGAAGCTGCCGTCTGGAAGCTCCTGCTCTGCCACGACGCGAACCTGCTGGAATCCAATGCGATCCAGAACGGCGCGTACCGGCTTGTTACCTGTACCGTGCAGCGGTGTATACAGCACACGGAATGAATCGCTGGATGCCCGAATGATGTCTTCATTCTGGCTGACGGAAGCTACAGCGCTTATGTATGCTTCATCCATCTCTTGGCCGATCCATACGAGCAAACCTTGTGCTTCGGCTTCCTCGCGGCTAAGCTTCTGAATATTGGCGAATGATTCGATGCCGCGAATTTCAGCAATGACGCGTGAAGCTGTATGCGGAGTGATTTGACCGCCATCATTGCCGTACACTTTATATCCGTTATATTCCGGAGGGTTGTGGCTTGCTGTGACTACGATGCCGGCGCTTGCCTTCAAATTCCGCACGGCAAAGGACAGCTCAGGGGTAGGGCGTAGACTCTCAAATACATACGCCTTAACGCCATTGCCGGCCAGAACCAATGCTGCCTCAAGCGCAAATTCCGGAGAAAAATGGCG
Source organism: Paenibacillus sp. S-12 (assembly GCF_030363895.1). NCBI lineage: Bacteria > Bacillati > Bacillota > Bacilli > Caryophanales > Paenibacillaceae > Paenibacillus > Paenibacillus sp. S-12. The sequence goes on from NZ_JASIUF010000026.1 coordinate 216,520, forward strand.
CGAGTCGTAGGCAATTGCCACGGAAGGAGCGTCTTCCTCTGCCTTCAAAAATTGCGCAAGACCTTGAGTCGCCTTGCCTACTGTATATACGTTCATGCGGTTGCTTCCTGCGCCGATGACGCCGCGCAAGCCGCCTGTACCAAACTCCAAGTCTTTATAGAAACGGTCAGTAATTTCTCGTTCGTTGCCAGCAATCTGCTGCAATTCCGCTTTTGTCGCCTCATCGATGTGCGCATCGTTCAACCACACATCGTAAGCCTGCTGTGCACGCAGTGCAGTGTCCATTCGTTACATCCTCCTCTAACTCATTTACCTGATGGTTACTTACCCTATTGTACTGGATAATGAAGCCTCCTGCATGTGTAAAAATCATATATTCCTGTTCCTTCCTGTATGTGTATGATCAGTTGAACAATGGAACCAATATATGATTTACCAAGCGACTTGATGCTTTTGTATCGGCACCTAAGCCTTGCGGCAGATGACAACCATCGATGAGGAAGAGGCTTGAAGCGGCTCCGCAGACCAGCTTCCGTGCACATGAAGCAGTTCAAATCCGTTAAGCTCGAGCAATCTCGACAACTCCTGCGGATAAGTGTATCGAAGATCGATGGTTGTTGTGCGTTCCCGCACGAGACGATCCTGCTCCCGAAAACGGCGAATCGTTGTATAGTGCTGTATTTGCGCCAATGGATCGTAAACAGCGATCGTATATACATCGCAATGAAGCTGTGAATCCAACTGTATGGTGCGCCCAATATTCTTCCTCTTGCGGCTGAAGCAGTTCGTCCGCAGTAGGGAAGCGCATGTCAAATATGAAGATTCCGGTATCTGCAAGTTGGTTGTGAACTGATTGAAGCAAACGATTTTGAAGCTCGTTCGTTAAGAAGTGTTGAAATGAATTGCCTACCATATAGGCAAGCGGTGCTTAGCATTGCAGATTTAATGTCGTCAGATCCTGATGAATCCATTGAATATCAAATGCTGGCGAAACTTTCGCACGAGCTTGTTCAAGCATCCCTTCGTGAAGATCTACACCGATCACTGAGTATCCTGCTTCAGCGACAGGCAGCGTCAGTCTTCCTGTTCCACAGGCTAGATCAAGAACTGCACCGGATTCTTGTTTTTGAAGCCATGAGAGAAGCAGGGGGAGTTCTGGACAGCCCTGATTTTCCCTATCATATAATGAAGGATTTTCATATTCAGATAAATCCCATTCCGTGAAGCTCATAATATCCTCCTTAATATACAAAATATAATTATAAATATGGTTGGATTGTAAATTGCTGTTAGAAGATGTGTCAAATGAATGTGGAGCTGTGCGCATAAACACGATTGCTGCGAGTGGCGGCACCTATAGGAGCAGATATGATGCAGCGTACGATACTTGTCGTAGAGAATGAGTCGCTATTGCGAAAATTATTGAAGAATCATTTCGAGAATGAGGGACATCGTGTGTGGGAATCATCAGACGGGAAAGAAGGTCTGGAGCTGTTCCAAGCACATGCCATTGATTTAGTCGTAATCGATGTGAAGCTGCCTGGGCTGAACGGCTGGGATTTATGCAGACATATTCGAAAAATATCTGATGTACCCATCATTTTGCTGATTGCTCGGGAGGACGAACAGGACGCGCTGCTTGGATTTGAGTTAGGGGCTGATGATTATGTTACGAAGCCATACAGCCCTCCGCTATTGATGGCTAGAGCGAAACGGCTGCTGAACAGCAGGCCACGGCAAATGGTATCACCAGTTCAGGAGCAAACGGCGCAAGGATCGGAAGATGTAATATCCTGTTGCGGCATTTATGTTCATCTCCCTTCACGAATGGTCATGGTGGATAGGGAACGTGTTTATTTAACCTATACAGAATTCGAGATCTTACTGCACTTAATGCAGAATCAAGGAATCGTCGTCACAAGAGAACAGTTAATTGTGAAAATATGGGGTTATGAGTATGCGGGCCACGATCGGACGATAAATACGCATATGGGCAATATTCGCCAAAAGCTAGGCGATAAGGGCAAGCTAATTACGACTGTTGTACGAATTGGATATAAATTCGAATGTCCGACTTCGAGTTGAACAAGAGGAAGCAATAACAAGGAAAGCGCAAAATCAGCCATTTTCTCCAAGAAAGTGGCTCTTTGCATTGGCTTCGCCTTTATCTCATCTTGATATGAAGCTAGTAAACTAGCTTCATTACTAGATTGAATGAAGGGAAGAGGAATGCAATAGATGAAAAAAATAGCCACAATAGGTTTATCGGTGCTCCTGTCTGTGGGGCTCTCCGTTTATGTGTATATGCAGTATGACTATGGGGCAACTGAGGTGCATGCCATGATGAAGGCGCCAGAAGGCCCAAAATATTTGAAGGGAAAAACGATTGTAATTGATCCGGGGCATGGTGGAATAGATTCGGGTTCCTTGGGAAGCCAAGGCACGCTGGAGAAGAAGATGACCCTGCAGACGGCCAAGGCGATACAACAGGAGCTCCAGCGTCGGACAAAAGCACAAGTTGTGCTAACGCGTGAACAGGATGACACGGTATCTTTGCAGGAACGAGTTGCCATAGCTGAACGGAAATCAGCAGATCTCTATGTGAGTATCCATTATGATGCATTCGATACGGCTGAGGCTGAAGGAATGACGACCTATTATTATCAAGATAATAATCAGAAGCTTGCCAATACGATACATGCTAATCTTGAGCAGCAGAACATGGAAATGAGAGATAGAGGCGTCCAATTTGGGGATTATTATGTGCTGCGGAGAAATCCGAGACCGTCTGTATTGCTTGAGCTCGGGTACATTTCCAATCCTAATGACGAACAGCGAATGAAGTCGCAGGACTTCCAGAAGCAAGCAGCCGAAGCGGTCGTCAATGGTATCATTGATTATTTGGAAACATGAAAGAAGTAATTAGCTTCCACAAAAAAAGAGATGCGCGATTATCGCGCATCTCTTTTTTTATATATAGGGAAGGGGGTGCAAGAAAGAGAAAATATTCAGGGATAAAATGTTATTAAGGCAAATCAATAACCATGACATGTGTCCCAGGCTTGAATTGGAGCGTTAGAGAACCAGCATTTTCAATACGGGCTGCATCACGGCGGTTCAGCATTTCACCATCCTCAAAGCCGACTTCACCTTCCATTACGAATATATAGAGGGAGCGGTTTGGGCGTTGTTCAATCGTCACTTCCTCACCGTCTTGGAAGTGACCCAAGTACATCGTCATATCTTGATGAATATGGGCTGTGCCAAGCTCCTTCGCATGATTGGATGCGACTGGAAGCAGGCGGTTCTGGATGGATTCCAATCCATACGTATGCGTTTCATATGATGGTGTGATGCCAAGACGTTCCGGCATGAACCACAATTGCAGCAGCTCAAGCGGCTCAGAGCTGGACGCATTAGCTTCGCCGTGGTAAATACCTGTTCCAGCGCTCATGCGCTGAATTTGGCCTGGGACGATAATCTCGCGATTGCCAGTGCTGTCCTGATGTTCCAACTCACCCTTCAATACGACCGTAACAATCTCCATGTTTTTATGGGGGTGAAGGTCAAATCCAGTTCCAGGTGCAATATGGTCGTCATTCAACACACGCAGTGAGCTGAAGTGCATATTGTCTGGATCATAGTAATCAGCGAAGGAGAAACTGAAGGATGTCTTCAGCCAGCCATGATCATTGTGATAACGATCGCCAGCGCGTTGAATGGAACGTTTCATTGTTGAATTCATTGTATAGTCCTCCTGTTATGATTCGTATGTTATGATCGTCGTGCCATTGCATTTCGTAAGTGTATACGTCGTTAATAAGTTCGAATGATCGAATTCTTGAAAAAAGGGTTACATCAATGCATCTAGAGAAAAAGCTCCTGCACCAATTAAAGCTACTCCAATTGCGGCAGCAATCAGCATTACGTTGTATTCAATACCATTCGAGGTTACCCAGTATCCGTTCGCGCCATGCACCTTCACAATGGCGACAAGCATCGTACCGACAATGAAAGCTGCGCCTAGCCAAGTCAGGAATCCGAGACCGAACAACAAGCCTCCAGCAAGCTCAGTCAATCCAGCCATAAGTGCCATAAGTGGCCCAGGCCGCATACCGATAGACTCGAACCATCCTCCTGTCCCTTTAATACCGTAACCGCCAAACCAACCGAACAGCTTCTGTGCTCCGTGTCCCATCATCGTCAATCCAATAACGAGACGAATTAATAATAATCCGTAATCTGCCAACATGTAATATTCCTCCTAATAGGTATGAAGTAAACTACTTTTAAAATAAAATGCGTAATATGAGAGTCTTGAATTCGAGATATATGGCCAAAGGGATACCCTTCTCTACTGAAAAGGGCTACTTTAAAGGGCTACTTTGGTGAAGGGATGTTCTGTCCCAGCTTTTTCAACAAGCCAATGAGTTGTTCCTTGTCTTCCAAAGGCATTCCGTTAACCGCTTCGTGAAGAGCCTTCGCATGTCGAGGGAAGATGTCGCCAATAACAGCTTCTCCCTCAGGCGTCAGCTCTGCATAGATGACGCGACGATCCTTCTCGCAAGGTCTTCGCTGCAGGAATCCCTTCTTTACAAGTTTGTCGATTACATAGGTCATCGTGCCGCTGGCAAGCAATATTTTACCGCCGATCTGCTGGATAGGGGTAGCCCCCTTATGGTAGAGCAGTTCCATGACCGCGAATTCGGACGGATTAAGCTCATAATGCTTCATGTCCTGCTGGGCATAGTCCATAAGGGCCTTAGAGGCGCGGGACAATACAATGAATAGCTTTAGCGACTGCTGAATCTCGGGATCAAATGCATCCGTACGAGGGTTGGTCATCTGTCATTCACCACCTTTACGATAAGGAACTTAATGTCTCGAAAAATAATATCTTTAATTCGAGATAACTATATCATGATGATTTTCAACTGTCAACTCATAATTTTCAGTTGTACATGCAAACCTATATTGGGAGAAGACGGAGACTCGTTACAGAGTCGATGTTCGGTGCGGGGAACTTCGAAGGAGGTAGGAGTATATGCCTACAACAGAAGAACAACATAACGGAACTGCACAAGCCGGCATGCCGCAAAATGCAGAATGGTCTTCCAATGGAAGGAGCAATGTTGCCTTCTTAAAAGATTGCTTTCAACAGTGTGAAGATGTGATTTTTTACACCTTCGAATTACAGGGAGGCAAGAAGGCTACCTTATGCTATCTAGACGGGCTGACGGACTCGGCGATGCTGGACGAACATATTATTGAACCGCTGAAGCAGCGTTATCCGGACAAGCCTGACTCCGCTAATGTACTGGTAGAGGATATCCTGCGAACCGTTACAGCTGTGAAGGTGACGCCGACTCACTCGATGGAGGCGGCAATGGAAGCAATATTAGCAGGCTTAACCCTGCTTATTCCTCACCGTTCATCTGCCGGATTTACGATTGATGCGATCAAGTTCGACAAGCGTGGCGTATCAGAGCCATCTGCGGAATCGGTGGTACGCGGCCCAAGGGATGGATTCGTAGAAACGCTGCAAACAAACGCAGCCTTGCTTCGTCGGCGTGTTCGAACACCGCGGTTGAAGATGGAGTCGCTGAAGCGTGGCGAATTGACTCTTACAGAAATCCGGTATGCCTATATAGAAGGCATTGTAGCTCCCCAATTGCTGGCTGAAGTACGGAAGCGTCTGGAAGGCATGTCGTTGCAAAGCGTGCTAGATAGCGGTTATGTGGAAGAATGTTTGGAGGATATGCCAGCATCTCCATTTCCCCAGCTACTTACTACAGAGCGTCCAGATGTAGCTGCCTCCCATTTGCTTGAGGGACGTATCGTCATTCTAGTTGATGGGTCGCCAGTTGCCCTCATTGCGCCAGGATTGTGGGCATCGTTCTTGCAATCTCCTGAGGATTACTATGAGCGCCATCACTTCGGCACCATCATCCGCTGGCTGCGCTACATTTGCCTCGTGATTTCACTAATTGGGCCATCTCTTTATGTTGCAATTATCACCTACCATCAGGAGATGATCCCAACTGCTCTCATATTAACGATGGCTAAAGCCCGCAGCCAAGTTCCATTTCCGGCGCTTGTAGAGGCGCTCTTAATGGAGATTATGTTCGAGGCGCTTCGTGAAGCGGGCGCGCGGCTGCCACAGCAGGTTGGTTCTGCAATCAGCATCGTCGGCGCTCTCGTTATTGGTCAGGCCGCAATAACTGCAGGGCTCGTCTCTGCTCCGATGGTTATGGTTGTCGCGATTACAGGGGTATCCTCATTCTTAGTTCCGCATTACAATTTGGGAATCGCTGTGCGGCTGCTGCGCTTTCCTATGATGATCCTCTCGGGCATGCTGGGCATGTTGGGATTAATGATGGGGATCATATTGCTGATGACACACCTGTTTACATTGCGATCGTTCGGTATCCCTTATATGTCAGGAATTGCACCAATGCGCAAAGAAGAGCTTAAGGATATTTTTCTTCGTGTCCCCGTATGGACGGAGGACACCCAAATGGAGCGTGGTGTATCTGCGCGAATGGAAGTCGGGGATAGCAGAGGCAGAGGGGGTGCCAGTACCTAGAAGGTAGCTTGATAGGCAGAGAATAAGAAGCGGGATACTGCCGTGTAGGTAATCCTATAGGGTTGATCATTCTCATGGAGAATAGAGGTGGAGTATGCGTTTGACTCGAATGATTCGATATATAGCCAGCACAATTCTTCTCTGTCTGCTGGTGCCCCTGCTTGCAAGCTGCTGGGATCGGACTGAAATTGAGCAGCTCTCCATTATTCTTGCTGCCGGATTGGATCAGGACGGGGATGGGGGAATAAAGACGACATTGCAGGTATACGTCCCTAAAGAAGGAGGAGCTTCTTCTTCTTCCAGCGGGGGCAAGGAGGGTGGAAAAGGTGGCTCAACAACTGTATTTTCGGCGAATGGCAAAACACTTGGCGAGGCCGTATTTGAGCTGCAAAATAAGATGCCACGATATATATTTTGGGGACAAACCGAAGTATACGTGATTAGCAAAAAGCTTGCAGAAGAGGGGCTTCTCAAACATTTCGACTTCTTCCTGCGATATCAGAATCCGCGTGAGCATGCCCTTATATTTATTACAGATGGGGAAGCAAGCGATTTCCTTAAGTCAATGCCTCAACTCCATCAGAACGTCGCAGAGATGTTCAAGGATCTTGGCAAGTCGCGTTCTATATGGGATGTTACGCTGCTCGATTATATGAAGATGATGGCCGGAGATTCATCGATGGGGTTTGCTCCGTTTGTGGAATGGAAGACGAGCGAGCTTGGTGTCCGTGTCCCTTCGATAGATAAGCTGTCCGTCTTCAAAAAGGATCATTATGTTGGCGAAATAGGCGGTAAAGATGTGATTGGCGTGATGTGGCTGCGGGGGGAGAAGAAGCGTTTAACGGTCTCTTTATGCAAGGAAGGGGATGGAAAGGACTGTTTGTCGCTTCGGGTTCGCCACAATACGTTGACGTTCGATCCGTATTGGGATGGGAAGCAGTTGACAATGCGGATGAAGCTGGTTGCCTTCATGGATATGACACAAAATAGCACCAAGCTGGACGTATCCGATTCGGATCAAGCACGTCAAGCAGAAACCAAGATAGAAGCGAACATCGAACAGATCATTAAGCAATCCATTTCAATGTCACAAAAGAAGCTGTCCACCGATGTGTTCGATTTCGCAGCGCGCGTACACCGAAAGTACCCATCACAATGGAAAGAGCAGATAGGGCCGAATTGGGATCATATTTATGCCAATATGAAAATTGAAATTCGCGTACATGCTCTGATTGAGCGGCCAGGCAGCATCACAAGCACCATTGAGCAGAAGGCGGGTGTGCATTAATGGGGAACCATTTTCTAGCGGGAATGAGCCTGCTGTTGATTATCAATTTGATCTGGGAATGGAAGATCGGTACTTTTTCCAAGCGGAGTGACAGAGAAAAAAAGGCGTTTTTTGTGTTGTGGGGGCTCGCCTGGATCGTTGTCTTCTCTATAAGCCAGTTCCCTCCATGGACGTCGCCCCGACAATGGATTGATTTCGTATACAAGCCGCTGTTGTTATGGTTGAAGCATCCAGCATGATCCTGTTAAAAGAAGGAGTTGGAAAGGGTATGGAACGAGGACGAATAACTTGGCCGCAGCTGTGCATGCTGACCTATTTGATGGTGTGCGCCACAGCCGTGCTCGTGATTCCAACGGTAGCTTCCCAAATCGCGGGCCGAGATGCGTGGATGACATCGATCATCGGCTCAGTGGCGGGATTTATCACATTGTTTATTGCTATGTGTCTAAATCGGTACTACCCCGAAATGACGATGGTCGAATACGCACCCCAGCTCATTGGACGCTGGGCCGGTATGATAGTGAACGGAGTATTTCTATTTTTTCTGCTGCATAATGTAGGGCTCATTGTAAGGGAATATGGAGAATTTATCGTTGGATCCCTGCTCATTCGCACCCCTGAGACGGTTATTAATACTGCCCTTATATTTGTATGCGCCGTAGCAATCCGTGGAGGAATCGAAGTCATCGGCAAATTTGCCCTGCTCATTGCTCCGTTGTTTATGATTTTGTTGCTCTCGATCCCGCTATTTCTTCTTCCCGAATTAAGTGCGACTGAGATGTTTCCGATTTTGAACAATGGATGGAGGCTTGTTCTGGAAGGTTCGATTACACCAGCAACTTGGTTTTTGGGATTTTTGCTAATCGGATTTTTCCTTCCTTATGCAATCGGTAACCGCAGCCGTATAAAATGGAGCTTATCACCGCTAATCCTTACGCTGCTTACCATGGTACTTACCAATTTAGTTTGCTTGTTCTTATTTGGCCCGCTGACATCGATGTTTACCTTCCCTGTATTTGTGGCATCTCGCTATATCAGCCTTGCAGGGTTCTTTGAGCATGTGGAAGCGATAGTAGTCGTTCTGTGGGTAATGGGCGGCTTCGTGCAAATTGCCGCCTGGTATTACGTGCTTGTGCTTGGAACCGCTCAGTGGCTGAGGCTAAAGGATTTTCGGCCAATCATTTTTCCGATCGGCGTTCTCATCATCGCGATGAGTTTCTGGATTTCCGATAATTTACAGGACATGGTGGATTTGTTTATGACCACAGAACCGTTATTTTCTGCAACTATGCTGCTGCTGTATCCGCTGTTGCTTCTGATCATCGCATGGTGGAAGAGGAGACGAGCCCAACATTGGAAAAGAAGAGATTCAAGCCGCAATTTCGATGAAAAAAGCGATTGAAGTTACATACATCTAATCATGCCGCTGCAATGTAGAAATAATGTCGCAGCGGATTTACGGCATTGATTCTCTGTACCTCCTTCATAACATTAGACATAAGAAAGGGCGTCCCAATGAGCACAGCTGTACAGCCTGCCCATAAGGACGCCCTTGTTGTCGTGTTTTTTCACTACTGCATATTCGTTTGCCGCTTGCGATACATGTTCGGTGACATGCCTTGTGTCTTTTTGAACACTTTACTGAAGTATTTCTCATCCTGGTACCCTACCATTTCGGCTACTTGGGCAATACGAAGGTGAGGGTTGAGCAGAAGGCGAAGCGCCTTGTTCATACGAATATTCGTCATGTAATCGGACAGGTTGATGCCAAACTGCTGCTTGAATTTGCGGGAAATGTATTCGCGGCTGACATAAAAGCGCTGAGCGATATCCTGCAGCGATACCTCCTCATGATAGTGCTGCTCCACATACTTGGCGATATCATAGATGATATGCTGTGCTTCCTTCTTCTGCTGCAGCAGGAGGCAAGCCAACTGCTTCATCGCTGACAGCCACGATTGCTCCCAGTCCTGCCATGCGAAATGATCCAAGCATTCTGGGCAATGATATGGAATAAACAACTGGTCTTGTGAGTCAACCAGCAGTTTATCGGCTGCGTCAGCATCGGGAGCAGCGGCTTGAGTCATACGTACACGCAGGGCTTCCCATTCCTTTATCCAGCCGACGAGCATATCCGGTGTCAACTGAGGCAGCAGTTTCTGCGCCTGAATGAAGGCGTGGACAGCCTGCCGCAGCTGCTCTTCATGCCCGCTTAACAGGGCGAGCCTCCACTCTTCCTCGAAGGAGGCGAGCCGTATCTGCTTGCCTGTTCCTCCATGTAAGGTAGGAGGGGCATTTCGAGTCAACTCCTCCGCACCAGCGCTATTCTGTACAGTATGGATATGAACTCCGTGTATGAGCAGATTGCGCTGCATCAGCGCGCTCTTGGCCTCAGAATACCCGTCTGTTATCCCTAAGGGCAGGGAGAACGTTTTCGATATCCCGAAGTGCAGTCGATGCTTGTAGGTCTGTTCCAATCCTGCATTCAATTGCTCCAAGAACGATTCCAGTCGTTGCGGGGAGTCCCACATAATGATGACAAGCTCATCGGAAGCGGCTCCATAGCGGAAGGCGGTTCCGCTTGCAGAAGCATACTGCCGCGGTTCATTCGATGCGCAGGCGTGACCGTTCAGCAGCTCATCGGCGATGTTGACGAGCGAATAGAATAGAAGCTGTCTGTTGTCGCCGAACCTTCCGCGCAGGCTGGCATGTGTCGCGTTGATCCGCGCAACTGCAAGCCGAGCGCTCGTAATGGCGGCAGGCAGGTGGAGCTCTTGCTGCAGCCTACGTACATTTCCCTCATATACACAAGGATCGTCCAGCAACCCAGACCACAGCTTCTCAGCCAGCATAGGCTTGAATTCATTGGCTTGCATACGCTGCCGCTGGCTTGACTGGCGGTTCTCCTCCTCGCGCTTCCATGCGATTACCGCTTTATGGATGGCAGCATTCACTGTATCTGGGTCGATCGGCTTCAATATATAGTCCATGCCGCCATGCTGCATTGCATGGCGAACGAGTGCGAAATCATCATGTCCGCTGATGGCAATGATTTTGCTCGAAGGAGCATGACGGCTCATCCACTCCATAAGAGCTGTTCCGCTCATGGCGGGCATCATCATATCGGTCATGACTACTTGGGGCTTGTGCTGCTTAATCAATTGGACTGCCTGCTCGCCGTCTGCAGCTTCCATAATCGTATCTATTCCATGCGTATCCCAAGCGACAAGCAACCGGATTGCATCCCGCACATGCTTCTCATCATCTACGATCAGTGCCTTCATGTTCATTCTCACGCTCCAATCCCATCTCTATGACAATGCGAGTACCATGAGGTACCTGTTCCTCCACCTTCATTGTTGAACGGCCATCCGTGAATAGCTGTAGTCTGGCAAGCACATTGACGAGTCCAATACTAGACGAGGAGCCAGCAGCGTTGTCCGATACGAACTCATCTCGTGATATGGCATGGCTTGTCCGTGTACCCAACAGCTCGGGATGCACCTCTTGAAGCTTTTCGTTCAGCTCGATCCGGCGCATCAAGGTCATGCCTCGCCCGTTATCTTCTACCACAAGCTGCAAATATTGAACCTCTGCTTCGTCTTGCTGTTGTTCCGTTCGCTGCATGCAACTGCAACGGATCGTAAGCTGTCCGCTCGGTACAGAACGGTCTATTCCATGCTTGAAATAATTCTCTACGAGAGGCTGAAGCGTCATCTTCGGCAGATGAATGTCCAGTGTTCGCTCGTCAATGTCGAATACAGCTTGGAACGTATTTTCAAATCGCTGTGCCTGCAACTGCAGATAGGCTTTCACATGATCAATCTCTTCTTGGACAGTTGCCGTACTCTGATCCGTGTACATGCTGTAGCGCATCATTTTGCCCAGTGCGGTAACAAGTTTATAAATATGTGGCGCATTATGCTGCAGCGCCTGTGTGCCAATCGATTGCAGCGCATTATTCATGAAATGCGGGTTAATCTGCGCTTGCAGCGCCTTAAGCTGGTTCGACTTGTTCGCGAGCTCAAGCTGATATTCCCGCAAAATAAGGTTGTTAATCATGTCCATCATATTGCGGAACCGCTTTAAGACGACGCCAATCTCATCATTGCTGACGGGTTGAATATCTACACGCAAGTTCCCGGTCTGTACTTGGTTAATGTAGCGAACGAGCTGACGTACCGGCCTCGTAATGCGGAAAGATACGATAATCGTGGCAATGATAATGACGATAAGGGACAAGGCAATGAGCATTATATTAATGATTGCCGCTTGGTTCGCCCCCTGAAGCAAATACGACTTCGGTATCTTTTTCACGATCGTCCAATTTGTCAGCGGTGTTGAGACGCGCTCATGAATGAAGATGGCCCCATCCTGCTCGAAATGGCCGCTTTCCTGTTTGTTGAATTGATCTCGATCATACCAGCTGTCCTGCAGCTGTTGTCCAATGAGCTGCCGGTCGTCCGCATAAAACACGTGCCCCAAATCATCAAGCAAATAGATGCTTTCCTGCTCCTTGACGTACAACTGATCCACAATTTGAGCAAGTGAATCAAGTTTCACATCAACGGACAGCATTCCTAAGCGTTCATTGGAAGGAATGCGGTAGATCGGCCGATGCAAGGTGAACACCTGGACACTCGGGAAGAAGAACGGTGATGAAGAAAATCCATACGTATGGCTCAAATGCGTAGGCTGCATCTGAATGCCGTCCTTCGTATAGCGGGCTGTATCCTCATGTACCTTTGCATCGTAAATGCGCCGCGGAATGCTTTGAATGACCAGCGATGCTCGCTTCGTTTCGGTACGGTAGAAGTATACCTGCCAGATACCATTCATAGATGATGCGATATTTTGCAGGGTGATATAGGTGTAGGAATCAAACGTATAGTCGTCATATCCTCTGTCCAGTTGGCGATAAAATTCAAAATCGGTATAAATGGTCAAGGAGGCGCGGTTCAAATTATCAATGAAATTGGCTAAGTTCGTTTTCCCTTGGAACATGAGCTGATGGTTCTGCTCAATGGCGCGCTTCTTCAGTGAATCGGTCGTGTAGCTGTACGAAATGATCATTGTAGCGACAGTCGGGACTATGGTCGCAATGAGCATAAATAAGATAAGTTTGGTGCGAATACTGTTCCATTTCATACAATCGCCTCCTCAGATCCACAGTGTAACGCTTACATAAGGAGAGGGTCAATATATTCCACCTTTTCGTTCAAGACCATCTGTGGTAACCGTTTACATTCGCGTGCATACTGAAAGCAACAAGATTTCATAATCTCTATAACTTCTGTTGAAAAGGAGAGATTCGGATGTCGCGCAAACGAGCATCTCAAGCCCTGCAGCAAGTCTTCTTCATCGGACCTGCGGCATTCTTTTTCACCCTTATTGTCATCATTCCATTCCTGCTCGGCATGTTCTACTCATTCACGGATTGGAATGGAGTTTCCGGAACTGTGAAATGGGTAGGGCTCGATAATTTCATTCAAATATTTGCGAAGGACTCAGATTTCTTCCCGGCCTTCTGGTTTACAACACGCTTTACAATCGTCGGCATTGTGTTGACGAACCTGTTCGGCTTTGGTCTTGCTTATATTTTGACAAGACAACTGAAGCTGCGCAATATGCTGCGAACCGTATTCTTTATGCCGAATGTAATCGGGGGATTGCTGCTCGGATTCATCTGGCAGTTTATTTTCATTAAGGGATTTGCAGCAGTAGGAGATTTGACGGGAATTGAATTTTTCAACCTGCCTTGGCTTGGTGACGAGACAACAGCATTCTGGGGCATTATTATCGTATTTGTCTGGCAAACTGCCGGATACTTGATGGTTATCTATATTGCAGCGATGATGAATGTGCCCCAAGACGTGCTGGAAGCCGCAGAAATAGATGGGGCAACCCGTGGACAAGTGCTGCGCAACATTATTGTGCCGCTGATTATGCCGGCTGTAACGGTATGTTTATTTTTAGCTATCTCCTGGTCATTCAAGATGTTCGATTTGAACCTGTCCCTGACGAAGGGCGGTCCGTTCAAATCAACCGAATCGGTTGCCCTTAATATTTACTTGGAGGCATTCCAGAATAATCGATACGGTCTCGGTACAGCCAAGGCGCTCGTATTCTTCTTGATTGTCTCCGCCATTACGCTCATCCAAGTGCGCATCACGAAGAGCAAGGAGGTTGAAATGTAATGGGAGCGACTAAATCATATCATGTTCGAACATTGATATTAGAATTTGTGATGGTCATTGTAGGTCTTATCTTTCTTGTCCCGTTCTATTTTTTGCTAGTGAACTCTGTGAAGTCCTTCGGGGATTTGCTGTCTAACGCGGCAAGCTGGCCCGCATCGTTCGAATGGGGGAACTATCAGAAAGCGTGGGAAATAACGAAATTCCCACAGGCGTTTACCAATTCACTGCTCATTACAGTGGTGAGTGTTCTGCTGGTGGGGTTGACCAGCGCGATGGCGGCATATCGGATGGTGCGTCATAATACGCGGTTCAATCGGACCTTGTTCATGCTGTTCGTGGCGGCGATGGTCATCCCATTCCAATCTATTATGATCCCGCTTGTTAAGGTTACAGGCACATTGAATCTGATGGACAGTATGACGGGACTGGTTATATGTTACTTAGGTTTTGGAGCTCCGCTGTCGGTCTTTTTGTTCCATGGATTTATGAAATCAGTTCCGCTTGAAATTGAGGAAGCGGCGGTCGTTGACGGCTGTACGCCCTACGGCGTGTTCTGGAAGGTCGTATTCCCGCTGCTGAAGCCGATGTTCGTAACGGTGGCGATTTTGAACAGTTTATGGATATGGAATGACTATTTGCTTCCTTCGCTGATGTTGCAAAGTGCAAGTCTGCGGACGATTCCGTTGGCGACCTATGCCTTCTTTGGCCAGTTCACAAAACAATGGGACTTGGCGCTTCCTGCGCTAGTGCTCGGCATTACGCCAATCATCATCTTCTTTCTTTCTATGCAGAAATATATTATCGAAGGAATCACAGCAGGCTCGGTAAAGGGATAATCGAATCAAATAGAACTGATCAACGAATTCCACCTGATTGGTCAATACTCTCTCTGTAACCGCTTGCAAGAAAGGGGTTATAATCGAGGTGCAAACAGCAATATGGTGGATGAATGGCTAGTTCCACTAGGTAGCAGTGAGTCAGTTCCATCGTATGATTTGCGAAAAATGTGGAAATGGTACACGAAGAAGATAGGATCAGGGATCGAACAGAATGAAGAGCGTACACAGACAAAGGGAGGTCTTTGCAATGAAGCGAGTCGCGAAATGGTCTTTGTTAATGCTGTTGGCGGTATCTGTTATGCTGGCGGGCTGTGGTTCAAAGAGCAATGAAGGTGCATCTGGCTCCGGTAACGATAAAGGAACCGGCAGTCAAGAAGTAAAGACCGTTAAAATTTTTCAGTTCAAAGTCGAAATTGCTGAAGCGCTAAACCGATTGAAGGGCGAGTTCGAGAAGACTTATCCGAATATTAAGCTGGATATCCAGACAGTCGGCGGCGGTGCTGATTATGGCGCTGCATTGAAGGCGAAGTTCGCTGGCAACGATGCGCCGGACATTTTCAATAATGGCGGCTATCAAGAAATGATCACATGGGCGGATCATTTGGAAGACTTGTCTGGCGAGCCATGGGTGAAGGATGTAATCCCTCTTGCCAAGGAGCCAATGACGAAGGATGGCAAGCTGTACGGCATGCCGATGAACTTGGAAGGCTATGGCTTCATTTACAATAAGGATTTGTTTCAGAAGGCAGGCATTACCGAAATACCGAAAACGCTGACCCAGCTTGAGGATGCAGCGAAGAAGCTTCAGGCAGCAGGCATTACTCCATTCGCTGACGGTTATCAGGAATGGTGGATCCTCGGTATTCACAACTTGAACGTGGCGTTTGCACAGCAAGCGGATCCAAATGCATTCATTAAGGCACTCACTGATGGCAGCGCGAAGTTCCAAGGAAATTCGGAATTCGAGAAATGGGTGAAGATGCTCGATCTGACGGTGAAATACGGCAATAAGAACCCACTGACAACGGACTATAATACTCAAGTAACGCTGTTTGCCAAGGGCGAGGCTGCTATGATGCAACAAGGCAACTGGACACAGGTGCAAATTGACAGTATTGATCCGAAATTGAATCTTGGCGTGCTTCCGATGCCAATAGATGATGATGCGGTGAAAAATGATAAGCTTCTCGTTGGCGTGCCGAACAACTGGGTTGTGAACAAGAACTCCAAGGTGAAGGAAGAAGCGAAGACATTCCTGAACTGGATGGTATCCTCCGATATCGGCAAGGAATACATTGCGAAGCAGTTCAAGTTCATCCCGGCGATGACAACGATTCAAGCGACAGCGGAAGATCTTGGCGACATTGCTGCAGAAGTAGTGAAGTACAGCCAAGACAATAAAGTGCTAAGCTGGAACTGGTTCAAGTACCCAGATGGCGCAACGCAAGAATTCGGCAATGCGATTCAAGCCTACATTGCTGGCAAGTCGGATAAGGATAAAATGTTCGCTGACTTCCAGAAGGCATGGGATAATTTGAAAAAGTAAGTTACATGGGCGGTCTCTACGAAGGTAGAGGCCGCTTTGTTGTCGTTTTAGGAACCAGCTTTGCGGAGAATATCTATAAGGACTTTTACATCATTGGAATTGCAGTATAGCTCATTGTACCTCGCAATGATTATAAATTATAGCACTGGGGATAATCGCTTATGAATATTTATCCGCTCGAGCCACTTATTGATGCCTTCCGTTTATATGCTGCTCAATATTTATGGGAGCTGGAGGAGTGGAAGTTCGCTTATCTAGCAATGGGGCTGTTGGACGGTGGAGTTAAGTTTTTGAATTTGTCACATATACATAGAATTGAGCAATTTATCATAATACGTTCTTGGTGGGATACGGTGGATGGGCTGGCGACCTGTACAGTAGGAGGGCTGATGAAGCGATACCCTGAGGCTTGGGAGGAATATGCGAATCAGTGGATCCATGCGGATCAGATGTGGCTGAACCGTACGGGGATTCTTTGAATTTTGAAGACATATCTTACACCCATAGCATCCTTCTTATAAAAAAGTATTGACGAGTTCCGTTCCCATTTTTATAATACCAATAAAACAAGTTGGAATTATGAGAATAAATAGACGAAGGGGTTGTCATGATGAAAGAACAGAACTGGATCACTCTGCAGGACTGGAATGTCTATGCGAGCTGGGGGGCTGCACTGCTGCTTGTGATCTTGCTATGGTGGTTGGCGAAGAAGAAGGTTGGTTTCGGACTTCGCGTACTGCTCGCTATGGCGCTTGGTTTAACTCTTGGTGCCGTATTTGGCAAGGCTGCTGCAGATGTCAGTATTCTCGGATCGATCTATGTCAGCTTGATTAAGATGGTTGTCATGCCGCTCGTCTTTGCAGCAATTATATCGAGTATTACTTCCGTGAAGGATCCAAATGTTTTGAAGAAGCTTGGAACGAAGACGATCGCGCTGTTCTTGATTACGACTGCGATTGCGGCTGTTATCGGCCTGGGAACTGCTGTGGTCATTGATCCTGGCTCCGGTATCGCCCAGAGCTCAGAAGCGGCGCAGGGCTTCGAGCAGCGTGAAATTCCAACCTTCAAGCAAGTGCTGCTTGATCTTGTGCCTTCTAATCCGATCAATGAGATGGCACAGGGCAAGGTTGTGCCGGTGATTATATTTGCAGCTTTTATTGCAGTGGCGATTACACTGGAGGGATTGCGCAATCCAGAGAAGGTGCAGCCGATTCGCGCCTTCTTCCAGTCCTTCTCTCATGTGATGTTCCGTGTAACGAAGCTGGTTATTAAGTTAACGCCGTACGGTGTGTTTGGATTAATGACGTCGATGGCAGCCAAGTACGGGCTGTCTACACTGAAGGAGCTTGCTTGGTTCATTATTGCCGTCTATGTAGCGTGCTTGATTCATATGATTGTAACCTTTGGCTCGCTTGTCGCCTTCGGTGCGCGTGTGAATCCGATTCGTTTCTTCAAGAAGGCATATCCAACGATTGCGGTTGCCTTTACGACACGAAGCAGCTATGCAACACTGCCCGTGAATTTGGAAGTGATCACGAAGCGGATGAAGGTATCGGATCGAATTGCAAGCTTTGTTGCCCCGCTGGGCGCAACGATTAATATGAATGGATGCGGCGGAATTTATCCAGCGATTGTCGCTGTCTTCATTGCAAGAGTGTATGGCATCGATCTCAATATTGCTGATTATTTGCTCATCGTTGGAGCGGCAACACTAGCATCTGTTGGTGTGGCGGGTGTTCCAGGGCCGGCGTCCATTTCAACGACAGTCGTCCTCGTTCAGGCAGGTTTGCCTATCGAAGGATTTGGACTTGTTCTTGGGATCGATGCAATCGTGGATATGGCGCGTACAGCAGTCAATGCCACAGGAACGACTGTTGCCTCCCTGCTTATCGGTAAAAGTGAAGGCGAGTTCGATCGAGAAGCCTTCAATCGGGATGAAGATGCTGATATTGAAGTAGGGCAAGAAGTGAAGCATAAGTCCAGTACCGTAACCGTATAGGAATTAAGGATTCGGGCGTCAGCAAGCATACAGCTAGCAGGCGCCCGTTGCCTATCGTGGGTTAGACGGGGGTTGCTCTGGTACGGTCTCTACTATTCGCAATAGGCAATCTATTGCGATATAATAGACTCTCAATCTACTAGTCATAGATTGGGAGAGGGGAAATACCAATGAGTCAACACAACATGGCTGCAAAGTGTCTCGTATTTGCACTTGGGACAGCGATTCTGCTCAGTGGATGCCAGAGCGCAGACCCGAAGAGCGGAGACGAGACAGCAGTAACATCTGGACAAGAACAAGTCGACCCGGCATTAACATCGCCGCCGGATAATAATAAGCAGGGAGAAGCAAATGGTGAGGGCCAAGGTGAAGCAGGCTCTGCCAGCACAGATGACGCAGCATCAGTTGCAGCCAAGCTGAAATCGGAATATGGACTTAGTTCTACGATTGAACAGCAGGGCGACAAGGCTGTTGTTACCAATCCAGAGTCTATTCTGGTTGTAGTCAATAAGGAGCGCTACTTGCCTGATGGCTATGAGCCGCCGGATCTTGTAGAGCCGAATGTGAAGTTCTCCTTCGAGGAAGCGCATGAGAAGCGTCATTTGCGCAAGGAGGCAGCAGAGGCGCTTGAGGAGATGTTTAAGCAGGCCAAGGATGAAGGCATTACACTGCATGCGGTATCGGGCTATCGTTCCTTCAAGCGTCAGCAATCCTTGTTCAATCACTATGTGGATACGCAAGGCAAGGAATATGCCGCTCGCGTGAGTGCAGTTCCTGGAACGAGTGAGCATCAGACGGGACTTACGATGGACTTGTCGAGTCCAAGTGTAGGCGATGTACTGGAAGAGGTATTTGGTGATTCGAAAGAAGGCAAGTGGGTAGCTGAGCACGCTCATGAATCCGGATTTATTATTCGATATCCGAAGGATGGAGAGAGCATTACCGGTTATGTGTACGAGCCATGGCATGTCCGCTATGTCGGCAAAGAAGCAGCCAAAGCCATCTATGACGGCAAGCTAACGTTGGAGCAACTATTGCAATAATTTAAAATCATAACCATTTTATAAAGAGAGGCGGAGCTTGATTCAAGCTCCGCCTCTTTTTGCGATCCATCTGTCAACGATTGGCTTACTACGAGGAAGCGTTCGATTGCTCGTCGCGCTTCTCAGCGGCAAACCCTTCGATGCTGTGGCGACGGCGTTCATTCTTGGCTTGCAAAGCATGACGCTCTGTCGCGCTAATCTCTTCAGCATGCTCTGTCAAATACTGCTCGGTTTTATGCAGCTTGCTTGATGTGTTGTCAATGGCATTCTGCAGACGAGCTGCATTGTTAGAGCGATCATCGGGCTTGGCCATGTTCGTGGTCCTCCTTCGTCATGACAGTTATCGTATGGACGCCGATGAATATGGCAGGCCACGTTCTCCGGCGTCATCGTTACGATGCGCAAATAGAGCCGGTTTTATCCAAGCTCCATTTTGACCTACAGTGAACTGACATGATGAGCCGCTGAGAGTTTACTATTGGGCATCCTCCCAAGGCAAGCCCCGCTGAATCGTGTTCGCCCAATCCTCATGATTGTACGATAATATTTCTTTGCGCAGCTCAAGCATTTTTCGATCCAGCTCATCGACTGCTCTTGCAGCTTCGGTTAACTCTTCCGTTACATGAGCCGGAACCTGCTGTTCGAATTTGTAGTAAATAATGTGTTCAAGACTTGCCCAGAAGTCCATGGCGAGCGTACGAAGCTGAATTTCAACGTAGATCCAGCGTGTATCCTCGAATAATACAAGCGGCACTTGAACGATGACATGGAGACTCTGGTATCCGTTGCTCTTCGGATTTTTAATATAATCCTTAATCTCCACGATGCGAATATCATCACGCGTCTTCAGATGCTCGAGAATGAGATAAATATCCTTAACGAAGGCACAGACGATACGCATGCCTGCTACGTCATATATTTTATCCACGATGGAGTCCAATGTAAGCGGGTATCCTTTGCGCTGCAGCTTGCTGAAGATGCTGTTCGGCTCCTTCAGACGTGTCTTAATATGTTCGATTGGCGGATAGCCATTGCGTATTTTCCATTCGGCTTGAATAACCTTAATCTTGGTCTCCAATTCTTCCAATGCGAGCTGATATAAGGTAGGCAGCTGCTTTACCTGTTCATATTGCTTCATAATCATATCGGTTTTGGACATGAAATATCCCCTCAATATAGCACGGTATCGTAATCTGCTATTCGTAGATTTTTTTAATGCAATTCATAATTAAAAACATTTCAACTGATCTTATTGTACCGGAAAAAGGGGGATGATTTCAAAACACACCCTAGGTATTTGCACCGAACTTTATATTTTCCAAGCGTCGCGCAGCAACTGGCTCACTTCGGCTTTCTGTCCGTGAATAAGTGCTGGAGAACTGATATACAACTGCTCACGCGCTCTTGTCACGGCAACATAAGCAAGTCTGCGCTCCTCTTCCAGCAATGCATCATTCATTTTGAGGTCATATGCCTGTTGAGGGGGAGAGGAATGTGCATCTTCCGTATTTGCACCTGTTCGCAGTGCAGCCGCACGATCTGACGGAGCTCCCTTGCGAAGGGCAGTGCGATGAGGGAGGATTCCGTCGGCTGCACCGATTAGAAAAACTTCAGGAAATTCCAGACCCTTAGCGCGATGGATCGTCATGCAGGTGACAGAATCATCCACATCGTTCTCTTCTGCTTGCCGTATAGCGGCTGGTGACCGCCTTCCTGTTTGTCTCGCCGGATGCGCGGAAGCCAAGTCTGTGCCATTTTGGTGCTGTGCTGCATATTCAGGATGCATGGCAACATATTTTTTCTTCAATTCGTCAATATGTTTTAGGAACACCTCGACAGTATCGAAGCGCTTCGCTGACGATTCCAGCTCCTCGAGTGTATCCGCAGCCCCTTCCTGATGGGCGGTTGCACGATCACCAGAGGCGGCTGCCGTGAACTTGTCATAAAATTCACGCCTCATCTCCCGAATGGCGAGGTAAGGCTTCATGGCAGCCAGCTTCTTGATCAGCTTAATGCGCGGCTTTATTGCCTCGCGTTGGAAGGAGGGCAGCTTGTCCCAGCTTTGCAAATGAATAAGCGGGTATTTCTTAGCCTTGCTGCGCTCTGCCTCCAGCAGGTAGCGCAAACCCGTCTCCCGCGGGATATATAATGCTGCCACAGCACTGCCCAGCGCATCGAACTCTCGTGGCGCAAGAGACAGACGAAGATGATCGATGAGCGGCCGAACAAGATTATGGTCATAGAAAAACGGCTCTGCACCGAACTGACGAAACGGAATACCGCTCATGGTGAAGCATTCAACTAATGCGCGGCTCGTATTTGCAGTGCGGTACAATATGGCGAAGTCGCGCCATGAATGTGTACCGGAGCTCACGGCTGCATGAATACGATCTGCAATGACCTGTGCTTCTTCTTCCGCGTCACGAGGGCGAAGATACTGCGGTACGCTCGGTGTATTAACAGTTCTCGATATGTTTTGTGCCTCAGACGGGGTTCGCATCCGCTTTGGCAGCCGCTCCTCGTTATGGGAAATAACCGCATTGCCGAGTCCGACGATGGCGGGGGTGGAACGGAAATTGAAATCGAGCGTAATCTGTTTAGCTGTAGGGTATTGCGTTTTGAATTCAGTAATGTAGCGATGACATGCTCCATTGAAAGTAAATATGGTCTGGTCATCATCCCCGAATACGGCTAAATTATGGTGCTTATCGGTAATCTGTTGAAGTAATTCATATTGAACTGGCGTCGTATCTTGGAATTCATCAACCAGGACATATTGGAAACGGCGGCGAAGACGCTCGAGCAAATTGGAGTCCTCCTCCAGCAGTTGCAGCAGATCGATAAGCAGATCATCGAAGTCCTTGCAGCCCTGCTGGACTTTCTGTTCCTCGAAGCGAAGCAAGGCACGTCTCATATCCAATTCACTTGCATTCGTGGTTCTCCAGTCAGCAGGCATAAGTCGGCGCGACTTGAGCGAGGACAATGCGGCCAGTGCCGTTTCGGCTTGCAGGGTGTCGTGCAGTCCCAATTCTCTTAGTACGCGCTTCATCATACCGTGGCGTCTGCGTTCCTCAGCCAGCAGTTGGAAAGGAGGCGCATACGCTTGCAGCAGCCTCAGGGCAAACGAATGAAAGGTGCGCGCTTGCACCCGGCGCGCCATGTCGCGTGTCACGCCTGGCAGATTGGCAAGCCGTATACGCATCTCCTGCGCGGCCTTATTGGTAAAGGTGACCAGCCACAAAGACTCCGGCGACACGCCGCCAACGGTCATTAAGTAGGCCGCTCGCGCGGTCAGCACGGATGTTTTGCCTGATCCGGCTCCTGCTAAGCACAGAAGTGGGCCATCGATGTGGCATACTGCATCCTTCTGTGCGTTGTGCAGCCGTATGCCTTGGCGCTCCAGCGCTGCAAAGAAGTCTGCTGATGCAGTTGAGTCATAATCGCCACCGGAACGATGGTGAGAATGATTGTGATTAGAGCCTACGAACGGATCTGCCGAATCTGCTGTGGGAACAGGCTGCTCCCTCTTTATACCTAATGGGCGGGAACGCCACTGGGCTTTGACCGCTTCTGATGAAGAAGGAGTGGTCATGATGGTGTATCTCCTTTATGATAGAAATAAGCGATAATTGCTATTATACATGTTCCTGCACGGAAGCGGACAGGAATACATGTTTTGCCTGAGCCATGCATACGTTGTTGTTGAAGGCATCCTTCATGACAAGCATATAAAGAACAGGGCATATGGCTATCGAGAGACGTTTCACTATCACTTAGTCTGTGTTAATAAGTGTAACAGAGAAGTTCTGCCCTACTGGCAGTTGAAAGGAGACTTGGGAATGAACCGCTTTATACAAAAAATAAAAGATAGTGCTTCCAAGGCATCGGAAAAAGCGCATAACCTAATGGAAATGAACCGGGTTCAAGCCCAAATTGCCGCAAAGCGCAAGGAATGGAAGCAAAATGTCTATGATATTGGCGAACTCGTATATGATGCTTATAAAAAGAACGACTTAACACTGGCTGAGGAAGGCTTGAAGGAAATTGCCAAGCTGAATATGCTCGTTGAAGAGGATATAAAGATGCTCGATTGGAAGGTAAGCGAGCTTCGCAGGCAGAAACGCTGCGAATGTGGCGAGATTGCTCCATTCACGGCTAATTATTGTTCAGTATGTGGACGCAAGCTGCCAGAACCGCCGCAAATTGAGGAAGAAGAGATTGATGAACTTGGGATGGCCTTCCTGCAGGCGAAGCGGGAAGAGCAGGAGGAGGCGGCAGCTGCGAAGGAGCAGTTGCGTTATACGGTTCATCCCACTTTCGAACATGACTATGAATATGATGAGGAAGAAGAGATCGTATTGAAGTCGACTGCTGAAGCCTCTAAGAATAGCACGGCTTCCGAACAAAGCGAAAATAAGCAAGGCGGGACAGTCAATCTGGATCGAGAGGACTTAAATGTAACGGTCGGCGGACGCAGAATTACGATTATGAAAGAAGAAGAGTTGTCCCAGCGCCGCTGCTCGAACTGCAACAGTGTGGCAGATGACGAAGCAAAATGGTGTGAACGATGTGGGACACCATTCGTATAAGAACGAACAGACGTACATGCTCGAAGTGATTGGCGGCAGCCTGTTGACAGGCAGCAGCTCACGGACAAGAAGTGTCGGGTTGTGTATCGTCATATATGAACAGAGCTATAAAAGAGGCCTGTCCGTAATGGAATACGGCGGCCTCTTTTGTTTGTATCGCAGATTCGTTAAGAGGTTCTTTTCTTCGTGATATGGCCTTGAACTACAGGAGAAGAAGACACCTAGAGCAGGAGGAGTACGATGGAAGGTCAAGGTCTTATTTCACATTTACGTTCATTGGGATTTACTGAAATGGAAGGCAAGATCATTGTTAGCTTGTCCGAGCAAGGCGCGATGACGGGATATGAGGTTGCCAAGAAATTGGGGGTGTCGCGTTCCAATGTATATGCTGCACTTCAGCGGCTGGTGGATCAGGGGGTTATTTTGCATCGGAATGGCGACCCCTCGCAATATACCGCATTACAGCCGGAAGAGTTAACACGAATATTAGCATCGCGCTTGGATGCCTCGCTTCACTATGTTCGGGAGCATATGCCGGTCACAGAGGCCGATGAATCATCGTTCTTTAGTATCGAAGGCGAGCGTGCCGTAGTTGAAACGATGAAGAGGGTATTGCAGGAGGCCAAGCTGGAGATTATTGCAGATGTATGGCCAGAGGATGCTGCGCTCATACGGGAGCACTTGGCATTAGCGGAGTCGCGAGGAGTCAAGGTTCTCTGGTCCATAGCGGGCACAGATGACAATGCAAGCGTTCGGATGCCGTCCTTGTTCAATTGCGGGGATTCACGCCGAACGCGGCCATTTGCCTTTATTATAGACCGGAAGGAAGCTTTTGTCGGTTCCATGGGGGAAGGTGCAGCAACGAAGGCGCTGTTGACCGAGCACGCGGCCATCACCCGGCTTGTATTGGACAAATTCGTGCAGGATCTGGTGTTATACGAGTGGAAAAGTGAAATGGGCACAGAAGATGTTGAGTCCTTCAATAAGCGGATGCAATCGGTGATTTCATCCTATTTCGATTAGTATTAATTTTGTCTAAATTGCGACAACTTGCTAAAAATGACCGAAATGTGAAACCGGTCAATGCACCTTATCGTAAAGTAGTATATCTACATGCGTAAATACCGGCAAGGCGAATCGGTAATTACATGAGTTACACATGTATGTTGAAGAACCCTCATATGCATGGTATGCGCCGATCTTCTTTCGGAGAAGATACGAGGGAAGACAGCTGCGCCCAGAGACAGCAAGAGGAGGACATCGTATGGAGTGCATTGTACATTTTGAAGTCGTTCATCGCGGAACTGATGATATCGCAAAGCTTCGTGGCTTGGTTATGACACCGGATAAAGAAAAGCCCACTGTGGATGATATGCAGGATATGCTGCGTATGATGGGATATGAGGTTCATATCGCGGATGAGGATGCGCTTCGATTCGAGCCGGATCGCGCAGGCACCGATGTGGAGGAAATTCGGATCAAGAAAATAGACACGGGCGAAGAAGTATATACACCTGATATGCAGCTCCGTGCGATTGCAGAACAGTTAATGAGTAAGCCGAACCGCTCAATCTAAGTCGGCTCTATTCTGTTCGAATGAAAAAGGAAAAGGCCCTCTTCCTGCAGACATCATCATTAGGATGGTGTGGTGCAGCAAGAAGGCCTTTTATCGTTGTTCTCTAACAGGAACAGCGTATGTTGTTCGTTACGCTTTCGCTTCGGATTCGCTCAGTACAGAAGTACAGTGTCCGCAGCGAGTTGCCGCCTTAGGAATTTCCGATAGACAGTATGGGCAAGACTTTGTTGTTTCTTCTGCCGGTTCTTCTGGGTTCTTGCGATGGAATGCATTGATGCCTTTAATAAGCAAGAAGATAGAGAAGGCAACAAGGATGAAGTCGATAATGATGCTGATGAATTGGCCGTATGCGATAACAGGAAGTCCTGCGGCTTGTGCTTGTGCCAATGACGTTACGTCTTGATCGCTCAGATTGATGAACAGATCCTTGAAGTTTACTCCACCCATTAATAATCCAAGCGGCGGCATAATGAGATCGTTGACAACAGAAGTGACGATCTTATTAAAGGCGCCGCCGAGAATAACACCGACTGCAAGATCGATAACGTTGCCTCGCATTGCAAATTGCTTAAATTCTGCGAAAAATGATTTGACTTTAGATTCTCCCACGAATGGTTCCCCTTTCTCATGTAGGCATTACCATGTAATACTTACCCTTATACGTAATACAGAAACAGCTTGTTTACACAATCTTCGATTCATGATGATAGCTTGTTGTTGACTGAATCAAGAATAGCTTATGTCTCCTGATTGTAGCCCGGAGCGGAGTAGTGCCTGTCCGTTCCCCATCACCGTATGCAACGCGATTAATGGATGATGTAATATGAACATCATATCCACGCAGCATTGAAACATATGGCAGGTTTACATGATTGCCGGAAAATACAGTTGAGAATAGTCTCATTAAGGTCCAACGACTGCAGCCGTGTACGATGCACACATCCACTTCGCCATCGCCAGGGTCAGCTTGTGGGCAGATTCGGATTCCCCCTCCATAGGAGGTCGAATTGGCAATAGCCGTTAACCAGACATTATCATATTGATGTATAGTACCGTTGATTGTTATCGTTGCTCTCGAAGGCTTGAATTTGAACATTGTGATCAGCGCGCCAATCACATAGGCAGCGGAGCCGATACCGAGTCGATTACACCAGCGCTTGTAGCGGCTCTCGTTGACGGCTTCTGCCACTTCCGCATCAAAGCCTGTCGCGAGCGCGGTTAATGTCCACTTATTGTTGGCCTGTATCAGATCGACAGCAGTTCGCTGCCCATGAAGAATGGTATTCAGTGCTTGCAATGGTTCAATAGGTATATGGAAACCCCGGGCGGTATCATTGCCTGAACCGGCGGGAATGACTCCTAATGCAGCTTGGGTTTCTAAAAGAATAGGTAGTAGACGATGGATGGTTCCATCTCCGCCGAGTACTGCAATCGTAGAATGGGGATATTGTGTTAGATGTGCACGAACGTGCTTCTCTGCTTCTTCTGGCGTTGCTGTAACACAGGCGATATATTTCGTACCAAGCTGCTTTAGACGCGATTCTACCAAGTGCCATGTAAGCAGCCCTTTTCCATTGCCTGCATATTGATTGATTACAAAGAGCATCAAGATTCCATCTCTCCCATGTTTGCCGAATCAAAGACGTTCATACAGGTATAAATAGAGATTGCAACTTACCATTATGCTGTTTTCTGCTATTCCATAATAGCAGAACGTCTACAGTTTGGGGGGATTTTTGAGCAGGAAGTTTATATCAATTGTAAATGTTTGAGAGAATAACGAGAAACATCGCTTTATTCTAGTTTTTCTTCCGCTGACGGAAAAGGGAAAAGAGGAAGGCTGTCGAATGGGTATATGAAACATTTTCCATTTACATCTCATGTACATGCAAATAGTTCAGGGGAGGGTCAATGTGATGTCCATGTTCAATCGTTTCCTTGGAAGCATCGGTCTCGGCACAGCTCAGATCGATACGCTGCTGGAACGTGGAAGATATGCGCCGGGCGAGGAAGCGCGTGGAATTGTGAAACTGCGGGGAGGTCATGTTCCACACTATGTCGAGTGCCTTGAGCTTGTATTAATGACAAATTATGCATGTCAGTTAGATGGACGGAGTGAACGGAGCTATTGTGAACTCGAGCGCTACATTGTCTATGAATCCTTCTCATTGGGTACGAATGAGACGAAGGACGTGCCGTTCTCCATTGTACTTCCGAATCGGGTTCCATTAACGATCGATAACACCCCTGTATGGCTGATGATAGATATGGGCATAGAACGCACCTGTGCTATAGAGCCAAATGACCACGATCGAATCGAAATTATCCCTACTGTTGAGCAAAGCATTGTCATCGACGGAGTGAACCGTCTTGGCTTCCGTCTACGGGCTGCGGATTGTATTCATGCCCCGAGAATTGGCGGGAGATTCCCATTTGTACAACAATTTGAATTCGTCCCAACCTCCTACTTCCGTGGGGAAATTGAAGAGATGGAGCTTATTTTTCTAGCAGCAGAGCATCAGACAGAGCTTCTTGTCTTTTTAAATGGTCGTGCCCGTAATGTGCGGGGGATGCTGGTAGATGCGTCCACTACAGTTGATCATTTTCTTCGCTTTCCGTTAACGAACAATGAATGGCGCAAGATGGGTGCTGAAGGGTTTGCTGGTGAATTGGCAGAAATGATCCGGCAGCACTTGTAAGCGATTGCTGTAACGCTGCATTGTAACATGACGAAGGGAGAGGTTCAAAGCTGGATTCAGCCCAAAATCTCTCCCTATAGAGATCATACACGTATGAATATGCGCTGCTTTATTTGTCACCACGATCCGTATGCTTGCGCGGACTTGTTTGCTTGGATTGCTGTTCGGCATCATCGGATTTGGCTATGAGCCGCTGATCGGTTCCTCCAGTATGATGATTATCGAACAGATATTGTTGAAGCTCCCATTCTGAAGCGCCTAGCTGAGGATCGGAAGGGAAGGTTTGGCCCCGATGCAATACTTCTTCACGTCCCCATTCATTAGCGTAAATGCCATCTACTTCAACACGTTCTCTTGATATCGGATTCATCTTATGTTCATTTTCTGTCATGGGTCATGAGCTCCTTTCACGTTTGCTGCGTGCAAGCGATAAGCTTTAAGTGATGGATATCCACCTCATCAAAAGCTCTTATTAAGGTGCCCCGCCAACTTAAAAATATCCTTGTATGAATACGTACAGGAGAGACGTATTAGAAGTGCGGCATCATGTTCGTTCATAGTTGGTAATGTGCCTCAAGCTTCTTCCCGCCAAGCCATAACAGGAATAGAGCAGCAGCCGCAATGAGAATGCGCCAAGGATGATGGATAAATCCCTGCCAGTCATGACCGATGAAGGCCATAATGAAGATAACGACCGACTTGCCGGCAAATACGGCGCACACGAAGGTGCGAAATGGGATTGTACTAATTCCAGCAGCGATATTAATAAGCGCTGACGGCGTAAATGGGAAACAATATAAGATGAACAGCGGAGTAAACCCTTTTGTTTCTAACCATGTAAAGAAGCGCTTGGACGAGGGCAGGTTTTTCTGTAGGTAGGTACTGAACCGCCCTCCGAACTTGCGTGCCACCCAAAAAACCAAGCATGCCCCGAGGCTTGCTCCGATCCATGAATAAAGGAAACCAAGCCACAGGCCGTAAGCTGCTGCGTTAGCCATAACAAATACGATGAGTGGTAAAAATGGTAGAACAGCCTCTACGAGCGGGAGCATGATTCCAGGTAACGGTCCTAGATTCGAATACTGCTGCATCCAATGCTCGACTTGATTAAGATCCAAATGTTTAAGCCAGTTAATGGTGTTATGTATCCACTCCCACAAAATAAGTTCCTCCCCATTGATGATAGCTACTATATATCTGCTCAGTATCCTAGTACATGTAACGTATTAGCGGCCTATTGGTTTCGGCAGCTTTAGACGTACTGCTTCATGCGGTTAAGAATCACGCAGTTCCCACATGATGAATATAGACCCAATCGCTGCAAATATCAGTGCAAGCTATTGCTCTGCAAACCATCGTGACGGGAATAGTAAATAGACAATAGAAACGATACCGAATAAAGCAGCGCTGATCCATACTACTGTACTGGCAGAAAAGGCACTCGCGATAACCCCGCCAAGTACGGGACCAATTAAAACGCCGATGCCTTCAACTGTGGATAGCAGGCTCCATCCTAATCCTTTCTGGCCTGATGGAACATATAAGGCGAGAAGCGCATTCCAAGCAGGCAGCACAGCAGAATAAGAGAGACCAAGCAGCACCGCGAGTCCATAAGCAACCCATTTTGAAGGGTGCAGTGACAATGACGCAAGCGTCAAGGCAAAGATACCGAATCCAACAACGAGGAATGGCTTGCGACTGCTTTTATCCGACCATTTGCCCATCGGAACAAGTCCTAGCACTGTACAGCCCCCGCCAAGCAATAAAAGAAGCGAATATTCACGGTGCTCGGTAAAGGAAAGCGCCTCTGCTGCGAATGTAGGCAGAATCGGTACGAGCATACTTGCTCCTAGTGTCTGTAGGATCATACCCGGCAGCAGCGGCTTGATAGCCTTTAGCTTCTCTCGCAATGCTTGCCACTGCTCACGCAAAGGAACAGAGATGCGTTCCGACTGCTTGTCGCCAGAGATGAAAAAGCTCAGCAGCCAAGCGGAGGTAGACAAGATTACCAGCAGCCAATAAGAGAGGTTAGGCTGAAAGTCTAAAATGAAGTTTAACACGACAGGACCGGCTCCCATTCCGACTAGCCATATCATATAGAGGAAGCCCATTTGCGCTGCGCGCTGATCTTCCTTTACCTTGGTTAGACATACGATCCATACAGGGGATATTCCTACACCATATAGGGCGGCGGCGAAGATGAAAACCCATGGGATACTTCCGTAATGAAATAGAGCAACACCTGCCAGTGAAATGAGCAGGCCAATATTGATAATCAGTCTAGGCGAGAAGCGATCGAGCAAATATCCAATGGCTGTTTTGAGTACAGTATCGGTCAAGTAGTGTGCAGTAATCGCTGTTCCGATAATCGCCAGACTGATATGCAGCGTGTGTTCGCCGTAAATGGGGATGAATGATACGAGCGCTGCTCCACGCACAAACTCCACGAAGAACAAAATGACAGCGAGCAGCCAAATATCTTTCCCCATGCTTAATGCACGAATTCCTTTCACATACAACGCTCCTTTCCTGATTATACCATTATATCGTGCGGAAGTAGCTGTCGCCAGCGGCGACAGTTCGGATTGCATATTAAGAATATGTAGCTGACAGCAACGTGTCCTCCATCCATCGCCTTGGATGTCTCCAGCGGCATACCCGGGGGCAGCCGGCGAACACAACAGTCATGGAGCGTGATGGTATGACATAGATGACTTGTCCGCCATGTCCAACGGCACAGGCTGCATCTTCATTGCCAAGGCGATGAAGCCACCATTGGTATCCGTAAGCACCGTAAGCGGGCAATCCGGACGAATAGGGACAATGGGATTCGATTATCCATTCTGCTGGTACGACGCGATCAATCCCTTTTGATCCTTCATGGTTGGATGGTTTATGAATTCTATTATCCAGAATAAGCTGGCCGAATCGGAGCATATCACGTCCTGATAGATAGAGTCCGATATGGCCAGCAGCATGTCCGTCAGGCGATATGTCCCAGCGATAATGTTCAATTCCGATCGGTGCGAACAAATGTTGTTTTGCATAGTCATCTGCTCGTATTCCTGTACAGGAGGTAAGCAGAACAGATAATAAATGCGAATCAATACTCCGATATTGAAAATGTCCAATTCGTTCTGGATGAACGGGAAGCCGAAGGGCGTATTTAAGCCAACTGCTGCTATGATGAAAACGACGAATCCAGCGCTCACCGAGCCGATTACCTGTCTCCCAGAGCAGGCCAGAAGTCATTGTAAGCAGGTGCTTGAAGGTAATTCGCCGCCAATCTGGATCCTGTTTGCGCCGTTGACCGATGCTTTGCGGCAAATAATCAACAATCGGTTCATGGAGCGGAGGCATCTCTCCACGATGAACAGCAATGCCCACAAGAACAGAAATGAAGCTCTTTGTAGCGGAGCGAAGGTCATATAGCTGACCCGGAACTGTGCCTTCTGTATTTACTTCGGCGATTAGTTGCCCTTGGTTCGCACAAGCAAAATAATACATGCGTGGAAACAGTCTTATAAGTTCATCCAAAGCCTGCTGCAATCGATATGGATCAATACCGGCT
This sequence comes from Paenibacillus sp. S-12, assembly GCF_030363895.1. Lineage (NCBI taxonomy): Bacteria > Bacillati > Bacillota > Bacilli > Caryophanales > Paenibacillaceae > Paenibacillus > Paenibacillus sp. S-12. The sequence continues at coordinate 248,453 of NZ_JASIUF010000026.1, forward strand.
CGTTCGGCTGCGTCAATATGAATCGAAAATAGGGAATGCTGATTCATTGAAATCGCTCCTGTTTATTGTAGTAATAATGGAATGCCAGCCTTACGACAGCTAGATAATGCGTTGTATGTTGTTACTAGCATGCCCAATGGAGAAATGATTAAGATATGTTGGTGTGATTTTGCAGTTCGGCTGAATATGATATACTAGGACTAAAAGGTTGCGAATTCCAGTAAGTGAAGCGATAGTCCAATTGATTCTCCGTTGCGGAGCACGATCTACAACGCTTTGGGAGGGAATTTTCATGGCAACAAAAGGTCACAACGAAGTGAAAGAAAGCTTGTTGGAGATGACACGTATTTTCCGTCCGAAAAATCCTCGGAAATTCGTGAAAGAGTACATCCGGAAGTATCGGATTATGGGCGGCTATGAAGATGAATTAACTCAGCTTGTAGAATTGGAAATGTGCAAAATGGATACCAGTGCGTCGTAACTGTTTATCTTGGATGTTACAAAGTACTGAATGCAATCCTGCAAATGTAAGGAATAACTGACAATACGTACAGAATAGGCGCTCCGGTAGACGGGGCGCCTTGTTTGCATGTTTACAAGAATGACATCATGAGCATGATGTCTTAATGGTTAGTTCCACGCATATACTTGTCATTGGACACGTAGTGCAGGAAGGAGGCGGATCATGGCGATTACGAAAACTGCTGCACAACTGGAGCTTATGTAGAAGGCAGGGCATTTAGCGGCCTGCTGTCATAGGGAAGTAGCGGCAAGGCTTGCGCCAGGCGTTACAACCTTAGAAATTGATCGATTTGTAGAAAACGCTCAACGAACGACTAGGCAATAATGTTCAAATATTTTTCATATATATTAAGGAAGAAACTTGGGGAGGAATGCAGTCCGCATTTCTCCCCTACGAGACAGCAGCGTTCGCACAGCATTAGGTTGGTCTTTTTCTAAGCAAGCAGATCTTTAGCTGGATCAACGCATCGTGCAATGAATGAGCTTCATAATGTCTCCCTCAGCGAACTGTAGTGAATCTCCTGGGTAAGCATGCATGACGTACGGGGTCAGACCGTTGAATAATTCCATATTGGCGCTAATTCTGACATGCTTAATCCCCGTAGCTTTACTTCGAACTGTCTTGTCAATGGTGTGCAAAAGCTCGTCTGATAATTTATTGCTTTCTTTGACAGTGCGGACTGGACTGTCGGAAGTAATGAACCTTGGCGGCCAGCGATTCGCTTCATGCTCCATATATCGAGCCGTATCCGGTGCGCCGATTTGCGATTGCTCATGCTTGCCGCCGCTGCCAATCGTGCCGAGACCTGCACCGTCAAGCGTGAGCGCCACATAGGCTGTATCTTTGCGCTGCAGGACATAGGCTACACTAACCCCATCCAGATGTCCGACGGCATCGCTGACGGATTGGTTAATGAACAGGGAAGGGTGATCTGCTTTCGTGATCTGCTTTGAAGAATAGTTCCCTGATTGCTGCTGCTGGCTTTGTCCCTCACTGTGCATCTGCGGCAATGGATTGGGGGAGGGGGTGGACTGCTCCCTTATCTTCCGATCAGCGTAGTTGGCCTTCGTGTTGCCGCTTGGCGATTTCGACTTCTCAGCCTCCATGCCAGCGCAAGCGGATGTAAGAAACAGGGCAGCAATGATACTGATTGTGACAATCCGGTGAACGCAGTGCTTATTGTTGTGAACATCATTTGACAACTCCATTCAACCTCCTTGTTTACTTCCCTTAGTGTTCAAAATTCAACATTCGAGTATGCAGTTTATAGATTTTTGTGTTCATAACAGGCAACTAACTGCCAGAAATTGAGTGGTTTCGACACAGTCAAGGAGACTCATCTCACTTGTTGAAACCGTTTACAAATACTGATATAAAGCCGTTTTTCGCAGTCTTTGAACACTTTGTGAACTGACCGGGAAACATTGACAAATAAATATATGGAAATTATATTTAGGTAAGTGATTGTAGTAATTGACAGGATTACGACATCCGTGTTCAAAACCGGGTTTTGCCTAAAGGCCTTCGTTTTGAAGAATGGCTTCTGATGGAGAAATATTACCGGTTCGAATCGAATATGCATGCGCCTTCATTGCGTAATGGGCGAGTTGCGCGATGATCGAATGGTTAATATTGGCTCAATTGGATGAACGGCAGCTTGAATCACTTCTGGGCCAAAGGCAAACCTGCATATTAGATTTCGACACAGCATGTGATGGGGTAATCAGCGAAAACGTACAAAGTGGGGTTGATCAATGATGAATCGGTGGCACGCAGTGAAGCGACTACTTCCACTGTTTGCCGGACTCGTCTTGCTCCTGAGTGCTTGCGGTCGTGCTGATATATCGGCTCTTAATCCGCAGGGGCCCATTGCAGACAAGCAGTTCGGATTAATGCAGTTGGCGATTACGATTATGACGCTAGTTGTTATTGTCGTATTCGGTATTTCCATTTATGTCGTCCTTCGCTATCGCAGACGACCGGGACAGAACGAAATTCCGAAGCAAGTCGAAGGGAACCACAAGCTTGAAGTGATTTGGACGGTCATTCCGATCATCCTCCTCATTATTTTGGCAGTTCCGACAGTGAAGTATGTATTTGCTTTCGCTGAGGATTACAGCCAAGACAAGGATGCAATTAAGGTTAAGGTAATAGGGCACCAGTACTGGTGGGAATTCGAATATCCTGAGTACGAAATTACAACAGCTCAGGACATGATTGTTCCGAATGGAAAGAAAATTGCGCTAGAGCTGAAGACAGCTGATGTTCTTCACTCCTTCTGGCTTCCATCCATTGCGGGCAAGATGGATACGAACCCTACCGGTAACGTCAACAAGATGTACATAGAGACGTACGTAGAGGGCGTGTATCGCGGGAAGTGTGCCGAATTATGCGGATACTCCCACGCATTTATGGAATTTAAAGTGAAGGCGGTCAGCGAAGACACGTTCACGGCTTGGGTTAATGAAATGAAGGCTGAACCAAAACCGTTCGAAGGTGACGCACAAGTTGCAGAAAGCTTCAAGCAAAATTGCTTGTCCTGCCATGCTATCGATAATAAGCCGTCCATGGGACCGAACTTGAAGGGGTTTGGTAGCCGTGAAGCAGTTGCTGGTATAATGCTGAACCGGGAAACTGCTGATGAGACACTGGATCAGAAGAAGGTTGAAGAGCATCTTCGCCAATGGATTCAGGATCCTGAGAAAGTGAAGCCAGGCAATAAGATGCCAGCATTCAAAGATAAGTTGTCCGAGCAAGAGCTCAATGGCATCGTGAAATACTTGGCAGAATACAAGCTTGATTCCTTGAAAGCAATCAATAAGCAGTAGATTTTAGCATCTTCTAGGGGAGGTAACGACCTTGGCTCACACGGTGAAGCGACATCGCGGCCTGATGGATTGGCTGACGACGGTCGACCATAAGAAGATCGGCATTCTGTACCTTCTTGCCGGAGCGCTTTTTTTCGGTATTGGCGGTATTGAAGCCATCTTGATCCGGATACAATTAATTAAGCCAATGAATGATTTTGTCAGTGCAAAAGCATTCAACGAATTGATTACGATGCACGGTACTACGATGATTTTCCTTGGTGTTATGCCGATTATTTTTGCTTTAATGAATGCAATTATTCCTTTACAAATTGGGGCTCGCGACGTTGCGTTTCCATTCTTGAACGCATTAGGCTTCTGGACATTCTTTTTCGGCGGCCTGCTGCTGAACCTGAGCTGGCTGATGGGCGGCGTTCCTGATGCAGGCTGGACATCTTATGTACCGTTATCTAATACAGATTACAGTCCAACGCATGGCGTCGATTTCTACACGATTGGCTTGCAGATATCAGGTCTCGGTACACTCATCGGGGGGATTAACTTCTTGGCGACGATTATTAATATGCGCGCGCCGGGAATGTCCTTCATGCGCATGCCGATGTTTACGTGGGCGTCTTTCATTACGTCCGCACTGATTCTGTTTGCATTCCCTGCTGTAACGGTAGGTTTGATTTTGCTGATGTTCGACCGCTTGTTCGGCGGGAACTTTTTCTATGTACCGAATGGGGGAAGCGTGGTGCTCTGGCAGCACATCTTCTGGATTTTCGGTCACCCTGAAGTTTACATTTTGATTTTGCCGGCATTTGGTATTATTTCCGATGTTATTAGTACGTTCTCTCGTAAGCGGCTATTCGGATACAGCTCCATGGTATTCGCTACGATCTTGATCGGATTCTTGGGCTTCATGGTATGGGCGCACCATATGTTTGCAGTTGGCCTTGGGCCAGTAGCGAATGCGCTGTTCTCGATTGCAACGATGCTTATCGCCGTACCAACCGGTATTAAAATATTCAACTGGCTGTTCACGATGTGGGGCGGTTCGATTAAATTCACCGCAGCCAATCTGTATGCAGTAGGCTTCATCCCAACATTCGTTATGGGTGGGGTTACGGGCGTCATGCTGGCCTCCGCGCCTGCTGACTTCCAGTTCCATGATACGTACTTCGTTGTAGCGCATTTCCACTACGTTATCGTAGGCGGCTTGGTGCTTGGCTTGTTCGCTGGTCTCCATTTTTGGTGGCCAAAGATGTTCGGGCGCATGCTGCATGAAGGATTGGGCAAGGCTACGTTCTGGATGTTCTGGGTTGGTTTCCAGTTAACATTCTTCGTACAGCATTTCCTCGGTTTGATTGGCATGCAGCGTCGGGTGTTTACGTATTTGCCGAATCAGGGGTTCGATCTAATGAACCTGGTAAGTACAATAGGTGCAATTATGATGGGTATCGGCGTTCTTATGTTCTTGTACAACATCGCAATTACGTCAAGAAAGCCAAAAAATCTGGGCAACGATCCTTGGGAAGATGGACGTACGCTTGAATGGACAATTCCTTCTCCACCTCCAGAGTACAACTTCAAGCAAACTCCGCTTGTTCGCGGTTACGATGCTTGGTGGAAAGAAAAGATGGAAGGCAACACGGAGATGCAAGCTGCAGAACCGATCGGTTCTATCCACATGCCTTCGCCATCCATTCTTCCATTCATGATGTCAGTAGGCTTATTCGTTGCAGGTTTTGGTTTCATGTTCGCGAAGGATGAGTTTAACAACGCATTGTTGAACGGTCTGTTCCATAATCATATCGTTGCAGGCTTCGGCTTGCTGATTACATTCGGTTGCATGTTCCTGCGTTCGATCAAGGACGATCACGGTTACCATATCGAACCTGAGGAGCTGGAGCAGAAGGGGGTTAAAGCATGAGTGCACCAGCACATCACGCAGAAGGGCAATGGCCTCATGAGCCGGAGAAGGCAACCCTAGAAGGCCGCAACAAGGTCGTTGGCTTCTGGTTGTTCCTCGGTGGAGAGGCTGTATTGTTCGGTACACTGTTCGCCACATTCCTTGCACTGCGCAATCAAATTGGTGATGGCCCTGCCGCTTCCGAGCTGTTCAAGCTTCCGATGATAGCAGCTGCTACACTGATCTTGTTGACGAGTTCCCTAACGAGCGTATTCGCGATTCAAGCGATGCATCGCAAAGAAATAAAATCAATGCTCAGCTGGCTCGCTGTTACTGTCGCGTTGGGATTGGGATTCTTATGCTTGGAGATTTACGAGTTCGTTGAATATGTTCATGAAGGGCATACGTTTACAACGAGTGCCTTCAGTTCATCCTTCTATACACTCGTCGGATTCCACGGCGCGCACGTTGCCTTTGGTGTCGTATGGATTACACTCGTTATTTTGCAAACGATGAAAAAAGGCTTAAATCTGGTGACAGCACCGAAGATTTACGTTTCCGCGCTGTACTGGCACTTTATCGACGTTGTATGGGTATTCATCTTCACGGTTGTATACCTCATGGGAAAGGTGGGTTAACCAAGTGACAACACACCAAGTAACATCAGACAACTCGAAGCGTCGGCATAAGCACGAAGGCAAGCAGAAGCATATTATTGCCTTCATATTCTCTATTGTGCTCACCCTGATTGCTTTTGCTACTGTAGGTGCAGCGGGTGAAGTGAACCCAACGTTCACAGTTATCCTCCTTCTTGTTATGGCGGTCTTGCAGGTCGTCATTCAGATGGGATATTGGATGCACATGAAAGATAAAGGACATATGATTCCGATCATGTTTATGATACTCGGAGCCATCATAGCCTTTACAGCCATTGTTATGGCCGTATATTGGGTATGGTGGTAAGTCGGATAGGAGAGAAGAGGGGACGCGAAGGAGCGTCGCCTCTTTTTCCGTAATAGGGATAAATGTGGCGAAATAGTGGCGTCTCAGGGGATTGCAGGAAGAGGAGGGCTGAACATAGATGTTTGGATTGACAGAATACTTCAGTTTCTATGATGTTTGGAGTCCGTTGTTCCTAACAGCGACGGTACTAATCAATGTGTTGTACTTCGGACTGACGGGGCCATTTCGGGATCGGTTCCCTTCATCTGAACCGGTGCCAGCTTCGAAGAAGCTGATGTTCGTGATTGGGACAGGCTTACTCTATATGGCCCAAGGCGGGCCTATTAACATGATGAGTCATATGATGTTCACCTTCCATATGGCGATGATGGCATTGTCGTATATTATTGTGCCGCCGCTTCTGTTATTAGCTGTTCCGTCCTGGTTATGGCGTTATGTATTGGATCGCAAGCCGCTGAGGCGCTTGAAGCTATTTACGAATCCTATTCTCAGCGCTGTCTTATTCAATACCTTGTTCTCTTTCTATCATGTGCCAGCTGTACATGATTACGTCATGACTCATTACACGGAGCATATCCTTTACTATATTGTATTGTTTATTGCTTCGATGCTTATGTGGTGGCCGATCGTTGTTCCGGTACCGGAGTGGAACTCATTATCAGATGTGAAAAAGATGGGCTATGTCTTTTTGAATGGTGTTTTAATTACCCCTGCGTGTGCGTTAATCATATTTGCGAGCGAGCCTCTTTATGCCACCTATGTGGACAAGGAAGCCTGGGTACAAGCGATGGGGTATTGTATATCCGGTGATCCGGTAAAAATGCTTGCCGCATTTGATGGCCCCGACTTTTTTAATTGGTTCAAGCCAATTGAGGATCAACAGCTCGGCGGGATCTTAATGAAGCTGATTCAAGAAACGATGTACGGCTGCATCCTCTTCTATGTGTTCGTTCATTGGTTCAGACGTGAGAGCAGAGATGATGACGATTTTGTGGACACCGCAGTAGAAGGGCAGTTGAATTCGTAAAAATGCTCTATAATGGGTAGCGTAAGCAGAAGCAGATCAAATTGGACTGCTTCATTGCCGATGCAAATGAGGAGGGCGTTTCATTCGTGGATCTGTACTTTATTATGCCAACTATCAGTACGACTTTCATCGTCGTCAGTGCTATTCTTGTCGCTATCGGTTGGGCTCAAATTATTAAGGGCAAGCGGGAACAGCACAAGAAAACGATGTTCGCGGCAGCTGTAGCTGCGTTAATCTTTTTCATTATCTATATGTCCCGCACGATTTTTGTAGGCAATACCGCATGGGGCGGCCCGGATGATCTCAAGGTATATTACCTAGTCTTCCTGTTGTTCCATATCGTGCTCGCGGCTGTAGCGGCTGTGTTCGGCTTGACGACATTGTATACGGGCTATAAAGGGCGTTATGCGAAGCATCGCAAGCTGGGCAAGTTCACCTCTGTAATTTGGTTCATTACCGCTATTACAGGGGCTACTGTATATATCTTACTGTATATCTTGTACCCAGGCGGCCATACGAAGCCGGTACTAGACGCAATTTTTGGTCTGTAATCGATCTGAATCCGATCCATGAAGGGAGCCAAGCTGCTTTTCATGGATCATTTACTTTACATAGGCTCTAGGCTGTTGTGTGATAAAAGCTCGTTCTATGTGCACCTTGTGCTCGTGAACGGGCTTTTTTTACGTGATAAAAGACATCAAAGGAGAACAGATCGTGAACGGTATAATTTGAAGGCGACGAGGAGGAGTGTTGAGATTTCCCTAATGATGGATTGACAAATGGAGGAATTACTCACTATACTGTGTATAAAGATATACACAGTAAGCACAGTGATCATTAGATAAGCACATCTCCTGTTTAAAGTGGGGAAGGGCTGTAAATAGAGCTCGAGGGGGGATATTGGGATGCGTGGGCATTATCGAGATGCGTGGAAAATTGTAAGGAACGATCTGATCCGATTCAAGTGGGGAATATTCATGACGATCGTGTTCAGTGCTTATATGGCCGTAATGAGCGGTCTGATGCTGAAAGCGCTTCTGAATGGCGTTGAGCCTGCATCGAAAGCGCTTAAAGGGATGACGGATTTTGTGTTTCTTGTAACGATCCCGAATTTTGGCTTCTTTTTCACCCGAAGATCGATGCGTTATATGAAGGATGACTCGTATACGAAGTGGATACGGAAGCTGCGCATACTCCCAATCGATGTGAAGACCGTAGTGCTTTCACGTACAATGCAGATGCTCGTGGCTTTGTTCATCAATATGAGCGTCATGTTAGTGGGGCAATACATGCTTAGTGAGAAAATCAGAAGCCTGGGCTGGATCAGCAGCATCTCCTATGTACTTATGCTGATAGCGTTCGCTATAACTATTAGCTGGGTGTATATCTCGCTTGAGGTGAGCCTGAGCGGGCGATTATATATGAGATACTCATTTATTCTACTAGGTATTATAACGGTTGTGTCCGTTCTGGCAGGGGCAGCCAATGAAAGCATCTTGCAGAGTGCAGTAGGCGTAGCAGAATCGCATCCTTGGATCAGTATCGTATTGTCTATAGTCGTCATTGTCAATTCGAATGTAATCGGAATGAACCGATTGCGCAAAATCGTTTTGAAGCGAGATTGGATATAAAGGAGAACAGCAATAAATCAGGAGGTGATGAGGAGCGGTGTTTATCCCTATTCAAATTAATGAGAACAGCTCTGAGCCGCTGTATGCCCAGATTAAGCACCAGCTTCGCGCACTTATCCTGAGCGGGCAGGTAGAAGAGGGAATGCTGCTTCCGTCCATACGCGAGTTTGCCAATCAGCTCCAATGCAGTGTTATTACAGTAAGAAGGGTATATCAAGACTTGGAGAATGAAGGGCTGCTGCGAACGAAGCAGGGCACAGGGACATTTGTAACACCGGTTCAAGCGGCAGAGCGTGACAGGTATCGGAAGGAAGCGATTGAGCGTGCGCTTGAACAGGCTGTCGAGGCTGCGATGCATGTGGATGTATCGACAGAGGAACTGATGATGATGCTCCGTGAAATCATCGAGCGCAAGCGTAGCGGAAGCTAATATGGGACAAGGAGGGAGAAGCGTTGGACAACCAAGATGTGATACAGATGAGGCAGGTAGTTAAGAAGCGCGATAACTTCCATATCGGCCCACTAAATCTAAGCATTCCGCAGGGCTGTGTCACTGCTATTGTCGGCACGAATGGATCTGGCAAGACGACGATACTCGGAATGAGCATGGGGCTTGTTCAACCTGATGAAGGAACGGTAGATGTCATGCAGCAGAAAACAGTGCCGGAGCTAAGCCCAATTGTGAAGGCGCGTATTGGCTATGTAGGTGAAAGTTCCGATTCAGAGTACGATGATTTAACACCGGAGCAGCTTGTATCCTTTATCTCGCAATGGTATCCGCTATGGGATTGGCAGCTTTATCACCAGCTAATGGCGAAGTATGAGCTGTCACCGAAGCAGAGGCTGGGCAAGATGTCGAAGGGCATGCGGCGCAAGCTGGACTTGATCGTCGCCATGTGTCCACAGCCGGAGCTGCTATTGCTTGATGAACCGTCTTCTGGGTTCGATCCACTGTCTTGGCGCATGATGATCGACGATTTGCATAAGTTTTTGCAGGATGGGAAGCGCACTATTCTTATCGCCACGCACATCGTAGATGAGGTGAAGCGATTAGCGGATTATATTCTGATCGTGCATAAGGGCAAGATCCTTCAATTTATAGAGAAAGATGCCTTATTCGATGCCTGGAAGTTGTTCGTTGTAAACGGTGAGGCAGCAGATTACGAGGGTGCGCCAGGGTTGATGAAGGCTGTATCAGAGCGCTTTGGAGCAAGGCTAATTGCATATGATGCAACTCACTTAGAACGATTTTTGCAGGATGAGGGAATTGAGGTCGTTCAGACGCATGCCTTGGAGCTGGATGACATTTTAGCTTATATGATTGAGATGCATATTGAGGGGAGCGTATACGCGCAATGAATCCATTACAGTTGCAGCAAGTTGTGAAGCAGTACGGTGACAAGACAGCCGTGAACGGTCTTAGCTTGAAGGTAGAAGAAGGAGAAATCTACGGATTGCTTGGCGCGAATGGCGCCGGGAAAACGACGACGATGCGGATGGTGCTTGGTCTTATTTATCCGGATGGCGGTTCTATTACGTATCATGGCAAGCCGTATCATGAAGGGTTGACTCGCATCCTCGGATATTTGCCAGAGGAACGTGGAATGTACCCGAAGGTGAAGATCAGCGAGCAAGTAACGTACTTAGCACAACTGCGCGGGATGAAGCGTGCGGAAGCGGATAAAAATCTGAAATATTGGCTGGAACGCTTCAATGTACCGGAGAATTACAATAAGAAGATCGAGGAGCTTTCTAAGGGGAATCAGCAGAAGATAGGCTTTATTGCCGCCATTGTGCATAAGCCGAAGCTGCTTATTTTGGATGAAGCATTCAGCGGGTTGGATCCCGTTAACGTGGAACTGTTGAAGGAGACGGTTAAGGAGCTGCGCGATCAAGGAACGAGCATTTTGTTCTCTACGCACCGGATGGAGCATGTAGAGGAGCTGTGCCAGAACCTTACTATTTTGCAAAAGGGGAATGCAGTGGTTCAAGGCTCGCTGCGCGATTTGAAATCTCAATATCCGCGTGAACATGTCATTTTGCGTACGAGTGGAGATGTGGATGGTTTAGATCGCATTGCAGGTGTTCAATCCGTATCCAAAATCGGAGACGGCTATAAGCTGCGCATTTCCAATGAAGCCGCCGCGCAGGATATCCTGCAGCTGGCCATGGCGCAAGCGACGGTGCAGCAGTTCGAGCTGAAAGAGCCGACTTTGAACGAGATCTTCATTAAAGCAGTTGGAGGCGAATCTAATGCATAACTTGGGGACGGTCATCAGATTCACGTTGAAGACGAAAATGATGACGAAGTCGTTCGTCATTACGACAATTATATTAGCACTCATTATGACAGTTGGGGTTAACATACCATTTTTGATCTCTCAATTTTCGAGCAATGAGCCAACATCGATTGGTCTTGTACAGGGCGGTGATTATGCGGAAATTGCGAAGTCATTCGAGGAGCAACTGACGAAGCACGGCAGCAGCGACTTGAAGCTTGTTCCGTCTGCTTCTGAGGAGGAACTGCGCAAGAAGGTGGACTCCGGTGATCTGGAAGGCTATCTGAAGTTCGATCCGAAGAAGGATGCAGCGGGCAATGTAGAGAAGCAAGCGTTTCCGCAGGTTGTGTTCCACGGCAAGGATGAGCTTGGACATGGCGATGAAGCGACAGTTACCGGCGCTTTAAGCGCGGTGAAGACAGAGTGGCTCGTTAAGGATTCACTTACCGAACAGCAGAAGGCAGAACTGAGCAAGCCAGTTACGATTGATACACAGAAGATCGTGAAGGAAGGCGAGAAAGCGACGGAAGAGAATCCGATGCAAAAAGGAATTTCCATTATTGTCGTGATGGTGTTAATTGTGCTGTTCTTCATGACAAATACGATGACAGGCAACATGATCGCATCCGAGGTTACACAAGAGAAGAGTTCGCGCATTATGGAAATACTCATTACGAGCGTCTCTCCGCTGGCGCAAATGTTCGGGAAAATTATCGGGATGTTCCTACTCGGACTGATGCAAATTATTGTGTTCTTCGCAGTGGTTGTTATTAACCTCCTGCTGCCTCACAATGCGGCTCCATTGAAGGATCTCAACTTTGATATTTCGATGATTGACTGGACGGTAGTAGGCGGCGGATTGCTGCTCTATGTACTTGGCTATTTCCTGTATGCAACACTATTCGCGGCAGTAGGCTCGATCGTAAGCCGGACGGAAGATTTGGCACAGGCGGCTATGCCGATTTCACTGCTCACGATGGCGGCATTCTATATTGCAATCTTTAGCGTCTCGACACCGAATACATTACTGGTGAAGGTAAGTTCCTATATCCCGTTCTTCACACCGACCTCGATGCTGCTGCGCATCGGGACAGACAGTGCAGCATGGTGGGAATTCTGGGTGAGCATTGCGATTTTGATTGTATCCATTCTGTTCTTTGGCTGGCTCGCTGCGAAGATTTACCGCACAGGCGTCCTTATGTATGGCAAGCGTCCATCGTGGAAAGAAATCCGCAAGGCGATGAAAGCGTACAAGATTTAGAGATACATGATTACTGTGATGCGAGTAACAGTTATAATTGGGACTGATTACAACAATAAAAGAGACAAATGATGGTATATGTTTGAGACAATGTATATTTACCTGATAAGCCAAAACCTTTGGTCTATCAGGTTTTTTCTATTTATCCAACTTTATTTATGTATATCATGTTTGGGGGCAAGTGATTGAGAAAGCAGGTTATAAAAGCATGTTTCTTTTTTTTTTTTTTTTGAGGGTTTGCAACAATTTCGTTTCGTCATTTGTATACATAATAGAATGTCGAAAAACAGAAGGAATGCTGATATATTTGCAATGGTAAATGAGGCTCTTTCTGTACCCTTTCATTTTAAATAAAAATTATGGGAGGAAAGTGCAATGAAAATTACGAAATCTATGATCACGGTTGCAAGCCTAGCAGCTTGTTTGTCTGTTGGCAGCATGAGTATTCAGGGTAATGCTTATGCCAGCATTACCTCCGTGAAGTCGGCAGGCGGCAACAAGGCCACGGATGCAATCAAGCCTGCGAAAAAGGAGAACGATCATCTAAAAGAAATTAATGTTGCAGCGGGTAAAACGTTCGATATCACGCTAGAGGAAAATGTGACGACCGGATACTCCTGGAGCTATGTAACCGATCAAAACGGAATTAAACTTGTGGCAGAGAAGAGCCGAAAGCCTAATCAGGGCGAAGCTTTCGCATTAGGTGCGGGGAACGAAAAAACATGGACGTTTAAGGCCACCAAGCCGGGTACGTATACGTTGACATTTACCTACTCCCGGCCATGGGAAAAGGAGCAGAAGGCTGCGGATACGAAAGTGTACATGATTAAAGTGACCGAACAGGATAAAATAGCTGAAAAACAGCAGTCTCCGGCTGTGTTGGGAGTGGATAAGGTAAACAGCGTGAAAACGGGGCAATGTTTCAGCGTAAACATGGAAGAGAACACATCGACCGGATACTCCTGGAGCTATGTAACCGATCAAAACGGAATTAAACTTGTGGCAGAGAAGAGCCGAAAGCCTAATCAGGGCGAACCTTTCGCATTAGGTGCGGGGGATGAAAAAACATGGGCGTTTAAAGCCACCAAGCCAGGTACGTATACGTTGACATTCACCTACTCCCGGCCATGGGAAAAGGAGCAGAAGCCTGCAAAAATGTTAACTTATACGGTAAAAGTAAACTAATGCTCCGTTGCTTGACAACATGGGTTCCGCAAAAAATAAAAGGAGATCGTCCCTGTTCTTAGGAATGGGGACGATTTCGTCTAATCATCGAATCAGGAGGAAGGCTTGGTAGGAGGTCAACATTGGATATCATTGAACAAGTATACAGCAATCCGAAGTATCGCTATATGCGATATATTTTATCTTTGAGCAGTACGCTGCTGACACAGATTCGGAAATTGACCTCAAGATGGAATTGTGGATATGCACATGCCGTGGCCAAGGATTCAACCGAGGAACAGGAAGGTATCCAGTACAAAACAGAAAGGCTATTTGAGGAACACGGAACGGCCATCTTGCGTTTGTCGTATTCGTATTTGCACAATCTTACCGATGCCGAAGATGTACTGCAGGATACATTGTTACAATACATGCGGTCTGTCCCTCGTTTCGAAAATGCTGCACATGAAAAAGCGTGGCTACTGCGGGTGGCAATCAACATCAGCAAAAATAAAATCAAGTCTAAAGAGAAGCTCGACGACGCTGAACTGGACGAAGGGCTACTTTCAGACGATGAGCAGGATTTGAAGTTCGTATGGGAGGCAGTAAGCAGCCTGACGGTCATCTATCGCGAAGTGCTGCATCTGTTTTACCAGGAAGGGTATTCGACCGCGCAGATTGCACGGATATTAGACAAAAAAGAAACGACGATCCGTTCGCTTTTGCACCGAGCCAGAGAGAAGCTCAAAATCGTTTTGAAGGAGGATTATGACTTTGCCGAATAAATATAACGAGATCATGAACAGGGTAACAGTCACTCCTGATATGCACGAGCGGATCGTGCGAAACATTCGCAGCGCGGACTTAACCCCTCAAGAAAAACGATTTCTGAGATTGTTTCATCATACCAAAAGAGTCACTTGCGTGGCTGTTTGCTGCCTGGTTCTCCTCACCGGTACCCTAGTGACTACGTATTATTATCATCAGGATGATACAGTCCCCAACGTCCAGGGCCCTGGCCCTGTGTTAGTATCGCCTGGCATTAAGGAGTATTCGTCGCTGCAGGAACTTGTGGCTGGTATCGGGTTTGAAGTAACTGATATTGGGGGAATTCCGTTTGAAGTGGAGGACACGAGCTACTTTTCAATAGGGGTAGAGACGGCTCAAATTCGTTATAGCGGTGCCAATAACAGCCTGACGTTTAGGATTTCGCCCGGCACGAACGATAATAGCGGCAACTATGAAGAGTATGGTGACGCGAACATCATTCAAATCGGAAATGAACAGGCGACCATCAAAGGCAATCAAGGCAAATATGAACTGGCAATATGGAACTCGCAAGGATTTTCGTATTCCTTGAGCCTGAAGAAAGGCGTCAGTGTAGAAGAATTGTTGTCCATGATCAAGTCAGTGAGGTAATACCTTCAAACTTATTGAAAAAATAGATCATTTCGTTCCCCGTGATAGACCGATTGGGCTGAACTATTTTTTGAAATGCGGAGCTGCGTTCATTTTGGGTCATAATAAACGCATCCGTATGTAAGTGTGCCCGAGAGGCGGAGATGGCCTTCAAAATGGATGGTACGTAAAGTGTGTGAATCGATTATGGGCCAAACGAAAAGTGAATAATTGGCTATACCGCGTTTAACCGCGGTATAGCCTTTTTTGCGCATTCGGTAATGAAATGGGGTGACTTCCTTCGTTAGCAGTGACGAGATGAAGCAATAGTAGTCAAACAAATTTCATGATGGTGGTTAGTCTGAAGGGTCTACCCTATTCCTGTATAGGCGACCAAAGTGCAGTTACATTAGAAGGCTCCCAGCCGTCCAAGGAAGTATGCGGTTGCATACATGCATAGATTACACCGCTATATGAGACAAGATCGCCTACCTTGTATGGTTTGCCTATCTGCCATGGCTCTGTATTCCCCTCTGGTTTTGGAAGTTTAGCTGTTACCGATTGACTGTCGGGGGAGACATTGCCTTGTCCGTCGATGATCCTGACTGTAAAGGTATACGTATTGCCGGGACTAAGATCTTTTACCGTGTAATTGGTTTGACTGCTGGTTCCGATTTTTTGCTGCTGTTGATAGATTTCGTACGTAAGGCCTTGAATTCCTGTGTTCGGATCGCTCCAGCTCAGGTTCACCGAATTATACGTGACTGCCGTTACAGCCAACTGCTCAGGCGCCTTCAGTACAATCGGTTCTGGGTTTTCAGGGGCTTGACCAAGAATAGAGGAACGATTGCCTGATACAACTAATGCAAATGACTGTGGGCCTTGCGGAACATTGTGTCCTTTGATGGTTACGGTATATTCACCCGTAGTTGGAGTTGAAAGATATACATTTTCCACGTTGTTGATATCATCGTTGTTGGTACAACTTGTGCTAGCCGTATTTTGTACGAAGCAGTTGCCTTTGTAGAGTTCGCCAGTCGGTGCTTTTACTTCAAGATCGAGATCATTAACTAATTGCTTGCCAGCTTGAACGGCACCTTGGTAATCGCTCCAGACAAGAGATATCTTGAGAGGCTTGTCAGCTTCAGCCTTGACACGGTAGGAGATAGAATCGTTTGTTTTTAAACCTGTAGTATTGTCGATGAAGTCATTGGTTCTTCCCTCAGTGGGGGTGAGTGAGTTCACGAGGTTAACCTGTCCCCATCCTGTCTCTCTGCTCATCCATCCATATCCTACATCTTCAGCTCCATTAATGAGCGTAGCCTTGATAAGCGCGGAGGAAGGGGTTATGTGTTTGTTTTCTGTATAGAACTCGCGAACGATGGCTGCCGATCCCGCGACTGCCGGAGTTGCCATAGAGGTGCCTGACATGGTGGTGTAATATTGATTCGGGTTAGCAGGAGTGGATGAAGCCGATGAACGAACGGATATAATGTTGGAGCCTGTGACGACAACATCAGGCTTGACCCGCCCGTCCAAGGTGTAGCCTTTACTTGAGCCCACCGCAATTTGATTCGGATTTGACTTTTGAAGATTGCCGACAGTGATGGTATTCTTGGCGTTACCGGGTGCATTGACGGTTTTGTAGCCGCCCCGGCCGTCGTTGCCGGCGGCGAATAATACAGTGAAGTTCTTGTCATTGAACGTAAATTCGTCAACGCGTGAAGAATTGGCGCTATAGGTGTAGTTGAAGCGGGAACCCCAGGAGTTGGTGTGGATGGCTGAACCCTGCTGCTTTGCGGCGCTGAACAGATTGCGTACATCGCCTGTGCAAATGGAGTCGCCGCCGCAGCCGAGCGCTTGGAAGAATAGCTTGGCGCCATAGGCAACGCCTTTATATTTCCCATTGGACATTGCTCCTGTACCGAGCACGGTGCCCGCTACATGCGTGCCATGTCCGTTCGTATCTGCCCATGTTCCGCTTGCGATAGGAACCGGCGCTGTGTGAAGCTGACCTTCGAAATCCTTATGGAGTGTGCTTAGATTACCGGAATCCAAGCCGCTGTCGGCCACGGTAACCACTTGACCTTTTCCGGTCAATCCATTGCTCCATACGCCATTCGACGTGGCGGCCCCAACTTGATTAGTAACGAAGTCGTTGAAGATCTCATCGGCAGGCTTAGATTCGACGAAGGTGACATCGGGTTGATGAAGAACAAGCGGGAGTGATTCATTGCTTACTACAGCTTCAATATAGCCTTCTTGTACATCGGTAACGGGGATGGCTTGCTGCTGAAGTGAGCGGGCAACTTCTGCCTCACTGCCCCTGAATACCGAGATGACATAGTTGCTTGTTGGAATGTCTTCTGATGTGGAGAGATTGCCGTTCTTCCACTCTGGCTGAAAGAGGGTAATTCTGTAAATCTGATCGTTTGTGGCGAGGATGGCGGCTTGTTGCGAGTTCATGCGTACGAGATAAGCATAGTCAGGGAGATAATCTCCGAGTTCCGCTCCTGCCTGTTGCAAGAGCTGTTTGGAGGAATCTGTGATGACGTCGTTGAATTGAACAACGTACAATTGGCGTTGCGTGCTTTCTTCATCAAATTGCAGTCCGTATTGTTCATTTTCATTTTGGAGATTGATGGTACCCGATCGCAAGTGGAGCAGCTTCTCGGTTGAGTTGTTCGCGGATCCTTCATAGGCGGACACCGCTGGTGACATCAGGCTGATTGCCATTGCAATCGACATGATCAGAGAAAGCACTTTTTTGTTGTTTTTGTTCGCCAAATATTATTCCCCCTAGGTATAAAAAGTATAGTCTAGTCTGACAATGCTAGCATTTTTAACGAATAAGCTCACCTCCAAAATGATAGATTTACATGTTTTCCCCAATTTGTAAAAGCAATCATAATAACTGGGCAAAAATGTAATGAACCCATTTTATAATAGTTTTACTGTGATTACCAGATAATATTTTTTGTGATTATGACGTGTTGGATTAACAATTACGAGTTATGCGTAATCGTTATAGCGGAGATAGATTTGGTTGCTAACTGATATATTTTTTGTGAATTTTTGATATATTATAGGGCCAGTAGAAGCAAAATTTCTTGTTTCTACTGTTTTTTCATTATATTATATAGGTAAAAAATACCACCAAGTTGTTGCTTGAATATTCAGACAGTGATTATGAAATTTAGGTCTTTCTTTCATTTTTTTTTTGATTGATTAATCAATCGGATTGAATCAGAAGGAAGGTGTATACCAAGGGATTGACTCATTCTCTTCAGTGCGAAACCGGTTTCGAAAATCGAAGGAGGCACATACGATGCAATTGTTACCCCGTGAGATCGATAAACTTCTCATCGTTGTTGCGGCGGATCTCGCCAAGCGCAGACGGGAAAGGGGGCTTAAATTAAACCATCCTGAATCTGTTGCGCTGATTACTTATGAAGTTATTGAAGGGGCACGGGACGGGAAAACAGTTGCGGAGCTTATGGAATATGGGGCCGCGATTTTGTCCCGCGACGATGTGATGGACGGGATTCCCGAAATGATCGACGATATCCAGGTTGAAGCCACCTTTCCAGACGGCACGAAATTGGTAACTGTACACCATCCGATACGATAAATGAACTGCGACGGGAGAGAGTCTAATGATACCTGGACAAATCTTTTTGCAGAAGGAAGAAATTATATGCAACGCCGGCAAAACCGTCTTGAGATGTACTGTTAAAAATACCGGCGACCGTCCTGTACAGGTCGGGTCGCATTTTCATTTCTATGAAGTTAATGAAGCTCTCATTTTTGATCGTAATAGTGGGTTTGGGAAGCGTCTGAATATTCCTGCAGGCGCCGCGGTACGTTTTGAGCCCGGGGATGAAAAAGAAGTAGAACTGATTGATTACTCAGGGGAGCGCCGCGTGTATGGATTTAATAACAAGACGGATGGATCTGTGGGAGGCGGAAGCCAATCATGAGTTTTATAATGTCCAGAAATCAATATTCACAAATGTACGGACCGACAACGGGAGACTCGATTCGCTTGGCGGACACGGATATCTTTATCCAGATTGAAAAGGACTTTGCCTCCTATGGCGATGAGGTTGTTTTTGGCGGAGGAAAAGTAATCCGTGACGGTATGGGTCAGCATCCGCTTGCGACTCGCGGCGACGATATTCCGGATGTCGTGATTACGAATGCAATCATTTTGGATTATACCGGCATATATAAGGCGGATATTGGAATCCGTGACGGCAGGATAGCTGGGATCGGCAAAGCGGGCAACCCTTTGATCATGGATCATGTGGATATCGTCATTGGCGCGGCGACGGAAATTATTGCAGGGGAGGGCAGGATCGTCACCGCCGGCGGCATTGATACGCATGTGCATTTTATTAATCCAGGCCAGGTCGAGACGGCGCTATCTTCAGGTCTGACCACATTAATTGGCGGCGGAACAGGTCCGGCTGCGGGCTCTAAGGCAACCACAGTAACTCCTGGGGAATGGAATATACACCGCATGTTGCAGGCGGCGGAGGGGCTGCCGATTAACGTCGGGTTTACTGGGAAAGGACAAGCTGCGGCAGAAGAACCGCTTGCCGAGCAGGTACGGGCCGGAGCGATTGGGCTGAAGGTGCATGAGGACTGGGGAGCGACCGCCTCGGCGCTGGATCATGCGTTACGCGTAGCCGACAAGTTCGACGTGCAGGTTGCGGTTCATGCCGACACTTTGAATGAAGGCGGCTTCATGGAGAATACCATGGCGGCAATCAAAGGCAGGGTGATCCATATGTATCATACGGAAGGGGCAGGAGGAGGACATGCTCCTGACCTGATTAAGTCCGCCAGTTATATGAATGTGCTGCCTTCGTCCACGAATCCGACGCTGCCGTATACCATTAATACGATCGACGAGCATTTGGATATGTTGATGGTGTGCCACCACCTGAATCCGTCGATACCAGAGGATCTTGCTTTTGCGGATTCTCGCATCCGACGCGAAACGATTGCTGCCGAAGACATTCTCCAGGATATGGGCGTTTTTAGTATGATCAGTTCAGACGCGCAGGCGATGGGCCGCATCGGTGAAGTTATTTTACGAACATGGCAGACTGCCGACAAAATGAAAAAACAGCGGGGCTCGCTTCCGGGTGACCGTGAGCTTTCAGATAATAACCGCGCTAAACGATATGTAGCTAAATATACGATCAACCCGGCCATTACGCACGGGATTTCTGAGTATGTCGGGTCGGTTGAAGTTGGGAAAGTCGCCGACCTTGTCATTTGGTCTCCAGCATTTTTCGGTGTGAAGCCTGAAATGATCATCAAAAACGGGATGGTAGCCCATAGCTTGATGGGGGATGCGAACGCATCCATTCCAACGCCGCAGCCGGTCATTTACCGTCCAATGTACGGGCAATACGGGAAGGCGCGTTCCCAAAGCTCCATCACTTTCATTTCGCAGTCCGCTTTTGACAACAAAGTCCACGAACAGTTAGGGCTCGAAAAAATCGTTTTGCCTGTGCATGGTATCCGGACATTAACGAAAAAAGATATGAAGTTGAATTTTGAAACACCTGAGATCACGGTTGATCCGCAAACGTATGAGGTTCGGGTCAATGGAGAACTCATGACCTGCGAACCGGTAGATAAAGTGCCGATGGGACAGCGTTATTTCTTATTTTGAGGTGAAGCCGATGATTATCGAAAAGGTAATTGCAAATATCGAACAAATGGACAAGGAAGAAATCGGGAACCGACATATTGAGAAAGTATATTTGGAAAGCAGCGATCTCGTCAAACGGATTCAGCGCGCAACAACCGACCATGGGAATGAAATCGGGATTCGTCTTTCAGAGCAGCGCGATTTGGTGGCCGGCGACGTGTTATACATGGACGACAAGAACATGATTATTGTGGATGTCCACTCCGATGATTTACTTGCAATTCGTCCGCGCAGCCTGCAAGAAATGGGCTATATCGCGCATCAATTAGGCAACCGGCATTTGCCTGCTCAATTCGAAGGAGACGAAATGCTTGTTCAATACGACTATCTTGTAGAAGAATTACTGGTACAGTTGCATATTCCCTATGTAAGGGAAAACCGGAAAGTGAAGCAGGCGTTTCGTCATATTGGCCACAGTCATGGATAAGCAAGCTCTGGCTCTATTTCAGCTTTGCGATTCCAACTTTCCTACCGGAGCTTTCAGCCATTCTTACGGACTAGAAACGTATATTCAGGAAGATCGGGTTAGGGATCAGGACACATTTGCCGAATGGCTCGATACCTATATTCATGAACAGCTTGTTTACTCGGACGGGCTTGCGTCCCGCCTTGTCTTTAACGCGCTGCAGTCTGGGGATATGGACACCATATGGAAACTGGATCGGATGCTGTTTGTGCAAAATCTGCCCCGCGAGACAAGGGAAGGTACGCAAAAGATGGGAGACCGGATGTTAAACCTCGTGCAATCTTTGTATGAGTCGTCTGTCTTCTCCATCTATAGGGAGCGCATCCGTGTTAAGCTGAGTTTTGGACATCCGGCCATCGTGTTTACGATGGTCGGGCACCATCTCGGCGTTTCCGGAACGGCCACCCTTTTATATTATCTATATTCAGTCGTCGCCAGCTTGGTCCAAAACGCGGTGCGCGCAATTCCGTTAGGTCAAACGGCAGGACAGAAGGTACTGCAGCAATGTCAGGATGGATTGATTCAAGCGGTAGAACAAATCGTCCGATTGGATGAGGAGGATTTTGGCGTCGTATCACCCGGTCTGGAATTATCGCAAATGAAACATGAGCGCGTCAATATTCGGATTTTCATGTCTTAGTGAAAATTTCATAACAGAAGGAAGCGTGTGAATTATGGGGCCTATTAAAATCGGAATCGGTGGGCCGGTCGGAGCAGGCAAAACACTGCTCGTTGAAAAATTAACCCGTCATCTCGAAGGGGAAATCAGCATGGCTGTCATTACAAATGATATTTATACAAAAGAAGACGCCAAATTTTTAATGGAAAACGGCGTTCTGCCCGCGGATCGGATTATCGGCGTCGAAACCGGGGGATGCCCGCACACAGCCATCCGCGAAGACGCTTCGATGAATTTTGCGGCCATCGACGAGCTGATTGGGCGCCATCCGGATGTCGAGCTTATTTTTGTGGAAAGCGGCGGAGATAATCTCGCGGCCACTTTCAGTCCTGAACTGGTTGACTTTTCGATTTATATCATCGACGTAGCGCAAGGGGAGAAAATTCCGCGCAAGGGCGGACAAGGCATGATTAAATCGGATCTGTTCATTATCAACAAAACCGATCTGGCGCCTTATGTCGGGGCAAGCCTGGAAGTGATGGAATCGGATACGAAGGTTTTCCGTGGGAATAAACCGTTTGTGTTCACCAATTTGAAGGATAACAAAGGATTGGATCAAGTCATCCACTGGATCAAAAGAAATGCGTTCTTGAAGGATCTAGAATAAATGGAGGAGTGGACGGGGGTTCTTCGGCTAAATGCTGAGGAGAGAAGCGGTAAAACCGTCGCCAGAGACGTGTATTTCCACGGCGCGTTTAAAGTGATGCGGCCAATTTATCACGATGATTCGGGGCAGGCGTGTTACTATATATTGAATCCGGGCGGAGGTTATCTGGACGGGGATCGTTATCTGATGCAGGTTTCATTGGAGGAAGGTGCCCGGCTCACTTTGACGACGCAAGCGGCGACCAAAATCTATAAAACGCCGAAGAAACCCGCCTATCAAGAAGTTGAAATCAGGTTGAAGAAGGGCAGCTATCTCGAATATATTACCGATCCGATCATCGGGTATGAACATGCGCGGTATAAGCAAAAAACGGTCATTTGGATGGAAAAGGGAGCTAATCTGCTATATTCCGAAATCGTCACCTCCGGATGGTCCCCCGATGGGCGGCAATTCAGTTATGACCTGCTGCAATTCATGAACGAAATTTATTTGGATGGCGTATTAGCGGTTCATGACCATATCAAATTGAATCCTGCGGCGCACCGTATGACTTCCCTTGGATTTATGGAAGGGTATTCGCATCTCGGGTCGATGATGATGATCTCGGAACAGGTCGATCAGGATTTCTTGGATCGGCTTTACCTTGAGATCGATGGGAAATATGAGGATTGCCGAATCGGCTTATCCTTGCTTCCGGTGTCCGGGCTGATGGCGCGTGTACTAGCAAACTCGACTCAAACGATAGAGGCAATTTTTGCGTGTTGCCACCGGTTTATAAATCAGTCAATTTTCAATACGACCCCAAGCTTCCTCAGAAAATACTAAATTAAATCCCCATTTTAAGATGGCATATATATGAGACAATCAATTACCTGATAAGCCAAGAACCTTGGTTTATCAGGTTTTTTTTACAAAAAACAACTGACTCTATCAGATAGTGCGTTGATTGTATAGATATCTTAAAGGATAGGCCGTGAGAAATCTGTTCTTTTTCTATATGTCATTGTAAATAAATGAAGCAATCTTCATGGGGCAATCTCCTGCCCATCCAAAATTCACCTGTTTAATTCTAGAAAATTAAGTGTATAATTTCATTTGCTATAAAAAATTGTAAGTAGAAAAGTGGGTTTGCTTAAAAAGAAAGGAAGTTAACATTTCTGGTTAACTAGATGAATACGGGCAGTTCCTTTTTCTGTGGAGGATACATGAAAATCTTAAAAAAACTCCTGTTCACAGCTTCTCTGATTTTAAACGTAGTTTTAGGTGGACTCTATTTTCAGAATATAAAAATAGACAGGGAAGTAACCCTAGCATATGAAAGAGCTCGGGATGGTATTCAAGTTATATATGAGAATAACGTAGATAAGGTAGCAAATTGGAATGAACATGAGAGAACAGAATGGAAGGATCCCAATCTTAAGTATATTCTGAATCGATTATATGATACGCAAATTCAATTATCATTAATTAAGCGTGATTTAGAGAAGCATGATATTAATATAGAGCCAGTACTTAACTCGAATGCGGATATAATATTGGAGTTTAATAAAATGCACGGTTCTAATACAGTTGATAAGAATATGATTAATATCATTAAAAAGAAACTTCAAAATATATTAGATCATTTGCCTAAACAATTTAGTCTATCTGAGTTAAAGGTAGGATTAGAAGGGCTGTCAAGCTATTAGGCTGTATTACTTATGCAGCTTGAAAATATCCGTGCCATAAAGGAAACGTGATATCTGAGATAGATTTGGCTTATTGCAAAGACGCTGCACGGGCAGTGTCTTTTTTGTTGGTTTAGCGGTACCTGTGCGGAGGTGGCGTCCTTCTTTTCAACTGCTGCGGCAATCGTGATATGATATAGGCAAGCAATGGAGGATAGGCACGGAAGCATTATTGGGGGTTAGCTATTAATTATGAACACAAGTAAGCTGTACATGACCATTTATGAAGATATTAAGGGCAAGATTGCTTCGGGTGAATATGCATCGGGAACAAAGCTTCCTTCGGAGCATGAATTTTGCGTCATCTATGACACGAGCCGGGGAACAATTCGTAATGCGCTCGATCTGCTTGTCGAGGAAGGGCTTGTCAATCGCCAGCCTGGCAAGGGCGTATATGTGCTTGACAATAATGCAATCACGTTCTCGTTCGGCGGTTTGGTCAGCTTCAAGGAAGCAAGCGAAAGCAGCGGGCAGAAATTCTTGACGACCGTACCTTATTTTGAGGAAATAACGATTACGAACAAGCTGCATGAGCGGACTAAGCTGCCATTGGGCGAAACGGCATATTGTCTGCATCGGGTGCGCGAGCTCGGCGGAGAGCGCATTATTTTGGATATCAATTATTTTTTGAAGGAAAAGGTGGAGGGCCTTACGAAGGAAATCGCCGAGCGCTCCATATACGACTATATCGAGCAGCAATTAGGGCACAAAATAGGATTTGCCCAGCGCGTGATTCAGGTGGAGCCTGCAACGGCAAAGGATCGGGAACACTTGATTATGAAATCATATGGCTTCGTCGTCGTGGTAAAAAACTATGTTTATATGCACGACGGTTCGTTGTTTGAGTATACCGAATCACGCCATCATCCTGAACGATTCGTATTTACTGACTTTGCGCGGAGACGCTAACAAGGTTCTAAGCGAGATCGAACTCCGATACAAATGATAAAACGGATAGATTTTAAGAATTTTAAATTAGACGTAACCTAACTATAAGAAACAGCGGCAGTCTTGGATGAGAAAAAGAAGTCCTAGATCGACCGCTGTTTTTTTACCACTAATTACAAGCTAACTTGTCTATACAAGTGTTTACAAACCTGTCTATACAAGTTATAATGGTCTCAACAAACAACATGGAAGCGATTCCATTAGGGAGGTACATCGATATGGCAGTTGATCAACGTTCGGTTGAGCAGATTTTAGAGGCCATTGGTGGGAAAGATAATATTTCTGCGGTTACGCATTGCGTAACGCGACTCCGCTTTGCATTGAACGACGAGAGTATTGTTGATCAGCAAGCATTGGAGAAGAATGAGCTTGTCAAAGGATCATTTGCGACGAACGGGCAGTTCCAAGTCATTATCGGCCCAGGACTCGTACAGAAGGTATACGAGAAGCTGCTTCAAATTAGCGGCGGGGAACGGGCTTCCACACAGGACATTAAAAATGTGGCCGCTAAAAAACTAAATCCACTGCAGCGTGCTGTGAAGGCGCTTGCAGATATCTTCATTCCGATTTTGCCGGCCATTATTACAGCAGGTCTATTGATGGGGATCAACAATATATTGACCGGCAAGGGCATTTTCTTCGCGGATCAAGCCTTCATTGACGTATATGCCCAGTGGAAGGGCTTCGCGGAGATGATCAACCTGATCGCCAATACCGCCTTCGTCTTCCTGCCGGGGCTGATCGGCTGGTCGGCTGTTAAGAAGTTCGGCGGCAGTGAGCTGCTTGGGATTGTGCTTGGCTTGATGCTTATTCACCCAGATTTGCTGAATGCTTGGGCATATGGAGATGCAATCGCGAAGGGTACGGTTCCGCACTGGAACTTGTTCGGTTTTGAATTCGAAAAAATTGGTTATCAAGGGCAAGTGCTTCCAGTACTTGTATCCGCTTTCTGCTTGGCAAAGATCGAGGGCTTTCTAAACAAGCGCGTTCCGGATGGCTTCAAGCTGTTGTTGGTCGCTCCGACTACGCTGCTTCTTACAGGGTTTTTGTCCTTCATCGTGATCGGGCCGTTGACCTTCACAATCGGCAATGCCATCACATCGGCCTTCGTTGGAATTTTTGAGCACGCGGCTGTGTTGGGTGGACTTATTTACGGCGGCTTGTATGCGCTGCTTGTCGTAACGGGTATGCATCATACATTTCTGGCTGTCGACCTGCAGCTCATTGCAAGCACGGGCAGCACGTTCCTGTGGCCGATTCTCGCCTTGTCCAACATTGCGCAGGGCTCGGCGGCGCTTGCGATGGTGTTCGTCTCCAAGGATGAGAAGCTGAAAGGAATGTCCGTGACCTCAGCAATATCTGCTTACTTAGGCATTACCGAGCCGGCGATGTTCGGGGTGAATCTGCGGCTGCGGTATCCATTCATTTCAGCGATGATCGGTTCCGCTTTGGGAGCAGTCGTCATCACAGCATTTAAGGTAAAGGCAGTGTCCATCGGCGTCGGTGGATTGCCGGGCTTCCTGTCGATCTTCCCACAGCAGTGGGTTCCATTCTTCCTTGGCATGGCAGTGGCGTTAATTGTGCCGTTCGTCATTACGCTTATTATCGGGAAGACGAAGCGTCAGGCATAATTGGGGCATTAATAACAATACACAGAGCGATTCTATATCGTACAAAAAATAAGAATTACATGGTGGTGCAAGACAATGATACAACAATTGGAGCAGGAGTGGTGGAAAAAATCCGTCATCTATCAGATTTATCCGAAGAGCTTCAACGACACGAATGGTGACGGAATCGGGGATTTGCAGGGCATTATCGACAAGCTGGACTACTTGAAGGAGCTCGGAATTGATGTCATTTGGTTAACGCCGATTTACGAATCTCCTCAGAAGGACAACGGGTATGATATTAGCGATTACTATAGCATCCAGCCGGAATATGGCACGATGGATACGTTCGAGAAACTGCTGCACGAAGCGCACAATAAAGATATCCGCATCATTATGGACATCGTCGTTAACCACACCTCGACAGAGCATGCCTGGTTCAAGGAGGCTGCAAGCAGCACGGACAGTCCGATCCGCAACTACTATATTTGGAAGGACGGCGTGAACGGGGGGGAACCGAACAACTGGCAGTCCAAATTTGGCGGCAGCGCCTGGGCGTATGACGAGACAACGGGGCAGTATTATTTGCACTTATATGACGTTTCCCAGGCTGATTTGAATTGGGAGAATCCGGAGCTGCGGGATAAAGTGTACGACATGATGCACTATTGGCTGAACAAGGGCGTCGACGGATTCCGATTGGACGTCATTAATGTGATATCCAAGGATCAGGGCTTTCCGAATGATACGCTGGCAACAGCAACGGCCGATGGACGTAAATATTACACTGACGGTCCGCGCATTCATGAGTTCCTGAAGGAAATAAATGCTCGCGTATTCTCGCAATATCCGCATATGCTGACGGTTGGCGAAATGTCGTCGACGACGATGGATAACTGCATTAAGTATACGCGCCCAGATGAGCATGAGCTGAGTATGGTGTTCAATTTCCACCATCTGAAGGTCGATTATCCGAATGGGGAGAAATGGGTCAAGGCTGAATTCGACTTCCTTCAGCTTAAGCGGATCATGAGCGAATGGCAGGTCGGCATGAATAAAGGCGGCGGCTGGAACGCTTTGTTCTGGTGCAACCACGATCAGCCGCGGGTAGTATCTCGCTTCGGTGATGATGGCGCCTATCGCGTACAATCGGCAAAAATGCTCGCCACGACGCTGCACTTGATGCAGGGTACACCGTACGTGTACCAAGGGGAAGAGTTGGGCATGACGAATCCTCATTTTTCACGTATTAGCGAGTATCGGGACATCGAATCAATCAATGCACATTGCCTGCTACAGAAGCAGGGCGTTCCTGAAGCGGACATAATGGCCGCACTGCAACAGAAGTCGCGCGACAATTCGCGCACGCCAATGCAGTGGGATGCTTCGGAGCATGGGGGCTTCACGACGGGCATCCCTTGGATCGGCTCGGCTCCGAATTATCGAGACATTAATGCCGAAGCAGCGCTGCGCGATTCGGATTCCGTCTTCCATCATTATCGCGAATTGATTGCACTGCGCAAGCAGCACGACATTATTGTACATGGCGACTACCGCCTGCTGCTGGAGGACGATCCGCGCATATTTGCTTACATGCGCACATACAGATCAGAGCGATTGCTCGTTATCAGCAACTTCTACAGCGAAGAGGCGGAGTTTGCGCTTCCAAGAGAAGCGACTACAAGCGGCGAAGCACACATCCTTATCAGCAATTATAAGGATACACCGAGCATGTTCCAACAGCTTACGCTCCGCCCTTATGAATCTGTAGCCTTTCTTATCGAAACCCATGATTAGATAAAATAACTGCAATGCTTGGCGTATATTTCTGCCGAGCATTGTTTTTTTTGGAGTTCGAAAGTGGAAAAAAAAGAAGACAGCTTCATCTGACGTCTTCTAGTTAAGACATAATCTTGTCAGTCGGCTGTCTGCTTTCCTGGTTAAATTAAGTTGTTAACGTCTAGTTAATTAATAGCCTCTATATCCCGATTGAGGAGTAGTATTTACATTGGAGACGGACTGTTGCATAGCGCCTACCTGTGGATACGTATGAGTCACATACCCTGTTGCATAACTGGTTGGTGCCGTATGTGTCTGATGAGCAAGGTTGATAATTTGCTGCAATTGTTGTACAGCTGTTTGATGGCCTTGAAGCGCAGTTTGAATCACATGAGCCGCATGCTGTTCAATTTTAGAAAGCTCCTGTAAGCGCGCAGCGTTTTGTTGCTCTTGTTGCAGTAGCTGTTGGTATTTTTGCGTTGCCGCATTTGTTTGCTGAATCAATTGTTGCGCAAGCTGTTCGATTTGCATCGTCGTATTTGTATTTGTCATGGGGACTTGCTCCTTTTCATCCATAGTTTAGAATGTTCCATCCTCCTTATGTTGTCTAGCCTTTATGTTATTTATGCACAATGGCACAATGAATTCAAATGCGGGGATATCTCTAAGTTATTAATTTTAAGCCTCCTTCATAAACCTTTGAAGAACGATAAAGGAGGTCATACCGTTGAATCAATCAGCGCTGTTTGAGCATCGTTTCTGGCTGCAAATTTTAGGCGATCATGCGAGATTCATCTTCAATGCGCTTTCACCGAAAGAAACGTCAGATATACAGACTGCACAACAATTTATTCAAGCATTCGATCAGCTTCTTCAACAAGCTCGAGGACTGCAATCGGATACAGAGATCGGAACACTGAATCAACAAGCCTACACGCTAACAATCAACCTGCGGCAATTTAAGCTGAGCATACTTGAACGCCTAATCCTTGGTCGGGTTACAATTGCGTTCACTCCAACCTTCATCAATCACATGGTGAATGAACTTGAGGAATACTTGCGTATTTTAACTAACTTATTGGAAGGGAAGCCGGTTCCCCAATTTGATGCGCTGCACCACGATTTCCTTTGGCTGCCTGACGCAGCGGGTCATGCTGCATCCATTTCCAGTGATTTGGATTTTGTAGAAAAGCGGTTGATTCAGAAAAGTAAAGATTTTGAGGATCATTTTCAACAGTTTTATTTGAAGAGCATCGAAATGGCGGGATACATGCGGACACAACTTCGGGATTTCCCCGCCTTTCGCAGATTTCACACTGACATTGATATGGAGATGAATTTGTTTAGGGCTTTCTTGAAGGAACTGGAGGATTTAGAACTGTCGGCCGAGGTGCTTGATCGCATTTCCCCGCTCATACCAGATCATATGATGAGGGAAGAGTGTTATTATTTAATGAAGCTAGCTCAAATAGGCTTAGTACCCGATCCGGAATGCAATCCAGATCATCCGCGAATAGAAGAGAAGGTTTAATATGCCGCTGCAAAGCGGCTTTTACTTATTGGTGGCAAGTTTCAAATTTCATTAAGGTTAACGCAGTGATGACTTTCTTCAATTATCTTTGAGAGCGTCGTAAAAAAGACTCTCAATTACGAAACCATTTAGATTATCGACACGTCTAACTAAGAGACAAGACAATGAGGAGATGATTATATGAAAAAATGCATAGCCTTACTGATGGCTGTTACGTTAGCTTTTGGTGTTGGATCGAATGTATTAGCCAAGGAGTCTGCTCCTCCAGCCGACACAGAACAAGGAACTCTGGATGCGGCCAAGATGTATCGTGTTTCCCATGAGCTTATTGTTGATTTGAATAACGGACAGGCCGTACTTGACGGGAAGTCCTTGTCTCTTGATAAGCCGATCATGAAAAACGGGCGTGTCTTTGTACCTCTTCGCACATTGCGTGCGACAGAAGCCGTTAAAGTATTGAAGTTCGACGCGTCTTCACAGCAAGTCCAGGTCGTCATGAATAGTGAGCTTAAGCCACCATTTGAGCAGCTATTCTTTCGGATAGGCTCTGATAAGGTTTATATGGAGAATGGCTCTGCGCTGCCGGACGTAACCATTGCACAGCCATTCGTTGCCAAGGGTGTCACGTACATACCGATTCAAGCTTTGACCTACCTGGGCATTACCCCGGCTACAGCGAACCAGAAGGTATCGCTGAAGTGGAGCAATAAAATCATCGAACTTCTAAAGCCGAAGTTGGAAACAGATAAGGACAGCACAACCTTTACGATGCTTTATCAAAAGGATATGAACACGCCATCGATCGCGACCGCCTTGAGTGGAGGAGGCTGGTTAGGGGGCAATGATCATGCTAAGGTCTTGAAAAAAGACATTTTGCTTGATGGTCAAAAGTATAACCGAATCGAGTTTACCCTACCTCTTCGTCCCGGACCAAATGCGCTGAAAATTACAGCCGTTTCGGGTGGAGAACAGCTTATTTCGGTAATGCGGAAAGTTTCGAAGGAAGGCACCACCCCTGTCCGTCTGTCTGATGAGGGGAAAAAATACATCGCGTTCGATCAGTCTGCGTCCGGTTATCTCCGTATCCCGCAAGGAGGCTCAATCGATATTGCCGGTCGGGTTCTTGCTGGAAATGAGAAGCTTGGAGCGCTTAATTTTACCGTGCAGCAATATGATGACAAGCAAGCTATAAAATCTGATCCTTATAAGGATATCAAGGAAGGAAAAATGCCTATCCAAGAACAAGCCTTTAAAGGATCGGTGAAGCTTCAAAATAAAGGATACTATTTGATTACACTCTATAGCGCCGACAATGTTCCGGCATTTGATCGTGGTGCTTGGGCGGAAATCGTTGTTGAAGTGTATAAATGACAATAGAAAAACCCCTTGAATCCGTTTATAAAACCGATTCAAGGGGTTTCTGCTTATTATGCTTTTTCTTTTACGCCGATCCATATTTCACTGTACACCCGCTCGGGGTCGGACAAATTCCCACTAAAACAAATTTCGGGAACCTCGATCAATTCATAGGAGGATGAAGGCAGCCATTCGGAAGCGATTCTTGCCCATGTTTCTTGCAATGTATGGGGGTAGGGGCCTACCGAGTTAAAAATCACCCATGTACAGGCAGGCACCTCCACAACCTCAAAGCCTTCAAAATCAGCATCAAGCGTCGTAATCGATCCGATGAGATGATCCAGCTCCCCCTTTTCCTCATATCGATCCTCGCTAAAATGATAAGAAGCATTGACCACAGTGGTGACATCGGTATTTCGATAGCTTTGCAGTCTTCTTCGCTGCTCCTCGGTTATCGATTGCGCCAGTTCCACAATTGCAGAATTTTCGCCCTCGAATACGATGGCCACACGACGCTTAATACCGACAAGCTTGAAGGCGTCTTTCTGTTCGATCCGGTAATTCATGTCGATTCCTCCTCGAATGGTGAGTTGGAAAGTCATGCGCGGGAATACTTTCAGATCTTGAACGCTTTTTACTTCCGAAGGAGCGATCCCAAGCCAATCTTTGAACGCTCTCGTGAATCCGTCTACTGAATGGTAACCGTACTTGATTGCGATATCTATCACTTTCATGTTATTTATGTGCAATTCCTGACAGGCTTGGGACAGTCTTCGGTTGCGGACATACGTGTTCAAAGAAATACCGGCTAGGTAGGAAAAGAGTCTTCGGAAGTGATACTCCGAGGTTCCTGCAAGCTGAGCCACCTTGGCGTAATCGATGTCCTGATCCAAATGCTCTTCAATATAGGCCAAAGCTTGATTCATATCCTTCAGCATATCCATGTCATGACCTCCTTTCCCTTTCATTGTATCGAGGTTGAATGATTGACATCCGACATTTCGCGTATGGAAACGGTCGGAATGGTAGTGAAGCAATTACATCTTCTACACTGACTGACGCAGATGTCTTGCTGCGAATGTTCATTGAAGATGGCTTGCTCCATAGCAGCAAGTACAGGCCGAATACAACCCTTGAATGCCGAATTTTATTATATAAATATTTAATTCTAAAATATAGCTGTCTACTTTAAATTAGATTTCCTTAACATTTGATGCTGCAAACAACATGGTTTGCGCTTCTTTACGTTAATAGGTTTAATAAAGCCGCAAAAGGTCGAAATATCTGCTTTGCCCCAATCGTCATCATCGTCTTCCATGAAATGCATAGTCAAAAATGGGCGGGGCATATTACGGATAGGTGATGAAAAATGTGGCAGGCGATTACGCCTTATATACCAAGTTGGCAAGCGTTCGCACAAGCGGCGATTGCAGGCATTGTGCCGTATATATTATCGAAGATTATGGCCGTCACGATGAAGGCGGAATCCGATCAGAGTCAACAGAAGCCTGAATCGGCTTATGAAGGCTTCATCGGCAATTTTGATGAGGATCTTGATATGCTCAAGGCAGATCTCGGACAGCTGGAAGATCTCAATGTACGTATGTTCCAGCTTGGCTATACAACGCAACGTGCTGCGCTTGTGTTCGTAGGAGGCATAAGCGACCGAGACTTCATTGATACCCATTTGCTGGAATCCTTAATGGGGAAATTACAGCCTCCTTCTCAAGGAGGAGCGGTTGCATCCCCGGATTATAAGTATACGAAGGAGTACTTGGTTGAGCATACTCTCCCTGTAGGCTCGATGAAGGAAAATCGTATTGTGAATGATTGCACGTACGACATATTAAAAGGGGATACAGCTCTGTTCATTGAAGGGCATCTCGGCGCAATCATGTTCAATACGCGGAAAGTGAAAGTTCGCGGCGTGGATGAGCCGCCATCCGAGGTACTCGTAAGGGGGCCGAGGCTAGGATTTAATGAATGTCTCGTTGACAATATGACGCTGCTTAGGCAGCAGGGTGGAAATAAAAAACTGACTTTCATTCATCGCCGCGTAGGGAAAAGGGTACAGCGAGAGATGGTTCTTGCTTACATCGAGGATATAGCGGAAAAGCAGCTTGTGACCGAGGTTTTGGATCGCATTAGCAAAATCGATATTGATGATCTACCTGATTCCAGCTATATTGAACAGCTTATTGAAGACAATTATTTGTCTCCCTTTCCGCAACTGCAAAGTACGGAACGGCTGGATCGAACGCTGTGTGCCTTGTTAGAGGGTAGGGTCGCGATATTTCTTGAAGGCAGCCCCTTTGCATCTATTGCCCCTGCGACGTTCACGATGCTGCTCCAATCGCCAGAGGACTATTATGAGCGCTGGATTGCAGGGACACTAGTTCGCTGTCTACGGTATTTTGCTGCTTTTGTATCGACTTTCGGCCCCTCCTTGTATATTTCCTTAATCTCGTTTCATCAAGGGCTGATTCCTACGAAGCTGGCATTGTCAATTGCGGGTACCCGAGTAGGTGTTCCGTTCCCCTCGATTATTGAGGT
This sequence comes from Paenibacillus sp. S-12, assembly GCF_030363895.1. Classification (NCBI taxonomy): domain Bacteria; kingdom Bacillati; phylum Bacillota; class Bacilli; order Caryophanales; family Paenibacillaceae; genus Paenibacillus; species Paenibacillus sp. S-12. Next base: position 282,405 of record NZ_JASIUF010000026.1, read on the forward strand.
GCTCATTATGGAAGTGTCTCTAGAGATTTTGCGTGAAGCGGGGCTGCGCCTGCCGAAGCCGATTGGCCAAACGGTCGGTATTGTGGGCGGTCTTGTCATCGGGGATGCGGCAGTCAGGGCGGGCATTGTCAGCCCATTCATGGTCATCGTAGTTGCTGTAACCGCGATATCCTCTTTTGCCATTCCCCAATACAGTGCAGGCATTTCCTTGCGTATTTTGCGTTTTTTAGCGATATTTGCCGCATCCATACTCGGCTTGTATGGTGTCGTGTTGTTTTTCTTATTACTATGCAGTCACCTAGTTAAATTGAAGAGCTTCGGTGTACCATATATGAGTCCTGCTGTACCTTATCGGTTGTCAGATTGGAAGGATTTCATTTTGCGCGCACCGCTAAGGTTGATGAAGAAGCGTCCTAAGATGCTGGGGACACGTAATCCAACCCGGGAAGATTAAGCTGATAGAAGGAGCTGTGGAGTATCTTGAGTCAAATTGGGTCGAATGAGAAAATAACGACACAGCAGGCGGCTGTATTTGTGGCTAATTATATTTTAGGAGTTGGCATTTTAACGCTTCCCCGGGCAGCGGCGGAGAAGGTTAAAACGCCCGATATCTGGTTGACCGTCATTCTCGGCGGTCTTATAGCTATGGTGGCCGGCATTATTGTAGCGAAGCTTAGCCAGCAATACCCAGGCAAAACTTTTTATGAATACAGTCAGCTTATTGTTGGAAAATGGCTAGGGATCGTGCTGAATGCGTCGATTATTATCTATTTCATAGCTACATCTGGCAATATGGTGCGGGCTATGTCGGAAGTGATGAACCTGTACTTGCTTGAAGGAACCCCGCGCTGGGTTGTGATCATGTCTTTTCTGTGGGTGGGGATGTACATCATAGTCGGTGGGGTTTCCGCGATTGCCCGCTTTTTCGAAATTGTGTTTCCGCTGACGATATTGACCATTCTGTTCTTGGCGCTATTGAGCTTTAAAATATTTGATGTTAACAATTTAAGGCCAGTACTTGGACAAGGGATTGGCCCTGTATTGAACGGGGTAAAGACAACTGGGCTTTCCTTCTCCGGCTTTGAAATACTGCTTGTTCTGCAGGCGTACATGTCTACACCGAAAAAGGCTGTCCGTGCGGTTGTAATCGGGATACTCATTCCGATGCTCTTCTACGTTGTGACAGTAGTAATGGTAGTTGGAGCCTTATCGATTAGCGGTGTAGTCAGCCAAACCTGGCCGACGATAACATTGTTCCGCAGCTTCGAATACCCAGGGATTCTATTTGAACGCTATGAATCCTTGCTGCTGGTTATTTGGGTAATTCAAATCTTTACAACGTATGCGATCACCCATTATGCGGCTGCACTTGGCATTGCGCGAATGGTGAACAAGGATATTCGTCCGATGCTGTACGCGCTTATTCCGGTCATTTATCTTGCCTCAATGTCGCCAAGAAATATTAATGATCTGTTCTCTATGGGAGATCGGATTAGTGATGTCGCCATGATCATGTTTGGGATTTTGCCAGCTATTTTACTCATCATTGTGAAGTGGAGAAGGAGAATTGGCGCGCAATGAGCAGGAACAATGGAAATAAGGCACAAGCGAATTGCCAGTGCATTGCTGTTCCGGCTGTGAATGGTGCAGATAAACGACTAACCGATCAAATCCACCAGAATGGAAGTTGGCTGCGCACAGCAAGGAGAATTATGGCTATCTCCTGCAGTCTTCTGCTTTTGAGCGGCTGTTGGAGCAGACGGGAAATTGAGGACTTGAACTTCACAGTAGCAGCGGCGATTGATCTCGGTCATGCCGTGAAGCAGGAACAGGAATTTGAAAAAAAAGATGCGGATTACCCTCGTGAACGAAGACTTGTGTTAACTTATCAAATGGCGAAGCCGGAGCAGTCATCAGGTCAAGAAGCGTCAGGAAACAAGAAAAAGTATCGAAATGTTTCGTTGTCAGGAGACTCGATCTATCAGATGTCAAGAGAAATATCGCTCAAGGAATCGAAGCCGATTTTCGGGCAGCATTATAAAGCATTGGTGATTGGCTCTGAGTTGGCGAAACAAATGAATTTTCGCGAAGTGCTGGACTTTTTCATGCGGGAACAAGAGTTTCGCCCAAGCTGCTTAGTGTATGTCAGTAAAGGAACGGGACAAGAAATATTGGACACCAACACCTCTGGGGAGATTCCTGCACTCCGTTTGTTAGGAATATCAGATAATCACTATCGGACTAACCGTTTGCTGAAGCCGATGTCCCTCACCAATTTGCAAGATAAGCTGAATTCGATGACCAGCTTTCTGTTGCAAAATGTAGTCACGGCTAATGAAGAGCTGAAATTGTCGGGAGCTTCCGTCATATCTGGCAAAACAGGCAAGCAGTTAGGTTACCTTAATGAAGAGGATATGGAGGCTGTGAACTGGGTGCTGGGCGGTGCCAAGGGGGGGATAGTGAAAAGCAAGGATAACGCCACAGGCCAAATATCTGCATACGAAATCACAAACGTGAAGAGCCATATTACTCCTCATGTCGAAAATGGACGAATATCATACGATGTGCGGGTGGAGTCGGATGGCCGTCTTGGGGAACAAATGAGTGGAGGAAATGACTTTGATAACAAGTTCTTAAAGCGTTTGGAAGCAGATACGGAGAAACGAATTAAAGAACTCGTAACGAAGCTGCTTAATAAGCTGCAAAAGGAGTATCGTGCCGATGTATTAAGATTCGGAGATAAGCTGCGCATCGCCTATCCTCGACTGTGGGAGCAAGAAAAGGAAAATTGGGATGAAACTTTCAGTACAGCAGTGATCCGATATGATGTCAAAGTGACGATTCGAGAGTACGGCACATCCAATATGCGGGAACGACAATCGGAGGCACAAAGTTAAGTATATAATGTAATCATAGTCTGGGATGGGTATTATATACAGTGCAACCTTACTCTTCAATTGTTACAATGAGTGCACATATAGTCTTACGGATTTCGAAACCTACATGATTTGCTTGCAGTACATGCATTGGGGGAGAGAAGATGCAAATCATTCAAGGAACAGCATTGCTGCTGCTTGTACTATCTTTATTTAGTTTATTTAGCTTCAAGGCGCCTAACGGGATGAAGGCGATGGGAGCCTTGGCGAATGCTGCCGTGGCCAGCTTTTTGGTTGAAGCGTTCCACCGTTATGTCGGGGGAGACATGCTGAAGCTGGATTTCTTAGGGGAAGTAGGAATAACGGCAGGGGGGCTCGGCGGTGTTGCCGCAGCATCGCTCGTATCCCTGGCTATGGGAGTATCGCCAGTGTATGCGCTAATGCTCGGTGTCGCTTGCGGGGGGCAAGGGCTTCTGCCGGGCTTTATAGCTGGCTACATCGTCTCGTTTCTCGTAAAGATGTTCGAGAAAAAGGTGCCGGCAGGACTTGATCTAATCGCATGTATTGTAGTAGCTGCGCCCTTGGTACGCTGCTTGGCCAAGCTTATAAGCCCAGTTGTTGACGCAACATTGCTCAACATTGGCAGCATCATCTCGGCTACGGCTACCAATAATCCGATTATTATGGGCATTATATTGGGCGGCGTGATCACTGTAGTGGCGACAGCACCGCTCAGTTCGATGGCGCTGACGGCCATGCTCGGCTTAACCGGTTTGCCTATGGCGATTGGAGCCTTGTCAGTTATGGGCTCTTCATTCATGAACTTCGTCTTTTTCCATCGTATGAAGTTTGGTGACCGCAGAACAACGCTTGCGGTCGCCATAGAGCCGCTGACCCAGGCGGATCTAATATCGGCCAATCCGATTCCGGTCTATGTGACGAATTTTATCGGAGGGGCGGCTGCAGGCGTGATTGTGGCACTCTTTGGTCTCATCAACAATGCGACAGGTACGGCAACGCCGATAGCAGGTCTTATGGTGATGTACGGCTTCAATGATCCTGTAATCGTTACGATTGCAGCTGTGCTATGTGCATTAGCAGGCGCTGGTGCGGGGCTTCTCGGCTCGATTGTATTCCGCCGCTATCCGATTCGAACGGTAGCGGAGGTTCGCGGATCGAACAGCCAAGAACCCGAAGGGACGTTGGAGTCTACTGTATGAGCAGGAAGGAGCATTCTTCATAACTTTGAGGGTTGGTTCCTTTCTACAAGACGTTTTAATGAACTGAATTAGGCGAGGAATGAACCCGCACAAGAGGATGTAAAGAGTGTTTCCATATTGGAGACGCTCTTTTTCTTCTATATTCCGGTTTTTTTGTGTAAACTGAAAGGATACAGAATTTTGCGGCTGCTTGCGATCGGACAGGTCTGGAGAAGTATAGCCGTAGTAATGGAGGGTAATCACGTTGCTGCAACCGGACGTCACTGTGGACGACATCAACCGGCTCGCCGGTCAAATGAAGGAGCACTTTACGTACGCGACGCTGGAGCAAGGCTGGCGATATTATCGCAAGCATGCAGTGTCCCGTGTGCGCAAGGCTGAGGGACGGACTCGGATCATTCAGGCTGATGTACATGAGACAGAGCACTATCATGTAAGGTTTCATATGAAGCGGGTCGAGGAGAGTACGTGTACGTGTCAGGCTGGAAGTGGGTGCAAGCATAAGGCGGCCGTGTTTTTCCAATTATGCGAAGCGGCGGGTAAAAAGCCGGAGCTGTATTTATCTGATTTCCGTCATGCCTACATCGAGCTCGAGAGACAACGCACTGCTGCACGCAAGCGCGAAGCACAGAAGGCAGAGCGGGAACGCCGTATCCGCGCCAGCCAGATGACACTCTCACAGGATGCTTCTGCAAAGGAGTGGCATCTCTTTTTTCATAGAAAATATGCAAAGCCCTTCACCGATTTTCAATCATCCGTAACGGAAATTACGAAATGGGTACAAGAGCAGCTATATCGCGATAGCGAGGCGATGCCTAAATCGATACAAACGCTGCTGCGGATGCATGTACAGTTGTTCTTGATTCAGCAGATGGCAGAGCGCTATGCGCAGGCTGCACGCGGATACCATTCCCGGGATATTTCGGCGGATGATGCCGTACATCCTTGCATGGAGGAGTTAAAGGAACTGTGTAAGAAATTTGAACGTTCAGAGCTTCCAACAAATTATAGGGAGCATGTCCGATATTTGGGCATAGTAGCGGAGCAGATTGCCCTATCTGAAGAGGAGTCGCCTGTGGATAGGCTTGCAGTCTTTGCGCTCGTGTGGTCGGAAATATTGAACCATCCAGATGAATTGCGCCTTGCGCGAACGCGTCTGCAGGAACGATTGAAGCCTTTGTCCGAACTTCGGCCTCGCCTTCGTGACGCCATACGGGTTGCGCTCATCCATATCGAGTCCTTGTTAGGCTATGATGAACGGGCAATTGGCCATCTGCATGCACTTACTTTCTATAATGATCCGGAGCGATTTTTGCAGTATGCCGATGAGCGGATGGACAGTGGCGATCATGAGAAGCTGCTGATGTGGTTGAAGGCGTTGGCCCCAATGGTCAGTCAAGCGCGTCATCGTGAACTTTTAGAGCGATATTGGGGATTGTGGAAGCGGTCATACGATGCCCATGCCGATATGCATCAAGAGCTTGATGATTTGCTGCTTGTATTGCTGCCCGGCATATATCCGTATTTGTCCACATTCCTATTAGAACAGGGCAGGTACCGGGATTGGGCGGATATTCAAATGGTACGCCGCATATCGCCAGCGGAAGCGGATGTGGCGGAATGGAGACGAGTTGCAGATGCTGCGCCAAGTTTGCTGCTGCCGTTATACCATCAAGCCATTGAGCGGCATATTGAAGAGCGCAATCGAGATCATTATCGGATTGCCGTCACTTTGCTGCATGAGCTGCGCTCTATGTATGAGCGCAGTGGTTCACTTCATACGTGGGAACGATACATGGATTGCTTACATGAACGGTATTCCCGTCTAAGAGCATTTCAAGAAGAGTTGAGGGGAGGGGCACTGCTGACATGATCGAACAATCGCCTTGGATTGTAGAATGCATGAAGCGAGGTGACGGGACATTCCTGTTGTTCCATAGTGGAATACGGCGAGACGTACGTGCTCTGAAGCATTTGCTGTTCGGTTGGCATGCTCCTTCCTTCTATGGCACGATGCTTCCCATAGAGAATGAGGGACGGATCGAAGGAATTGTGGTTACTGCGGCTGAAATGCTGGAGGCGGTCGCGATGGCGCCAGGCGTGCGCTGGACGGAGCTGAAGCAGGGAGATAGCTTCCGCATTGCTTGTACTATGGCGAAGCTGTATATGGAGGTGCTGCGCGAAGGCCGATTCGAGCCGTCCTTCGAGAAATGGAAGGCGGGATCATTTGGCTGGGAGCTGCTGCTGAGCGAGTCTGAGCAGAAGACGATAGACAAATTGCTTTATCAAGCTGAACAAATAGAGCATCCGGAGTTAGTCGATTGGTTCGATGACCTGATGGCCGAATTGTTGACTGACAATCAGGATCGGAATTTGTTGCGCTCGGAAGTGTTGCGAGTGCGTCCGGAGCTGGAAGAGATGCGGATACCTTCACAGCGGTCACAGTGGACAAGCGAGCAGGATTGGCTGGAAATGATAGGATGGTCGATTGACGAGACTCCTTTTCGTGTTGTGCTTCGCATTGATGAGCCGGAGCAGGAACGTATGCCGTGGGCATTGCGCATATTGCTGCAGGAAAAAGGAGATCCCGATGTTCAAGTGGCATGCGTATGGAGCAAAGGCACGGATGAGAGTGACACGTCCTGTCAAGTGAAGGCAGCAGCAGGAGACTTCCCGGAAGCATGGAAGCCGTTTCTGCAAGAACGACTGTCTCGGGATATTCGTAAGGTGCTGCGGATCGTCCCGTGGCTTGAAGAGACATCGAACAGCCAATTGAAGGATTCCGATAATGAACCACTTATCAAAATTCAAGAAACTAGCGGAATTGGCCAGATAGATACGGTAGAAAAAACGGCTAATGCTACTTGGTGCCGATTGAAGGAGAGGCTTGGGGAAGAAGAAGCATGGCGCTTCTTAGCTGAGGGAAGTTTGTTGCTTGCAGAGGCAGGATTTCGAGTGATCGTCCCCGCTTGGTGGCAGCGAGTACGTCAAATGAGAACACGGCTTAAAGCGCGTGTTCCATCCTCTGCAGGATCCTTCTCTGCTTCGACGATGGGTATTAATCAGATGATTCAGTTTGATTGGAGACTTGCAATCGGGGATGTAGACGTAAGTGAAGCAGAATTCCGCCAACTGATTGAAGAGGATCGGAGGCTTGTCCGGCTGAATGGCCAATGGATTCAATTGAATCCTGACGACGTAAAGGAAATCCGTCGCCTAATGAATCAGGTGGATGGCGGCGGAATGACATTCGGCGAGGTGCTCGAACATCATATGGCTATGGAGCGTCAGCGGCTTGAGGAAGGCTTGCTGGAGGAGGACATGGAGCGGGACAATCGTCTTCGGCTTGAATTAGAGCTGAATGAGCAGTTGCAGCACTGGCTTGCCATGCTCCAGCATCATGAATCGATTCCGCCAAGCGCTATGCCGGCAGGATTGCTCGGAACACTGCGGAAATATCAGGCTGACGGGTACTCTTGGTTGATGTTCCTTCGCCGTTTCGGGCTTGGCGCTTGTCTAGCAGATGATATGGGACTAGGAAAAACCATACAATGGATTGCTTACGTGTTAAGAGTGAGGGAAGTTGAACCGGATTCCGGGCCTTCCCTGTTAATCTGCCCGACCTCGCTAATCGGCAACTGGCAGAAGGAATTGGAGCGATTCGCTCCAGATCTTCAGGTATATTTGCATTATGGGGCTGATCGGCTTCGGGATGAAAGGTTTGCAAAGGAGATTCAAAGTGCCGATGTAGTAATTACAACCTATACGCTGGCATTAATGGATCGCGAGCTGCTATGGCCGGTTATGTGGAATTCGGTATGTTTGGATGAGGCACAGAATATTAAGAATCCCTATGCGAAGCAGTCGGCAGCAATTCGGAAGCTGCGTGCTAGGCACCGAATAGCGCTGACGGGTACGCCAATGGAAAACCATTTGACTGAGCTGTGGTCCATCTTTGACTTCGTCAACCCAGGGTACTTGGGTACACTGGCTCAGTTCCGGAAAACCTACGTCAATCCGATTGAGCGCAGTCGAGATGCGGAGTGGACGAAGCTCGTCCAGCGGCTTGTGCAGCCGTTTCTGTTGCGCAGGCTAAAGCGGGATCCGGAGATTCAGCTTGATTTGCCGGATAAAAATGAATCGAAGGTCTATGTGCCGTTAACAGCTGAGCAGGCTTCGGTGTATGAGCAGACGCTGCACGCGTTGTTCGAGGATCTGGATCAGCTTGATCCAATGGAACGAAGGGGCAGAGTGTTGGCTGCAATAACGAAGCTGAAGCAGGTATGCAATCATCCGTCCCTTGTGCTGCGAGATCGGGCAACGGGACGGGATTCCACTCGTTCGGGCAAGCTGACGCGCTTGTTGGAAATGCTGGAGGAACTGCGTTCGACAGGGGAACGAAGTCTCATATTTACACAATATGCTGAGACGGGAAAGTTGCTGCAAGAAGTACTTGAGCGAAACACGAAGGAATCAGTTCCATTTCTGCATGGTAGTGTACCGAAGGCTGAACGTGATCGCATGGTTCAGCGATTTCAGGATGAATCGCTGCCGGAGGAAGAACGGCCTCGCATTTTCATCTTATCGCTTAAGGCTGGCGGCACAGGGCTGAATCTGACAGCAGCTAACCATGTGTTCCATTACGATCGCTGGTGGAACCCAGCGGTGGAGAATCAGGCGTCTGACCGGGCGTATCGAATCGGACAGACACGCAATGTGCAAGTATACAAGCTGATTGCCCTTGGAACCCTTGAAGAGCGGATTGATGATATGATTGAGCAGAAGCAAACCTTGAATGAACAAGTAATTGGCGGCGGAGAGAAGTGGATTACAGAGCTGTCTCCAACCGAATTGCGGGAGCTGTTTGCATTGCGGAGACATGTAATGGAGTAGGCGGAGTCAAGCCCGATCCTTCCAGATGGAATTGTCTGCATAAATATCCTCATTCTACAGACAATATTGTCCATGAGGAGGATGATGGGCATGTGCAGGAAATATGCAATTTCCGCAGATCTATCTGAGATTGAACGGGTATTTGAGATCGAGCAAGTGCTCTATCCCTATCAACGGCGCTATAATATTAGCCCGACACAAGCGGTGCCGGCAATTTTAGAGCTTAAGGGCAGGCGTGTACTGGATGAATTCAGGTGGGGGATGGTGCCCTTTTGGGGCAAGGATTCATTGAATGCCGATATTTATTCGGTTCATAGCAATTCGGCTTATTGGAGGCTAACGGAGCGTCAACGGTGCGTTATTCCGTGCAGCGGCTTCTACTACTGGAGGCAACAAGGGAAAAAAAGCCTTCCTGTTCATATGGTGCTGCGTTCGCGGGGCGTCTTCGGGGTAGCAGGACTGTATGAGGTATGGCGCGATGCACAAGGAAGAGTGCAGCAGACATGCACGTTATTAATGTCGCGGTCAAATGAGCTTGTTGCTGAATTCGAGACACGCATGCCGGCTATATTGGATCCTGTGGAAGTGGATGCTTGGCTTCGACCGGTATCTACTGAGATCGAGTCGCTTGCTCGATTGCTGCGTCCATATGCAGCGGAACGAATGATGTTCTACTCAGTTACACCGCGTATCGAGGATGAACAATATGACCATTCGGACTGTGTTCAGGAATTGGATATGAGACTTGGCTGGGTTAAGCCATGAATTAACGAGCACGTTACAGTGGGGATACAACATCATCACATCATTAGGGAATCGTTGAATGATCAGATGCGGTGGTTCAGATAGAAAGGTATTATGTACAGCCTTGGCTCAATGATTACGGGTCAAGGCTGTTCCTGTTGTTCTGCATTATTCAGCATGTATTGTCGTTCTTGGTTACCGAGAACATTTATTCACTGAGGTACGTTTCTTTTTCCTACTCGTGAACATGCTATAATAGCTTAATTAAACCGTTGTTCGGTGAAAGATTTGGCGAAGGGGGAGATTTCTTTGCAGCGAAAGCTTTACCCGGAATGGTCATGGTCACCCTCGCGGCATGTGCTGTTCGAAGAGTGTAGACGCAAATATTATTATCATTATTATGCCTCGCATAATGGCTGGTTTCGAGATGCGCCGCCATTGGCAAGACAAGCTTATCAGTTGAAACAGATGACCAACTTGCATCTTGTGTTCGGGGAAGCGATGCATAAGATGGCAGAAGCGACATTGATGCAGATGCATCAATCCGGTCGAATGATGGATGCGGAGGATATCGTGCGTCGCGTGCGTAATCTACTTAATCAGGCATATACGGATTCCCTTGATGTAGAAGCATGGAAGGAGCTGCCGAAGCAGCGTACGATGCTTCATGAAATGTACTATGGCGGGCAGTTGCCAGCTCGGACGATTGAAATGATTAAAACTCGCATTCCCATTTTGGCAGACCGGTTCCTAAACAGCCGCAGTGTGCAGCAATATCGGGAAGATTCGGATGTACGGCTTATGGAGTTAGAGCGATTGAACACGATAGAGGTGGCCAGCACGAACGTATTTGTTAAGCTGGACGTTATGTTCCGTCATCATGACCATTATATCATTGTAGATTGGAAGACCGGTCAGGAAGATGAGCGCAATAAGACACAGCTTCGCTTGTATGGATTGTATGTGCATCGTGTGTATGGGGTGCCTTATGAAAAGCTTGATATCCGGACGGAATATTTGCTTAGCGGGAGCTGTGTAGAGGATGCTGTGTATGAGGAAGAGATGGAGGAATTGGAACGTCATGTCGTCGACAGTATGCTGCTTATGCGAGATTATTTGGAAGAGCCACTGCGCAATCAGCCAATGTCCATCGATGCGTTCGAACCGACAGAAGAGGTGAAGCGCTGCCGTCGTTGTCCGTATTTGGACATATGTGAGTATGGACGGCGTGAGGAAGCAGTATCGTAGATGAGAAAGCATTTTCGCTCACGATTGCAGCAATAAGGAGATTAGTTATAGTAGGGAGAAGCCCATTTTTTATGAACATTAAAATAATCGTTTGAATTTATGAATGGGATAAGATATACTACAACTACAGATAACATTCAAACATTCTTTTGAATATTGTAATGATTACGATTAAGCAAAGGATGATTCAACTTTCAAGCGAATGTGATTAATGCGCTTAATCTTCAATGAAATTAACAACAATATAGTTAAGAGGTGAACAAAATGGTAGCACAGCGATCAACGAATGATTTGGAGAACATCCAATCGCATACACACAATAAAGAAGATGTATGTGAAATTGTATGTTATGACGCCGTAAAAATTAATGCCTTGAAAGGCCGCGTTGAGGACACTGAGGTACAAGGGATGGCTCAGATGTTCAAGGCCTTATCGGATCCGACCCGGATGAAGATGGCATGCTTGCTGGATGAGGGGGAAGAGCTGTGTGTATGCGATATGGCTATATTAACAGGTCAATCCATTGCGACTACCTCGCATCACTTGCGAGTCATGAAGAATCTAGGAATCGCGAAATCACGCAAGGATGGCAAGAATGTCTTTTATACCTTGAATGACCATCATATTCGGATGCTCGTTCGAATGACACTAGAACATTTGAGAGAGGAGCATTGCCATGACGACGCGGGGCATAGAGAAGGCTGACGAACGAATTGCATATCGAGTGCAAGGATTGTCGTGCGGGAACTGTGCACGGGAGATGGAAGGCGAGATTCGCCGGTTGAAGCATGGTGAGGATGCGACATTAAGCTATAATAGTGGAACATTGAAGCTGAATAAGAATATCGACTTGACTGCCGTGAAGCGGATCTTGCGAACAGACGGCGCGAAGCTGGTGGAATCAGGCGGGGCTGCTTCAAGCTCGGCGCATGCATCAGCCAATGCGCACGCAGAGTGTGCTTGCGATGGTCATGATCATGGGCATTCCCACGAGGGACATGGTCACGAAGGACATTCTCACAGTCACTCGCATAGCCATTCAAGCGGTAAGGCACATCAGCATGATCATGGACATGATCACGACCATGATGCAGAAGGCCATGGACATGATCACAGCCACGGGGATATGAATCGGATGAAGTGGCTGCTGGGCACTTCCGGCTTGTTGTATGTTGCTACATTCGTACTCGACAATGCTGCACCTTACGGCGTATTGATTGGCATGTATCTGCTCGCCATGCTGCTTAGTGGATATGGTACCTTCATGAAAGGGCTTCGGAACCTGCTGCGGCTGCGCTTCAATATGGATACGCTGATGACAGTGGCGCTCACTGGTGCGGTTGTTATCGGAGAGTGGAAAGAAGCGACGCTCGTCGCCATCTTATTCGGGCTGAATGAAATGTTGGAAGGCTACGGCATGGAGCGGGCTCGTCAATCGATGGAAGCCTTGCTTGCAGTAGCTCCGAAGCAGGCTACCGTGCTTCGCAATGGGCAAAGTGTAACAATTGCGATTGAACAATTGGTAGTCGGCGATGTTGTACTGGTGCGTCCCGGGGAAAAGATTCCCTCCGATGGGACGGTCGTTGAAGGAAACAGCGCCGTCAATGAGGCGGCTATTACAGGAGAATCTTTGCCGGTATCCAAAGCGGCTGATGATGTGGTATACGGAGGCAGTGTGAACACCGACGGCATCCTGAAGGTACGTATTGATAAAGCGTATGAAGATTCGTCACTGGCGAAAATTTTGCATCTTGTGCAGGAAGCACAGGATACGAAAACACCGACAGAACTGTTCATTGATCGGTTTGCCCGTGTGTATACACCAATCATTATGGTAATTGCAGCACTTGTAATGCTCGTACCGCCGCTATTCATGGGTGGAGAGTGGTATAAATGGTTCTATCAAGGGCTTGCCGTTCTGATTGTCGGCTGTCCATGTGCACTTATTCTATCATCGCCAATTGCTATTGTCAGCGGGATTACACGCAACGCTCGCAACGGAATTCTGATCAAGGGCGGCGTCCATCTGGAGCAGCTTGGCAAGATTGAGGCACTGGCCTTTGACAAGACAGGTACCTTGACGAAGGGGGAGCCTGCGGTACAAGATGAGGCGATATATGATGAAGATCGCTTCTACCAGATCGCTGGTTCCATTGAGCAGGCTTCCTTACATCCGCTTGCCAAGGCCATTATGAGGCATCTGGAGGCGAAGGGAAGCACTTCCTTCGAAGAACCAGCACACAGTGAGACCGTGGCGGGAGAAGGAATTCGGGCTGAAATTCAGGGTGCCGTCTACTGGGTAGGCAGTGAGCGCATACTGGATAAGCTGCAGGGTGGTTCGGCTGAAAGAGTGCGTCAGGCACGTAAAGCTGCGGAGCAAATGAAGTCGCGTGGGCTTACTTTAGTGGTTGTTGTATCTGAACAAGACGGTAAGCCGTTAGGGGTATTTGGATTAGCCGATGAGATTCGTGAGGAAAGCAAGCGGACGATTGCGGCTCTCCACGCTGCTGGTGTGAAGCATACGGTCATGCTGACAGGCGACCATGCTCAATCTGCGGAACAAGTAGCTAAGAGTGTGGGTGTAACCGACTGGTATGCACAGTTGCTGCCGCAGCAGAAAGTCGATAAAATTAAGGAACTTGGTCAGAAATACCCTGTCGCTATGGTTGGCGACGGCATTAACGATGCGCCTGCATTAGCTTCTGCACAGTTGGGAATCGCAATGGGCAAAGGAACAGACAGTGCCGTTGAAACGGCGGATATCGTCCTCATGCAGGATCATCTCGGGAAGCTGCCTAGCGCAATTCGGATTTCGCATAAGGTGAACCGTATCGTGCGCTGGAACATCGGGCTCGCGCTTGGCTTGAAAATTATTGCCTTGCTGCTTACGATCCCGGGATGGCTGACACTTTGGATTGCAATTTTGTCCGATATGGGGGCGACCATCGTAGTTACTTTGCTTGGTATGACTGTGCTTCTCGGACGAGATCATGAAGAATAACGTAAAATCATCATAGCTGCATCCGAAAATAGAAACCGCCTGTATTCTCCATCTGTGGAGGAGGCAGGCGGTTTTTTGTCGGCTTGCTTTTTAGGATTGATTGACCGGGGGGAATAACGCAAGATTCTTCTCAAATAGTAGATATCCATTGTCTGTACGACCTTGGTACGCAAAGCCCGCTCCACGATAGAACGACTCCAGTGCTGGAATACCGGACATGCAATCAAGACGAATGCTGCGCTTATTCGGAAACGCGATGCCGCTTGCTGTCCATGCTAGAATTCCACTTCCGACATGCTGACCTGCATAATTACGGTTGATGGCGAGACGGTGCACATATACGGATTCCTCTACGGAATCATTTCCCCACAACAAGCGATCCCATGGACTTGGCGTTGTTAGCAATATGACCATGCCGGCAATCTGCCCCTCCTGCTTAAATAAGAAGACATCGCCGTTCAGAATCGCGTCCGCTGTATTGTGGGTGTCTTGTCCTTGAAGCAATGCATTCCATTGGGTAGAGCCTCGTTCTTGTAGCCACTTGGCGGTGTTGTGCAGCAGTGCCATTACATGTTCAGTATCAGTTGAAAGCGCACGAACAGCAATAAGTCCGTTAGGCAACGTTTTCTGTTGAATTATTCCCTCATTCACAGCAATATCCCACCCTTTTTCACGCCTAGTATTAGTAGTTCAAATCTCGTTTGTTGTAAGGCGAATTTCATTTTGCTGCTATTGTATCGCATTGACGTATTTCTTTGCACGTACCAAAGTTGCTCGTTCCTATCAATAAACAAATCAAGAGTAAGAACCGGATCTGTCGGGCATCTTACAAGATATGGATGGATTGACGGGAGGTATATGTTCATGAATGAGTCATGGATATCAAGACATCAGACGAGTAACAGGGACGATAGAAAATGGGATCAGACCACAGGGATGTGTCCATGGCAATTGGGGGCAAGATCGCGCTTAATGCGCGCGTCTTGCTGGGGAGTGCTTTTGTTATGCATAGTGCTGGCAGGGTGCGGATCAACGATGACTGTAGCCTCCGACGAAGCAGCGTTCTATGCCGGAGAGCCTCTAGTGAACGAGCAGGCGACACATGCACCTTGGATTGCTACGAAAAATATGACGCGTATTAATACAGATGATCACGTGAAGGCGGCAGTCACTGTATCTCGAACAGTATGGCCCGGGTATATTGACGAACAGCGGCCTAATGGGGTTGTACTTGTACCGGATGAACAGTGGTCGGTTGCAATGGCGGCTGCCGATCTTATTCATTTCCCCAATAATGGCCCGCTGCTCTATATTAAGTCCGACCGCATTCCGGAGGAAACTAGAATAGAATTGCAGCGTCTCAAGCCTAAAGGCTCGCCTGACAATAAAGGAGTGCAAGCGATCGTTGTAGGCAAGGTGGATGCGACAGTGGTAGACGAGGTGAAGAAGTTGGGACTAAAAGTAGATGTAATTGCTGGCGATAATCCGGCAGCCGTTGCAGCTGCTATCGACGATTATTACGCAAGAGTAAGCAAAGATCGGCCGATGTCAGTCATTATTGCCTCTTCCGATGATCCGTCCTATGCCCTGCCTGCGGTTAATTGGATTGCACATATGCCAGAGCCCGTACTGTACGTGAGCAAGCAGGGGATTCCGCAGTCAACAGCTGACGCGCTCGCGAAGCGTCGTAAGAAGGCGGTCATGTATGTACTTGGCTCAGAGAACACCATTCCACAGGAAGTCACCGATGAATTGCAGGTGTTCGGACGAGTTGAGCGCATTCCTGCAGCATCTCCGATAGAACAAGCCATTGCCTTTGCTCGATACAAAGATAAGAAGACTGGGTTCGGTTGGGGAATTACGTCGCCAGGACATAATTTCTCCTTTGTGAAGCAAGGGAGTGAGCGGCTGGCAATTGCTCAAGCTCCATTTGCTCATTTGGGCAAGCATGCTCCGCTGTTGTGGGTGCAAGGCGATCAGGTGCCGATGGCCGTGTATGATTATGTGCAGTCAATACGGCCTCATTATGAGCATACGCCAGCAGAAGGGCCTTATAATGCTGCCTGGTTAACTGGAGCTGAAGTGTCCGTTGCCCCTCGAATACAGAGTGAGTTAGATGCCCTGCTTGAGATTCAGTCCAAGAGAGACACAGCGCATGGAGCCGCCCATCACCATAGCTCATAATTTACAGTGAAGCGTTAATTTTCAAGCTTCCTTCCCCTTACGTGATCACTAGAGGAAGGAAGCTGCTGTTTTATGGCCGGAAAATCAGAGGTTAGGATGCTTCATCCTCGTTAGCAAGTGGAGTAGGGCGTTCGAAGTGAATGGCGGTGTCAAAGTATGACAGAAGTACTTATATAGGTCTAATATATAACATCTATATTCTTTATAGGTTTTAATTATCGATTATGCAGGGTGTTTAGAAACTTGTGGAAATTTTTTGATAAATAGTCGTTTATTTTGCACAAAAGAAATGGAAAAATGGGCAGCTTTCCATTACATTTAAGGAAGGTGAAAAAAAGTTAGAAGAGGTGAATGAATTGGGAAAAACTTCAAAATCCAAACGTAACAAGCAGCCTGGGCAGGTTAGGCCGTCAACTTCAGCATCTACTGAGGGACAAGCCCGGACAGTGCCAACTTCACGCAACAATAAGAAACGGAATGACCGCATCTTCTTATTCATGATTCCTGTAGCCATAGTTGTGCTTCTTGGGCTCATATTTGTATTGAACAAGCAAGGGGAGAAGATCAAGCAGGATGAGATGGTGAGCAGACCTGCCGTACAGTTCGATCTGACAGGCCAGCCAACGCTAGGTTCTTCAGAGGCGAAGGTATCGATTGTAGAATTTGGGGATTACAAATGCCCTGCTTGTAAGGATTGGGAAACAACCGTGTTTCCGCAGCTGAAAAAGGACTTTATCGATACGGGCAAGGCAAAGTTTTCCTTTATTAATTATCCATTTATTGGTAACTCCTACATGGCATCGAATGCCGCAGAGGAAGTATTCCTTCAGAAGCCAGAAGCCTTCTGGCCCTATCATGAGGCAATTTATCATGCGCAAGGCAATGAACAAGACAACTGGATAACAACCCCATTGCTCTTAGACCTTGCGAAGCAGGTGTCGCCGGATATTGATCTTGGGAAATTAGAAAAAGCAATTGACGAGCAAACACATAAAGATGCAATTAGCCAAGATTTGAAGCTGAAGGATCTTGCCAAAGTATCAGGAACTCCATCTGTATATGTGAATGGCAAGGAGTTCACAGGGCAGTGGGACAGCTACAGTGAATTGAAAGCGTTCATCGAACAAGCATTGAATGAAGCGAAATAGCATATACAACGAGTATACAAGCTGTACGTGATTCATGATGTATTGAGAGTAATATTTAAATCAGGAGGAACGATATATGTCCGCAATCCGGCGTTACGCATTGTATTTTGCTTGGATCATCTCCTTGATTGCAACCAGTGGAAGCTTGTATATGAGTGAAGTGTTGTTATGGGAACCATGCAAGCTATGTTGGATTCAACGGATATTCATGTATCCGCTTGTTCTCTTGCTTGGCATAGCTGCATACCGCAATGATCGGAGCATCGTAAGATACACGCTTCCGCTTACGATCATTGGCGGATCTGTATCTATTTATCATTACTTGCTGCAAAAGGTACCGGGAATGGCAAGCTTAACTCCTTGTCGATCAGGAGTTCCGTGCAACTATGATTACATGGAAGGTTGGATTACAATTCCGTCGCTAGCGTTTATCGCATTTCTACTCATCACGATTCTACTGATTATCGGACGCAAGAACGAACCAGAGGAATAAGGCGTAGTGTTGTCAACGAGATGGGAGAGAATGAAATGATGAAATTGGGACTGCAAATGAAAATGGTTGTCGGCATGCTGGTGGTATCTGGCGTTACCTATGCGACAAGCGGGTTATTTATCTTCGTGCTGAAGCCCTATCTAGCACCTAGCATGAATCAACTGCTGTATGACGGCATCATCTTTATGCTTGGCGTATTCTGGACGTGCCTGCTGGGCTGGCTTGCGGCACGACTGGTCGTAAAGCCGATTATTCAATTAACGAAGGCGGCGGATGAGGCGGCGCAAGGTAAACTGAACGTGGTACTGCCAACATACCGCTTCCATGATGAGGTCAATGTCCTGATTACCTCGTTCGGCCAGATGGTACGCAATTTGCAGCATATGATAACAGAGATTAAAAGCAGTGTAGATATCACGACGCAAAATACATCGACATTAAGTGGGGCAATGACGCAAGCTGCTCACCAGATTGAACAAATCTCCTGTGCGGCAGATGAGATGAATCGCGGGGCTGAGCAGCAAGCGATGTGGACTGCAGAAGCTGCTAAGTCAGTTGAACAGATACATGCCTCTGCCGGTGCTGTACAAGCACGAGCGGAAGAGACTGAGCGAATGACCAAAGATATGTTGGAAACTCTTGCAGCGAGCGAAGGGATGTTGAAATCGATCATCGACGGTATGTTAATGGCGGCTGAATCGGGGCAGGCTTCGATCAATACCGTCCAGCGGCTTAGTGAGCAGGCAGAGCAAATTGGCGATATATCGACCGCGGTTCGGGATATTGCGGATCAAACCCATTTGCTCGCCTTGAATGCTTCTATTGAAGCTGCCAGAGCTGGCGAGCATGGAGCGGGATTTGCCGTTATCGCCTCACAGGTACGAAAGCTGGCGGAGCAAAGTGCTTCTGCTGTAAGCAATATTAACGACCGTATCGTGCTTATGCAGTCTCAGGTCGTGCAGGCTGTGCAATTGATTACGAAGCAAGTCAATATCGTAAGCGTGGAGGCTGCAAAGAAGGACAAAGCTGCGAATGCCCTCAGCGCCATCGCTCATGTGACGAAGCAAGCATCGAAGGCTGTTCATGATATTGCAAATGAAGTCGAGGAGCAGACGGAGCGCTTCGCTTCCACGTTAGAGCAAACGCGCAAAATGGCTTCCATCGTCAATGAAATGGCAGAAGGAACTCGTCAAGTAGCAAGTGCAACCCAAGAGCAGACAGCCGTAATGGAAGAAATGGCTGCATCATCTGACGTGCTGCGTGACCAAGCGCAGCGCTTACAGGTACAGACAGCTGCATTTAAAAGCTAGTTTATAGATTATCGGATTGAGACTTGCATCAATAATTGATGCAAGTCTTTTTTTTGTGACATTTATTCATAAACAGGTCTGTTAAATGTATGTTCATTTGGAGAGAAGTCGGTATGATGGAGGTAAGTATGCTTAATTGTTTGGTTCTTAATTAACGGTAAAAGGCAGGAGGAGAACGTTTCATGACAGCGCTTTCGTACGAGGATCAGCATTTTATGCTTGAAGGAAAGCCTATCCAGCTTATATCTGGTGCCGTTCATTATTTCCGCATTGTGCCCGAATATTGGGAAGACCGGCTCCGAAAGGTGAAGGCGATGGGCTGTAACTGTGTAGAGACATATATTGCTTGGAACGTGCATGAGCCGCGCGAGGGGCAGTTCAACTTTGATGGAATCGCGGATGTTGTTGAATTTATCCGGATTGCACAGCGGGTTGATTTACTTGTCATTGTTCGTCCAAGCCCTTATATATGTGCAGAATGGGAATTCGGTGGCATGCCGGCATGGCTGCTAAAGGAAGACATAAGGCTGCGCTGCAGTGATCCCAGATTCCTTGAGAAGGTATCCGCGTACTATGATGCGCTTATACCGCAGTTGAAGCCGCTGCTTTCGACTTCTGGAGGGCCTATTATTGCGGTGCAGATTGAGAATGAATATGGCAGCTACGGTAACGATCAGGCTTACTTGCAAGCCTTGCGCAATATGCTCGTAGAGCGTGGCATTGATGTCCTGCTGTTCACTTCAGATGGCCCTGCCGATGATATGCTGCAGGGAGGTATGACAGAGGGCGTGCTGGCAACCGTCAACTTCGGTTCCAGACCGAAGGAAGCCTTTGGCAAGCTAGAGGAATACCAGCCGAATGCACCGCTTATGTGTATGGAGTATTGGAACGGGTGGTTTGATCATTGGTTCGAGGAACATCATACCCGCAGTGCGGAAGATGCGGCGCAGGTGCTGGATGAAATGCTTAGTATGGGGGCGTCTGTGAATTTCTATATGCTGCATGGCGGAACGAACTTCGGATTTAGCAGCGGCGCTAACCATGGCGGACGATACAAGCCAACTGTAACCAGCTATGACTATGATAGCGCGATTAGCGAAGCAGGTGATATTACGCCTAAATATCAACTTTTCCGAAAAGTGATTGGGAAATATGTGTCTCTTTCGGAAGATGATATGCCGCAAAATACGCCGAAGGCAGCTTATGGAGAGGTGAAGGTGAACCGCTCTGTGAAGCTGTTCGATACGCTTGCTTCGATGACTGATGTGAAGACGAGTGTCTGCCCAGAGCCAATGGAGAAGTATGGGCAAAATCAGGGATTCATTCTTTATTCCACACGGGTTTCAGGTCCTCGTTCAGAATGCTTCTTAACGATTCAGGATGTCCGTGATCGTGCCCATGTATTCCTTAATCGGAAGCTGGTCGGGGTTGTTGAGCGTTGGGATCCGCAGCAGCTATCGATTATGATACCGGAAGGCGGAGCACAGCTGGATATTCTTGTAGAGAATATGGGGCGAATCAACTATGGATCGGAGCTGCTTGATCGGAAAGGGATTACACATGGTGTCTGTTTGAACGGTCAATTTCTTTTCCATTGGGAAGTACATAATCTTGAACTGGATACATTAGATGGCTTGCACTTCGAGGCAACTAATACCGGCTTAGAGGGTGAGCAGCCTGTCTTTTGTGAAGCAGCATTGTTGATACAGGATGGGCCGCAAGATACCTTCCTTCGCCTTGATGGATGGAAGAAGGGCGTTGTGTTCGTTAATGGTTTTAACCTAGGGCGTTATTGGGAGGTAGGGCCGCAGCAGACTCTATATGTGCCAGCCCCTATTCTTCGTCAGGGTGAAAATCACATTGTCGTGTTGGAACTGCATTGTCCAGGTGACAAGATTAGCTTTGTGGCAGAACCGTCTTTATAAGTTAATTTTCATCCAATCGCGATGGTAAGCGAGAGCAGCCTTCTAACAAGTGAAAGGCTGCTCTCTTTTGTTCTACGTTACAGGAATCATCCCCTCGGACTCTGCAGGAACTAGATCAGGAATAAGATCAACTCCGAGCTCTGGCTGTGGGTCGGGCTCCTCGATGACGTCGACTGTCTCATACACTTCATGGAATGGCTGCGTCAATTCCTCAGGAGATGGCGACCCGATTGTTGCTTGAACAAAGCTCGTCACTCCTTGCCAGTAACGTTCTCTATTCGTAGCATAAGCAGTACCATGACCAGCGCCTTCAATGAGAATCAGGGAGGAAGTAGCGCGCTTCGCTTCATGCAGTTGCTCACTCATCCATGTAGGCACGAAGCGATCCTTCTTACCATGAATGAATAAGACGGGCAAGTTGCATGTTCTCATAATGCGAATTGGGCTGACTTGCTCCATACGGAATCCTGCCTTCCGCTGAAGTAATCGATTGATAAGAGCCATGGTTGGCCAAGCAGGCATTTGATTCAGTATCTTTACTTGATAATGAATGAGCTGCGTCAGATCGGAATAAGGACAGTCTGCGACAATGAATTGTATTTGTGGCCTGCGGATGGCCGCATATTCAAGCACAGTGCCTCCACCAAGCGATTGACCATGCAATCCAATGATGCAATCTTTCCCCTTCCGGGAAATGAGCCAATCCACCCACATTTGTAAATCGTATTTTTCCTTGTAGCCAAAAGTGGTATATTTTCCTTCACTCTGACCATGCCTCCGCTGATCGACGAGCAAAATATTGAATCCTTGCTCGATGAACATATCCATGAATTGCGCCGACCAAGGAAGGGCTCCTGTGTAGCCGTGAACAATTAAAGCAATTCGACGTGAATGTGGATATTTTTCCACATACCAACCATACAGCATAATGCCATCATGGCTTCGAATGCTGACTTCTTCCTTGTTGCAGGCTTCGAATTGTTGACGGGTAAGTACGCCTTGCTGCTCAAGCATCTCCAGACATCGCTCATAGGTGGAACATTTGGAACGCGTCATATAATGAACGGCATAATGCGGAATGAGCCAGGCAGATAGTGCTAAAAAGATGATAATTCCAGATACAATCGGCGTCAGCATTGCTGGCAGACCTCCAATCACGTATCATTGGGTTCAAGCAGGTTGTCCGCGGATACATCTAGGATGTGCATTATGGATTTTTATTAACCGAATCTGGAGCAATCATTACGAAGGAATGTAGGATGTGCAGAGAGGGTGAGGATAAAATTGACGGCTCAGGTTGTCGAAAATATCATTTGAATGGTGAGGGTCAGATTCAGATACAGATTCGAGCTGTGATTAAATGGGTATTGTCTACTGTTCTTTATTTGTACTTGAGTCCATTGTCCGTTACAATGGAACGTGGTAATTAGTAACGAATGCAAATGTCGTGGTTAACTTGAAATTGTATACATATGAAAGCCGGTAGCTGCTCCAAGCGGTTATATCGTATCCTCATAAGTATCGAACATAGAAATGCGTCGAATTGACTGTAAGCCTGTGTCGCATTTCGTCAAAAACGTTTATAATGATTGCATGGACAAGCCCCGCCTTTTGCGGGGTATTGCCTTGTTCTGAGCGGGAACTTGAGACGTTTCACGCCATATGCAACGAGCGAAAGGATTTGGAACAATTATGTGTGGCATTGCTGGAATATATCATTTTCATGATCAACAACCTTCTGAACAAGTAGTCCGCTCGATGATGGACTTGATTCACCATCGCGGGCCGAATGACGCGAAGCTATGGATTGGCGATCGTGTTGGACTAGGCTTCCGCCGTTTGTCCATTATCGACGTCGCTGTTGGGGCGCAACCGCTCAGCAATGAGGATGATTCGGTATGGATTATTTTCAACGGAGAAATTTACAACTATCAAGAGCTGCGCGAGGATCTCATTCATCGCGGACATCAATTCAAAACACATACGGATACGGAAGTTATTCTTCATTTGTATGAAGAGCACGGCTCGAAGTGTGTTCATCATCTGCGGGGGATGTTCGGCTTCGCCATTTGGGATCGCAACAAGCAGGAGCTGTTTATTGCGCGCGACCATTTTGGAATTAAGCCTGTATACTATTATCAAAATGACGAGATGTTCGTCTTTGGTTCGGAAATTAAGAGCTTGCTCGCGGTTCCTGGTGTTCAGCGCCAAGTGAACATGAACAGCTTCTATAATTATTTGACGTTCCAGTACGTGCCGGATCCGAACACGATGTATCAAGGAATCCATAAGCTGCCGCCTGCTCACTGCATTACGATTCCTTTTGGCGGACAACCGGTTATCGAGAAGTACTGGGATCCAATGTTCGAGCCTGTGGATCGTCCATTGACACAAATAATCGAGGAAATTCGCGATGTTATGCGTGATTCCGTAGAGCACCACCTTCATAGTGAAGTGGAACGCGGCTGCTTCCTGTCCAGTGGAATTGACTCGACGATTACGTCGACTTTGATGCGTTCGATGGAACCGATCAAGACATTCAGTGTCGGCTTTGAGGGCGCGAACAATGAGACGATTATTGCGCGTGATACGGCAAAACAACTGGACACGGATCACTATGACCGCATCATTACACAGGAGATGTACTTCGACGCTGTGCCGCGTGCTATTTGGCACTTGGATGAGCCGGTAGCGGATCCGTCCGCAATCGCGTTATATGAGGTTGCGCGTTTGGCGAAAGAGCATGTCACGGTCGTATTGTCCGGTGAAGGTGCGGATGAATTGTTCGGCGGATACCGCATTTACCGCGAGCCGCATTCGCTTCGTTGCTTGTCTTGGATGCCTGAAGGCATGCAGCGCGCCGTACACAAGATGGTGCAGGCAGTTCCGTTCAGCTTCTACGGTAAAAACTACTTGCTCCGTGGAACGACGCCGCTTGAAGAGCGATTCCTTGGCAACGCGAATATTATGACAGACGATGCGAAGGTAGAGCTTCTGCGCGCAACGCAATCGGAGATTGCCGGGTTTACGAAGCCGTTCGATATCGCACGTACTTATTATGACCGTACACGCCACCTGGATCCGGTATCACGGATGCAGTATATCGATATGAACCTGTGGATGCCTGGTGATATCTTGATGAAGGCGGATAAGCTGACGATGGCGCATTCGCTTGAGCTGCGCGTTCCATTCTTGGATCGCAAAGTATTCGACGTTGCCCGCAGCATTCCCGCACATTATCGTATCGCGGAAGGCACGACAAAATATGCGCTTCGCAAAGCGATGCAGGGCATTATCCCAGATTCGGTATTGAACCGTCCGAAGCTCGGCTTCCCGGTTCCAATGCGCGACTGGCTGCGCACGGATCGTGCGAATATTTTGTGGGAAGAGCTGTCCGCTAGCGGCATTGACCACCTCGTCAATTTGACAGCGGTAGAGGATATGTTCCGCCGCCATAAGAATGGACAAGGCGATTATTCCCGTAAAATATGGACATTGCACGTATTCGCTTTATGGTACCGCACTTACATGAAGCAGCAATAAATCAGTCAATTATCGAGGGCAGTTCCCAATTAAAAGGGGCTGTCCTTTTTATGCTGTGTATTACCAAGAAATATTTACAATGTCACCCTCTGTATAACTAATGGCGCTCTATTTAGCCACAAGCAAAAAAGAAGCAAGCCAGATCCCTGACGGGAAAGGCTTGCTGCTTTTTTATTTGCATCTTATGATTAATTCGAAGAAGCTTGTGGCTGTGCGCTTAATGTGTCATCCGATCCTTCGCCAGTGGAGCCTGGTTTGCGCTTCTGCATCGCCTCACGGGAAATGCGTCCGTTGCCGATAAGCAGTGCAACAAAGATACCGAACACGATGAAGCCAAGGCCTGTCAGGAACACCGTGGAGAAGGAAGAAGACCAAGCATCCTTGATCGTATTCAACACATTCAGCTTCAAGTCTTCAGGCAGTTTCAGCATATCGCTGTTAATGAGCATTTGATACAGTGTATTCGAATCTGTACCGGTTTTGCTCAAAACTGCTTGCGTTCCTGGATCAGCCTTCGCTGTTGCAGCCGCAATATTTGTGGCAATAACACTATTCATGATAACGTTGAATAATGTCGCCCCGATTGTTGATCCGATAGAACGGAAGAACGTCGTAGCGGAAGTTACTGTACCAAGCTGCTCACGTGGAAATGCATTTTGCACAACCAGTGTAATGATTGGCATAACCATTCCGATACCGAAGCCAAGTACGACCATGAACGAATATGCCATCCAAGTTGAAGTGCTGACCCCCATCGTGCTCATGAGATAGAAGCCAACGGCACTAATAACCATACCAGTCGCCATTACCACACGGTAACGCATGCGTAGAACCAGCTGTCCTGCCAAGATGCTGGCGATAATCAAAGCGATCATCATTGGCGTCATCGTAGATCCTGCTTGCGTTGGAGTTACACCAAGCACTCCTTGCATGAACATTGGCACGAACATAATAGCACCGAACATGCCGAGGCCTACGAGGAAGCCGAGTGCGACAGATACGTTGAAAATACGGCTCTTGAATAACGACATATCGATAATTGGCTCTGCTGCGCGACGTTCAATGAATACGAAAAGAACGAACAGAAGCAGTGCACCTGCAAAGACTAGAATGCTCGTAGGAGAATCCCAAGCGTATTTGTCATGGTCGAGCGAAAGCCCGAGCAACAGTAAGACAATACCGGGGATAAGAGTGAAAATGCCGAGCCAGTCGATCGAGATCTTTTTGCTCTTATCTCGCGGCTCATCAAGTGACTTCATACCGATAAAGATTAAGACTGTTGACAACAAGCCGAACGGGACATTAATCAAGAAGATCCAGTGCCAGCTAATATGATCAACAATAAATCCGCCGAAGAATGGACCGATAACGGAACTAAGACCAAATATAGCACCGAATACTCCTTGCCACTTGGCGCGTTCCTGCGGGCTGAACATCATTCCGATAATCGTCTGGGACATTGGCATCAGCATACCGCCGCCAATACCTTGAATGGCCCGATAAATAATTAATTGTTCCATATTTACGGCAGTTGCACACAAGCCTGAACCGACGACGAAAATAAGCCATCCGGTCAAGTAAATGAACCGGCTGCCGAATAAGTCCGCTAATTTCCCGGCTAACGGAATGACTGCAGTTGAACAGATCATGTAGGCGGTCGTTACCCAAGCGAAGATAGCGAATCCGTTGAGATCCTTAATGATCGTTGGCATGGCCGTGCCGACGATCGTCTGCTCTAGGGAGCTGAAGAACATCCCCATGATCAGACCGAATAACACCATATTGCGGCGAGATGCCGCATGGTCTTTCACTGTGGCCATTTATTATCACCTTTCTTTCGTGCCCTTTTATTATTTTTTGAGTGACTGACCTTCGGGTCAAAAAATAGCATGTTGATACTATAAATCGGTTTGACCGCGAAGTCAATTGTTTTGGAACTAAAATATTTTTCATAATATAATGTTTGTGGTATGGTAGGAATAACGTATCACACGATGCTGACTAGACGGTCAAAAAAGATTGAACCGAAAGTCATGACATACGGAGGACGGAACATGGAAGAGAAAAAACGACTCATTATGGAAACAGCGCTCTCGCTGTTCGCCGAAAAAGGGTACCATGAAACATCAATCCAAGAAATTGCTGAGCGAATCGGCATTGCCAAAGGATCGGTCTACTCCTTCTTTCGTTCAAAGGAAGAAATTTTGTTCACGATATTTGACCATTATCATCAGATGATGTACGAACTTGCACGCGACACGCTGGCAGATAATTTGCCGGCTCGTCAAAAACTCAGCAAGCTTATCCATATTTCACTTGAACAGTTCGGCAGATTCAAGCTGTTCGTTACACTGCAGCGCAAGGAGGCGCATTTGTACAAGAAGCGTGAAATTCGGGATATGGTGTTCGATTTTCGTGCTAAACGCTTCTTTACCTTCCGCCAAGTAGTAGCTGAAGTATACGGCCAGGAAGCAGAACCGTATTGGATGGACCTAGCAACAATTATTAGTGGTATGACCATCGAGTTCATGAGTTATGCGACATTTGATCGGAAAAATGTGGACTTTGATCGAGTATGCACATTTATTGTGAATATTCTGGATGCGACTGCCGAAGCACTTGTCCACAAACAGTCCGAACCCGTGCTCACGATGGCGCTCATGAATGATTTTATGCGTTCTGGGCATGTAAGCATGTCCACCTCCCAGCAGCAATTATTGGATCAGGTATGGGTACTGAAGGAAGTGGTGATGAGCGCACCTTTCAATTTGAAGCAGCGCGAAGAAGCCGAGCAGGCGTATACGGCTTTGGAGTCGGAAATATTAAGAGGAGGCAGCAAAACGGTAAATGCTCGAGCGATGGCATTGTTCCTGTGTTCGATGCCGGATGCCCGCATTGAGCAGGCCGCACGGGAAATTCTCGTTTTGTTGGAGCGCACCTGCAGTACAGAGGGTGAGGAACGGACATGCAAGCGTGGTTGAACAGAATTGACCCGATTACGAAGGGAATATGGCTTTTCGGGACAGGCCTTGCAGTGATGGTGAGTATGAAGCTGGCTTGGCAATGTGGCTGGTTTTCATCATTGCTAATTATCGGTCTGACAGGATCTGGTTGGACAATCTCTCGCTGGAGAATGGTAATAACTTTGCTGATTGGCTTCGCACTACCGCTGTTCATCTTCCAATGTCTTGTTTTGCCGGGGGAGAGTATTAAGTTGGAGATTTTCGGTATGACGTTAACCGAGGAAGCGTACCGTAATTCCCTGACGCTCACACTGCGTGCAATGACATTGTTCTTGTCATCGCTGCTGTTCGCTTCAACAACTGCACCACGCGATGTTGTTACTGCGCTTTCGCACCATATGCGCCTGCCGGATCGTTTCGCATTTTCCGTCGCGATTGCTCTACGATTTGTGCCCCTGCTGGCTGAAGAGGCGCGCAGCATCCGCGAGGCGCAGCGTCTACGTCAGCTTGCTGCACCTCAGGGAATCGGTGAACGCTTGCGCCTAACGAACCGTTATGCAGCGGCTGTCATCTCTGGAGCGATGCGTCGTGTGCAAAATGTAGCAACGGCAATGGAGGCGAAGCAATTCGGATCGAAATATGCACGAACGTCATGGCGAACCTTGCGTTTTACTGGGCTTGGCATTTGTTTTGCAGCATTATCAGTTGCTGCAATGACTGTGACTATCTTAATAGGATAACTCCAAAAAATATCATTCACAGAGTTGAGAGATTTGACTTGCATTTCCGGGCTATCCCTTGTAACGTTAATGATGATTCATGTGTTATGGGTTAACATATAATTAACATTAGCATTACATAAGCTGAAGAAAGAATTGGGGATGAGTCATCTATGAAGATGGAAAATGGAACAACCGCAGTGAATGATTGCTTCTCGCTGCGTTCTCTTACATTGGCGGACTGGGTGCTTATGGCACTCCTCGCAGCAGTGAATGGTGTTATGACGGGCGGATTATCCTGGGTTAATAAGCTGCTTCACTCCGTTGGAGGACCAATGCTGACTTCTACGATTGTAGGACTGTACATGATATATGGCCTTCTTGCTATATATGTTATCCGCAAGCCAGGGGCAGCATTGGTAACATATGCACTTGGAGCGTGTGTTCAAATACTGATTGGTTCGGCATATGGGGCATGGTCTTGTATTGCCGCAGCAGCCTGTTATGCAGTTATTATTGAGCCATTGTTTTATTTATTCCGATATCGTCAGTACAATTGGTTATCCATGCTATTCGTAGGTACGGCCGCGGTGCCGCTGTGGTTCGTCGTGTCGGCTTTTATGTTCGGTTATATCCACTATGAGACGTGGGTACTTATTGCTACCCTTATAATCCGTTGTATTAGTGGTATGCTGCTGTGCGGCGCCCTGACCAAAATCATTGGTGACCGATTAGCCTCGACGAGAGCTTTGCGTCCATATGCGCTAGGAAGAGCGTATCGTGGGCAGTAGTGTAGAGGAGGCCAGTTGTAATGGGAATCCAACAGTCTAATGAGGTCATGCGCGCTGAGCGTGTGGCCTTTACTTATTTTGGCGAGTCTAAGCTTGCACTTCATTCATGCAGTTTTTGTATTCAGTCGGGTTCGGTTGTGTTGGTGGCAGGAGGAAATGGGAGCGGCAAAACAACGCTTCTCAAGCTGATGGCAGGTACAATGCAGTCTCATGAGGGCCAACTGCAGGGTGAAATCACTTATGGCATGCATCAAGATGGGACGGCGCCTATGATGGGCTTCATATTGCAAGAGGCCAAGGAGCAGTTCGTCATTGGGATCGTTGAGGATGAGCTTGCTTTTGCTCCTGAAAATCTTGGCTTGCCGCGCAAAGTCATTGTAAATAGAGTGGAGGAGCAGCTTGAAAGGGCTGATTTACGTGATCTCCGCTTGCGTCAGGTACAGCAGCTATCCGGAGGTGAGCAGCAAAGGACAGCCGTAGCGTCTGTTCTGACAATGGAGCCAGATGTGCTTCTTATTGATGATGCATGGAGCCAGATGGATAAGGAATCCCGTAATCGTCTGTCGGAGCAGCTTCAAGCTTGGCATGGCCAAGGCAGAACAATTATATTAGCCGTGTCACGTTTGGATGAGCTTGCTGCGGAATGGCAGCATGGTTGGATTCGGGAGGCACATCTGCTACTGTTGCACAATGGGAGAATGGTGTATGATGGAAAGATGCCTGCGTATCCAACAGGAACTGGCTTGAATGATCAACCACGTATGAAGGATGATTTGCGTATCCTGAAACTTTGCCGTGAGGCAGGAATTGTTCCCCCCCAGTGGGGACGGAGCGCAACTACATTGGATATAACGATACAGGCGCCATGTGGTATACAGAAAGATGAAGGCGAACATTTTTGCCATGATCGTAAGATAGAAACATATCATCGCGCAGCATGCGAGGACAAAGTGGTACTGTCCGTATCCAACTTGAACTATTGCTATCATCGAAATGCGGACCAGAATAGGAAAGATTCCGGAACGAACGCGCTCCATAAGGTTTCCTTCCAACTAAAGGCAGGGCAGTGCATGCTGCTGACCGGAGTGAATGGATCGGGGAAGTCGACGTTATTCCGCATCCTTACAGGCAGCTTGTTGAAACGCTCGGGAAGGATAGAGGGAAAAATTCAAATAGTAGGGAAAGCTGTATCGAAGCTTCGTACCTATGAATTGGCGCGGCTTATAGGATTTGCCGCACAGCAGCCGGAATCCGGATTTTTTGCAGCATCTGTACAGGAGGAGCTGCGAGATGCACTCCTTACAGCGAATCAGTGCGGGCAATTGCAGATTGAGGAAGAGATGATGGAAGGGCAAGCCGTATATGCATATGAACAGGTTGAGCGGGAAGTGGAGTACCGGTTGAGGCAATATCATTTATGGGATGTGAAGCATGTGCATCCGCATGATATGCCTGCTGGATTGAAGCGGCTGCTGAGTCTGGCGATCGCATCTGCGCACGAACCGGGGATTATTATGCTGGACGAGCCAACAGCTTCACTGGATGCAGCGCATGCAGCCTTCGTTCGCGACTGGTGTCTGAGTCAAGCCGAGCGGGGGCGAGCGCTGCTTGTTGCAACACATGATGGCATTTGGCAAGACGTAAATCACCCTCGGTTGGTGCATGCTAAGATGGATCGGGGTTCGCTCCATATTGACGTATAAAGGGAACTTTATTTATTCGGAAAAGCAGTACGATTTAGAACACGAAGGATGGGTATTCATGGGGAACGAGGCTTCTATGCAAGCGGGACGAAGTCGTAAGCTCGTCACGCTCGCGCTTTTATTGTCGACCTTTTTGGCGGCAATTGAGGTAACCGTAGTAAGTACAGCAATGCCGAAGATTGTTGCTGATTTAGGTGGACTTTCCTTGATTAGCTGGGTATATGCAGCGTATTTGCTCACGACTGCGATTTCAACGCCGCTGTTCGGCAAGCTGGCTGATTTGTATGGCCGCAAGAACATATTTATCATTGGCTCCGCATTGTTTGTGGGCGGATCGATGCTGTGTGGATTGTCGGGCAATATGACGCAAATGATCATATTCCGTGCTCTTCAAGGAATAGGGGCGGGGGCTGTGCTTCCTGTTACCTTTACGATGGTAGCAGACATTTACACCTATGAGGAGCGGGCCAAAATCCAAGGCCTATTCAGCTCGATATGGGGGATTGCGGGGCTGGTCGGTCCGTTAGTTGGCGGATTTTTCGTCGATTCCTTATCCTGGCACTGGATCTTTTTCTTCAATGTTCCGTTCGGCATCGTGTCGGTGTGGATGATCATCGTATGCTTCCACGAGAAGGTGGAACGCAAGGACAAGCCAATTGACTATGCGGGTGCAGCGACATTTTCCATTGGAATGACGGCGTTTTTGTTTGCGATTATTACAGGAGGTCAGGGGATTGCGTGGAATTCTCCTTGGATGTTCGTGCTCCTTGGCGTAGCGGCAGTGTTCCTTATTCTCTTCTTCCGAATTGAAGTCAAGGCGAAGGAGCCGATGGTTCCGCTTAAGCTGTTTCGCATTCGCGACATTGCAGTGTCGAATCTCGTCAGCTTCCTTGTAAGTGCCGTGCTGATTGGAATTAGCTCCTACATGCCGCTGTGGACACAGGGCGTACTTGGGCAAAATGCCTCCAGCTCGGGATTATCGTTGACCCCTATGTCGATTGGCTGGTTGATTGGCTCTATTGTAGGCGGCCGTATGCTGATCCAAATTGGCGCACGTGTGACCTCGACGCTCGGAATGATTCTGATCGTAATGGCTTCGATATGGCTTGCAACGATTACAGGAGAGACATCGATCTTCATCATTGTCGTAATCATGTCATTGGCGGGTTTGGGCTTTGGTTTGTCGTTCACGGTGTTCACGATTATCGTTCAGTCATCTGTGGACTGGAGTATGAGAGGAGCTTCTACTGCGTTGAACACGTTCGTGCGGGCATTGGGGCAGACACTCGGCATTGCTGCTTTTGGTACATTCTTGAACGCGAGTATTGCGTCAATGGTATCGGGTGCAGGTTCAGACATATCCTCGCGTGTCTCAAGTGATGATTTGAGCAAACTGTTGAATCCAGAAAGCGCACACTCGCTGTCCTCTGATTTAATGAGTACCCTGCGATCTTTCTTAGAAACGGGTCTAGGTCAAGTATTTCTCTTAATGGCAGTCATTGCCGTGATCTGCCTCGTGTGCATGCTGTTCATGCCAAAGCCAGCTGCATCGGAGGGGTCATCCAAGCATAACCAACCTTCTGCACCGTCTCACTAGAGTGAATGCGTTGATACTAAATTCAATGGGTCTGATCTCCCAGGCATTTTAGTCAAAAACGGTAATAAGTCCGTTCTTCCTGCAGCTTGAACTGTATGGGAGGGCGGATTTTTTTATTTAAGATTTGTTATTTAAAGGATCATACGCGGTTATTGATCGCGGCGGTAGCCAAGAATAATGTGCTTGTTGTACGTTGCAAATAAATCATTCTACATTATTCTCCATAAAAGTAGGAAATTTTGGATTTGTGTCGAAGTATTTTCGGAATAGGAGAAATGAACTGCTTCCAACTGTAAAGGAGTCACTCTGCCATGTCACGTACGTTACACCCGTTGGCTTCGCTGCGCACAAGTATGCTGTTCGTGATACTGACCGTTCTCACTGCAGTGTTCTCTGTCATTGGGCTCGAATTTTCATACGGTGCAGAATTCATGCTGTGCGGAGCCACTCTGCTCATTATGCTTGTTCTGTACGGTTCGCATTGGGCGGCAATTATGGCGCTTATTGTTGGACTAGGCTTCTATTTTTCTGGTAATGGCTCATTTATATTGCTGCTTATTGGATTGGAAATGATTTTGGTTGGATATATGTATGAACGGAAGAGAGGACTTCTTCTCCTTTGGGACAGTCTGTTTTGGTTTGGAATTGGTGCTCCGCTTGCAGTGATGTTATTTTACTTGCAGACGAACGAATTCAATGCAGAGGCATTGCTTCAATATTTTATGTTCGCGATGAGCGGACTATTGAATGCTTTAATCGCAGATGTGGTCGTTACTTACATGCCATGGAAGCGGCTGATGCCTGACTTGCGAACGAAGTCAGTGTATCTCAATCAACTGTTGATGCATCTCTCCGTCGCAATTGTATTTATTCCATTCCTGCTGAATATGTTAATCGATAGCCGTGATATGCAGCGAGATATCGAGCGGGATTCCATCACAAGAATCGAATTGCAGACCGCTCAAATTACGGATACTTTATTGGGGATGGGGAAGAAGGAGCGCCAAGGCATTAACCTCGGATCGATTATGGAGACGGGAAAGCTTCGCGATAACCTAAAGCTCCATTCCCAGAACGGATTGTTGAAGCTGGCTGCTTATAATAGAAGGGGTCAGTTAGTCGCATCTAGTGATGAGGTATGGTTCGAACGAAATGGTGGGTATGTGGGTGACAATGTCCCTAACAAGTCTCCTGTCCGCGTGCCTGCCAATCATTCGCAGATGAGAACAGATGCTTATGGAGTGAGATCTTCCTTTTCCCGCATACTGCCTCCGGATCGAAATTATGATTATGGAACAAGGAGGTGGAATGACGGTTATTATGTACTGGAGGATAGGCTGACAGATCATCCGATCGCCAAGGTGGTTGGCTTTATTCCAATCTCCTATTTTTTGCAAACGACGATAGATGTGTATTTGCGCAAATTTCTTATGCTGTTCATGGTCTGCCTGCTTGCTACCGGGGTATCTCTTGCTGTAAGCCGCTTCATTGTCCGTTCACTCGGTGATCTGGAAAAAGCGACAGCGGGCATGCACCATCGATTGCTGAAAGATATTTCTGTTAAGTGGCCGTGTATTCGAATCGGGGAAATTCGCTCCTTGGCACTCAACTTCCGCGCGATGGGTGATCGCTTAACTGAAGTGTTCAAGGAATTGCTGCGCATGAATGAGAAGCTGCTGGATCAAACAAAGATGCTGGAACTATCGGAAGAGAGGCTGCAGCATATCGCATATTATGATACATTGACCCAGCTTCCCAATCGTCATTTCTTTACGATGAATGTGGAGAGAGCTTTGGACGCTGCAGAGAACAAGGCGAGCTCCCTGGCACTGATGTTCATCGATATTGATCGATTCAAGCATATTAATGATTCGCTTGGCCACAATGTGGGGGATATGCTGCTCGTACAAGTTGCGCAGCGCTTGTCTGATTGTCTGTCCAAGCTGTCCGGACGTCATTTATCTTCGAGATATGGAGGGGATGAGTTCATCATTATGCTGGAGGACAGCTCCAGGGAGGAGATCAGCGCAGTAGCAAATCGGATCCTGCACCGGCTTCGGGAAAGCTTCCACGTACAGAGTCATGAGCTGTTCGTCTCCGCCAGCATCGGTGTTTCCTTATACCCGGATAATGGACACGCCTATACGGATCTGCTGAAGCAGGCTGATACAGCCATGTATGCGGCCAAAGACGGAGGAGGCCATTCAGTAGTGTTCTATGATGAACTGCAGCCGCAATTGCATCCTGAGCGCATGTTTATGGAAACTCGATTGTATAAAGCCTTGCAGCGTCGAGAAATGCTGCTTCACTATCAACCGATTGTTGATGTATCTGGAGAAGTCACGGGAGCAGAGGTGCTCCTTCGCTGGTTACCTGAAGAGGGCGGCTTCATCTCGCCGGCACAATTCATTCCGGTCGCAGAAGAAACAGGTCTCATTGTGCCGATTGGCGAATGGGTGCTGCGGACTGCTTGCATGCAGTATCGAATGTGGATGGATGCGGGCATGCCCAGCTTTCAATTATCGATTAACGTTTCATTAAGGCAGTTGCTCGTACAGGACTTTGTAAGTACCATTGATCGAATTATTAGAGACTATGAACTTTATCCGAGTGATTTGATTTTAGAAATAACCGAAGGATATATGAGTAAATCAATTGAACAGGTCAATGAGGTATTAAGCAATTTGAAGAGGCGAGGTGTACAGATTGGAATTGATGATTTCGGTACCGGTTATTCCTCGCTGCATCGTCTAAGAACATTGCCAGTGCATGTTCTGAAAATTGATCGTTCCTTCGTAAGGCATCTATTCGCCGATAAAGTGAACGCCTCGATAGTACAGGCGATCATTCAAATGGGAGACAGCATGAATCTGAAAGTAACCGCTGAAGGAATTGAAACCTCCCAAGAGCTCGATCAGTTGATAGCGCTAGGCTGCAAGCAATTTCAAGGCTATTATATTAGCCCTCCTCTTGCGGCCGATGAGTTCGCTGCCAGATTCCCTGACTTTTCTAGCCAGCTAAGAAGTCGCCCAGACTCAATTGCAGCATATGGGGGTTGATTCGTGAAAAGAAAGGGCTTATCATTTCATAAAATTAAGATGTTATCATTTTTGATCCTATTTCTATTTACGGCTTCCGGGTGTGATGAACAACCTTCGATTATGCATCAGGTGCAGGCTGATGATGAGCACATCGCGGAGGCTAAGCCGCCTTTATCGATTACGGTATGGTGCTTCGAAGAACAGTACGCCGACTATGCCAAGAAATTTGAAGCCGCGCATCCAGGGGTAACCGTAAATGTGAAGCGGTTCTCATATAAGGATCATGCGGAAGCCTACTTGGACGCCTTGGAGCAGGGATATGCACCGGATGTGATGGAGGTAGGCCATGAATTTCTGGGGGAATTCAATGGGATACAGGGCTTGGTTGACTTAAACGCCCCCCCTTTTCAAGCGAGCGAATTGAAGCCTGATATATCTCCAGACTTATGGGACACGGGATTATCCTATGATAACAAGCATCTCATTGCCCTTCCGATTACAACTTCGCCGCTCGTCACCTTTTATCGCAAGGATATTATGGAGCGTTACGGGTTCCCTTCAGAGCCAGAAAAGCTAGCTCTTTACATGGAGGATCCAGATCGATGGCTTGCAATGGCGAAGCGGCTGAAGGAGCATGGAATTTACCTGCTGCAATGGGATCGTGAGCCGCTGCAATGGTATGAGTCGATGTTCCCGCTATTAAACAGCCGCCTTCAATTTAATCGAAACAATGCAATGATTGCCCAAGGGTTGCTTTTGTCACAGCGTGTAAATGTGCAAGGGCTGGATGCCAATGTAGGGGTGTGGACAGAAGCGGGAACCGAAGCGCTTAGGAAAGGGAAACTGGCCATGGTGTACTTAGGATCTTGGGGGGAGCGGCAATTGGAGGAGTGGGCTCCGCATACGAAAGGATTGTGGAGAGCGACACGACTGCCAATGAAACTGTATGGCTATTACACAGGCTCGTCGCTCATTATGCCTGAACAGGCTAGAAATAAGGAGCTGGCATGGTCGTTCATGAAGAGTGTATTTTACGGAGTGACAGATGATTCGACAGTGGCTGCTTATTTGCCTTCTCGCAAGGTATTGCTGGATCAAGAACGCCATAGTCAGTTTCTAGGTGGGCAGCAGGCAGACCGATTATATATGGAGCTGGCTTCGAAGATGAAAGAGTTCCGACCAACCCCTCTCGATAAGCAGGCAGCCGAATGGTACCGCAGTGTAAAGCAGAGAGGAATTGAGAATAATACATTGCCGGATGTGATTCTTAATCAGATTGAGAAATTGATTGAACAGGGACTGCAGCAAGAGAGGCGTGTCATATTACAATATTCACGTGCGTTGTTCAAAACAATGGACATTACGTCATAAATGGCAAAGGCGGAAGAGTATAATCTCTTCCGCCTTTGCCTGTTGTTGTGGCCCATTATTGCAATGGGTGATTATGACCCCTTCTTTGTGACCAGACTCAGCCGTTCAGCTTGTATCCCAAGCTTTTTGAGCAGT
The DNA here is from genome assembly GCF_030363895.1 of Paenibacillus sp. S-12. Classification (NCBI taxonomy): domain Bacteria; kingdom Bacillati; phylum Bacillota; class Bacilli; order Caryophanales; family Paenibacillaceae; genus Paenibacillus; species Paenibacillus sp. S-12. The sequence continues at coordinate 319,310 of NZ_JASIUF010000026.1, forward strand.
TGAATAGCATCGTTCTTTTCTTCAAGTGTCAGACCGCTCATGGCACGCTTCAGCAGTATGGAATGCTTCGGGAATACCCCTCGCATTTCCTCACGTCCTTTATCTGTCAGCTCGGCAAAAATGACACGTCGATCAGTCGAACAAGGATGGCGGCGAAGCAAGCCGTTGCGTTCCAGCTTATCAATGACATACGTAACGTTGCCGCTCTGAAGCAGGAGCTTAGAACCGATTTGTTGAATGGGCTGAGGCCCTTTATGATAAAGCATTTCAAGTACAGCAAAATCAGTTGGGTTGTATCCTTCGACTTTGCACCCGGCGGCTGAGTGATCCGTAACGCTTTTGAATGCTTTGGAGAAGACACGGAATAGGTGCAAGGCAGCTTCGGTCTCGTGATCGATTCGTTCAGACATACGAATCCCCCTCATTACTTGGTTTACCCTATCATCGTATATCGAAGGTGACGGGAGATTAAATGTCATTTGTCACACTTGTGAAAGACTGAACAAAAAAATTTTGAATTGTTCAAATTTAGGGTGGGCGTTTTTCCTTGCTCAGGTGTGCTCAGACTTCAAAATGGTTGTTGAGGGCCATTTTGAATGAATTTTTATGGCATTTCATCGAGATATGGATATGTGCAAGATTCTCGTTGATAGAGTAAACTGATGGCTAGGAGTAAGATATGATGGGGAATAGGGCTAGATCTAAGAATAAGGGGGAGATCCCATGGTTGTTCTTGATGCAAGGATACGATCTGCAGGATATGAAAAGGGCGAATCCAAAATAAATAACATTGCATTTCAAGTAGAAGCGGGACAATTAGTTGGTCTTATTGGACCTAATGGAGCGGGGAAAAGCACCACTATCAAGTCTGTGCTAGGCATTATGCGGGATGTCGAAGGGATTGTACGGATAGGGGATGGCAATGGCACGTATGCATACGTGCCGGAACAGCCCGTACTTTATGATTCTATGACATTATGGGAGCATATAGAGCTTGCTGCTTCTGCACATGATCTGCCGCGTGAACAGTTTGAGAAGCAGGCTGAGTATTTGCTGAAAGAATTTCAGATGACAGAGGTGAAGCATCACTTTCCGACGAGCTTCTCGAAGGGAATGCAGCAGAAGTTGATGCTGATAATCGCCTTCATGCTGAAACCCTCTTTGTACATCGTAGACGAGCCTTTCATTGGCTTGGATCCGCGTGCAACAAGGAAATTTCTACGTATGCTGGAGGAGGAGCGCAAGCGTGGAGCGGGTGTGCTTATGAGTACGCATGTACTCGACACCGCAGAACGTGTGTGTGACAGCTTCATTCTGCTGCATCAGGGCAGTGTTGTGGCACGGGGAACATTTGAAGAAGTGCGGCAAATAAGCGGCCTGCCGGATGGGACATTATTCGATTGTTTTGAGGTGTTGACATAATGGACAATGAGGAAAGGATTCTTCCAACTCGCCCATTGTCTACGATGAAGGTAACATCACCACGAACGCTTGCCTTCCGTCGATTTTGCGCGAATACAGTGTATCAGTGGAGAGCGCTGCGAATCGCATTGGATTGGACAGTATGGCTATATATTGTTGTTCCGATACTGCTGCTTGGGATGAAATTCTATTGGGGCTGGTGGGTTGAACCACTGGACGCCGCGTGGTTGAAGCTGTCTATTGTAGTCTGGCTGCTGCCACTTGTGCTGCCCATCTTAAGCGGGACACTTCGTACATGGGTTGAGGGTGGAGATATTTTATTTCTGCGACAGCGTCCTCATTGGTGGTACCCGCTTGTTCGCTTTGGGCTATGTCAATATCTGTTGCGAAGTGCAATCATAACCGCAGCTATCCTATTGCTGCTTGCACCTTGGCTCATTCGCGGTTATGCTTTCCTCCCTATAGACTTAATCGTGATAGGCTTTACGGTCTGCTGTTTGTCCTTCTTAGCTGGACTTATACGCAACTATAATAATGCCGTCTATTCAGGATGGAAGCGATTGTTGATCGATTTGATTATAGCCTTAGTTGCTATCGTATTGTTTGGCATCATCTTGTACTCGCTGCAATTTAATATCAGTGTCGTATTCGTTTATGGTGTGGTGCTTTTGTTCATCAGCGTTCCGTTAGTTCGCTGGCGTATCCATGTCCAGCATACATTCGAACAAGATGTCGAGCGGGAAGGGGAGGCCAAGATGCGCCTGACTGCCTTGCTGCTATCGCGAAGTGTGGAGAAGCCGCAGCGGCGCAAGCGGACACGACCATTGCTGTTTCCGAAATCAGGCTACATCATGAGCACCAACGATTCAGGGCGCCTCATTGGGGCAATTGCCGTCAAATCTCTTCTTCGAAGCGGAACAAAGCGCAAGTTTTATTTGCAGCTGCTGTTGGTTGGAGTAACGGCATCCTTCATCACATCGCTTCATGGACTGTTCATACTGATTGGACCAGTATTGTGCGTCATCCTTGGATACTGGCTAAGTCTGTACTGGAAGGAGTTCATAGAAGGTGACGTTGCGTCGATGTTCCGTTTTCGCTCGGAGAGTCTGCAGCAGGCATCGGCACATATGGCACGTGTATTATGCGCGGTGCCGGGTGCGCTGTGGGGGCTTGCGGCAGGTCTTGCCGCCTCACCGATTATGCTGCCTTTATATATTGCGGGCGGTGGTCTAATGGCTGCCTATATCGGCTCCGTAATTGTAATGATGCGTGGCTGGAAGGAGAAGAAAAAGCTGGCGGAGGAGAAAGAAGCGGAAGGAAATGTATTTTCTAAGGAATAGACGCCATTTACCTCCATTTCTGAGTTCAGCCAATTGCAGCCAGATTATGTGCATGTTCCTTCTGGCGGACGGGTATATTAAAGGAAGTATATTCGAATAGGAGGAACGAGGATGCAAGATACGACTGCAATTCGGTTCCGATTCTCGGATCCAGCAGGTGCAAGACTGGCGTTTGATACGCTGGAGGAGCTGGGTTACACACCTGCTTACGACAGTGCCAGCGGCACAGTACTGCATATTCATGTCGATAAACAGGATTTGACCTCTGCGCTCGAAATAGCAGAGGCGCATGGCGGTCAGCTTGTAGATGAAGCGAATATGACGGAGATGTCTGTGATGGATCAAGCCTATGGTATGAATTACATTCCAATCCCCGCTCATATGGTCAATGAGGATTGGGCGGATGATGATCGATATGCTTCCGTTAGACGCAACCCGAGTCATGATGACTTGTCGCATCGTGATGAGGAAGCTTATGGAATGTTTGATGATGAGCCCACGAATCATTTTCCGGGCGGCATCCATATCTGATAGAAGATGAACAGCCTGCTCCCTTGAGCAGGCTGTTCGCATGATTAGAACTGATGCATGTTTTGAACGGCAGCGTGCATACCGGCTGTATATCCGGTTGCAAAGGCTGCTGTTATGTTATAGCCGCCCGTATAACCATGCACGTCTAGTATTTCTCCACAGAAGTATAGTCCTTGCATTATTTTTGATTGCATTGTCTTCGGATCGATTTCCTTAAGATGCACACCGCCTCCAGTTACGAAGGCCTCCTCTATAGATAGCGTCCCGTTTATCTTCACAGGGAAAGCCTTTATCAATCGACACATATCCTGCCATGGCTGCTTCGGAATGTGGTCATAGGTTGTTCCCTCATCGATACCGGTTTGTTCAAGCAGCAGTGGAATCATGCGTTCAGGGAGTATATGCTTAAGCACATTCTTGATTGCTTTCTTCGGCTCTTGGGCACAGATGTGAAGCGAATCACGGACAAGCTCGTCCAACGACAGCTCTGGTTTTATATCGATAGTGACTTGGACTGTCTGAAGTCCGGAGCGCTTCAATTCCTTCACTACGAATTGGCTGCAGCGAAGGGCAGCGGGGCCGGATATACCGAAGTGGGTAAAGAGGAGGTCGCCCTCATGCTCGATCAATTTCTTCCCTTTGCTGTTCCATACCGCAATGCGAATATTGCGCAAGGATAGGCCTTGCAGCAGCTTCTCGCGAATAAAATACGTGTTGGAGGTCAACGGTACTTCTGTCGGATACAACTCTGTAATTGTATGACCGGCAGCTTCTGCCCACGCGTAGCCGTCTCCTGTAGAGCCTGTATGTGGAACAGACTTGCCTCCGGTAGCCAATACAACTGCGTTCGCATATAGTGTTGTTCCATCCTTGAAGAAAACCCCCTGGACGGCGCCATCCTCGAATAACAAATTGGCTACAGGCTGATTAACGCGAATCGATACACCTAATCGGCGTACTTCGCCTAGCAGCGACTCAACGACCGTTTTGGCTTTATCTGACACAGGGAACATGCGGCCGTTATCCTCTTCCTTTAAAGCAATCCCGAGCTTTTCAAAAAACGCAATGATATCCTTATTATTGAAATGATTGAACGCGCTGTGCAAAAACCTCCCGTTTCCAGGGATATGCTGAATCAGCTCGTCCAGTGGTTTATTGTTCGTCACATTACAGCGTCCTCCGCCGGATATGGCCAGCTTGCGCCCAAGTCGATCTCCCTTATCCACGAGAACCACCTTGGCTCCACTGCGCGCAGCGGAGATGGAAGCCATAAGACCAGAGGGGCCGCCGCCCACGACGATAACATCGGTTCTTTCCATTTCATACTCCTTTGACAGGTCTAAAATACGCTCTGCGTATTCGGGTACTGAAGCCTATTGTATCGCAAAAACTAAAACTTCGCTAAAACGTTCAACAGCTCCATTGAAAAGACAAATATTTTATGCTTTAATCAAGCCAATCCTACCATCTCTATCATATCAAGAGGAGAACTGTATGTACGTAGCACTTAAGGAAATCTTATTGCAAAGCCTTATTGCTTGCATACCCGCGATTGCTTATCAAGTATGCTCCATGAAGCCGGAGCGAGTGCCACGCGCTCCTCTCGTCATTGGATTGTCTTCTGCCGTGTCCATGCTGCTTTGTATCGTATTTTCCTTTTATACGGAAACACCCCAGCCGTTTGATTTTCGATTTTTACCCTTTATGCTTGGTGTAATGTATGGCGGGCACCGAATTGGACTGCTCATGATCGGGCTCTATTTGAGCATGCTTGGATTTTTTTATCAAGATGGACATCCTCAGAAGTTATGGAGCGATGCGCTCATTTATATGATCCCTCTAATGTTTGCTTTTATTAATTCTTTCCGTCATTCCGGCTTCCGTCAACGCGTCGCTATTATTTTGTCTTTTTCCTTTGCAGGAATCATTCTATATTCAGTGGTTTATGGTGTTCTGCTATGGAGTCATGAAAGAGTGATAAATGGAAGCGTGCTTCTGTTGATGATTATGCTGGGAGCGGCTTTTATTCTTACTGCTTACTTAGTCGTGTATTATATGGAGGAAACGAGGGAGAAGCTGTTCCTTGAACAAGGGTATGAAATCGTCTCCGCGAAATACCGCGAGGAAGCAGAGAAGATGAATCAACTGATTAATACAACACCGCTCGGTGTCATTGCGGTTGATGCACAAACGAATATTACAGCAGTTAATGATATGATGCTGCGCAGCATGCGGAATACCGCGCCTTACGTGACGAAGGGGGATATTCTTGGTCGTCCGTTCCGCTGTCTAGTCACGCAGGTGGGAGACTTTCCATCCTTATATGAAGGCATGTATCGTGCGCTCGGCGGTGAGAAGGTAGAAGGTATCGTGGTTAGGTTCGATGAAAGGGAATACGTAGTGAGCGCCGGCGCAATTCGTAGTCAAGCAACTGGAGCGATTACCGGTGCTGTCGGAATGATGCATGATATAACAGAACTGTCGAAGCTGCGTGCAGAGCTGGGCAGAATGGAACGATTGAGTCTGGTCGGGCAGATGGCAGCAAGCATCACTCATGAGATTCGCAATCCAATGGCGGTAATTCGTGGATTCATGCAGCTGCTGCAAGAGAAAAGTCCAGACCATCTTAGAGAATACTATCGAATCGTTATGGAGGAGATCGATAGAGCGAACAGCATTATTAATGACTTTCTTGCATTAGCACAGAACCGAATTGTAGAGAAAGAGCATGTTCATCTTCATGATATTATCCGTCAGTTATCGCCGCTGCTATGGGCGGATGCCAATATGAGGGGGCAAGAAGTAGCATTGAAGCTTTCAGAGGATGTGCCGATTTTCCCAGTAAATGTAAAGGAGATGAAGCAGCTTATCCTCAATTTGTCCCGCAATGCGATGGAAGCTATGGAGGAAATGATGTCCGGAGGCGTGCTTACGCTCGAAACGCGGCTAGACGGAGACCACGTACAGCTTCGTATCAAGGATACAGGGCCGGGTATTCCAGCCGATATCGTCGGACGTCTGTTCGAGCCATTCTATACAACGAAATCGAAAGGAACTGGTCTCGGTCTGCCGTTGTGCCTGAGCATCGTCGAGCAGCATGATGGAACGATTAAGGTGAATACGGGAGAGGGTGGAACAGTTTTTGAGGTGAATTTTAGCCTCGCAGAGAAGGCTCGCTCATTCCTTCATACTCCTGCAACAGAACAGACCGCTAACAGGAGTCAACAGGTGCAGATGAATCATTTACAGCAGCCGGATAAAGAAGAGGCATTGAACCCCGTATAGACTTTCGTTAATATGAAGCTTGGAGGTGGATCAGGTGAGCGTCATGCAGCTTGGCAATATTACGATTCATTGGGGACTGCTCGTCAGCCTGCTGGCTTTGCTTCTGGCAGCTGGGGCTATGACGCTTCGGGCTCGGGCGGAAGGCGGCATCTCTCGACGCTATGGAGACTGGACAATGACAGTTATCCTCGTCATCATCCTCAATGAGAAATTCGGATTTTTGTGGGATACGCCTTCAATCTTGTGGCAGCAGCCACGTTCGCTGCTGTACATAACAGGCACTTCCACAGAGGGGAATATTCTGCTTATCCTCGGCATCATCGTGTGGACGACCTTATACATACGCAAACATCAGCTGTCTTATACTGTTCTGATCGATCTGCTTGCGCATAGTATGTTGACTTATGTTGCAGCTTATGGCTGGATCTATACGATCAATGGCGGGCATGCTCCCGGATTTACACCGCTTCTGCAAATTAGCGGCTTCGAAGTGGGGGGAATACCGCCGGCAGAGACACTCGGCTGCATTGTACTCCTTGCCTTGCTATGGGCCCGTCAGCGAAAGTTGGGCTTGTTAATTGACGCGCAAATCACCTTAGTGGTGTGTGGAGTGGTAGGAATGCTTGGAAGTTATGCATACGGGGAGGGAACGCCATGGCTTTTCCTGACTGTGGATCAATGGATTTTCAGTGCGATGCTAGTGGCAGGATACTTCGTAACTCGCTATAGGGAACGAGAAATACAGCATCAGGATGTGCAGGATGAAGCCTCTAAGATGGCAGAAATGAGAGAGCCCCCAGCTTCACAAGGATAGGTCGATTCCAGCTTGCGCATAATAGAACCGACTTTGTGAAAAGGAGGCCTATGCGATGAGCCAAGATTCAAAGGAACAGCGCAAGCAAGACAAGCAAAACAGCGCTGCAAATGATACCTGCGGAGTCGATAAGAAGTTGAACGGCCCGAACCGTCCTTCTACGTAGAAAGGATATGTCCAAGGGCTTCAAGCTTCCTCAGCAATGAGGGCCTAACTGGCAGAAGTCAGCGAGCCGGAACCGATATCGGTTTCGGCTTTCCCTTGCTTTACTTCCCTACAAGTGGTTACAATAGTAGCGACAGTGTCCGATGGTACTCATCCACTGGCAACGGAATTATTTATAGAGTTAGGAGTGAAGTAAGGATGTCCATGTCTTTTGAGCAATATATGCGTGATATGGTTCAACCTATGCGTGACGAGTTAACTTCCATCGGCTGCATTGAGCTGCGTACACCAGAGGAAGTGGAAGAGAAGCTTGCTACAGCGAAGGGAACAGCTCTTGTTGTTGTCAATTCAGTATGCGGTTGTGCCGCTGGACTGTGCCGCCCAGGTGTGCGCAAGTCGCTAGAGCACGATGCTGTACCGGATCACTTGTTTACGGTATTTGCAGGGCAAGACAAGGAAGCGACGGCTAAGGCTCGCGAATACTTTGCGCCGTATCCGCCTTCTTCTCCATCGATTGCGTTGATGAAGGACGGCGAATTGGTGCATTTTATTGAGCGTCATAATGTGGAGAATCGTTCTGCTGAAGAGATCGCTGCTGATCTGACAGCTGCGTACGATAAGTTCTGCCGCTAAGTTCACAATGCCCCGCATCTAGCTGATGCGGGGATTTCTATAGAATTGTAGGCCAAGCACCGATGCTTGTAGGAAGGGGACGGAATCATGAGTTTGCAGCAAGAGATTATTAAGCGTTTCAATGTACAGCTACAGATCGATCCAGATGCCGAGGTGCGCAAGCGGGTCGACTTCTTGAAGCAGTATGTGTTGAATACAGGGACGAATGGGCTTCTAATCGCGATTAGCGGCGGGATTGACAGTGCGGTAGCAACTGGACTGTGCAAGCAGGCGACAGATGAATTGACTGCGGAGACGGGCAAGGAATATATGACGCTTGGCGTGTTCCAGCCATATGGCACGCAGGCGGATATTTCAGACAGTTACGCTACTGCGAAAGCATTCAATTTGCAGCACACGGTAGAAACGAATATTGCGAAAGCGGTAGATGAAGCCGCTCAAGAGGTAGAAGCAGCGCTTAAGCAGCTGCCGAATGCACGCACACTGGGTGTTCCAAATAAAGGGAATATGAAGGCTCGTACGCGGATGGTGGTTCAATACGCGCTTGCATTTGATATGAATTTGCTCGTAGTAGGTACGGATCACGCATCTGAAGCGTTGACTGGCTTCTATACAAAGTGGGGAGATGGCGCAGTGGATATTACGCCATTGTCATCCTTGAACAAGCGTCAGGTTCGCTTGCTTGCCAAGCATATCGGTGTCCCAGCAAGTGTGATCGACAAGGCGCCAACAGCAGGTTTGTGGGAAGGTCAAACTGATGAGAAAGAGCTTGGCATTACGTACGAGCATAATAGCGATTATCTCGAAGGCAAAGCAATTCCAGATGACGTACGTGAAAAAATCGAGCGCCAATACCGGAAGACAGAGCACAAGCGCTCTCCGATTCCGGGCATCTAACGGAATAACAGGCAAACCGCTGATAAGCAGTTACCTACGATAGAAGGCAAGCATCGCTCTGGATGCTTGCCTTCTTGTATTTATTGGGCTTTCCGGACTTTACGATATACGGCATGCCAACTTTATTGCGCTTTCACTTCCGGTTATATCGCGCGAGGATGTACATCTTGGGATACACCCCGCCAGAATACTCCTTTTAAGCGAGGGCGCGCGGCCTGCGTCAGTGCTGCGCATTGTTCCGCAAGCAAGCTGCCTAGCTTCAGGCAAGCTTTAGACAATGCAGATTCTGAGCCTGCGGCTACGAGCAATCCGCGGGATTCCAGATAGGCGATGACGATCTCATCTTCTTGAAGCTTGCGCTTCAGACGAAATGGGGATTCTGGATGAAGAAGCTGCTGTTCTGTATATATAAAAATCGAATTTTCAGGATAAAGCGTATGCTCGATGAATGGGAGATGACATGAAATGACTTCTTGATGAGTGAGTGACACCAGAAGATTCTGAAGTGTGGAAATAGATTGTTTGACATTAGCGTTCGCGCGTGTGTCCGAATATAGAGTAGTCATAGGTATCCTCCTTGCTGACTGTGTCTGCATACAGCGTTTGTGCGCTGTTGCGATGAAGAGCGTTATCTGAGAATTACCCGTATTCTATCAGATTGAACCGAAAAAACAAGTGAACAGGATGTGTCGGTGTGGCAGCACAGTGAATAAATCAATAGCCCATTTATTCCATAATATGTATAATATAAGTGACTGGCTTTGGCATTTTCCTGTTGTTTATTCAATATCGAGGCATTTAATTTATTGAATGGAAAGAGGCGATGGAATGGGGAAGCGTTTTTTGCTAACGAATGGTTATCGCGTGTTTTCGGTATGGGTAGCGGTTATGCTGGTAGTTTCCAGCATGGGCTCTGCTTACGCACAGGAAGAATTGAATGCGTCCGCAAGTGCAGAGATTGCGGCCAAATGGGAATTTGCGAACATAAAGAACGATCCGGGCACCTTCTATGCATCGTCCGGTTTATTCAAAGGCTCCGCTACGCTTTCCCAAGAGGTTGGCGGGAGCTCCAGAAAAGGATTTACATTTGATGAGAGCGAAAAGAGCATCCGTTATCAAGGATGGGACAAGGGCAAAGGCAAGAAGGCTTGGTTAGCCTCCTTGTCGACGAAAGGACTGGAGCAAATTACGGTATCTTCGCAACAGAAGTCCTCCAGTACTGGGCCTAAGGACTTCAAGCTTCAAATCAGCACGGATTTGGCCAAATGGACAGACGTTGAAAAAGGAGCGCTTGTACTTAGCACGGAATACAGTTCTGCCGGATCGTTAAACGGTATTGCGCTGCCAAGCGGAGCAGCCGATCAGGAGCAATTATATATTCGTTGGGTTGTAAACTCCGATTCCAGAGTAGCAGGCAGCGGCTCGATCGGCGACACCGGTTCAAGCCGGATCAAGGATATCGTTGTTTATGGGGTACCCAAAACGAACAGCTCTTTCAAGGCGCCGCAGTTATTAAGCATGACTTTTAACGGAGATACCAAGACAAGCTTGGCGTTTGCTTGGTATACGCCGAAGGAGATAACCGGCACAAAGCTGCAGGTGGTCGAAGCCTCCGAAATGGTGAACGGCGCATTTCCGGAAGCAAAGGCGATTACTTATACCGGGAGTTCCGACATTATCGAGACATTCATGGTAAAAGGCGATCGATCCTCCAATAAAAAAACGAAATTCGCAAGCCATAAGGTCATTGCCAATAATCTAAAGCCGGGAACGTTATATCATTATCGGGCAGGCAACGGAGATGCGGATGGATGGGGGGCTCTCGGATCATTTACGACGGATCAAGCGGATAATCGGGAATTTCATTTTATCGTAGGATCGGATTCGCAAGCCTCCAGCAAATCGACATTCGAGCTCTGGCAGGATACATTCCGCAGAGCGATCGAGCATATTGGGGATCCGAAGTTCTTTCTATTAACTGGGGATTTAGTCGACAATGGTGATTTGGAATCGCAGTGGCAGTGGTTTCTGGGTCTCCCTCAACAGGAATTTGCTCGAGTGCCGTTCGTGCCTGTGCTTGGCGGCCATGAGGTGAAAGACTACGATGGAGACGAAACTACGGACAATAACAACTTCTACAACCATTTTCATTTGCCGAAGGATGTTGTAAAAGGTACTCATGACGGTTCTGTATACGCGTTCGAATACGGGGACGCGCTCTTCATGCAATTTAACTCTCAATTTGAGGGAGGATTGAATAAAAAAGGAGAATTGGAATGGGTAGATCCCGAATTCAACGCCCAATTGGATTGGATGAGAAATCAGGTTGCGAGAACCGATAAGAAATGGAAATTCGTTTCGCTCCACAAAGGTCCTTACTCGGCAGGTGACAATGCGGGACAGTGGGAAGACGGCCGTATCCGATTCTACAAAAAATACTTGATCCCCGTTTTCGATGAGATGGGAATTGATATTGTGTTCGAAGCCCATGACCATATGTATATGCGATCCTACCAAATGCTCAATGATAAGCCGATCAAAAACGTGGTGAAGGACAAAGAGGGAAATGTAGTCGATCCAAAAGGCACCGTATACCTCATGACAAACTCAGTAGGGGGAAAATTTTACGAAAAACATCCGGGGTATGACGATTATTTTGCAGTCATTGACGCACAACCGTTCAAAAAGATGTTCACTGATGTTTCGATATCGAATGATGTTCTGAAATTCACGTCCTATACGGCGGCAAAGAACGAGGGAATTAAGAAGTACGATGAGTACAGCATCAAGAGAACGGACGTCAAGCCTGCCAAAGTAGAGAAAGCGAGCCTAAAGTTCGAAAGCGGAAATGCAATTCTGTCGTGGAGTCTTCCTGCTGTTACGTCGGATGTAAGAGGTTTTCGAATTTATGAGCAGGATGATAAGGTGGGGAAAAATTGGAGTCTGTATGTCCCTGCCCTTCCAAGTCAAGCCGATTATAGTTATGTGCTTAAGAAGGTGGATTCTAAACAAAGCTACCGCTTTGTTATTAAGGCGGTCGGAGCAAGAAATAATTCGGATCCCGTTCAGGTTACTCATGGCAAGCAATAAGCTTGGCGAACATTGGGAAGCTTCGGAATTGCGGCTTGAAAGACAAGAGAGCGTGAACATCGGCTGCAGGCAAGCTTAGTCACATATTCGATATCACACTGTATTGAACTGATAAAAGCAGAAATAAATAAACCGGTTCCTACTGGCATAGTAGAACCGGTTTATTTGTATTGTTGTCGCTTTTTAGACAATTCTCTTCGCCATGATCTTACAATAGAGTCACGGTTGTAATCCTTGCACCGTTGAAGCAGGTGCGGACGTCAGCTTGCGTGGACGTTTGTGCCGAATCATCCATGACACGAGCAGAGTCCAAATTGGAGTAACCCAAAGGAAGACTGCAAACGGTGCATAAGCATGGACAGGAATGCCCAATATTGTACCGCACAGTACTGCAAGCAAGTTCCAAGGAATAATTGCGGCAAAGACGAGCGCGCTGTCCGCGATCACTCTTGCCAGTTGTTCTTTGGGAAAACGCTCCGACCACAGCGGCATCACGCTCCGTCCTGCCATCATAATCGGCAGTGTCTGCGTGCACGATACAAGGGTTAATGACAATCCAAATAAGCCGACCCGGACGGTTGCTCCTGGCAGGGAGCTGTTCCGGCCGATAAAGGCGGCGATATATGGCTCTAATGAACGAGTAGCTTCTAAAACGCCATTGAATGCGCCAGCGATCATAATAAATAGGACAAGCTCTATCATTTGCAGCACGCCCTTCGTATGAAGAGAAGGGAGCTCGGCATTTTCATATCCGAACAAGAATCCATTCAGCCACTCTGCAGGCGTCGCGCCTTGCAGCCATGTACCGATCACGAGCGCGACAATAATGGACATGGTAAAGGCGATGCGGGCTTGCAGTCGGAATACGATCGCAATAATTAAGACAGCAGCAGGTGCGAACAACCACGGACTAAAGGTGAAGTGGCTGTGGAATGATTCCATGCGCAGAGCTTGTTCGGGTACAGTCCACTTGCCCTGGGTATCGAACCACATGAAGAATACGGTAGCTGAAGCCAACGCAAGCAGCGTAGTAGGCACGAGAGCTGAATATTGCCGACCGACACTTGTTCCTGTTGAATCCGCGACAAGACGGTGCGTGCTGGAGAATGGCGAAGTCCGGTCTCCGACAAATGCACCTGAAATGAGTGCCCCTGCCATAAGCGGTAAGGGAACGCCAGCAATAGCAGCCACACCCATCATAGGAATGCCCACGGCACTAAGTGTTCCAGTTGATGTCCCGAGCAGCATGGAGAAGATCGTGGAGAACCAGAACGTAAGTGTTGTCATGTAAGCAGGCTCAATCCAAGACAATCCTTGTTCAATGAGATAAGGAATTGTTCCGCTTATGGTCCATGCCGGGATCATGAGACCAACCATAATAAGAATCCAGGCTACTCCCAGTGTGTGCTTGGCGCCATCTCTCATATAACGAAGCAGGGATGTCCATGCGTTGCCTTGCCGGCGAGATAAGTATGTAAGAACGATGAAGCCGAGTGCAAATCCAATAAGGAGTGGAATATGAAGCAAGTAAGCTGCAGTCAGTCCTGCAATAGTAGTCATAATGACCGTAATCAGCTGTTGTTTGGATAACATGGCTATTAGGCAACTCCTGTCTTATCACTCTAATGCTGCATCAATGATGCAACCAAATCATACATCACAATGATTTTTAGCAGATTACGTTCAAGTTGTACTGTCGTTCCTTGCCGGCTGGCCGGATACACAGTGGTGAAGCCATTCCACAGTGGCTTCGATTGCAGCTTCAAGCGCTGGGGTCGTGCCTTGGAAGGGATGGACGGTGTTGAAGGTATGCCCGGCGCCGTCTATGGTTATCCATTTTGCCCCGGTATAGTTCTGAACAAGCTTCGCCGATCCTTCACGGAATCCAGGCAGATCATCGGAACCTTGGACAAGAATAAGCGGAAAATCAGCATCCTTGATACGTTCTATCAGTGCGTATCTTTCCACGTTGGACTCCAAATCCTCCAGCATAGCTCGATCTAATGGCAAAGCCTCTTTAGTGCGGGCATTAATTACGGCAGAACGTCCAGATTGCCTCATTTCCTGCTTCTGCTGTTCCGTGAACAGATCCATATTCGTAACTCCGTTCCACGAAATCACGCCGCTAACTGCATGGGGATGATCAAGTGCATAGAGCAGGCAGGTGGCGCCGCCACGACTGTGGCCGAGCAGGTAAATAGGTGTATTTGGCAATACATCATATTCAATCCCCTCAGATATTATCCACTGGCCAAATTTTTCTGAACGAATCCAGTTGAAAAGAACGTCTATATCTTCTTGCTCTCGCTGATAGGTGTTCACAGAAAACCGCTCAGGCTCATCGAATCGATCGAGTGAGGGGCCCACACCGTTATATGTAAAATTAATGGTTAGGGTCAGAAGTCCGCTGCGTTCAGCCAATTGCTTGCCGACGTAAGGGAACATGCCCCAATCCTTGAATCCCTTGTAGCCATGGGCTACAAGAAGTACACCTGCTTTTGACTTCTCCTTCGGAACGAAGGTGCTGCCAGGAACGAAGGCATCGCCGCGCAATATGCGATCCTGCCCTTCCCATGTGAGCGTAAATGAATGTCTCATTAATCCGACCCCCTTGGTCTGACTATATCCAGCCATATTGTAACACAAAATTAGAAGAATGGAGCATGTCATTCCAATATATGTCTTGACATTTTTAGGCTGAAGAGTGTACTATGTGTACTAGTTTCAGTAGTACACTCTAAAATTTAATCAGGATCGATTGAATATATGAAAGGAGGCCGCCATGTTTCGATTACAAGAACACAGCGCTACCCCTATTTATGAGCAGATCGTCGAACAGATGAAAGCTCTGGTTGCACAGGGAGCGCTGCAAAGTGGAGACAAGGTGCCGTCCGTAAGGGAGTTGTCAACAATGCTGTTAGTGAATCCAAATACAGTAAGCAAGTCCTATCAAGAATTGGAGCGCCAAGGAGTCATCATAACGGTTCGGGGCAAGGGCACTTTCATTGCGGATACACCTGCTCCTCGCATGGCTCATGAACGAATGGCGAAGCTGAAGGATGAGTTGAACCGCATTGCCGTTGAAGCAAAGCATTTGGGGCTTGCTCGGAAAGAATTTATAGAGATGGTGGAGCAAGCTTCTGTGGAATGGTGGAGGGATGAATCATGATGCAAGTGACAGATGTCCATAAAGCGATTGATGGGAAACCGATCCTTCGCGGGGCAAGCTTTACGATAGAACCGGGAAAGATCACTGGATTAGTAGGACGCAATGGTGCTGGAAAAACTACGCTGCTGCGTACCTTGGTCGGGATTTACGATCCGGATCATGGCAGTGTCTTGTTTCATGGCACGGATATTCATAAACACGCAGCATGCAAGCAGGAGGTGGTATTCGTACCCGATGCCCCCACTGCGCTCGAAATGTATACGATACGTGAATGTGCTGCGTGGTATGGAATGATCTATCCGAACTTCGATCTGTTCTTTTTCACGTCGGCAATGGAACGATTCAAGCTGCCGATGAATAAGCGGGTTCGCACCTTGTCCAAAGGGATGAAAATGCTGTTCAGCACGGCGCTTGGACTAGCGACCAAGGCGAAATTAATCTTATTTGATGAGCCGACCAATGGTGTGGATGCTGTGGCTAAAAAGCAGCTGCTAAGCTTAATTGTGAACTCGCTTGATGAACGTAACTCCATTGTGATTTCCTCACACATGCTTGGTGAGCTCGACCGGATGGCGGATACTGTAGTGCTGCTGCAGGAGGGAAGAACGGATGATGTATGGGAGCTGGAGCATCTGCGTGAGCGGATGAAAAAGATGCAGGTCGTATTCAATGGAGATAAGCCTCCAATGTGGCTGTATCGAGCGGATGTGTTCGTCTTACAGCAGGTTGGTCGGGTAAATACGGTCATCTTGGAAACCGATGAGGCGATGGCCGCATTGCAGGAATTGAATCCGCTTCTCGTCGATGAACTCCCATTGACATTAGAGGATTGGTTTATCGGAAAGGCGGGAGGTAACGACGATGAAGCATAGGCTGTTCGTAAAGGCGCTCTGGTGGAAGGAGTATCGCCATACGCGGGTATTGCTGTGGCTCATGCTGCTGGCAAGCTTTATGTCAATTGTATATCCACACATGCGGATGCTGTGGTTCTCTACACCTAAGGAAAAGGATGCATTTGTAAGATTTATAAAAAGGTATCCTGATGACGTTGCTTGGGACCTATTGAGAGATTATGGTGGTACCATGTTGTTGTTCTTAGTATTTGGAGGATTTTTATTGTCAATTTGGCAATTAGGCTATGAACGACGCAATTATGCCAGTGAACAGGTTTTTGCGCTTCCTTATCCAAGATGGTTGCAGTATATAACGAAATGGATGGTTGGCTGCACATATATTGTATTTGTTGTCGCGATTATCCTTGCACTCGATATTGCCATAATCAAGCTGTCGGAAATAGGGGAGTATGTGAACGTTGGAAGTTTCATTATACGCGGATTTCATATGGTTTTTGTTGCAGTGTCTACGTTTACGTTTTCAATGTTTATTGGTTCGTTTACAGGTTCATGGACGATGCAGGCTTCACTTTCAATTATTAGCTTGTTCCTATTTGAATTCTTCAAAATGATGCTGCAGCAACTCCTTTTTATTTTCATGATTACTCCGTCGTATACCACTTTAAAGACTCGAGGTACGGTGTGGGAGAATTTCAATATATCAAACTGGGTTTTACATGAAAATGGTAAGATTTTATTTGAAAATGGTAACTACCCTTACACAGTAGTGGCGGCTACCAGTATCGTCCTTTTTATCATAGGGACGTTGTTTTATTCGCGTAATCGACTTGAAAATAACGGAAAACTCATTATTTTCCCGTTTATTGAGAAAGCATTCATTTTATGCTTTGTCCTGTGTGCTTTACTGCTTGGCGGTAGTATCGGATATGATGCGCTGTCGCCAGGGAGAACCGGTTATATAGTTGGAGCAGCACTTGGTGGTGCTATTGGTTACCTGATCATTCGTACCCTTACTCATATGCGAGTTAGACTCTAGGTTGGAGGGAATGAGATGGTAAGTTGTTATACTTCCATCTCGCGGCAGAATTCCATAAAAGAGATTCACTGACAGGAGGTTCGTATCGTATGAGCACAGAAGCAGTCCTTCAGCTCCGCAATGTTACCAAACGAATTGGCAAGCGCACGATTGTAGATCAGATGTCCTTTGATGTCCCGGCAGGAGAGGTATTTGGATTTCTCGGGCCCAACGGTGCTGGCAAGACCACAACAATTCGTATGATTGTAGGCTTAATCTCAATGACATCTGGCGAAATCTATGTGAAAGGAATTCCTGTACATAAGCAATTCGAGCAGGCGATGACCCATATTGGCGCAATTGTGGAAAATCCAGAAATGTACAAGTTTTTAACAGGGTATCAAAATCTTGTGTATTACGGCAGACGGCACTCTGGCGTAACAACCGAACGGATTCATGAAGTAGTGAAGCTCGTAGGGTTGGAAAATCGCATTCATGAAAAAGTTAAGCGCTATTCACTCGGCATGCGTCAGCGGCTTGGGGTTGCTCAAGCGCTGCTGCACAAGCCCTCCATTCTAATTCTTGACGAGCCAACAAATGGCCTGGATCCTGCGGGAATCCGCGAACTGCGTGATTATTTGCGCAACTTGGCGCATAAGGAAGGCATCAGTATCGTCGTATCCTCTCATTTATTGTCTGAGATGGAACTGATGTGCGATCGAGTTGCAATAATTCAGACGGGCAAGTTAATTGATGTTCGATCTATTAAGCAATTAAAGGAGCAGGCGAACAATCAACATATCGTGATTGATGTCGACAATCCGAAGGAAGCCAGAGCGCTGCTGTCGATGATGATGGCCGATCTAAGTATGCAGATCGATGGCGGGCAGCTTCACGTTTCAGCGGGGCGCAAGCAAGTTCCAGAGCTGACAAGGGCGCTTGTGCATGCAGGCATCGATGTCTATGGCATTCATGCGGCGAATCAGTCACTGGAAGATCAATTCTTGGAGCTGACAGGAGGAGAGCATATTGTCTAGCTACTACAGCCTCATTCAGAACGAGAATATGAAAATCTATCGCCGTCCGCGTACGTGGGTCATGATTGGGCTATTAATGGCAGCCATTGTGCTGCTGACGTCCATTATGGAAATTGACCAAGATCCGCGCAGGGGAGAGGGCTGGCAGCAAAATTTGATTCAAACAAATGAACATTTGAAGCAGAAGCTGGCGGATAATAGTGGAGAGATAGATCCGGAAGCGAAGATGGAGATTGCGAATCAGATTCGCCTTAATGAATACCATTTGGAGCATCAGAGCAATCCGTATGCGTTGAACATATGGAGCATCGTGAATCTCTCTTCGAAGCTGATGTTTGTTGTCATTTTATTCACTGTTGTAGTCGCGGCAGACATGTTTGCCGCAGAGTATTCGTGGGGGACAATCAAGCTGCTGCTAGTCGGGCCCGCCTCGCGCACTCGCATATTATGTAGTAAGTATGCAGCGACTCTCCTATTCGCAGTAATGCTTACTATCGTTAACATTGCGTTTTCCTTCTTGGTAGGCGGCGTTATTGAGGGATTCGGCGAATTCTCTCAACCTCTCATCAGCATCGGACAAGAGGGTACGATTGTGGAAAGCTCAAGGCTGCTTGCCTTGGTGCAAGATTATGGCTTCGGTATCATTGAGCTAGTGATGTTCACGACATTGGCATTTATGATATCTGCCGCATTCCGCAGCTCGTCCATGGCTATCGCCTTTTCTTTGTGCTTCTTGATCGTTGGAGGCAATATGGCGGCATTTTTCGCCCATTACAATTGGGGGAAATATATATTGTTCGCAAACATCAATTTACGACCGTATTTCGAGGGGACGCCGCTTCGCCCGGATATGACGCTCGGATTTTCAATAGCCGTACTGCTTGTTTACTTTGTTGTTTTCCATGTCGTTTCATGGCTCACCTTTACCAAGAGAGATGTAGCAGGATAATAAAGCAACTGCAATTATCAAGTCCGCCTATTTGATAGGCGGTTTTTTTATAGGTGCATATTTTGGTTGTTTCAACTTGCTGCCCCTTGGTTTTGTGTGATACCAGCAGTAATTGTTGTAGCCATTCGCCCATGTCCGTGCATATGCTGAAGCAGAGGCATCCCGCAAAGCTCCATTTCATAAGACTAGGGACATAAATACAGGTTCGGACAAGGGGTGACTTTTGCCATCTTAATTGTCTTCGAAAATTTGTTATACTGGAGTGTATGCAAGGATAAGTATAGATTATTAATGGTAAAGAGCTTGGCATCAATGAACGCTCTAGTGATGTTACTGGCTATAATGGAAGTAAAGTAAATGAATGAAATATGATCGCTGTATGAAAAAGATAGGTAAGGATGGAATCGCATGAATAACCTCATAGAACGGTATCATGAATTACGGAAATGGATTGCGGAAGATTCGATCAAACAAGGTGAATGGCTGAAGGAACATACTTATACCCGAATGGGTGGCAAGGCTGATTTGTATGTAACACCAGATAATTATGAGTCACTGCAGGTTGTCATTGACTATGCGCGACAGCACGATCTGCCGTTGACGATTCTTGGGTTTGGCTCCAATCTAATCGTCAAAGATGGAGGAATTCGAGGCATTGTCGTCAATTTGAACAAGTTAAACAAGATTGAGCGCAGTGGAGATCAGATCATTGCGCAAAGTGGTGCGGCGATTATCGACGTGTCGCGTGCGGCACGAGAGCATCATCTGTCTGGATTGGAATTCGCTTGTGGCATTCCGGGTTCCGTAGGTGGAGCATTGTACATGAATGCAGGAGCCTATGGCGGTGAGATTGCAGATGTATTGGAAAGTACATTAGTGCTTACTCCTGAAGGTGAACTGATTCGACTCACGAAGGAGCAGCTCGAACTGGGTTACCGTCGCAGCAACATCGGCCTGAATGGATATATGGTTCTGGAAGCGACATTCTCGCTTACGCCAGGGGATTATGATGCAATTAAGGCAAAGATGGATGAACTGACATTTTTGCGCGAGTCTAAGCAGCCGCTTGAGTACCCGTCCTGCGGTAGTGTATTTAAGCGTCCTCCAGGGCATTATGCCGGTCAGCTCATTCAAGAATCCGGTTTGCAGGGGACGCGCATTGGCGGTGCGGAAGTATCAACTAAGCATGCTGGATTCATCGTCAATGTAGACAACGCGACTGCAAGTGAGTATATCTCGCTCATTCGCCACGTGCAGAAAACAGTCAACGAACGGTTCGGCGTCGAACTCGAAACCGAAGTGCGCATTATCGGCGAAGACGAATAGATCGATCAGTCGATAAATCGTGTGTAAACAGTATCTCGACCCTTTTCTGTTGCAAGATGTTACAAGGTGTTGCAAAGAGTTGCAAAGACCCAAAAGCCAAAACAGCCAAAACAGCCAAAACAGCCAAAACAGCCAAAACAGCCAAAACAGCCAAAACAGCCAAAACAGCCAAAACAGCAGAAGAGGTACGGCATCGCGAACTGAATACTTAAATGGATGGAGCCCTATGGGACACCAGAGTGCAATTTCAGCTTGAATGGAATATCTCTGGCACACCTATAGGGCTCTTCATGTGTAATGAAGTTTGTTCTCCGTTCGTTGTCCTCATTTGATGGAAAAAGTGGCGGAATGTCCATTGTAAAGTGGACACACTTTTAGAAAAGAGATAAACTTCTCCTTACAGTTTGACTTCTATATATAGTGTTTTTGTTTTAATTATGCGCAATATATAGAAAAATTCCTTACTCAAATAACATATGCTACAATGTCCACCTTTGTATGGACATTTTTGTGGTTTGTCCTCCCTATAGATACATAGCACAAACAAAATGAATACCTACATATCTTGATATAACTAGATATGTTCGCATAGTTAATAAATGCTCAATTGCTTCGACGGTAATCTTGTGTCTAACCACGTAACTGTCTGCATACCTATTCGGATGACTATCGGCATGTTCGTCTATAGAGTATATGGTGCTCTTCTGCATACTAACGGTGTAATTGTCGATGGCATCTATTTTGTACATTAATCGCGTAACCGTCTATGGTTTCTAATCGATGTCTATTTACGTTCATTTTAAGGCGATTTTCCGCTATGTCTGCTCGTGAAACTATCCGATGTAGCTATTATCCGACGTAGCTATGCATCCTAGAAGGAAGCAGGCTGCAGTACGCGGTGGAGCACACGGATCGTTCGTGCGACAATGTCGCGGACATCGTCTGGCGTGGCGCATAGCGGCAGCCAGAAGTAGAGGGTGTCCCCGAGCGGGCGGAGGATGAGTCCCTCCTCGAACCCCGCCTCGTACATGCGCGTCCCGATGCGCAGCTCGCGCGGGAATGGTTTGCGGCGTTCGGCGTCTTCGTACAGGTCGAACGCCGCAACGAGGCCGATCTGCCGCACATTTGCCACGTGGGGCAGATCGGCAATGCCGCGCATAGCCTCGCTGAGCGCGGCTATGGCGCCCTGCGCCTGTTCGAGCGTACGCTCCTCCTCGAACAGGCGCAGGGAGGCAAGGGCCACGGCGCACGCCACCGGATTGCCGGTGAAGCTGTGGCCGTGGAAAAATGTTTTCTGCGCCGCGTAATCATCATAGAACGCGGCGTAGATGCTGTCGCGGCACAGCGTAGCCGCGAGCGGCATGATGCCTGCGGTCAGCCCCTTGCTGAGGCACATAATATCGGGGCTGACCCCGGCGTGCTCACAGGCGAACATCCTGCCTGTTCGCCCGAACCCTGTTGCGACCTCGTCCGCAATGAGATGGACATCGTACGCCGAACACAACTCGCGCAAGCCCTGCATATAAGCTGCAGGCGTCATGATCATGCCGCCTGCACCCATCAGCATCGGCTCAACGAGAATACCCGCGATCGTATCTCCTTCGCGCTCGAACAGCTCGCGCACCGGCGCGAGTGCCGCTTCTGCGACCTCCTGTTCGCCAGCAGGCCCGGACATGCGCGCGGCGCGCATATCCGGCGCAGGCACACGGTGGGCATGGAACAGAAGCGGCTTGAACAGCGAATGATAGAGCGGTACGCCGCCTACACTTACCGCACCCAATGTATCTCCATGGTAACTGCCTTCCAAATAGACGAACTTCGTCTTCGACGAGCGTCCGATCTGCTGCCAATATTGGAAGGACATCTTAATGGCCACCTCCACGGCAGTCGAGCCATTATCCGAATAGAACACTTTATTGAGTCCTTCCGGGCTGATTTGCACCAGCTTTTCCGCAAGCTCAATGCCAGGGGCATGCGTTAATCCGCTGAACATGATGTGGTCAAATTGCTCCAACTGCTCAGCAATAGCTGCCTTGATGCGGGGATGCCCGTGTCCGTGCAAATTGCACCACCATGAAGACACGGTATCGTAGTAACGCCTCCCCTCCGCATCATACAGGTACATGCCTTCAGCTCGCTCAATCAGCACATGATCGCGTTCGGCATACTCCTTCATTTGGGTGAATGGATGCCAGACATAGATTCGATCCTTGTGCAGAAGCGCTCTCCTTCTTTCATTTTCCATTTTCTTACCAGCTCCTTAGCAACGAATGTTCATGCAGCGCCCATAATTGTTAACCTATTATATAAATTAAAGGTTAACAAAAGTAACCCCTCATAGCAATGCCCTTGAGGAAGAAAGATCAATTCAGACTAGACTACATCTACAGACGGAGCAGCTTATTCACCTGGAGAACGAATGAAAGATCATTCGGGGGGCGCTTGTTGTCGTAGAGATGATTAGGTATTATTTGACATATGAGGAGGGATGAATCGTGAACCCTGTTATTTACGAACTCGACCATGTGAGTCAAATGTATAAACGCGGCAAGGTAAAAGCAAATATAGATATTTCTTTGCAAGTACAGGACGGAGAAATTTTGGGCGTGCTGGGTCCGAATGGAGCAGGTAAATCGACGTTGATTAAGCAAATGATCGGGCACCTGAAGCCAACGGAAGGAAGGGTGCTATTCAAGGGTATGGATGTATCGCGCCATACGAAGCATGTGGCACAGCAGGTTGCCTATTTTTCGCAGGATCCGCATGTTTTGTCTGCGCTAAAAGCACAAGAAGCGCTGGAGTTTACTGGACGTCTGCGGGGAATGACAAAATCGGAAGCCCTAAGACAGTCAGCGGAGCTGCTGGAGATGATGGGATTGTCTGACTCTCGCCATAAGCAGCTAAAGCATTTGTCTGGCGGGCAACGGCGTATGATTGGCATCGGAACTGCATTGATCGGCCGCCTGCCAATCCTTATTTTCGACGAGCCGACGAATGAATTGGATCCCACGAACCGCCGCCTCGTATGGAATCTAATTAAGGAGCGCAATCGTGAAGGAGCAACCATTATCCTCGTTACACACAACGTGCTTGAGGCAGAGCAGGTAGTGGATCGAGTTGCAGTGGTCAATCATGGACGCTTGCTAGTAATTGATGCGGTTGCGAAGCTGAAGCAGAAGGTCGATCAGCGGCTCAAATTCGAGCTGACCACGGAATTCGGCTGCCGTGAGGCTGCTGAGCAGGCTTTGAGACAATGGGGGCAGCTTCATGTTGATGGCGAGAACCGGCTTCGTTTGCTCGTAGACAAATCAGAAGCGAGCCTTGTGCTTGATTATATTGTTCGTTCTCCTCACTTACCGATCGAAGAGTACGCGGTAAAGCCGCCAAGCTTGGAGGATGTATATTTCCATATAGATCGTCAAGCAGAGCAGGAGGTGCAGAAAGTATGAAATCAGAAGTAGCAAGCAGACCTGATATCGTCAGCCAGTCTGCGGTCAAAGCGGCAGTCCCGTTGGAAGGCACAAGAGGAATTGGTCGGCAATTGACAGAGTTCATGATCCTTACCCGAATTCAATACGCCAACATTCGCGATTCGTGGGCGTGGGTCCTTTTGATGGCAACGGTATTCCCATTTACGACCATGCTTTTCATGATTTCTTTTACAGACAATCCGAGTCATGAAGCGTTGGTTCGAATCGTTGCCGGAAACCTCATCTTCGGTATTATCGTCACGGGGATGAACTCCATGGGGCAGGAGATATCGTGGCAGAAGCATCAAGGTCATTTTACGTACTATTCTTCATTGCCGATATCCAAGCTGAACTTCGTAATCGCCAATATGCTGAAAGGCTTAATGAGTACCCTTCCTTCCTTTGTATTGCTTGCAGCAGTTGGAAAATGGGGGTACGGCATTGATTTTCAAATTACATGGGCGCTGCCGATTGTTGTGTTATTGTCCTTGACCAGTGTTGTCGGCGTAGGCGTAGGTATCGGCTTTTGGTCGCCGAATCATCAACTGACCAATATGCTTGTGCAGGTACTTATGATGTTCGTTACATTTCTGTCGCCTGTCATGGTCGAAATGCATCAGCTTCCATCAATGTTGCAGTGGGCGTCCTATATTTTCCCGACAACCTATGCGGCAGAGGCGATGCGGGGCGTGCTTTTGACAGGCTGGACGACAGATGTCATGCAGAACAGCATCGTATTGCTGGGGTACAGCATTGCATCGATTCTTGCCATCCATTATTTAGTGAAATGGCGTGTCGGAGAATAGGATTCACATGTTGTTCCGCAAGAGGCGCTGACGACCGTTATAGGTTGGGCAGCGCCTCTTGCATGTGATACAATTACCGCATAGATGATGTTGTGTATAGATTTGGAAGTTCATGTTTTGCGATGAATATTAAATCTAGAAGCTGCATGGAAGGAGAGGTTCAGGATGATACATGGATTGGGGCATGACATTATCGAAATCGAGCGTGTAAACAAGCTGCTGCATGATCATATAGGTATACGATTTATTGCTCGCATACTAACAGAGCGGGAACAGGCAGTTTATGCGGCTAAGGGTGGACGTCAGGTTGAATTTGCCGCTGGTCGTTTTGCTGCGAAGGAAGCGATCGTCAAGGCTTTTGGCACAGGTATCGGGGAAGTGATCTCCTTTCAGGATATCGAAATTTTGCCGAATCAGCTTGGCAAGCCGATAGCCCGTCTCAGTAAGGCTGCATGGCAGCGGCTTGGCTTGTCCAGCAGCGAATATCGAATTCACCTCAGCATCTCGCATCAGCCGAGCATTGCGTCGGCACAGGCTATAGTAGAATGGCGTACGTCTGATACATAGTGAAAATGGGGGAGGCAAGATGATGATACAGGAAGAAGTGCTTCTGGAGGTATGCGACTACATTGGATGTGACAGATCGGAGCTGCGTCAAATTGGAGGATATTTTCATAACGTCTTTGAGGCCGCTATAGTGGGGAGTAGTCCCGTTATTGTGAAGGTGTATGAGTATGGCACTCATCATGCAGAGCGAATTCAGTCTGAAGTCGAATGGGTGCAATATCTCCATGAACGCGGCATTTCTGTTGCTCCACCGGTGCTGCTGCGAGGCCAGCTTGTTCATTCTTTGCCGACTCATTTTTTTACTATATATGAAAAAGCCTTAGGCCAGCCTATCCAACACCAGAACGAACAATTGTGGAACGAACGCTTTTTCAAAGATTGGGGAGCAGCTCTAGCGCAGTTGCATACGGCTGCAGAAGCCTATGAAGGGCCTTCTCTTGTACGCCCGCATTGGCATGAGCATGAACTGTACAAGAAGGAGGATCTGCAAGTCGATCCCATTGTACTGGCAAAATGGAAGGAATGCTGCAGATGGATGTCTGAGCAGCCTGTTACCTCAGCCGAATATGGATTAATTCACGGGGATCTTCATCAGAATAATCTTCTCGTCGAACGGAACTCCCCGGTAATCATAGACTTCGGAGACAGCGAGTATCATTGGTACGCCTATGATGTGGCAATTGCCATCTATCATGCAGTCTCCACTGTGCAAGCTCCAGAAGAGAGGCGAAACTTCGCCGAACAGTTCTATCACGCATTGATGGAAGGCTATTCACGATTTCGCTCCACAAACCTAATTACACCACGATTGAATGACTTCATTGATTTTCGACATGTATATTCCTATATATACCATTGTACCTATGCAGATTTCAGCAAGCTAACTGACAAGCAGACCCACTTTTTGAACGATATGAGACAATCCATTGGCGAGCACAAGAGCTACCTAGGATTTATACTTGTATGATTGGAAAAGCGTAGAACTCAAGCATACCAAGCATGCATGATCAGGAACAGAACGTGATGCAGTGCACCAAAGCAATTGTATAACAATGCATAGCAATTATAAAGAATAAATGAAATCGAATTCATTGTGAGCATGATAAGTATCTCGTTTATGGTATTGGCAGGGAGGATGCCGCAGCAGCAGCTAGATTTGCGATGAGCTCTAAACAGGTAGAGGCTGGCCATTCTGATCAATCAGGGCAACAATTGAGAATCAATAGATAAGGGAGCCTCCTTAGGAGCCTCCCTTACTTTATTTTAATTTCATCATGTTATGTATACAAGTAATGCTCTATGCTTTATCATTTCGCTTCAAGATTGTCTACATACTGCTTCGCTTCAACGAGTGACATGCCGAGCACTTCTCTCGCTTTTTTGATGGCGGATACTTTCTTGCCTTCGCGAATAAGCTGTATCACCTCATCGTGAGCGGGGTGGGGAGGCAGGCCTTCTTGGCCTCTTTACTATTATAGTTGAAAATAAAGGCCAATCAAAGCAAAAGACGGCTTTCCGCCGTCTTGTTACATTGCCAAGATATTTCTAGTGCAGAAGTATGAACTACTTTTTGCTGGCGAGCCAATCGGCAATTTTGTCGATCTCTTCCTTTTCCAGACGTCCGCCCTGTGCAGGCATGAGCTTTCCGCCATTTTCAATCGTATTTGCAATTTCATCCTTCGTCAGCTTGCTGCCGATCTTTTGCAGGTTTGACTCTGGCCCCATCATCCCCTGCATCTCAGTGCCGTGACACTGCATGCAATTGTTTTTATATAGCGTGACAACTTCTTCCGGCCCTTCAAGCGCCGCTGATTCTTTGGCATTTCCTGAGCTGCTCTCATTGCCGCCGCTTGCTCCACCGCCGCATCCGGCAAGCAGTCCAAGCAGGGCAATACCAGCGATGATTGGCATGAAGCGTGTGTACATTCGACGTTTTGGCACGAACGATGCCCTCCATTTCTATTGGGACATTTCTTTACTATAAGTATAGAAATTCCAGTACCCCTCCTGCAAGCTCTGATGTGGATTGTTGGCAGAACGTTCACAACTGGCTCCCTTCATGTATAATGGGCAGGGAGACTACGAATATACCATATAGACCTGCTAGAAATTGTATAGAAAAGAGATAAGAGACAGGAGGCCGTCATGGACGAGCAAAAGAGATATTTCAGCCGCGAGCTTCTGCTCTGGTATCGGGCGAATAAGAGGGATCTGCCTTGGCGGCGTCAATCGAATCCCTATTACACATGGGTATCTGAAATTATGCTGCAGCAGACGCGTGTAGAGACAGTAAAGCCGTATTTCGAACGTTTTATCGGGAAATTCCCTACCGTCGAGGCATTGGCGGATGCGCCTGAAGAGGAAGTGCTGAAGGCATGGGAAGGGCTCGGATACTATTCCCGGGCGCGTAATTTACAGGCTGCGGCACGGGAAGTGAAGGAAAAATACAGCGGACAAGTCCCCGATGACAAAGCAAAGGTGTCCGCGTTAAAAGGCATTGGGCCTTATACATCCGGTGCGATTATGAGCATCGCCTTCAATCGGCCGGAGCCGGCCGTGGATGGCAATGTGATGCGGGTGCTGTCGCGTTATTTCCGTCTGCATGACGATATTGCGAAGCCATCTACGCGCGTGCATATGGAGCATTTAGCGCAGGAGCTTATTCCGGAAGGCTGCGCATCGGACTTTAACCAGGCATTGATGGAGCTTGGCGCGTTAGTATGTACGCCGAAATCCCCTTCATGTCTGCTCTGTCCGGTTATGGAGCATTGCGAAGGCCGCATGGCTGGAGAAGAACTCATTCTGCCGATCAAGACAAAAGCCAAGCCGCCGAAACCGGAGCTGCGATATGCAGTATTGATCGAGGGTACAGGGGAGCATGAGGGCAAGGTGCTCGTGCGTCAGCGGCCGGATACCGGTTTGCTGGCGAAAATGTGGGAGCTGCCTCATATTCTTGTGCCGAAGCAGGTGGGCATTGTCGGGATGAGCGACACAGAGTCGTTCGCGATTCTGCATCATTCTTTGTTGGCAGAAGGGTTAGACGTTGTGCCGATTGAGCATTGGATGGACGCAGAGCATACGTTCAGCCACATCCATTGGCAGATGCGCGTATATCGCTGTACTCTGCGTAGCTTGAAGCCGAAGGACAATACAGTATATACATGGGCGGGCCCGGAAGAGATGGAGGAACTTGCTTTTCCGAATGTATTCGTCCGATTGTTAAAAAATCGCTTTCAGTAATCCATTTAGTTACTTTCGTGGCATATATTCTGGTGTAAATATTAAAGATTTACTAGACAAATTAAAGGGTGCTTGCCGTTTAGGCGGAAGTTCCCTTTTTTTCTATTTCGTAAACGTTTACAATGGTCACGACGACATTGTGGAAGCGTTACCAAAGTTAGGAGATACTTCGGATACGCTCGTTGAGACATTGGATTTGTCGACATCAAGAGAAAGATCGTCACTTTGGAGGGGATTCTAAATGAAACGATTGAAACCGACTATACTTTCCCGAGGTCAGATAAAACGCAAATTTGCCTTGATGCTCAGCACGGCGATGATCGCCGGGTCGCTTGTAGGCTTTGCAGGTCAGGCGGAGGCTGCGCAGCCGCTTTCCTCATACTGGTATCCGAATACGCTCTTGTCGTGGTCGGCACAGACTGACAAGGATGCGGCATTCAACCGCAGCTCTGTAAAGCTGGACACTTCCCGTGTGCAGGGAGCGAAGGTGAACCCGAATGCGAAGACAGACGCGAAAGTTATGGCGCTTGCTTCGATGTACAAAAATACGAGCGGTGCGCCATCGCAAGGCAATGACAACTTCCATGGCTATGCGTTCAGCTACTGGCAGTATGTAGACAAGCTGATTATGTGGGGCGGCTCTGCCGGGGAAGGCTTGATCGTTCCTCCGAGTGCGGACGTAATTGATGCAGCGCACAAGAATGGTGTACCGGTATATGGCACTGTATTTCTTCCACAAAAGGAGCACGGCGGAAAAATCGAATGGATGCGTGATCTGATCCAGCAGCGTGAGGACGGAACATTCCCGGTTGCAGATAAGCTGATTGAAGTTGCAAAATATTATGGCTTCGATGGCTGGTTCATTAACCAGGAGACACAGGGCGGCACACCGGAAGATGCGCAGAACATGCAGAAGTTTTTGAAATATTTGCAGAAAATTAAGCCTTCTAATATGGAAATTATCTGGTATGACTCCATGGTGAAGGATGGTCCTGTGAAGTGGCAAGGTGGACTGACGGACAATAATAAAATGTTCTTCCAAGACGGGGAAGAGCGCGTAGCGGACAATATGTTCATCGATTTCCGTTGGCAGTTCAAGAAGGAAGGCAAGTATGATTTCATAACGCCATTCCAGAACTCGCCGAAGATAGCTGAGCAATTGAAGCGGGATCGCCATGAATTGTT
Organism: Paenibacillus sp. S-12; assembly: GCF_030363895.1. Lineage (NCBI taxonomy): Bacteria > Bacillati > Bacillota > Bacilli > Caryophanales > Paenibacillaceae > Paenibacillus > Paenibacillus sp. S-12. The sequence goes on from NZ_JASIUF010000026.1 coordinate 349,105, forward strand.
TGCGGGCATGGACTTGGAAGGCGGCGGCGGATATCAAGGCGAGTACAACTTCCCGGTATTGTTCCCGGAAGGACAGGATGCGGTGACATCGCTTGGTTTGTATCGCCCGGACTGGGCGTTCAATACGACAAAGACGAATGATGAATTCATGCAAAAGGAGCAGCGTCTATGGGTAGGCGACAGCCTCGATCCTTCCAAGACGAAGGCCAATGATTGGGCTTGGCGCGGCATTGCGCATGATATCGTAGATAAGACGGTCATTACGAAATCGGATTTCGTGACGCATTTCAATACGGGTAACGGAACGCAGTTCAGCGTGTTCGGCAAGAAGGTTCGCGACCGTGAATGGTTTAACCGCAGTTTGCAGGACATTTTACCGACTTGGCGCTGGATGGTGGATGAATCAGGTCAGAAGATTGCACCTAGTTTCGACTTCACGGATTCCTTCTATGGCGGCAGTTCCTTGAAGCTTCAAGGCAAGGTTGCAGAAGGCGCATCCTCCAATGTGAAGCTGTACAAGACGGATGTAAAGGCAACTTCTACTTTGCAAATGTCGCTTACATATCGGTCAAACGATCCGAAATCTGCTAATTTGAACATTGGCGTTGCGTTTGAGGGAGCACCGGATACGTATACATTCGTGAAGCCTTCTACAACGAAGGCTGCTGGCGCGAAGGGCGACTGGACTCAGGCTACCTATGACTTGAGCCCATATGCTGGCAAAAAAATCGTTGGCGTATCCATTCAAGTAGAGGGCAAGGTCAATGACAATCTATACGAAGCGAATGTAGGAGAGCTTACAATTCGTGATCAGAATGACAAGGCGCCTGCTCTCGGTCAAGTATCAGATGTTCGTGTGATCGAAAATGACGTTCGCGACGGCATTTATGCAGATGCTCGCTTGACATGGACAGCGCTTGGCGATGATGTGCAGTACTATCAAGTGTATCGCGTGAAGCCGGACGGCTCCCGTGAGTTCATGGGCGCAACAGGCAACAATTATTACTATGTGTCTGAAATGAAGCGCAACGGTATGGAGGAGACGACACAACTGGCAGTTGTTCCTGTGAACCGTCACTATGAAGAAGGACGAATGGCAATGACTTCGTTCGATTGGCCTGAATACCCGTCCCCTAAGGCAGACTTCGAGGCCGATAAGACGTTCGTGGCGCCAGGGGAAGAAGTTCAGTTGACGGATAAATCCTCTGAAGTGACAACAGAATGGGAATGGAGCTTCCCGGGAGGAACACCTGAAACGAGCAAGGAACGCAATCCGAAGGTAAGCTTCGCGAAAGAAGGCACGTACGAAGTGAAGTTGATCGCGAAAAACGCGGTCGGTGAAGATGTGATGACGAAGTCGCAGCTTATTACGGTATCGAAGGATGCAGCTTTCCGTGCTGAGGACTTGGCCAAGGGTGCAAAAACGGAAGCATCCAGCTTCGTTAATGATAGTGAGGCGCCCCAGTTCGCCGTTGATGGCGAAATGCATACAAAATGGTGTGCTGTCGGCGATGAAAAGCATTGGCTGAAGGTTGATTTGGGCAAGGAGTACGATGTAACGCAATTTATCGTGCACCATGCGGAAGCAGGCGGTGAATCCGCTTCCTTCAACACACGCGCATTTACGATCCAACTCAGCACAGACGGCGAGAATTGGACGGATGCTGTGAAGGTAACGGACAACGAGAAGGGTACATCCAAGCATGCGATTGCCAAAACAAAAGCACGCTATGCACGCCTTAACGTAGAGAAAGCAACACAAGGCGGAGATACAGCAGCTCGTATTTACGGCTTCGAGGTGCAAGGCATTAAGAATGTGTCTGCCCAATAATAGGTGTCAAAGATTTAATCGAGTCTTCCGACTCCCGCCGACTTTGGTCGGTGGGAAGTTGGGAGGCTTTTTTTATGCCATGTTTGTTTGATTTATCAAGGCACTGGGCAGGAATGTAATTGGGTTAAAATATAATAACGTTTCATTTATGTTATATTGATTATATTCTGATTATCATGTACTTTGATGAACAGCGTAAAATGAAGCGAGAAGCATCACATAAATAAGAATTGAAAGAGCAACTAATCGAAAATGGATCGCAGCACAACGAGGTGTGCAGGCGATGCACTCTATCGAATCGATTAGCTTGATTAATGAAATGACAGAGGATAAAGGGGCGACATGAAATGGCTGAGCGTATTATTCTTCCTTTCGGAGATCCGATATTGCGCAAAAAGTGCAAGCCGGTAACGGAGCTGAATGCACGCACGATATCGCTGCTGAATGATATGAAGGATACTTTATATGCGAAGAAGGGGAGAGCGGGACTCGCTGCACCCCAGATCGGGATTTTGCGTCGTGTCATCGTCATGGACGTTGGAGATGGCTTGATCGAACTGATTAACCCTGAGGTGGTAGAGACGGCCGGCGAGCAAGAAGGGATGGAAGCCTGCTTGTCCTATCCTGGATACTACGGCAGAGTAAAGCGATACCAGTATATTAGAATAACAACGATGAACCGAGACGGTGAGACCGTTACTTTAGAAGGCGAAGATTTCCTCGCACGCTGCATCCAGCATGAAATGGATCATTTGGACGGCGTGCTGTTCATTGATCGGGTCGAGGATGACTATCTTGTTCATGGAGCGAATCATCAGCATTTGCCGCTGCTCCATGCATTAAAGCTGGCATCACCCGAACAGCATGCCTAAGGGGATCGTTCATGCATTTCAAATATCGGCAAGCAACTCATCGATTAAACTCATTGCCGAAGTATGCACGTTGGATAACGAGTACTATGTAAGGTGTCTTTCATTATTGAAGCGGCGGGGTTATATATAAAGAAGCACGGAAGGGTTGAGGTGAGGATGGTGCGGGAGCACTGTCCTTTTTTCGTACATACGGGGATTTCCGACCGTAACCCATTATTCAATCCGTTCCTATACATGGGAAATTTGAAGCTGGGATAGAAGTTGGCAGCAGCCCCACTATAGAAGCGGAACATCGCTCTTGTATCGTTCTTGCAAGCTGCTAGCGATAGAGCAAGGCTTGCTGCTCCGTTCAAGGTGAATGGTGAAATGAACCTTTGCAAGAGCAGCAAGGATGAATTAACTATTTAGTCCGCATCAGCTTTGGGAGAGTATCTTATATACCTGCCGCAAGTCTTCTTATGCAGTAATTTTATCGAGTATCATCAAGGCCGCACCGATGGCCAGCGCCTCATCGCCATAGCTGCCCTTGCTGAATACGACCTGATATTGCGGATAATGATAGGTTTTGCGAATCGCAGTTTGCGTTGCAGTATAGAAAAATAAATCATTCGCGCTCATGAGCGGCCCGCCTAATACCACCTTCTCCGGATGGAGTATATTGAGCAGGTTCGCAAGCCCGATGCCGAAATAAGTAGCCGCCTGCGTAACGATCTCTGTGGCAAGCGGATCACGCCGCTGCAAAGCCTCCATAATATGTGCATAGGTGACAGTGTTCCCTGAACCGGCTATTTGCTCAAGCAGACTGCGGCGGCCCATACGGATGAGCGCATTCGCTTCCCGTTCGATGGCATATATAGTGGCATAGGACTCCAGACAGCCGTAGTTGCCGTCTCCAGTACGAGGGGGAATGCCATCAGCCTGAATGATCATTTGTCCAAGCGAGCCTTCCATATCGACAGCACCGTAAATAAGCTTCCCTTCAGACATCATTGCAGAGCGCAGTCCAATGCCAACATGCACATACAGCATATGCTGTACATCTCTGGAACGATTGGCCCATGCTTCTGCCTTTATCGCTGTATTTGCTCCATTATCGAGCATAATGGGGATGTTCAATTGACGTTCCAGTTCACTGACAATAGAGACATTCTCCCAGCCTGAAGACGGGAAGAAGCTTGGCTGCAGAATCGTTCCTGCAAATCGATCCAGCGGACCGACAGCGCCAATGCCAAGACCGATAATTTTGTCCGTGCTGAGCTTATGCGTACTCATCCATTGCTTAATCTGCTTCGTTACTTCCACTATTACATATTCCGGCGTCATATGGGCAGTCATAGGCCATTCCGCCGTGTCGATTTTGTTTCCTGCTGCATTGATCATGACAAGACGGGAAGAGGTGCGGGAAATATCCAGACCGAAGGCATATCCGTAGTCAGGAACGACACGGTACAGAATGGGTCTGCGCCCGCCGGTAGAAGCACCGAAGCCGCACTCCGCGATTAACCCGAGCGCAGTCAGTTCCTCCAGTACACGCGTCAGCGTACTAACGGTAAGCCCGCTGTACTGAAGTAAATCCAGCTTTGATATTTCATCAGTGCGTCGGATGAATTGAAATACTTCCTTCGCTTTGGAGGAAGCGATATGTTGTTCCAAAGATTTATCCATAAATAACAATCCCCGCTATTCCTGACAATAGAATGACGGCTATTGGATGGAGCTTCAACTTCATCAGCGCAAGCAGCGCGCAAGCGAAAATTGCGACTGGAAGAAGTGAAGACAATGTCCACGTTGCTGCAAGCCCGGAAGGCATCGCCATATTGACCGCTGCGTAAGCGATCAAGGCAATTACGGCTGGCTTCATGCCGTCAAGTGCAGACTGCACCCAATGATTATCATACACGCGGTAGAAAATAGTGGCAATAAGCAGCATGATGATGGCCGAAGGCAAGACTACGCCAAGCGATGCGACGATGCTGCCGATCCAGCCTGATGCAGTATACCCCACGTATACAGCACTGTTCATGGCAATGGGTCCGGGAGCCATGCCGGCAAGCGCGATAGCCTCGGTATATTGTTCGGCTGTCATCCATTGATGGGACAATGCCTCATGCTCAATGACGGGCAGCATCGCATAACCGCCGCCGAAGGAGACGAATCCGAGTTTAAAAAAAGTCCAAAATAATTCCCATAGCATGGTGCATCCTTCCTTCTCGTTCGAATATGGGAGGCTGATACAGCGTCTTATACCGCTCGATTGCTGCGTTGCTTAGTCTGGCGGGAGCGAGATGCACTGCTGCCTGAACGTGGGGGCTTGGAGTGGTCATGCGGATGATTTCGCAGAAAGCTGCCGCGGTTCACCCATTCAAGTACAATACCGGCGAATGCGCCAAGGACTAAGACAAGAATGGGATGGATCGATGTCCAAAACAGCAGCGCAAGTGAGGTGAGAGTGATTCCCCAAGCGAAGCCATGGTGCAAAGTGCGTGAGCCAAGTCGAATCGCTGCATACACGATGAGTGCAACGACAGCAGGCTTAATACCGGTCAACGCAGCCTGAACATACGGTTGGTCGCGAAATCCAGCTGCTCCTATGCATAAAAGCAGCATAATTGCGATGGTAGGCAAAGAGATGCCGATAACTGCAGCAGCTAAGCCAGATAACCCAGCAATTCGGTAGCCGACAAGAGCGGCGACATTAACGCCTATCCCGCCAGGGGCCGCCCCTGCAAGAGCTGTAATCTCTCCCATATCGTCTTCTTGTAGCCATTGACGCTTCTCCGCAATTTCTCGCTCAATGACGGGCAATATCGCATAACCGCCACCGAAGGTAGTCGGCCCAATTTTGCTAAAGGTCAAGAATAGCTGAAGGAGAAGAGAGCGCTTGTTCACGTGCAGCGCGGGACGGTGATCGTGTTGGTTCATGGAGTTCCTTATCCCTTCGTTTCAATCGTATTATAGCGTTAGTATATCGTACTTAATTTCATTTTGGAATAAACTTTTCGAAAATGTATAATTGACTGTATGTGATGAGTGCGATAAATTGAGGGGAATGGTTTCTTAAAAGGAGTTTATTCTATTTTGAAATTATGATGACGGGCTTGCGATTAGGGGATGGGAAATGTGGAGATGCGGGTGTAATTCTCGTTCATGTTAAAAAATGAAGGTTTTTGCTGCATTCTGATGTAACCGCCTTCATTGTTTACGTATATAAGGAAGGCTGTAGAAAGTTCAGTAAACTTGTGGCAGGGGGCTTCTATATATTAATATGGAATTATTAACGTAAGAAAGCAGGCAGCGTGTGCAACCGGAAGCGGGAGCCGATGCCAGAGGGGGTACATTGGATAAACGAATATCTCTCGGGCTGTATGTTCTCGCTGCTGTAATCATCTTGATGTACCATGAGAAGCTGCTTGCTATGCTTCGCCATTTGGAGCCTGGTACAGGTACGCTCGTCATTTTGTTTTTGACTGCTGTCGCCATATCCTTAGTTCCTGTGATTCCTTTCGGTGTTGTGGCAGGAATTATTGGCGCCGCTTATGGTTTCTGGATCGGGGGCTGGATCAATGTGGCGGCCTCGACATTAGGTGCTGCATTCATGTTCCTGGCTGTGCGATGCAGAATGTCTAAGCAGGGAAGACAAGCTATGGAACGAATTCACTTGTTGCGAAGCTTTAATCAATTAATGGAACACAACGCGTTCGCAGCTGTGCTTATCGGACGGATGATTCCCATTATCCCGGCTGTGGCAATTAATGCGTATGCGGCGATGCTAGCTATCCCGCTGCGAACCTTCATGGTGGCAACGGTACTGGGGAAGCTGCCCGTTATGTTCTTGTTTGCCTATGTCGGGGAGCAATTGCTTCAAGACTGGACAAGGATTCCGGTCGTTTTGCTTCTATATGCCGTGTATGTAGCTGGCATTTATGGAATACATCGAGTCGTAGAGAGAAGCCGGACAAGGCGTAGTCGCACGTAGCGGCATAAGAATCGCGATTATATTGTTATGGAGGAAAAGTGGAACATGTCCAACATCGTATCAAACATTACACAGCTCATTGGCAATACACCCTTAATGGAGCTAAACAATTATAACCGCAAGCATGACCTTGGGGCGAGAATTGTCGCGAAGCTGGAAGCATTCAATCCAGGCGGAAGCGTGAAGGATCGGATTGGCTATGCGATGATCAAGGCTGCCGAAGAGCAGGGGATTATCGACCGCAGCTCGGTTATTATCGAACCGACGAGCGGCAACACGGGCATTGCATTGGCGAGTGCCGCGGCTGCACTTGGATATCGAATTATTATAACGCTGCCGGATACGTACAGTGTAGAGCGCATTAAGATGATGAAGGCGCTAGGGGCGGAGTTAGTGCTTACACCTGGGTCAGAAGGCATGCAGGGTGCTATTCGGAAGGCAGAGGAACTTGCGGAAAGCATCCCGAATTCGTTCATTCCGCAACAATTTGATAATAAGGCGAATCCAGAAGTGCACCAGAAGACAACAGCACAGGAAATATGGCGCGATACAGATGGAGAAGTGGATATTTTCGTTGCTGGGGTCGGCACTGGCGGTACGATCAGCGGTGTGGGCCGTGTTTTGAAGGAAAACAAGCCATCGGTACGAATTACAGCGGTTGAGCCTGCTGATTCACCGGTTCTATCAGGTGGGAATCGGGGGCCGCATATGATACAAGGGATTGGCGCGGGCTTCGTTCCAAATACATTCGACCGCAATATTGTTGATGAAATTATTCGCGTGACGAATGAAGAAGCATTCGCTGCAGCGCGTGAGTTGGCGAAGCAGGAGGGCTTCTTAGTTGGGATTTCCTCCGGCGCTGCTTTGGCAGCAGCAACACAGTTGGCAAAGCGACCGTCGAATGCAGGCAAGATGATCGTGGTGCTTCTTCCGGATACGGGGGAGCGATATCTGTCAACGCCGCTGTTCGAGAACTAAGAGTTGAGTCGGCTTCCTGTAGACAACAAAACAGCCGTCCTGAGGCAAAAGACTGCCAGGGGACGGCTGTTTTTTTATTCCCGATTACTTGTTCAAAGCATCTTCGTAACGTTTTTCAACTGCTGGCCAGTTCACAACGTTCCAGAATGCAGCGATGTAGTCAGGGCGTTTGTTTTGGTATTTCAAGTAGTATGCATGCTCCCATACATCCAAGCCAAGGATAGGCGTTTTGCCTTCCATAACCGGGCTGTCTTGGTTAGGCAAGCTGTATACGGACAATTTGCCGTCAGCATCTACTGCAAGCCATGCCCAGCCGCTGCCGAAGCGTGTAGCTGCAGCCTTTGCAAAATCTTCTTTGAATTTGTCCAAGCCGCCAAGCTCATTGTTGATGGCATCAGCCAATTTGCCGGAAGGCTGGCCGCCGCCGTTAGGGCCGATGATTTCCCAGAACAAGGAGTGGTTCGCATGGCCGCCGCCATTGTTGCGTACCGCTGTACGGATGCTCTCAGGAACAGCATCCAAGTTAGCGATCAGTTCGTTTACAGATTTATCTTGCAATTCTGGAGCAGATTCCAAAGCTGCGTTCAAGTTCGTCACATAGGTGTTGTGGTGACGATCGTGGTGAATCATCATTGTTGTTTCGTCGAAATGTGGTTCCAAAGCATTGTTGGCATAAGGAAGAGCTGGTAATTGATGTGCCATTGTGTCATACCTCCTAATTAATTATGTAGCATCTTATCTACTTCTAACCTAATTAAACATGAACCGGAAGAATAAATCAACATAAATGTTGCAAAAGTAGGCGTTGAAAAAAAGGCCTTCGATAGCGAACAGTTGTTGTTTGACCGCCACCGCTATCATATTACCCGAAAATGGGTGGTTTCAAACAAATGTTCTGTTGGGGAAGGGTTGATTATGACTTGAAATGAATGCGAATTCTTTACAATTTCTATAATGTTTTCATTCTTTATGTAATGTAAACGCTTTAAATAAAGCGTTTACAAGAGAATTCGGGAGATTTTTCGATCTTTTTTATGGAAGTTGCATGATAAAGAAGGATTTTCGCGATTTTTGTCGTATTTGTAAAGGTATTGCACAATCTATTGTAGATAACCCACAAGATACAGATTTAATGTAAAGGCGTAGAAAGGTGTTAGACAGAGAGACAACCGATCACGAAACCAAGCTCAGGATGAGGGAGAGTAAGTCATGAATGTTCGATCCTTTCGTTTGTCGGATTATCTTCCGGCAACCCAGTTGTTGAAGGAATCGCTGTCAGATGAATGTTGTGAGAAGACGCTGGAAGCATTCGCGCGTCAGTTATCGTTGGACGGAGAGCTTGTGCTCATCGCAGAACATGAAGAAGCTAGCGGAGAGCAAGCCATTGTCGGACTTGTCATCGGAACCGTTGATCGTAACAACGGCTACTATTACCGCCTTGCCGTACATCCGGATTATCGCAATCGCGGAGTAGGCAAAGCATTGGTAGCGGGATTGGAGCAGAAATTCCAACAACGCCGCGTCAAAAACATTATGATTGCTGTGGACGAGCATACAGAAGTCGTATTGCCATGGTTTGAGGCTTTGGGATACGGAGCAAAGGATATGCTGCGCTCCCTTTCACAGTTGCGTATTGTTGCAGGCTAACGCTGCGCAATTCTACTTGCAGATGAATTGCGAGGTTGCAATTGGCCTCACTCGGAACAGAGTGGCGATACACGATTGATTATAGCCAAACATTGTACAAGGAAGCATATCTTCTCAACCGTTGCATTCGGGTGAAAGATATGCTTTTCTATTAATAAAGCGAAATGAACGCAAAGCCGAGGAATTAGCATGAATCGTTATGAGGAAGCTCTTGTGAAAAGTTTCAAGCACGACGGTCACCTGCATCGGGTATGGCTCGAAAATTGGCTTGTGCCTGCAACGATGCGGCATCCTGATCATGTGAAGGAAGACATGTATGTCCTCATCAACAGTCAGACGCCGATTCGGGAGTCGGATGGGAAGCAGTGGGTTAGCAAGATTCCTGCTGTTACATTTTTTATCCCGAAGCAGTGGTTCAACGTAGTTGCTCTAATTGAGGAATGCGGTGTTCGGTATTATTGCAATATAGCATCGCCTCCTTATCGGTGTGGCAATATTTTCACTTATATTGACTATGATTTGGATGTCATTCGCATGACGGATGGGCAGGTTCAGGTAGTAGATCAGGATGAGTATGAGCACAATCGCTTAGCCTATCATTACCCAGAGCTTGTCGAGCAGAAGGTGAAGGCTGGCCTGGATCGGGTATTGGAGTACATTAAGGAGAGTCGTACTCCTTTCCATGATGACACGGTACGTTGGTATTACGAAGAATGGAAGCAGTTGTTAGACGAAGCTCGTGAATAATAGCGGGTATCACGCTCGGTGAACGGCGCCTGTTCCAAGAATTCGTTTTCTGGAATGCAAGGTGCCGTTTCCGATGTTAGCGGCTGGTGTAAGCAGGCTATTGCAGTGCAAGAAATGGATGTTAAGAATGTATGGAGCATGTGACGACAAGGAGGTGAATGGGATGCATGAAAAATTAGCTCATACCCAGGACCGATGGCGCAAGTTGAAGCAGGACATTATTGAAGCAGCCCCGTCTTTGGGGATCGATCAGGTGGGCTTTACGACGGCAGACCCATTCATTGAATTGAAGGCGCGGCTGCAGCATTCCATCGATCAAGGCTATGCCTCGGGCTTTGAAGAGCCTGATTTGGACAAGCGTACCCGCCCTGAATTGCTGCTGGAGGATGCACGCTCGATAATTGCAATCGCTGTTGCCTATCCTTCCAAGCTGGAGGAATCGCCGAAGTCGAAGGCGGGCTCCTATCGGGGAATGTTCGCGCGAACGGCTTGGGGGCTCGATTACCATCTTGTGCTGCGGGATCGGCTTGCGAAGCTGGAAGCGTTCCTTCGTGAGCGTGTGCCGGATCAAGAGCTGAAGGTTCGCAGTATGGTAGATACCGGCGAGCTGAGCGACCGGGCAGTTGCAGAACGTGCAGGAATTGGATTCAGCGGCAAGAACTGTTCCATTATTTCACCGCAGTGGGGATCATGGATTTACTTGGGCGAAATGATAACGAATATCCCATTTCCGTCAGACGATCCTGTCACAGAAGACTGTGGAGAATGCACGCGCTGTCTCGATGCTTGTCCAACGAGCGCACTCGTAGGCCCAGGACAGCTGAACGCAAAGTTGTGCATTTCATTTCAGACCCAATCTAAGGATCTCTTGAGTCATGAAATGATGACCAAGATGGGGAATCGGCTGTACGGCTGTGATACATGTCAGATCGTATGTCCGAAAAATAAAGGCATGAACTGGACGCACCACCCTGAGATGCAGCCCGATTCTGAGAAGGCAAAGCCTCTTCTCGTTCCGATGCTGCAATTATCAAATCGTGAGTTCAAGGAGCAGTTTGGCTCGTTATCTGCGGCCTGGAGAGGCAAGAAGCCGATTCAGCGCAATGCGATCGTTGCGCTCGGCAACTTCCGTGACCGAAGCGCGGTAGGCGAGCTGAGATCGCTGCTTCGGGAGGATACACGTTACGATATTCGTGCGACAGCCGCTTGGGCACTTGGCCAGATAGGCGGCCTCGAAGCGAAGCAGGCGCTGCTGTCAGGCTTGAATCGTGAAAAGGAGGATGCGGTTGTGCAAGCGATAGAAGCTGCATTGCAGCAATTCGACAATCATGTGGAGCCTATCTATGTTCAGGAGATGGAATCGCCGCTGGGGATGCTAACCATTGCCTCTTCCGCAACGGGACTTTGTTCCATTGAGTTTGGAAGTGTGCTTGATACATCGGCGCGCTTGAACGCATGGGCACAGCGCACATATGGACGCGCAGCTTTACAACGCCACCCGGAACGGCTGCAGGAGGCGATTCACCAATTGGAGGAATATTTCAGAGGAGAGCGGAAATCGTTTGATTTGGCGCTTGATTTCCAAGGGACGGCATTTCAGCGTGATGTATGGCGCGCTCTTATGGATATTCCGTACGGGGAGACAAGATCGTATAAGCAGATCGCAGAGGCAATTGGACGCCCTCAGGCGGTACGTGCAGTCGGTGGGGCGAACAATCGCAACCCGATTCCGATTATTGCTCCATGCCATCGCGTAATCGGTGCGGACGGTCGCTTAGTCGGGTACGGCGGCGGAATGGACAAGAAGGTTACGCTGCTCAAGCTGGAGGGCATGCAGGCGAATGAAGAGCGGTTGCTGATTGCTCCATAATTGGAACAGGGGATATTTGTCACGATTGATGGTACGTGCTATCATAGTGGCGGTACGGTAAATTTGAAGTGGAACGGCACATCGATACCTTTTTATTTTTCTAGATGAGGATTTCGGTGGATCATTCAATGAATCTGTACCTATTGAAATATAGAAGCAATGAGCAAAACTTGACGATGTTGGGGTGACCATGGGAAGATGTGGACAGTAATTACGGCGATCGTAACACTAATTGTAGGCATTATCATCGGCTTTGCTGGCGGCGTATATTATCTGCGTAACCAAATGACGAAGATGCAGTCCGACCCTCAAATGCTGCAGAAAATGGCGAAGCAAATGGGCTACAATCTGAATTCGAAGCAGATGCAGCAAGCACAGCAAATGATGAAGAACAAGAATTTCAAGAAATCCCGCTAAGTTAACGAGATATGCTCACAAGCGCGGCGGAAGGAGGAACGTTCGTGGCTGGTTTGAAGGACTATGTGAATACACAGGTTGATGCGAATCGCGAGCAGATTGAGCATCATATTAAGGAAATTTTGAGGCTCGTCGGAGAAGATGTTGAGCGCGAAGGATTGCTGGACACGCCAGCACGCGTAACTCGCATGTATGAGGAGATCTTCGCCGGTTATGAGGTAGATCCTCGTGATGCGCTCGGGGTTGCATTCGATGAAAATCACGAAGAGCTTGTCATAGTAAAGGATATTACGTATTATAGCCAATGTGAGCATCATATGGCGCCCTTCTTCGGGAAGGTGCATATCGGATATATTCCAAGCGGCAAGATTGCTGGACTTAGCAAGTTCGCTCGCTTGGTGGAAGCAATCTCCCGTCGCTTGCAGGTGCAAGAGCGGATCACTAGCGAGATTGCTGACATTATGGATGAGGTGCTCAAGCCGCACGGTGTCATGGTTGTCGTGGAAGGCGAGCATTTGTGCATGTGCGCCCGTGGCGTAAAGAAGCCAGGAAGCAAGACGGTAACAATGGCAACACGCGGAAGCTTCCGAACGGATGCAGCGCAGCGCGCGGAATTTTTGTCACTGATTAAGCAGTAATGTGATGCATGTGGGTGAACTGAGAACTGATGAACCCCGTTCCGGGCATGGGACGGGGTTTTTTTCGGAAAGAACAGGAAATTGAACAGGAGGAGTTACAAGTCACATGACAGAAGCAAAGAAGAAGCCGGAACAAAAGAATGCAGAACAAGAAGTGGAATTGACTGCGGAACAGATGCTGTGGGCTAGATTATATGAAGCAGCCTCTGCGTTCAAGAAGCAGGCGAGCTGGGAGTGGATGCCGGAGAACGTGATTTTTGGCGTGAGCAACCCGGAGGATGGAGAAGTAGGCTATTGCACGATTATGAATGGGACAGACTACTTATTCGGCTTGTCGTTGTTCCGCGGCGGCGAAGGGCTGGAGAGCCTGAACAGCATGATGCTGGATAATCATGAGCAGAATGCATGGCTGCACCGCCAAAAATGCATTATGGTCACTTTTGAAGACCGTACGGATTTGGAAAAGCACGATTTAGCGCAGATCAAGGAGCTTGGGTTCCGCTTCCGCGGTCGCAATGCTTGGCCAATGTTCCGCGCGTATGACCCGGGGTTTGTTCCATGGACGCTTGATGAGAAGCAGGTCAGTTTCTTGGCGATCGCCTTAGAACAAGCGATGGATCTGGCAGCGCGTGTGAAGAAGGATAATGAATTGATGGCTGCGCCGCAATCCGGCCAAGTATTGGTTCGTGTACTGGAAAATGGGGAATGGACTGATCGTTGGATGGATCCTGATTTCGTATTGGAGCGTCCTGTGAAAGTCGAAATCGAAGATCGAGACCGCCTGAATGATGTTATGAACCGTTTCCCGAATAAGAAGGGCCAGTGGGAAACGGAATACTTCTATGCTCCTGTTGCCGTTAAGGGTGAAGGAGAGCGTCCGTACTATCCGCGCCTCTGCTTGTGGGTAGACCGTACTACACGTGCGGCCGTTGGTTTCCATGTCGCCTATGATGACAATTTTGAACAGGAATTCCTAAATCACTTCCTGCAGCTCATTGAAGAGCAGGGCGTGCGTCCGCAAAAGCTTATTATTCGCACGAATGAATGCGTTGATTTATTCGAGAAAACGGCACAACGCCTGAAAATTCGTATAGAGCGCGAGCCGCATCTTGCGTATTTGGAAGAAGCGCGTGGAGATTTGTTCGATTATTTCTCCAAGCAAGAAGGATAGGAACTCATTTATTAACGTTATACATGTTATATGTCCTAAAGGAATCGAGAATCGAAAGAAGGCATTTCTTCGTTGTAAGGCGGAGGATGTCTTCTTTTTTTGTTAATTTAAGCTAGTTAAGTTAGGTTGGGGGGATTTTCCAGGTCAGCAAGGTTGGGTGTCCTAACATTATCGCTGCATGTATAATGAGAGGGACAGGCGTTCAAGTTATTCTTTTATGACAAAGGAGTTATGCTATGAAAATTTCGATGCATATTACGAAGGAAGACTACTGGAGATTCAATAAATTCGTCATGTACAGCATGCCGAAATATCGGAAGATCATGCTCTTAAATCGAATTGGATTGCCTATTTTTTGCAGCATTATTTTTAAAGTTATCGGCAAAACATGGGCCTACTCGATTCTCGTAGGGGTAGCGCTGGGTGCACTCTTGAACGTATTTATGTATTTTTCGATTAAAAGAAAAGTGATGCGATGGGCTGATTCCAAAGAAAATGCGGCCTGGCTTGGAGATCATACGATGGAGATTACGGAGCAGGGGATTGATGAGACGACTCCAGTTGGCAACGCTCATTACAACTGGGATGCGATACCGGAGATTCGGATGACCAAAGACTACTTGTATATCTTCATCAGCTCGATGCAGGCGCATATTATCCCTCTAGCCTGCTTATCCACCCCAACAGAGCAAACGCAGCTCATACAGCTTCTTGAGAAGTATGCGAAGAAAAAGATTATCGTACATGGATAGCATTCAGACAATTGTATCGTTCAAATAAAATCGTCCTCTGCAGACAAAAGTTGACAAGGCAATTGCCAAACCAACGTCTTGTAAGCAGAGGACGGTTATGTTATGATCAAATATGCGATATGGGTATATGTAATTAAAATATTTTATCCCAAATATATAATATCATATCGAATCGCATGCTGTCAACTTAAATTTATTATATTTCTAAGAAGCGGGTGGTTGCATGAGTACGAAGGAAGAACAATGGCGTCTGGAAGAGGAACGAGCGGTTCAAGTGATGGAGGCTATTGAGCAGCACATTGAACCCCTGCAGCAGGACATCGGCACTATCAAGCATGAGGTAGTCGAATTCCGCAAGACATTTTGGGACGATGTCAAAATCAACATGGATGATGTCAATGAGGCTATCGAAACCTTTGCCAGCATGAAGCAGCAGGCAGAGGTGCTGACAGAACGCGAGCATCGACATCGGCATGCCGCTCGTCAATTGGATGTGCTGACTCGCATGTCGAAGTCGCCTTACTTCGCCCGGATTGATTTTAAGGAAACGGGAGAATCAAGAAGCGAACAGATTTATCTAGGTATCGGATCCTTCCGCAATTCAGAAGGTGAATTTCTCGTTTACGACTGGCGTGCGCCGGTATCCAGCTTGTATTATGACTACCCTCCAGGACCTGCTCATTATTCGACTCCGGTAGGGGAAATCGATGGAATGATGGAGCTGAAGCGGCAATTTCTCATCTCGGAGGGACGATTCCGAGGGATGTTCGATACAGGGGTCACCATTGGCGATGAGCTGCTGCGGCAAATGCTGAGCCAGCCTTCTGCCGAGCATATGAAGAGTATCGTCGCGACCATCCAGCAGGAACAGAATCGAATTATTCGAAATGAACGAAGCGGCATACTCATTGTGACGGGACCTGCAGGAAGCGGCAAGACGTCAACTGCGCTGCAGCGTATCGCATATTTGCTCTACCGTTATCGGGATACTCTACAAGCAGAGCAGATCGTCCTGTTCTCTCCGAACCCTTTGTTTAACCGTTATGTATCGACCGTATTGCCGGAGCTTGGGGAACGGAACATGCAGCAGACGACATTCCAGGATTATTTAGAGCATCGCTTAAGTAACAGCTTCAAGCTGGAGCATCCATTCGAGCAAATGGAATATTCGTTAACAGCTGCAGGAGATCCGGGTTATTCGGCACGTATGGTATCGATTCGCTTTAAGGCGGGTCGAGGCTATGTGGAGATGATCCATGCATATGTGAAGTGGCTAGGGACAGAAGGGCTGCAGTTCCATGATATTCGCTTCCGCGATGCGGTGTTGATCACGTCTGAGCAAATATGCGACCAGCTCTACCGTTATGATGCATCGCTTCCGCTGCCGAATCGCTTGCGCTTGCTGGCGGAATGGCTGCGTGGGGAACTGCATCGAGCAGCCAAAGAAGAACGTTCGAAGCCGTGGGTGGATGAGGAAGTAGAGATGCTCGATGATGATGCATACCATGAGGCTTACACGCAGCTACAGCGCAAGAAGAAGTTCTCGGAGGAGACATTCGATGACTTCCAACGCGAGCGCAATTGGCTTGCTGCTGCCATTGTGAATGAGCAATTCAAGTCGCTGTACGCGATGGTGAAGAAGCTTGAATTCATTGATATGGCAGGCACATATCGGCAACTGTTTGCAGAACGAGAAGTATCGCAGCGCTGTGCGCCTGCTGGAATCTTGCCTGCGGAGTGGAATGAGATATGTGATGCCACGGAAGCGCGGCTTCGTTCAGGAGAGATGCCGTTTGAGGAT
Organism: Paenibacillus sp. S-12; assembly: GCF_030363895.1. Classification (NCBI taxonomy): domain Bacteria; kingdom Bacillati; phylum Bacillota; class Bacilli; order Caryophanales; family Paenibacillaceae; genus Paenibacillus; species Paenibacillus sp. S-12. Next base: position 365,805 of record NZ_JASIUF010000026.1, read on the forward strand.
GCAACGCCATATTTGTATTTGAATGAATGCATTAAGGGATTTCGTGTTAATACCTCAATCCGGCAGTTGTTCATTGATGAGGCACAAGATTATTCACCGTTCCAATTCGCTCTGCTGAGACGGATGTTTCCGCGCTGCGGCATAACACTGCTTGGAGATTGGGAGCAAGCGATATATCCGCATACCGGGGAAGGGGATATGAACAGCAGTTGGAGAGCATCGGACATAGGAGGATCCTCGCCAACGGAAACCTTCCACTTGACGCGCAGCTATCGAACAACGCGTCCGATTATGGAATTTGCCCGCTATCTTGCGCTTGATGGTCAGCATATTGAACCGTTCGATCGTGCTGGAAGCAAGCCTACCGTAACTGTAGCGAAGGATGGTGCAGCGCGTAATCGAATGACAGCGGATCGTGTACGTCAACTGCTGCAGAATGGACATCGCAATGTGGCTGTTATTTGCAAGACGGCGCAGGAGAGCAGAGAGGCGTATGAGGCACTGCGGAACGAGCTTCCTATTTATCTTGTGGAACAAGATACGGTTTCGTTCGAAGAAGGAGCGCTTGTCATTCCATCGTATTTGGCCAAGGGTGTAGAATTTGATGCCGTCGTCATTTATGATGCTTCAGAAGCGGTTTATGGGCGAGCAAATGAGCAAAAGCTGCTGTATGTGGCCTGCACGCGGGCGATGCATGAGCTGCATGTGTACAGTGTAGGCCAGCCAAGTCCATGGATAGCAGAGGTTCCGCAGGAGACATACATCTTTCAAAAAGGATGAGATCAGGTGATTCCGAGCCTGATCCATTCGATAAGCGCAGCAAGAGACGACGCTGTGAATCGAAAAAGCATTAGCATGGAATAGGTTCAACAATAGAAATGAAATAGAACAGAAATAGAACAGTTTCGGGCCTTCCCAATCGTAAGCTATGGTATCTTAGCTAGGGAGGTATGGATATGAAGGTATACATCGTAGATGCATTTACAGATGCGCCATTCCGCGGCAATCCCGCTGCGGTATGTCTCGTCGAGCAGGAATGGAATGAGACGTTGATGCAGCATATTGCATCCGAAATGAATTTATCAGAAACGGCATTTGTTCGTATTGCGCCTGAGGGGGATAGACACATCCTCGGACTGCGCTGGTTCACGCCAGAGGTCGAAGTTGACTTGTGCGGACATGCAACGCTTGCAACGGCTCATGTGCTGCGGCAATGCGGAATTGCTCGTGGTAAGAGCATCTCCTTCGATACCCTAAGCGGGATACTCCATGCAGAATATAAGGAGGACGGGGACAAATGTGAAATTACGCTGGATTTCCCTGCTTCTACGCTAACGCCTGTTGACGACGAAGCATTGTGCATACGTCTGGAAGAGGCGCTAGGCTGCTCCGTTCATGAGGTGTTCAGAAGCCGGAATGAACTGGTGGCTGCCGTCGATTCGGAGCAGACCGTACGATCATTACAGCCCAATTGGGAGCAGCTGAAGGCATGCGGTCATGAAGAGATAGGCGTGCTTGTTACAGCACTAGCAGATGAATCGGCCCATGAGGGGATTGATTTTGTATCACGCTGCTTCTTCCCAAGACTTGGTGTGAATGAAGATCCGGTTACTGGGTCTGCACATTGTACAACGGGGCCGTATTGGGGCGCCAAGCTTGGCAAATCATCGCTTGTCGGTCGTCAATGCTCTGCTAGAGAAGGCATTGTGAAGCTGAAACTGCAAGAGAAGCGCGTACAATTAACAGGAACGGCCGTATCCATTATGGAAGGTCAGTTCACTTTTTCATCGTTATCAATATGAGTTCAGGAGGGAGCTGAATGGGAATTATGTTAGAACTGCTCATTCTTATCTTGCTCTGCTGCAATCTTTTGCTCCTTCTGCGCATTAACAGTAAGCTTCCTAGGCGGGATCGCGCCCAGGAAGCTTACGAACGCGCGAAGAAAAAGTACGAGATGGATTGATGCCGGCATGATGCTGGGACGTGCACATCAAGTAGACCTATATCCAGATCACGTTATTCACTTCAGTAGTTCATAATAATGACCTCATTAATTACACCACGCCCGTCGCCCTTGGAATTAATGCTTCGCCTCGCTTTTACCGTATGTATCCGATATCCCTTGTACAACTCTTGAATATAGTCTGTTGCATGATTGGACAGCATGACATACACGCCGCGCTCACTTAATTCTTTGAATACATTGGCTAACCGCTGCTGTTCGGGGCGGCCGAATCCACCTTTGGCATAAGAAGTAAAGGCAGCAGTTGGAGTCAAGGTGTCATAGGGCGGATCGAAATAGACAAAATCACCTGCTCGTGCCTCCTGCACAGCGTCAGCGAAATCTCCATCCATCATTCGAATATTAGCGCGATTCAAATAAGCGGACATGCTGCGAATGGCGGTTTCTCGTATAATATTTGGCCGCTTGTACTTCCCGAATGGAACATTGAATTGTCCGCCTGCATTGACTCGGTACAATCCGTTATAGCATGTCCGATTCAAATAGATCAGTCTTGCAGCACGTTTAATAGGGGACATGGAGGTATATGCTTCTGAGTTCCGATCCCAGGCCCGTATTTCATAATAATAGTCCTCGTCGTTGCGGTGCTTGCGCAGTTCTTCAATAAGTCGGTCTGGCTGCTGCTTTATCATTTGGTACACGTTGATGAGCTCTTGGTTGACGTCGTTAATGGCCCCGTTGTCTGGCGTTAATGCTAGCAATAACGCCGCTCCGCCGATGAACGGCTCGAAGTAGGCTGCTCGCGTCCAGTCTGCCGGAGGAAGCAAGGGACGGATGCAGGGAAGTAATTGGCGTTTGCCGCCAGCCCATTTCACAATAGGTCTGAGCAATTCGCCTCACCCCTTTCGATGTCGATAACCCATAGTTCTGGTACAAAAGGAAAGCACGGCGCAGAACCGCACATGACCCAATTATTTTCCAGTTATTATTGTATAGAACGAAAAGGGCGCGGCGCAACGGCGAATAAGCTCGAAAAATAGGAAGTATGCTCCTCATTCATCGAATAGTGTTGCAAACTTAAAATGGAGTCCACTTTAAGGTACGAGCTTGCTCAAATCGATCAGAAACTACAGGCCAATTCACAACATTCCACCAATCAGCGATATATTTCGGCCGTTCATTTTGATGCTTCAAATAATAGGCATGCTCCCACACATCGATTGGCAGCAGTGGGATGATATCCCACTGGGATAGGTTCTGATGCTTCTCTGCCTGCAATATTTCCAATCTGCGGCTGCGCGGACTCCAGACAAGTATCGTCCAGCCGCCTCCCTCTACCTTCTCAGCAGCGTTCGTAAATTGCTTCCGAAAGGCTTCATATCTGCCGAAGTCGTGCTCGATCTGGCGGAGCAGCGGGCCTGTTGGTCTGCCGCCTCCCTGTGGGCTCATTACATCCCAAAATATAGTGTGCAGGTAGTGTCCTGCTCCGTTGAAGGCTAGCTCATTCTCCCAATATTTCACGAGTTCGAACTTATTCGTGCGTCTAGCCTCTGCCAGTGCCGTTTCAGCCTTATTCAAGCCATCGACATAGCTCTTGTGGTGCTTGTCGTGATGAATACGCATTGTCATTTCATCAATATATGGCTCTAGTGCATTATACGGATAGGGGAGCGGTGGAAGCTTGTGTCCCCCAATAGGAACGAAGGACTCATCATCTGACTCTTCACTGTGTTCAAACTGTGAACTGCGAGAATTGCCTATAAATGCGTGAATGCCCTGCATGGAATACTGCTGTTGCTGGTGCTGTGGATATTGTTGATGCTGATAAGGTGGATATGGAGGCCAATTGGAAGAAGGCTCGTTCACATCGGTAGAGTGAATACGAGCGGGTGGTTCAGTGTTATGGCTTGAGCGAACAGGACTGCTGCTCCCTTGTTCTTGTGCTGGGTAAAATACAGGCTTGATTGCTTGGAGGAAATATTGAGACCGTTCTGCAATGTGATCCAAGACGACAGGGGCGTGCTCGGTGAGCTGCACAGCTTGGCTGCTGTGCTTGATGGCTTCTAGATGCTGGACAAATTGCTCGGACTGATAGACAGAGGCGCGCAGCAATTCCTGAAGCTGTTGAAGCTGTTCGGGCTGAAGGGCGTCTGGCCGCTGTAATGCGGTACGCAATTGGGCCTTGGCCGCCGCCTCCGTTTGCGACAGCACCTGCTCCCATTGGGCGAGCAGCTGCACATATTCGGGTTCCAGCTGCGGCACAGCAGCCCGGATAACTTCTGTATTTCTCTTCTCCTGCTGTTTCCAGTACGTGCTCTCTTCTAACACACGAACAGGCATAAGCGGCCCGTAAATGAGCTGCAATGTTCTCCCTCCTTCTGATTAAGGTGGTTCTTTTTATTGTATTATCCTCATAGGTTGACCTATGTAAAAGGGTATAAAAAAACCGCAAGCTGGCTGCTTGCGGTTCATATTTCATTTTTATAATCAGCTTCGATTTTGGCTAAACAGGATAAACCTTAACCTGGTACCGAACGAGTTAGCTGAAAGTTTAGTTCTGAGCAATATAGAAGCCAGGATCAGAATGATAGGCCGCATTCAAAAATGCGGATGTTTTCGACAGATACTCCTTGCGCTGGGTACGATAGATAAGCTCATGCTGCGCATTAGGAACGATCCATGCCTCTGAAAGCTTGTTGGACTGGTGAGCAGCTATACCCTCTGCGATTTCGAATGGCGCCTTAGAATCGGCTGTACCATGAATGAAGAAAATCGGTATCGAATAGTTCGTCGATTTCACTTCATTGTATGGAATCTGCTGTAGGCTCGTGCCGTTTACCGCTGGGAAGAACGTACGCAGCAAGTCAAGCGATGGATGCTTCGGCAGCGAAGTGTACTGCTGTAAATTATGATATAACGTATCCGGTTCCAGCAAGAAGGTGCTGTCTAGAATCATAGCATTAATATCATGCGTGAGCAGGGCCGCTTGAAGCGCAGTTCCGGCTCCCATGGAGAAGCCCCAAACGACGACATGTTCTGCGCCGCGCTCCTTCGCCAGCTTCACTGCGCCAAGTAGCTGTTCCTTCTCCAAACGGCCGCCTGTAGCTTTGGTAGGGTGCTGTTCGGACGCAAAGCCGTAGTCGAACATGATCACATTGTAGTCAAGTCTATGGGCGAACTTGGCAAGATCGTACATCGGAACCCAGTATTCTTCGCGATTGGCTCCGTAACCATGACTGAATATCAAGGTGCGCTTGGAAGGCTTTTCGGATGGAATGTACCAGCCATCGATTAGCGTATGACCGTCACGAGCGGGAAATGATACTGTTTCATACTTCATGCCCTTGGCCTCCATCGGATTCGAAAACAGAGGAGGCACCTGCGGATTGGCGAACATCCAGGCAATGAATCCATGCAGGGCGAGAAAAATGACTATTGCAGCGAAGAAGGTCGATAAGGACAGCGCAATCGCTACATGCTTCACTCGAAGTCTGCGGGCCGCGGCAGGGGCGGCCCCGGAAGGGCCAAGCCATTCAGGCTGAAGCGCGGGAGATGTAATGACAGGTGTGCTCATGGGGGTGACCTCCTTCGATGATGGAATAACAATGAAGAACAATGTCGAGCAAAAGAAATTTATATAGAACAAAAGTCCCGATAGGAGCTTATTCGTGTAATCGGTATCTTCATATCATCATCGTATGCGGGAATCCGCATAGGGTCAACGAATTTGCGTGATTTGTAAGGTGTTTGTAATCGTACCGTAACATTGCAATCTCCCTGTAAAATCATGTCGAAATAAAGGACGTTCGTAGGAGATAAGTGCAGGGCATGAGATTCTTTACGAAAACGAGGAAGAGAGTTATACTAGTTGTAACGCCGTTCCATACTATGGAACTAAAGAGGGAGATACATGGTGGAAGAACGAGGAAAGCTAACTGTACGCGCTGTGGAGCGCGCACTCGATATATTAATGTGCTTTGCCAATGAGCGGGACATGAGTCTGACGGAGCTCGCCACTCGTGTTGGCTTGAATAAAAGCACGGTTCATCGGCTGATGACAACCCTGGAGGATCGGGGATTCGTACTTAAAAATGGCGATAAATACCGCCTTGGCTATCGGATATGGGAGCTGGCAGCGAATTTGACGCAGGTAGATGATCCAGCCCAACTGCTGCAGCCGGAAATGGAGCATCTGCGTGATCAACTCGATGAGACTGTTAGCTTATATGTGAGAGATGGCAATGATCGGATACGGATTCAGGCTGTTCAGAGCAATCAGGCAATTCGTCGAGTAGCGCCGGTAGGCGTACGATTGCCGTTATTCGTGGGAGCTTCCAGCAAGGTGCTGCTTGCCTTTGCTGAAATGCATGAGATTGAAGCCGCATTGCGTGATCCGCGCTGGCCATCGTCCATTGATAAGGACAGCTATATGAAGCAGCTTGAGGAAGTACGACGCTTGGGCTATGCAGTGAGCTTGGAAGAACGCGAGCCTGGGGCGGCGGCTGTATCTGTTCCGATCATGGATCGGAACCAGCGGCTTGTGGCGGCCTTATCGGTATCGGGGCCAGTTAGCCGAATGTCGGCAGAGACACTTGTTTCCTTTGCTCCGCAGATGATGGAGACAGCTCGGCGTATGGGTACAATGCTACTTACGATGCAGTAATGTTCCGGTAATCGAACTTGGGCAGCGTACACGAAAGTAAATAGGCCCCTCTTCTGATTGACGCGGAAGAGGGGCCTATTCATTTATTGAACCTGAAGGAGATTCCATTTATCGGAATGATCAGGCCGATGGGCTTGAATGACAGCGAATGATTCGGTCTTCCTTAGCGAAATGCTTCTAAGGGATTGTATGATTAAGCATGCACTGTGAATGATACGAACCTTGCGCCAGTTAAAGCAAGTACCGACATCGTTCTACTACAAGAGAAGAAGCACGAATTACGAACTAGTGGCTACGCGCTGGCACGTATCATAAAATACGGCTTCCAAGGAACGATGTCCATTCTCTGTACGGCAAAGCCTAGCAACTGAATCGCAGGCGACCATGACTCCTTCGTTCATGAAAGCGACAGTATCGGCCGTGTCCTCCACGACAGACAAAATATGAGTCGAATACAGGATTGTTGTTCCCTTCCTGCGTTCTGCATGGAGCAGCTCCTTGAACGTATGTACCCAATAAGGATCAAGTCCGTTAGTTGGCTCATCCAGAATGATAATCGGTGCTTCAGGCAGCAGCGCTTGTGCGAGAGCGAGCCGCTGCTGCATTCCCTTGGAATAGTGGCTTACCTTTTTATGTTTATCCCGTTCCAATCCAACGAGGCGGAGCAGTTCATCGATGCGATTCCGCGGCACCTGCAAAAGCTTGGAGAAAAAGTGCAGCACCTCGTATCCCGTTAAGGAACGGGGAAATACCATATTGTCCGGCATATAGGCGAATGTGGATTTATAGGCGTTGTCCTTCGACGATACCATGCGCCCGTTCAAGTAAATGCTGCCTGACGTCGGCTTTACGATTCCAATCATCATCTGAATGATCGTGCTCTTCCCAGCGCCATTGCCTCCACATAAGGCGAAGCATTCGCCTTGACCAACTGAGAAGTGGATATTACGCACCTGATTCTGCTTGGAATAAATCTTGGATACGTTATCGAATTGAATCATCGCATTCGTGGTCATTCGCGGATGCGCACCCCCTGCTTCACAATGATGATGGATAAGACAAGCGGGACAATGATCCACGCTGCAGCCGCCAGACAGAGGGCAATTTGTCCGGCGCTTCCTTCAGCCCATATCGTAAAGTCATAAAGCGTCGGCCCGAATATCATGCCACTCTTCATTTGAACGATGCTCCACACCCGTATCAGCTCGACTGGATTGAACAGGATGGATGTGGTTAAGAGCGTAATGATCCAATTATAAGGGACAACACTGGAGATACCCATCACGATATATTCGTACAGGAGCACGCAGAGCGCCCATGTCAGAATGCTGATGCCGAGCGCTTGGAAGCGCGTACCGGCGTATACGCCGATGACCGAAGCTATTGCCAGAAAGACGGCTGCAAGCAGTAGGGTCAGGGCGATGAAGAGAAAAAACAAGGAAGCGGCAAATATGCCAGTGCGGTTCGTGACCCATAGCACAGTTCCGACAATGCCGTAGCCGATTAGGATAACGGCTCCTATGGCTCCCAGCATGCCTATATATTTGCCGAGTACAATAGAGGTAGACGATACCGGATAGGTGAGCAGGAGCTGGTAGCCCCCGTCCTCCTTATCTCCCGCGAGCATTGTGCTGCCCATTAACAGGGTGAGCAGCGGAACGAGAAACAGGGATAAATTCAAAAGTCCGGCTGTCATTCTCGTAAACCCTTCATACCCGGATTGATAGCCGGCGCTGCCGAAGAATACGATGAATAGCGCCAGTAATGTAAATAATAATGAGAAGCTAGCCAGCCAGCGGCTGCGGATAATCAGCTTCATTTCCTGCTTCGCAATTGAACCTATGTGCTTCATTGGTGACCGTCCCATTTATGCTGCTTCAGGTCAGGGAATGACAACACATTGCCTTTGCCCTCCTGTGACACGTAGTGCTCTGCTTCTTCCTTGCTTGGAAAGGCCAGCACGCCATTCGCCATTGGTGTCCAGAAGTCTTGATGGTAGGCGAACCAAGCCTGCTCCAGCTCCACCCAATTGCTTGCGGCGTATACATAGGATTTAGCAATTGGATTATCTGCATTATGATACGTTTGGATATAATCCATCATGCAGCCGATGTCATCGAAGGTCATAATCTTGCCGTCTGTTAATACAACCTCTGTTGCGTAGCTTTCGTTCGCTACGCTCATATTGCATACGATGCATACATCGATATCAGGGTTAATCGGTCGCGGTTCATAGCTTGGCTTACCGCATGAAGTGACGAGCATAAGGCCGATTGCCACTACGATTGTCCCGAATCTCCAAGTCATTTCTGAATCCTCCCTTGTGCAAGAATAAATATGCCGCCAATTAGGAACAAGCATCCCGCGATGCCGATAAGTTGGCGATTGTCTGCAGGAAGCTCCCCTTCCAGGCCTGCTTGTGCTGTACCGTCTGCAATCGGTTGAGGGACGGGCCGCTGTGTAAGCGGAAATCGATCTGCTCCACTCGCAGTGCTAGTAGCAGGCAGCATGCGATTGACAGCGTTCCACAGCTGTATGGCAGGACTCTCGAAGTAGAATTGCAACTGCGGCTGCTTCGGCAGAAGCTTGTCATAGATGGAGCTTGCATAGTAAGGAAGCTCCCCGATGCCATCACCGGTAAGATCGAAGGAGGAATAGTCGTCCCAGTAATTTCCTGATGTGCCGTCATCAATGGCTTGCTTGTCGTCCAAGCTTCGTGCTTGTACGACATTGCCGATGAACTGGTTGCCTGATAGGGTAGTTCCGGTATTGCCCTTCAGCAGACTAAGGCCAAGATGATTGCCTGCAATGACATTGTCTGCAATCAGGCTGTCTCTTGCATCCTCCAGCCCGAGACCGTTGCTGTTGTCCATTATGCGGTTGCCCCGCATAGTGATGCGATCGGTGTTATAGAGGAGCGCTCCATAACCACGATAATCAAGCTGCTTCTGCATGATGTTCTGCTCAATTCGAAAGGAGGAGGAGCTCATGACCATCATTCCATTAATGTTGTACGTGAATTGATTGCCTGATACGAGACCGCCTTTGCCGAACATGAGATGAATAGCGTAGCGCGAATCGGATATCGTGTTATCGCTTAGCGTGCTGTCGGCCGCGAAGTCGATGTAAATGCCATCCTGCACATTATAAATATCATTGCCTCGCACGACATTGCCACTTCCGTAGAACAGGTGAATGCCGTTGCCTCGCTTAGAGATACGATTGTTATTGCTCGTTATTGTGTTGTTCTCAATCTGATTGCCGTGTCCTTTGTTGACATAGATGCCATTTTGGACGCGAGACAGCGTATTGGACACGATCAAATTGTCCGAGGAGGCGATATAAATACCCGCATCCTGCTTTTTATTTCCGCTCTGGTTAATCTGAAATCCGCTCAAGGAAACGCCGGAGGCGGTAATCGTGATGACATGACCTTGATGATTGCCGCTCAGCATAACTTTGGCATTGTTGGCAGCTTGCAGCTTCAACGGCTTATTAATGACAAGCTGTTCATGATAGCTGCCTTCCTGTACAGTAATGGTTGCGTCTCGTTCAGCTTCATTAATGGCCTTTTGGATCGAATCTCCGGCACGAACGATGAGCATTTTCCCGTTAGCGTTAGCGGCATACAGCTTGCTTGTGCCTGGGAAGCAGGTGAGGAGAAACAATAGCAATGCTAGAGCGGCTAGCAGCGTCTTTCTGTTCATTTGCCTGCAATTAGTCACAATTGGCCACCATCCTGTTCCCATCTTCATTCCTTTGGCTCCTACATTACGACACAATTGTGTGAAAAGATGAAAGAATGTGTGAACGGAGCATGACAACCCGCAAGTCTTCATGTCTCTCTGTATCGCGGCAGTGCAATCGTCGCGGTCGTGCCCTCATGCTCGATGCTGTGCAAAGCCAGCGTGCCGCCATGCATAGCGACAATATTAGACACGATGGCAAGCCCCAGACCAGTACCGCCGTCCTTGCGGGTTCGCGCCTTATTGGCTCGATAGAACGGCTCGCTTATGTGAGGCAGATGTTCCGGGGCAATGCCAATGCCGGTATCGCTAATGCTCAGCTCACAATGGGTGTTCGAGGTTGCACGCAATCCGATTCTGATTGTCCCGTGCTTAGGCGTATACCTTATGGCATTGTCCAGCAGGTTATGGAGAACCTGTTCAATTCGATTTTGGTCGGCCTCAATGATAAGCTCCGGATCAAGCTCAGTTGCCAGTGTAATTTGCTGCTGGGACAGGATGGGCCTGTATGTCATCAGCACGTCCTCAATAAGCTGTGCATACACAAGATGGGTGATGGCAAGCGGATAGGCATTGTTCTCCAGCTTGGCCAGCTCCAGCAGATCATGAACCAGCCGCTGCATGCGGCCAGCTTCACGATGGATCAGTCCAAGATAGCTGCGCTGGTCTTGCACGGATTCTACAACCCCATCGAGAATCGCTTCGCTGTAACCCTTCACATAGCTGATCGGCGTTCGCAGCTCATGGGATACGTTTGCGAGAAACTCTTTCTTTCGATTATCCTCCAGGGCAACAGCGCACGCCATCTGATTGAAGGCTTGTCCCACCTTGCCGATTTCGTCATGTGTCGTAATTGGAACGCGCTGCTCATAATTGCCGAGAGCCATCTCATGGGCGGCAGCCTCCAAGCGGCGAAGAGGCTGCGTGATGCGATTGATTAATGTTCTGCCCAGCACAAGAGACAGGAGCACGAAGCAGACGGTGATCGGAATGAAAATACTGGTCAGTTCCTTATTCATCTCTATAATGGTTGCAAGCGGGATGTACAGGAACAAAATGCCCTGTAGGCGATTCTCGTCCAGAAGCGGGATGCTGACAGATAAAATCGTACGGCCGAATCGTTCTTCGAACCCCGATTTGGTAACGGGTTTTCCCTGAAGGAGCTGCTGGCGATCCTGCTCGCTGATGAGAGAGTCGTATTCAATTTCAAAAGGAAGGCAGGCGCTTAACTCACGAGGATTCGTGACAAGAAACACCTCCGAGTCTGACATCTTGTTGTACCAATCAATCTGATCGCGCAGCTTGGCGGTTACTTCTCCGCCGCTATAGTTGCTTGCAAGCCGCAGCCCTTCCAGCCGCAGTCCCTCGTCTACCTTTTCGACATAGTATTTTTCATAGAAATAGTGAGTGAGCGCATACGAAAAAGACACGGTTCCGATAATCGCCGCGCACACAATAAGCCACATTTTCTGTGCTAAGGTAAGCTGCTTCATGCGTTTACACCTCAAGTTTATATCCGATGCCCCACATCGTTTGAATGAATTCCCCCACATTGCCGAGCTTAATGCGCAGTGTTTTGATATGCGTATCTACAGTTCTAACACTGCCCTCGTAATCGATGCCCCACACGTGCTCCAGAAGCTGCTCACGGCTGAGTGCCTGTCCACGGTGGCGGCATAAGAAGAGCAGCAGCTCAAATTCTTTCAAGGTAAGAGATAAGGGTTCGCCGCATACCTTCACTGTTCTTCCTCGTTCATTAATTTCGATCTGGCCGTACTGTTGAACCGTTTTGTCTTCTGCGGATTCCCGGTGCACTCTGCGCAGAACCGCGTCGATACGTGCGATCAGTTCGCTTGGACTGAACGGCTTTACGATATAATCGTCGGCGCCGATCTTTAGGCCATAGACGCGATCCCATTCTTCTCCTCTTGCGGTCAAGAAGACGATCGGGACGTTAGAGGACTGGCGTATGTTCAGACAGAGCGTAAAGCCATCGAGTACCGGCATCATGACATCGGCAACAATTAGATCGATGGGCATGGCAGACAGGACTTCCAGTGCTTCCTCGCCGTTCGCGGCCTGATGCACCTCAAATCCGGAGTTCTTTAAGTACATTTGCACGAGTGCTCTCATATCATCTTCATCATCAATGATGAGCAATCGAGTTTGGTTCATGCTTGCTCCTCCTTGTGCTTATGAGTTGGACAGGATCTGGAATGGCCCCTGACCCACGGGAATGATTGAGCTGACGGTGAGTGACTCGGGATCGATAATATAGATTTCGTTGCTGTCATAGCTAGCGACGTATAAGTAGCTGCCAATGGCCTTCATTTCAAAAGGATTGGCGCCAATTTTGAGCGTGCCAAGCTCAGCGCCGGCGCTCCGATCGAACTTGCGGAGCGTATTGGAACCGTGGCTCAATGCAAATATGCCTGTATTCGTCTGAGCGAAGCTTACGGGCATATAAGGAGCTGGGATGCGTCGAATCAGCAACCCAGTATCCATGTTGTACACATGGATGTCCGACTCGACCTCTGCTCCGGTTCCGTGGCCGCCAACCCACAGCTCACGTCGATCGTCCAAGAGCAGTCCGCCAGCTGAAGATTCATTAATGCCGAAAGTTTGTACAACCTTGTGTGATTTTGTGTCGATAATGGACATTGTCGTATCATCAAAATTGATGACGTACAGCCTGCTTCCGTCCTTCGCTTCATACATATGCAGGGGCTGCTTGCCGACAGGCACCTCGTACTCAAGCGTGCCGTCCAGGCGGAAAGCACGAATGGATTTATGGTGCTGATCGACAACATAGACAAGCTGCTTCGAATGGGACAGCAGCGCATTAGCCACACCTTTGCCTACGTTCCACGTCTTGATCTGCTTTCCTGTAGACAATTGATAAATAAGGGCCTTGTCCGCTTGCTTGCCGTAGACAAGTAACTGATCTTGTCCGAGGAATAGGGCGCCGCTTAGCGGAAAATCAAGCTGCCAGGTTGCGGACACTTTATTACGGGAAGGATCAAGGAAGGTGAGACTGTGATCCTTCACATTGGCGCTGGCGATAATAGGCTGCTGCTCTACGGGCTGGAAATGCTCCTTGCCGCACCCGGCAAGAACAAAAGCAAGAGCGAGCGGCACAAGCATAGGCAGCAGCTTGAGTATGAGAGATGCAGGGCGCATAAGGCGCTTCCTCCTGTTATTCAAAAAATGGAATATAGCAACATTATAGCGGCTTTAGACATAAAATCTGATCAAATCTATGAAGTTTTGTACTTCTTTTTGGAAAATTGCAACATAAAGTTCAACAATTCATTTCACTTCCTTCACAATCTCCTCACAATTGCTTGCTAGCATTTGTTTTGTCAATGAATTCCATCGTGGAGGGTGTTATATGAAAAAGGGGTTAACTATTTTTATTTGTTCGATCATAATGCTGAGTATGCTGGCTGGATGCGGCGGTGCAGACCATGCGGGAGAGAAGGGCGGACAAGCTGCGGCACCAGTTGAAGGAGCAGCGATTTCGAATACGGGGAAGGAACTCGCTAGCCAATCAACTGAAAATAAGACACAATCCAAGCAAGAGCTGGCTGCACCACATGCGGAGGAGCCAACTCATGAGGACTTATGCGCCTTTTGCCAAATGAAAATCTATTTGAGAGAAGAAGATATGGGGATGTTTACAGCGCAAATGCAGACAGCAGATGGCCAGCATCTCTATTTTGACGATGTCGGCTGCTTATTGAATTATGAGCGAGATATGAAAGAGAAGCCGGCCGCATCCTGGGTAAGAGATTATAGTACCTTGGAATGGGTGTCAGCGAAGGATTCAACTCCGGTAAAGGCGGAAATTAAGACACCGATGAAATATGGCTATGCGTTGTTCGCTACACAGGACGCGGCAAAGAAGTTCGTGTCGGACAATCAAGCGCTAAAGGGTAAGGAAGCAACGTGGAAGGAAATTGATGAAATATCCCACCAACGCTATTTGAAGCGAAAAGAGAGAATGAAAAATGGCGGCATGCATAATGGCAGTATGAACAAGTCAATGGATCATGGAAGTAATGGGGATGGCAAACACAAAAGCGAGGATAAGCACAATAAATGATGATGAACAGTAAACTGGGAATCTGTCAGGCATAATTGAAATGAATACGCTGAAAAGAGTCAAGATAATGCTGGATTAGACATATATATAGTCCCGCCTGTCGTTGCTGTAAAGTGGTGGCAGGCGGGACTTGTTGTTATAAGAAAAGCAGCAGCATCGCAACAAATGTCGTCACGGTTAAACCGATGATAACCGGAACGAGGTTCCGGCGCGCCAGCTCGAATGGGCTGACTCCGCATATAGCTGCAGCGGGAATGAGCGCCCAAGGGATGAGTGTTCCGCCTCCGACCCAGATTGCAGCTACTTGGCCAAGAGCAGTCAGGGTGTCGGTTCCGCCGCCAATGGCGGTACCGAATAGAGCTGCGATGGAGCCAGCGAGCGAGATGCCTGAAAATCCCGAGCCATCCAGTCCTGTAATTGCACCAACGATGGTGAGCGTAATTGCGCCGGCAGCCGGATGGAGAGGAACACTGTGCGCAAGCGCAATCCCTAAATCGTTCACAATGCCGTGTGAAGCGGAGGGCAGGGTTTTACCGAAGATTTCGAAGAAGGCAGAGTCGCCTAAATAGAAGAAGGCTGCAATCGGAATGACGGGGCCAAACACCTTGAAGCCGAACTGAAAGCCATCAACCAGATAGCTGGTCGTCTGCTCTAATGCTTGCAAGCGATGCGTAAGCAGAGTAACCGCGATGAGGATAATTGCAGCCGTCCCGCCGACAAGCGCAGTTGCTTCCCCGCCCTGAAGATTTAGCTGGAACAACATGATGAGGTCGATAACGAAGAGGAGGGGAATAAGAATGGCTAAAATCATTTTTGCGACAGGGGATAAGGGGATACGGGTCACTTCGAAGCTGCTGCGGTTGTTGTTTTTAGCGATTCCCGTGCTCATAGTCAGACGTCCGAGTCCCATATCGCGGCGCATCATCCAGAAAGCAACGAATGTTGTTACGATTCCCATTACGAGCACGAGCGGGACACTTGCTTCAAGGATGCTTTTCACCGGCAATGCGGCAGCATCGGCGGTAAGCTTCGGAGCTCCCTGAATAATGAAGTCACCGGATAACGCGATCCCGTGACCGAATAGGTTCATAGCCATTGCTACAGCTAGCGGCGGCAGCCCTACGCGAATCGCGGCAGGCAGCAGGACAGCGCCAATAAGGGCAACGCCGGGAGAGGGCCAGAAGAAGGTGCTGATGACAACCATAACGATCCCGACCGTCCAGTAGGCAAGCGCGGGTCCGCGCATAAGCTTGGTGAACGGTGAAACCATTGTTTCATTAATGCCGGATGCGAGAAGCACGCGGCTCATCGCAACAATAATAGAAATGATAAGAATGGTGCCAAGTAATTCTCTAATAGCATAAATGAAGCTGGTGAAAATGCCGCTGACCGCTGAGCTGACTGAGGCAGTCGCAAGCAAGCCCAGCAGGAAAATCCCCGCCATACATACGATTGTTGTATCCCTCCGCATGATGAGAAAGCCAATAATAAGCCCAATGAACAAGAGATACAACCAGTGTATCCCGACAAGCGTGACATCCAATGGAATCGCCTCCCCAAAAAATATTGCAAGCGTTAACATAGATTTCGGAAGCGTGAAGCCACTTCGAATTATGTGTTTTATCCTATGCGAATACCTATCATATGGTCATGATAATGGTTGAAATTTTAACGATCATATTAACATTTTCAATCTACTTTCCAATAACAAGTAAGGCAAAAAGGGGTAGATCTAAAGAACCTCTTCCTGTACGGAGTGAGAAGGTCTAAATACTTATTCATAAATGTTAAAAAAGAATGAAATGAGTATTTGGAACTAATATAGCAGCTTAGATATACGTTAGGGGATGAAAGAATTGAAAGACAATTGGAGAACATGGTTGTCCAGCTTGCTAGTCAGCAGCTTGCTCTTCACCATGGCTGCACCGGCACATGCGGCAATGAATGACTCGAAGGATAGTAGGATGGGGGGGCATTCAGGAGGACAATGACAATTCGAAGGTATTGTACACGGATTTGTCAGGCCATTGGGCGCAGCAGGCGGCACTAAAATGGAGCAAGCGCGGTGTTGTGCAAGGCAATGAGGCGCAATCCTTTGTCCCAAATCGAATGGTGACGCGAGCGGAGTGGGCAGCGCTGCTAGGACGCATGTTCCAGCCACAGCCAGGCAAGCAGCCGGGCTTTATCGATGTGGCAGAGAAGAAATGGTACACCCAAGATATAGCGGCAGCTGTCAACGCAGGCTATATGAAAGGGCATGACACTAAGCAATTCAAACCGCAAGAGACATTAACGCGCCAAGAGGCGGAAGTGTCCTTGCAAACGATAATGAAGCTCGCATCCTCTGAGCGCAACTTGCCTTGGAAGGACAGTAAGCGGATCGCGACATGGGCGCAAGCGGCGGTTGCCGCGGTAACCGAACAAGGGCTGATGAAGGGATATGCAGATAGCTCCTTCCGCCCGAATCAAGGAATCACGCGAGCTGAAGCAATTACACTGCTCGATCGTGTCTTCGATGCTTATGGCACATGGATTGGTGCGGAAGGTGTACACGGTCCCACAACGGGAGAGCAGCAATTGAAAGGCACGGTTTTCATCAATGCGGCAGGAGTAACACTGCAAAACACCGTTATTGACGGGGACCTGATTATCGGCAAACAAGTTGGTGAAGGCGATGTTCATTTGAACAACGTGAAGGTCAAAGGAAATACATACGTATATGGCGGCGGGGATCATAACCCAGGGCTTGGCTCCAGGGCAATATCGCTTGGATCCGTTTGGCGGTAATGTTGTCGTGGTAGAAATTACGGATTAATAGCATTACGTTTTTTCCGTTCCCATTCTTTAATGAGTGATTTAGGAATCGGAAACGGAAAAGTGCCGATTAGAAGAGAAAGCATTGCTTCATTCCACACAGTGGGTATAAAGCAATGCTTTCTTTTTTGTAATCGATAAGGATGTTGCGTTTATTGATCTTGTCCTGTGCTGGCCCCTAATCCTCACTGGGATCTTGGCCTACCATATGGCAGGCATGCCTTAAATACTAAAATACTTAGATACTTAAATGCCTGCCATATGAAGCACGTGCTTTAGCTTGTCGATGTTGACGATCAGATTATCAAAGCCAGCGAGCGGTTTTGGCGGCTGCTCGATATCACATAGAACCTCATAGTAATTCATCCCTGCATGATTGCTTATCTTCCAAAAGTATCCATCCATAACCGTTATCGGCGTCAGTTCGATCAATGTAGAGCCTGGATTACAAAACACGGTATTAATGCTTCCGCTTCCGAACGGCGAGACGATAACTTGCGCGGATGAATAGATTGCAATCTTCTCCGCCGTGGACAGCGGTGTAAGCACAATGCGGACAAAGCCCTTCTCGGCCAAAACCTGCATGACTTCCTCTTCATTGATGACGTGACGAGCGAATGCATCTTGGCGGCTGACATAGATTCGTTCATAGCCAGGACGGGGAGCGATGGAAGTATCTTTCAAACGGGTGAGAATAAATTGATTGGCCCAGCGTGGACACCCGCCAATAAGGAACGGGATGGCCGGCACGACCAGCTTGTTTGCGACCAAATGGAAATCGTTGCGGTCAACTTGAATTAACTTTTCCATCGGAAAGCCGATCATTTGCAGCGACTCATATTGGAAAGAATGCGTCAGTTGGCCAACCAAATACTTGTCGATAGCGATTCCGCTCTGCTCCAGCAAATGAATGCGAGGCAAATAATCAAAAAACCAATGCCCAAAAATAGCTTGGTGATATGCATAGCCGGGAATATTCCAGCCCCACATTAATGTGGCTACAGTTTCTGGCGTATATTGCGGCTCAGGAAGCTCATTGAACGGGTAAGGATAAGGGGGAAGTTCAACGTCTTGAAGCCGGAAATGGTCGGGGGTTACGACGTGACCGCTCCCTGTCATGACCCTTCCTCCCGGTATTACTGCCACGAATGCCTCATCAAAGTGACAGATAGATCCCCATCGAGGCGTGTCCACTCCTTTGGGCGGGGGCAGCATAATCGTTTCACTAGGATAAATCACACGATATCGTTCTTGAAATTGTTGAAGGTTAAGAGCGGTTCCGGCAGCCCAGTCTCGGGTTCGTTTATAAGTCTGATTCGGAAATATATTCATCACTCCAGCCCTCCTTTTGCAGATTGTTTCAGTTGCAATATGCCGTGAATAGACTCTATGAATAGAGTATGCAAAAGAACAAGGGGCAGCGAGGGCAGTTCCAAAGGGGAAGATGCACAATTTTCACATACATGTTCAACTTGGAATGATAAATACGCTGACCGGAAAAAGGATCTTACTTTTCCGGTACGGCGGCTTTTTTTGCTGATTTATGTTTCTGCTCGGTATGTCTTACCCAGCTCAGCACTCAATCCGAAGTAATGGCGGAAGTTATAAATCAGAGGACTCCATTTCCGAGGATCGATATGATTATCGTCGATGCGGATATGCTGGTGGGCATGCACATGAACAGCTTCCGTCTCGACAATTGCCATAAACGAAGTATGCTCGGGGATACGGATATGTCTCACCTGTGCTTCAATTTGAATCGGGCATTCCGCAATGCGTGTAGGCTGTACGGCAAATGACTCAATCGGCGTCAGTTCACCTGCCTCGTATTTATCCTTATAATAAGAAAACCCTACCGGCAGCTTCCATTCAGGAACCTGCTGCTTTCCTGTATAAGGCGCCAGCTTTTCGACATTTCCCCACAAATCAGGACTTGGCAATTGATGACGCATTCTTGATGACGCTGTAGATTTTCAATTGCTTTGCTTTCTAGCCCGATTCCGAGCACAACGCAATTCCCTAACGCCCAAGAGGAGGACAGGGGGCTAATATTGACAGTTCCATCTTCATTTAAGGTGCTCAATAAAATAACGGGTGTTCCATAATAGAGGATTTTCGGTTGAATGTGTTTTGTTGCGATTTTTTGTTTGCTCGTTTCCATAGGTTGATGCGGAAAGAATACTGGAGCTGGGCTGGATAAAGAGGCTGCCGGATACGAGGGCCATTCATATAACGGAGTCGGGGGCGGCAGGCTTGAAAGAAACGCTCGGAATCGACCTAACGATTCCTGCAGAGTAATCTCAGGTTGACGTTTATATAGAAACGAGAAGGCTAAGGTTGATTCCTTTCGGATTCGGTCGGCGTTTAGATGTGTGTGACTCTCAAAGAAAACAGATGGAGTTGAGACGTGAACAGCTCTCCATACAGAGAAAACTTGCAGAAAAGGGAGATAGCTGAAGCTGCCATTGCTGAGTTTTTCATTACAATCATTCAATCATTACAGCCGTAAATTATTGAGTTATACTTCTCTTTTTTTCTTTGAACTAAAAAGCACCCCTTACACTTTATTGGATGAACACATAAGGTGCCCTGCCAATATTGTTGTAAGGGGTGCTCTTTCATTTACAATGTTGGGCCGATCTTATTTATGTTTACGCGTGCGAGCGTTCTTGCGCAATCATTTGGCGGAGCACCGTTTGCAGGATACCACCGTTATGATAGTAGTCTACATCAACCATGCTGTCGAGACGAACGGTAACCGGGAATTCGAATTGCGTTCCGTCTTCGCGTGTCGCCTGCACTTGCAGGGTTTGTCCCGGCTCTACGCTGTTGGACAAGCCAACGATGCTGAAGGTTTCTGTTCCCGTCAAGCCAAGTGTTTTCCAACTGTTTCCGTCTTGGAATTGCAGCGGGAGCACGCCCATACCGACAAGGTTGGAACGGTGGATGCGTTCGAAGCTTTCCGCGATAACAGCTTTTGCGCCGAGCAAATAAGTGCCCTTAGCAGCCCAGTCACGGGAGCTTCCTGTACCATATTCCTTACCTGCAATAACGATCAGGTTCGTCCCTTCCGATTGATACTTCATGGAAGCATCATAGATGGACATGACTTCATCCGTAGGCAAGTACTTCGTTACGCCGCCCTCTGTGCCTGGAGCAATCTGGTTGCGGATGCGGATATTCGCGAATGTACCGCGCATCATGACCTCGTGGTTGCCGCGGCGGGAACCGTACGAGTTGAAGTCTTGACGAGCAACACCGTTATCGATCAAGTATGTTCCTGCTGGGCTGTCTGCCTTAATATTGCCGGCTGGAGAAATATGGTCAGTTGTTACGGAATCGCCGAGCAGCGCCAATACCTTCGCGTCGCGGATATCTGCAATATCGTTCAATTCAGAACCGAGGTTCGAGAAGAACGGGGGATTCTGAATGTACGTGGACTTTTCATCCCACTCATACAATTCGCCTTCTGGAACTGGAATGGAGTTCCAGCGTTCGTTTTGCGTAAATACATTTTCGTATTTGGCACGGAACATATCTGGCGAAATCGCTTGGGCAACAGCTTCTTTAATTTCTTCAGATGTAGGCCAAATATCCTTTAAGAATACAGGCTCATTGTTGTTGTCGTAGCCGAGTGGCTCGCTCGCAAGGTCGATGTTGACTGTACCTGCGAGTGCATATGCCACAACGAGCGGAGGAGAAGCAAGGTAGTTCGCCTTTACCTGTGCATGGACACGGCCCTCGAAGTTGCGGTTACCGGACAAGACAGCTGCAACGGTCATATCTTCATCTGCGATCGCCTTGCTTACCTCGTCAGGAAGCGGACCAGAGTTACCGATACATGTAGCGCAACCGTAGCCAGCAACGTGGAAGCCAAGCGCTTCGAGCGGCTCGATCAAGCCGGATTTGTTCAAATATTCTGTAACGACCAGCGAACCAGGAGTCAAGCTGCTCTTCACGTAAGCTGGCTTCTTCAAGCCGCGCTCTACCGCCTTCTTCGCAACAAGTCCTGCGCCGATCATTACGCTAGGGTTGGAAGTATTCGTACAGCTGGTGATTGCTGCGATCACAACAGCACCTGTCTTCAGTTGTGTTGTCTCACCGTTCGGATGAGCAACAGTAACTTGCTGTTCGATTTTCTCGTCGCTGAGTCCATATCCGCCCTTATCAATCGGCGTACGCACGATATCAAGGAAGGATTGCTTCATGTTCGTCAGTTCCACACGATCCTGCGGGCGCTTTGGACCTGCTAAGCTTGGTACGATCGAGCCGAGATCCAATTCAATGACATCCGTGAACACCGGATCTTCTGTAGCCTCCGTGCGGAATAATCCTTGAGCTGTATAATACGCCTTAACGAGCTCGATTTGCTCTTCGGAGCGGCCAGTCAATCTCATGTAATTCAATGTCTCTTGGTCAACTGGGAAGAAGCCGATCGTTGCTCCGTATTCTGGAGCCATGTTCGCTACAGTTGCGCGGTCGGCCAAACTGATGTTTCCAAGGCCTGGGCCGAAGAATTCAACAAACTTGCCGACTACGCCCTTCTTGCGCAGCATTTGGGTAACCGTCAGTGCAAGGTCAGTCGCCGTAGCGCCTTCCGCCAAGCTGCCTGTCAGCTTGAAGCCGATTACCTCTGGCGTAACGAAGTAGAGCGGCTGTCCGAGCATGCCAGCTTCTGCCTCAATACCGCCGACACCCCAGCCTACAACGCCAAGACCGTTGATCATCGTCGTATGCGAGTCTGTGCCAACGAGCGAGTCAGGATATACTTCGGTAACGCCATCGACCTGCTTCGTAGCAGCTACGGAAGCCAAGTATTCTAAGTTAACTTGGTGAACGATACCTGTTGCAGGCGGTACTGCACGGAAGTTGTCGAACGCGGTTTGCGCCCAGCGAAGGAAGCGGTAGCGCTCTTCATTGCGCTCAAATTCCACGTTCATGTTATATTCGAGAGCATCCTTTGAGCCGAATGCATCAACCATGACAGAGTGGTCGATTACGAGATCAACCGGAACAAGCGGGTTAATTTGCTTCGGATCTCCACCGGCTTTTTTCACTGTATCCCGCATCGCTGCAAGATCGACAACGACTGGTACGCCCGTGAAGTCCTGAAGCACGATACGTGCTGGAATGAATGGAATCTCTTTATTCTCATCACGGCCATTCGCCCAATTGGCGATTTGGTTCACGTGATCCTTCGTAATGGCGCGGCCATCGAATTGGCGCAGGGCTGCTTCAAGCAGCACCTTGATCGAAAATGGAAGGCGGGAAATATCGTGGCCTTGCGCCTCGAACGCCTCCAAGCTGTAATAACGGTAGGAATGATTGCCGACGGTTAGCTCGCGTGCTGTAGAAAAAGCATCTGTTCTTGCCATAGAGAAACCTCCTTCTTGGTTCTGTGTTCTCTTGCTTGGTGATGCTGAATCAAAGTATGTTGGTAGGTATTACAGGTAGTTGTTTTTCTTTCTGTTTCACCAGATGAAACATAATTTCATAATTGCTTCACATCTCCAGTATAGCGTGTTCCCGTATGAGCGTAAAGAGGTTTTTCTGCATAAAAATGCCTAAATGTACGTGCTCTTTGCTTCAAATATCCTCACGACATGAGCGATGTGATAGATGCATATAATGGTAGCAATATACCGCGGCTTTCAAGGACGGTTGTCCGCCGGAGGCGCGCCCGTACAAGGAGGCAGTAGCATGCGGCAAGATTGGAAGAATACGCTGTACCTATATGTAGATCAACATAATCGATCTGAAGTGGATGATCGGAATTACGCAGTTCAGGCTCCTATTGAAGATATGGATTATGTCATGAAGGCAAGCGAGCGGGCTAGAAGATTGAAATTGTGGTATCGCGAACGCGGAACGACACCGCTGAAAAGTGAGACGAAGGCGAAGATTGTGCGCAAGCATGAAGGCGACGGAGAGGTAGCTGTTGATTTAGAGTTTCATGTCCAGCGCGAATATGACCAGCAGGGCGTGACCTTATTCGATGAGCGAATCGATATCGAGCGGTTAATTTTGAACCGTGACGGTGACAGGTGGATTATTACTCGTGTAGAAACACCGGCCTATGAGCGTCATGGCAATCAAGTAGAAGGCGAACTAGTAGAGACGAGAAGTTATGCCGAAAAGCAGAGCCGCTCTGTACCTTTATTAAATCGTGATGTGTTAGGTAATATGCGGCCTCAGAAATCAGTTCCGTATCGCCGGGAGAAGGCTGTACAATATGCAGAGCAGTGGTGGAATGAGCCCAATCCCCGTTTTCTGTCGTTTGAGGTCGATTGCACCAATTATGTCTCCCAATGTCTCTTTGCAGGGGGAGTGCCTATGAACTATACTGGTAGAAGAGAAGCGGGCTGGTGGTATAAAGGGATGGTCAACGGTCAAGAAGGTTGGAGCTATAGCTGGGCAGTTGCAAACAGCCTGGAGCGTTTGCTTGCGAATAGTGGAACTGGTTTGCGGGCGGAACTGGTTGAACAGCCAACAGAGCTGCAGCTCGGCGATATTATCGCATATGACTGGGATGGCAACGGCCATTACCAACATACAACGATCGTTACCGCATTTGATGTGAACGGCATGCCGCTCATCAATGCACATACGACAAATAGCCGCCACCGTTATTGGGACTATCAGGATTCTTACGCGTGGACAGAGGCGACGCAATATCGCTTCCTTCATATTGTCGATGCCTTATAAAAGGACAATGAAGACAGCGTAGGGGGACAACAGGCGCTTGATGCGCTGACGGAGGGAATTATGGGACAACAGCAGAAGATGCGCGTCGGCTTGGTGTACGGCGGCAAATCAGGAGAACACGAAGTATCATTATCGACGGCATTTGCCGTTATGGGAGCAATGGATTACGAGAAATATGAAATTATTCCTTTCTATATTACGAAGGTAGGGGAATGGCGCATAGGAGAAGTGCGCCATCAACCGTTTAGCGATAAATCGGAACTTACATTAGAAGAGGCTGCTGGGCACACGAAGGATGCAATGGAAATGCTGTTCGCTCGAGTGGATCGCAATGGGATAGCGGAGCAGCGGATCGACGTCATGTTCCCGCTGATTCACGGAACGAATGGAGAGGATGGCACGATCCAAGGTTTGTTTGAAATGGCAAACGTACCTTATGTCGGCGCAGGCGTACTGGCATCATCTGTTGGTATGGATAAGGCCGTGATGAAGCAGGTATTTGCGCATGCGGGCTTGCCTCAGTGCAAATATGTTCATTTCATTCGCAGTGAATGGAAGAATCATCAGGCTGATGTTATGGCTAATATTGAATCAGAGCTTGGCTTCCCATGCTTCATTAAGCCAGCTAACCTGGGCTCGTCGGTAGGCATTTCGAAGGCGCGCAATGATGTGGAGCTGAAACAAGCGATTGAGGTTGCGCTCCGTTATGACCGCAAGGTTATTGTAGAGGAGTTCGTAGATGCTCGCGAAGTAGAAGTAAGCGTGCTTGGCAATGACGAAGCAGACGCATCCGTGCCAGGGGAAATTGTGTCCTCGGGTGAGTTCTACGATTACAAGGCAAAGTATCTCGACGGCAAATCTCAAATTGTCATTCCTGCGCCGCTGGACGAAGAGCTGTTGGATCGCCTTCGTGAGATGGCAGTTACCGCATTCCGTGCGATAGATGGCTCCGGCTTGTCTCGCGTAGACTTCTTTGTACGCCGTTCAGATATGCAGGTGTTCATCAATGAAGTAAATACAATGCCAGGCTTTACGCCGTTCAGCATGTATCCGCTCATGTGGAAGGAAACAGGGCTTGCGTACGGTGCGCTGCTGGATCGCTTGATTCAACTGGCGCTTGAACGCTATGAGGTAAAGCAGCAGCTTTATTTTGAGAACGTGTAAGCATACGGCACTTATGTAACATATTTATAGGAAGATACGAATGGGCTGTCTTGTAAGTAGAGAATCTACTTGCTGGGCGGGCCCATTTTTTATGATAGGAAGTATGGATATCTTATGGTTGGAAATGGAAATAAGAGAATTACAGAAATAGGAACCGAAAGTTGGATCTGCTATATCTATTATTTTGCTCGAAAGTAAAAGAGATCGCAGGTATTTATGTCAGCATCTAATTCGGATCGCTTATAAAGAAAGTATAAAATCCGAAAGAATGCGCACAGAGACAACTATAATGTAGACAAGGAGCGAGGGACACATGAAAGCGAACATATTACTTGTCGAAGATGATAGAGAAATCGCGAGAATTGTTGGAGATCATTTGCGCCGGGAAGGATTCAAAGTTACTTGGTCTTCCACAGGACTGGAGGGCTGGGAGGACTTTCGCAGCGGTTCGTATGACATGGCTATCGTTGACTTGATGTTGCCGGAGATGGATGGGTTCACATTATGTAAAAATATCCGGCTGTCGAGCGACGCTCCGCTTCTTATATTAAGTGCCCGGCTTGAGGATGAGGTAAAGGTGCAGGGCTTGAAGCTCGGAGCAGATGATTACGTAACAAAACCGTTCAGTCTGTCCGAACTTACGGCTAGAATTGATTCGCACCTGCGAAGATTCAAACGGTACGCGGATGGGTCTGAGGTCTCAACGAACAGATTGTCCTTCGAAGGCGGACTCGCCATTGATGAAGAGCAGCAACTCGCTAGCGTGGGAGGTCAGCCCATCGCCTTAACAGTCAAGGAATGGGCGCTTCTAGTACTTCTTGCTCATCATCCACAGCGCGCCTTTACGAAGAAGGAATTGTATGAATATGTATGGAAGCAGGCAGATGCGGAAGGCAACAATACCGTGTCCGTTCATATTAAGAGCCTGCGCACGAAGCTCGGGGATGACGTGCGCAATCCCACATATATACAGACGGTATGGGGAACGGGCTATCGATTCATTGGTGAGCGGTGCACATGAAAATTACTCATTGGCTGATGATCACCTGTCTTGTCGTTATGATTTTGCCGCTTGTGGCATTCGCTGCTTTATTTGGGCTGCTGCAGTCCTATGATGAGACGAAGGGACTAGCCGAATATATGGATGTGATGAAGCGCCTAAGTGAAGTAGAGCAGGTGATAGAATCACCTTCGCTGTATCACATCCAGCCGCAGGATAAGTTCCTAACGGTCAGTAGAGTCGCAAGCCACTCGCTTAAGATCACGCTGTATCGAGCAGATGGTGTTCAAGTATTCACTTCAATGGAGAACAGGCTGCTTCCTTCTATATACCGTGTTAATCCGGAGCAGTTGTACGAGAACCTGTACAAGCTGGAGCAAAGCCATGATACGTATATGGTGAAAAAGCCGGTGTTCGAGAAAGGAACCCTCATTGGGTTCTATGAAATCACGATGGTGCGCGAACAGTGGCTTAATGCCTTCCAGTACCGCACGTATACCGTCATCGGCTGTGCCGTGCTGTTCTTTATTGCCCTGTATGGCGGTGCGCTCGTGGTTATTCAGCGAAAGCTGAATCAGCCGATGAAGCAACTGATGCGGCAAATGACAGCCTTTGCCCGCAATGAACCGGTTCCCGATATGGGCCGCACTACAAAGGACGAAATGGGGGCCTTGATCGCACATTTTCACGGCATGAAGGAGCAGATTGAGCAGGCCAGAGGGCAAATTGCTGCGGAACAGCGGGAGCGGGACTATATGATCGCATCGTTGTCCCATGACTTGAAGACGCCGCTTACCTCGATTCGAGCGTATGCAGAATCGTTGCAGCAGGACAAGCAGGTAACGGAGGAAGAGAAGCGGGAATACTTCGACATTATGTTCGACAAAATCGGCTACATGCAACAGATGCTGGACGATTTGGCAACCTACACAGCGCTTCGTACTTCAGAGAGAGGAAATGAGCAGGAGCGTGTTTTCGTCGATGGAGAAGAACTGTTCGATATGCTGTTTTCGGGTTATGATGCGATATGCGCGCAGCGCAGCATTCATCTTGAAGTGAGCAATGAGGTGTCGGGTGTCTACCCGTTCCATGCGAAGCAGATGGTGCGGCTGACAGATAACCTGATGGGCAATGCCATACGTTATACACCGTGCGAACAGAGGATTTGGCTGGGGGCCTTTTCAGAGAATCAGGCATTGCCGGAATGGTTGTTCCCGGAATTTGCAGACAGTGTACAAGCTTGGCGAGGAAATTCATTAGTGCTGCTCGTTCAGAATGAAGGGGAGCCGATCGCGCCGCAGGATTTGGAGAAGCTGTTCCAGCCATTTTACCAGGCTGACAGGGCAAGGACAAAATCTCATACTGGGGGATCATCGGGGCTCGGACTTAGTATCGCAAGCATGATTGCAGAGCGGCATGGCGGGTGCATTGGCGTTTGGTCGGCCGCACCGCATGGCACGTTGTTAGCATGTCGATTTTCGTCCGAACGGGAATCAGAAATAGAGGAAGGATGAAGCAGATGTTCCGAATAACAGGAAGCTTATTGCTGGCAAGCAGCTTGATCTTTACCGGATGTGCCGATAGTGCGAAATGGAGCGGAGAGCAGCTCGTTAGCCAGGCGCTGGAAGCAGGAAAAAGAGAACTATCGTACTATGCGGAAGGGGTCATGGTCACGTACGAGAACGGGAAGGAAACAGAGCGTTATGCGATTAAGGAGTGGTCGGATGCAGAGACGAAGAAAAAACGAGAAGAAGTAATCAAGGATAACGAACGGGCTGTATCTGTGAGTGACGGCAAGCTGATTACGGTATGGGATGAGCATAATCAGCAGGCGTTCAAAATGGAAGTAGGCGACGGGATGCGGCCGATGTCACAGCGGGAGCAGTTGAAAAGTATGCTGGAGCATTTAAACAAATCATATCATATTGAATCGATGGGGAAAGAGAAAGTCGGCGAGCATCAAACGGTTCATATTAAGGCTGCATCCAAGAAGAAGGATGCCCTGCTGAAGCAAATGGAGTTATGGGTCGATCAGTCTTCTTGGATGGTGATAAAGAGCAAAATCGATAGCGGTGCGGTCAAATCCATGTTCGAATATACGAAGCTGGATATGGCGCCGAAGTTTACGGCAGGTACGTTCCAGTTGAGCATACCGAAAGACATTCCGGTACGTGATATTAATGAGCTGAATCCGGTGAAGCTGGTATCCTTGGAAGAAGCGAAGCAAGCGGCAGGAGCCCCATTTCTACAAATAAAAGATAAGGAATTTTCATTAAAGAAGACGGAGTTGACGCAGTTGGAGGGAGAAATGAAGCGCACGGAAATCTCCTTGGAGTATGATAAAAACAATGTGTCTTATATAAATGAAAGTCTGTTCAAAACGCCTGCCGACTCCAAAAGGGATCGAGGGACGGCAGTTGAGGTACGCGGTACGACGGGATGGTATTGGGATGAAATACACTCGCTAACTTGGGATGAAGGCGGCTTCCGATATACATTAATTCCTACAAATCCGGATGTGGGACAAGAAGAGTTGATCAAGATTGCAGAGGGTATGAGCAAATAAGTTTCCTGCTGGTGAAGGGGATGGATATGGATATGGATATGGACATCAAGCTACGGCACAGGCTGCATCCTGATTATAAGAAAGCATCTCGAATTGCAGGTGTAATTGCCCACGTCATACTGGCTGCGATTATTGCTGCATATGCCATAATTGCTTCTATACAGGGCTGGATATTGTATCCTGCATGGATTGCAGCAGGCTTATGGGGATTATCATTCGTTTGGTTCGTATGGATTGAGCCGTCATTAACCTATCGTTATTTTGCATTTGAAGTGTTTGAGGAAGAATTGCATATTCAGTCAGGGGTCATTTATTTGAAACATACGATTGTACCTATGAATCGGGTACAGCATGTGGAGACAGAACGCGGCCCACTACTCCGCAAGTTTGGACTGTCGCAGGTATCTGTTGTGACGGCAGCCACTACGCATCATATTCTTGCAGTGCAGGAGGAGGAGGCCCAGTGGTTGAAAGCAAGAATCGCACAGTTGGCGAAGGTGGATGACCATGAAGAATAAGGAGATGCGCCTTCATCCGCTGCACATGGGATTTTCGATTCTACAGGTAGCCAAGGCCATATGGCCTTTCCTCATTCTCTACGCATGGAAGGCTAAGGATCATTTGTGGATACAGATGCTTTTTGCTGCCATTGTTGTCTATGCGCTCATAGATGCGGTGCTGGATTGGAGAAGGTTTACCTTCCGCTTTGAGGAAGATAAGCTCGTCATCAATAAAGGAATTTTTGTTCGGGAAGAAAAAACGATTTTTTATCGGCGCATTCACTCGGTACGCTTGGAGCAGTCCTTCCTGCAGCGCTTAAGCCGTACGGCTCAACTAAAGATCGAAACACCTGGCGGAGAGGCGGATGGAGACGGCGTGCTGCCTACATTGTCGCTTGCACATGCTGAGGAGCTGCGTACAGTCTTGATGCTGCGCAAGCAAGGAACCGAGCATATCGGCCTGGAACGCGGCGATGTACCTACAACTATGACGATAGCGGAAGCCGTTGATTCGCAGTCTAGTAACAATGTCCGTGCGACAGCGGGCGTGGATCAGATGGATCAGGACAGGCAGACGAAGGGCACGGGCTTCTCGGCACGGGACATAAGGCTGGGGATAGGAACGTTATTCCTCTCTTCGGCGACAACGATCCATCTGGGCATGCTGCTTGCCTTCTATGTGGCGATTACGAATTTCGCAGATGATTTGTTGAAGTTGATTTTGCCCGAAGGACTTCTCAAAAAAATTATGGATCAGGTCATGTCCTTGCTTCCAAGTCACCTGACTTACATTGTGCTCGGAGTTGGGGGCTTTATCCTTGCCTGGTTCATCTCAACACTGCTTTTCGTTGCGAAATACTACCGCTTTACGGCAGTTGTACAGGGAGAGGAAATCGTCATTTCCTATGGGCTGTTCGAAAAAAAGGTGAACGCCTTTAAACCAGGACGTGTACAAGAGATTATCGTGAAAGAGGGCATGCTTCGGCAACTGCTCGGTTATGCGCAGGTGGAGGTAGGAGTTCTGTCAGCGGACAAGAAGGAATCGCTGTTGCTTCATCCGCTTGTGCGAGTTCGGGATATCCCGGACTTAGTAGCTCATTTTGTACCCCAAGTCAATATGGATCAGAATACAGTGCAGCATCGGCCTCCTGGACGGTCTTGGTGGTACTATGTTCGCATGGAACTGCTGCTCTTCTTCATTGCTTATGGCCTGCTCTATTGGTGGCAGGGGACGATGGCCCATTGGCTGTGGCTCTTGATGCCGATATTGCTTGGAATGGGGACACTGCGACTAAAGGACGCGGGAATGGGGATTCAGGACAAGCAGCTCATGATTCGTACTCGCGCGATCGCGAGAAAGTCGCATTACATGCTGAGACCGCATATCGTATCTATCTCGGCGAAGGACAATTATTTTCAGCGGCAGTGGTGCATCCGCTCTCTGCGTGTTACGATTATGAGCGGACATACCTATACCGCGAATTGTTTTTCAGAAAAGGACGTTGCGCGCGTATGGCTATGGTACAGCCGGAAAAAGGGTGAATAAAACAGGAGGAGCTGTCCTCCTGTTTTTTTGTGTGCACCAAATGGCTGTGGTACAGATGGACGGATCTTTACTAAAAAAGGGGTGACCAAAGTCCGAGAGAAATACATATTATTGGTAAAATGGTTACAAAAACGAAACCTTTTTGCTTTTGCAGCGTCTAATGATGACAAATGAAGTCGATTTACAAATTCTCCAAACGATCCATTTATCATATCGAGAAAGGAGGGGATAAATCGCTTTACAATAGGCTTTTTCACTACTTCAACGCTGCAATTAATCATGGAAAATCAGGGTCCTAGTTTTCAAAACGCGACTAAATAACCATGTTATTCCAGAAAAAAACTTGGTTAGATAGTAGATAAGGTTGCGGACAACACTCGCAGAGAGGGTGAACAGGCGAATATTCATGAACCGTAGACAAAAACGAAATCTAATAATAGGCATACTGATGCCGATTGTGATCATACTTGCAGGCGGATTGTATTGGATGCCGGAATTGCTGTCTTCCAAGCCTGTTGCCTATGCTGGTGAGGATGGCATCAAGCTGAAATTCAAGACGGAAGGCGACCGCATTCTGGAATACAAAGAAGGCGGCTTTGAGCCGATCTTTGCCAAGGGAGTCAACTTAGGCGCAACATTGCCAGGTTATTTCCCCGGGGAATTCCCGATTCAAGAGGAGGATTATCTGCGCTGGTTCCAACAGATACATGATATGGGCGCGAATGTGATTCGGGTATACACGGTGCATAATCCGGTATTTTACGAAGCGCTTGTAAAGTTTAACCGCGATAAGGCGGAGCGCCCGCTCTATTTTATTCAAGGCATATGGTCACCTGAAGAAGAGCTTATCGAATCTCAGGATGCTTATTTGCCGAACATCAAAGATAAGTTCAAGCGTGAAATCGAAAAGGTCGTTCGCGCCGTATACGGAGATGTCACGCTCCCCGACAATGCCGGGACAGCGAAGGGCAAGTACCGAACAAATGCAGGAGACTACTTGATGGCTTGGCATATCGGCACAGAGTGGGATCCTGTGATGGTTGATCAGACGAATAAGAAGCATAACAAAGTGGAGGCCTATACCGGCGCTCATTTTAGCGCCACAAGGCAAGCGAGTCCATTCGAGAGTTGGCTCGCCGAAATGCTTGATTACACTGCCGCGGTGGAGAACGAATATGGTTGGCATCATCCGATGACATTCACGAATTGGGTGACGACGGATGTGCTAAAGCATCCGGGAGAGCCCTTGTTTCAGGAAGATATGGTAAGTGTCGATGCAAGACATATTCAGCCGAAGGCTTGGAATGCGGGATATTTTGCTGCCTATCACGTCTATCCGTATTACCCGGACTTCTTCCACTTGGATGCTTCATTGCAGACGATACGCGATAAGCAGGGACAGTTCAATACGTATAAGGCTTATTTGCGCAAGCTGAAGGCGGAGTTCAAGGACTTGCCAGTCATGATAACGGAATATGGCGTACCGTCTTCGATTGGAATCTCCCATTTAGGCATGGGTGGGCGCAATCAAGGCGGCCATGATGAGCGGGAACAAGGGCGTATCGATGCTTCGCTCACGCAGGATATTTATGATGAGCATTATGCGGGAGCCATATTGTTCATGTGGCAGGACGAGTGGTTTAAGAAGACATGGAATACGATGAAAATCGAAGTTCCAGCCGATCGCAGGCCATACTGGCTCAACGTATTGACGAATGAGAAAATGTTCGGGCTACTAGGAATGTATCCGAGCAAGGAAGACGCCATTGTTATTGATGGCGACGCGAAGGATTGGGATGCAATTCCTGACGAAGAGAAGATGCTGCTGAAGCCAGATTTGCCGGGTGTCCAGGAGATGTGGGCGACCCATGACGAAGGCTATGTATATACGATGCTTAAGTTGGATAAGCCGTTCGATCCAGAGAAGCAGACCTTGTACATCGGAGCGCATACGCAGACTGGCGGCAATCGCGCGATGAAGGAGCTTCCTGGCTTGAAGCTGGATGAAGGGCTGGAAACGCTGACCGTTATCGGTAAAAATAGCGAGGTGCGCATCGCTTCAAATTATGACTTTAACAACCGTTTATATGGCCCTTCCGGCTATTGGATGGTTGAACCAAAGCCGGAGGAAATGAAGGATAACTCAGGACTGTTCAATCCATGGAAGCTGGCCGTCAGTTTGAAAATGGAGCCGCCGGATACGAGATCTGCCCATCCATTCCAGGATATCGTCGTAGGCAAGCTGATAAGAGGGACGAACGATCCGAACAGTAAGTCATACAATTCGTTAGCAACTTGGAATGCGAAGGATAACATCGTCGAAATTCGAATTCCGTGGATGCTGCTTGGCTTCGCCGACCCAAGTACGAAACAAGTGATTTCTTACGGGAAAGTAGAGCGTAAGCGCGATCTGTCAACGATACAGACAGAAGGCATTCGATTTTTGCCTTGGGTAGTCGACAAAGAAACGAAATCCATGGCTGGGGCACAGACACGTGCACTGAAGAACTATTCTTTACACAATATCCAAGTTTACACATGGAAACAGTGGGATAAAGTTGGTTACACTGAACGCTTGAAGCAAAGTTATTACGACATGAAGGAAATATTTCATCGTCTTCCATGACATAAGCGGCCATATGTAGGCTGCACACGATTTCCTAATGATGTTCTGAGTTCCATGCAGCTTGCAAGGCCAACAGGGAGCTTTAGGACTGTCATTTTTCGTGAAACAAAGGAGGCACACGTTACATGTATACCAAGTTGGACTTTGCTGTATCTTTCATCTACGTTTGCCTTGGCCTTATTAGTGTCGGCGTATTCATACTGCTCATCATGAAAGCTAGGAATATACGTCTGATGCAGCAACAGGACGCGATTATGAAGAAATTCAAACCCTATTTCATTTATTTGCAGCGCCATATTGGGGACGAAGGCTCCTTCCAGCCGCCGAAGGGGGCGGTAACTCAATTGGAGGCTAGGGTCATCCAGGACAAACTGATGGAATGGATAGAGAGATTCCGTGGAAAGCAGCGGGAAAAGCTGACGAGGCTGTGTGAGGATATGGGGCTCGTTCAAGCAGATTTGAAGAAACTGAACAGTATGTTCTACGCGAAGCAAATGCAAGCAGCCTTCCGCTTGGGAGGCATGAGATCGCCCCAAGCGGTACCACAGCTGCTGGAACTGCTAAGACAAGAGAAGGCGGCTGAACTGGTGCGTGTCATTGCCCGGGCGATAGCCAAATGTGCGGACGATGCAACTTCCTTGGAAGTGATGCTGCGTGAGCTTGCGGGTCGCGAGCAGCATAATGAGCTGTTTGCCGCTGAAATATTGGAGGAATCATCTATAGATGTTACTCCGCTTCTTGTCAAATGCTTAGGTGATAACAATAATTGTTTGGTCAAAACGGTTCTGCTTGCATTGCGCGGGCATGCGGGACCGGAGCTTTCACCGGCGCTGCTCAAGCTTGCGGACAACAAAGATAAGGATATTCGTTCCTTGGCAATTAAACTGCTCGTTCGTACTGGCAGCGTACTGACGAAAGATAGATTATGCAGTTGGTTCAAGGATCCGGAATGGGAGGTTCGGGCGGCGGTTGCGGAGTCGCTCGGTACATACCACCATGTTGTTAGTATTGTCATTCTGAAGGAAGCGTTGACCGACACCAACTGGTGGGTTCGTTACTACAGTTCGAAGAGCTTAGCTACGATGGGGGATGAGGGCTTCCGGGCATTGTGTGAGGCGGCGCTCGAAAAAGACGACCCTTACAAATCGGATATGGCCAAAGACCGCATCCACGAGGAGCTGCTGCGCGAGCACTATTTTGCCAAGCGACGCAAGCAGAAGGCGAGCCAAGCGACAAAGCGGATGCTGTATGAACAGTATTTCGGCAAGGCAGCGGCCGCACCGATATTCCGAAGTGTAGGAGGCGATTATTCTGCTTAGAGATTTGCTTCTCATATATGGTCTGTTCGCCATGTATTATGTCATCGTCGTTAATAGTATTTATTTCGGCATTATGCTGTTCTCTTTTAAAAATATATTCTCGATCGTTCGCAGGAAGCGATACGCACTAAGCGGAACGATAGCGGGATCGGAGCATGTTCCTCCTGTCTCGCTGCTCGTGCCTGCCTATAATGAAGAGCTGACTATTATTGAAAATGTGAAGTCGTTAATGACACTTAATTATCCGACATACGAGGTCATTGTCATTAATGACGGCTCCAATGATGAGACCTTGAACGTGCTGATTGAAGAGTTTGGCTTATATCGGATGGATAACCTGTCTATTCGGTACGCCGTGAACTGCACGAAGATTAACGCGGTTTATCATAATCCGGAATATCCGTTCCTGTACGTCATTGATAAGGCGAATGGGGGCAAAGCGGATTCCTTGAATGCAGGGATTAACTTCTCGCATTATCCGCTTATTTCTTCAATTGATGCGGATTCGCTGTTGGAGAAAGATTCTTTGATTCAAATGACGACCATGTATATGTCCGATCCGGAACAATATGTAGCGATTGGGGGCAATGTGCGCATTGCCAACGGATGCACGATCGAAAATGGAACGGTGAAGGAAGTTCGTTTGCCGAAGAAATGGTGGCCAATGTTTCAAACGCTGGAGTATTTGAAGGCGTTCCTTGGGGGGCGGATCGGCTGGAGTGCGCTCAATGGACTCATTATTGTATCGGGGGCATTCGGGCTGTTCCGCAAGGATTACGTAATCAAGGTTGGCGGGTACCGAGATGGGTATCCCGGCGAGGACATGAACATCATTATCAAGCTTCACCGCTATATGCTGGAAAATAAATTGCCTTATAAAATTGCCTTCTGTCCGGAGGCAGTCTGCTGGACCCAAGCGCCCGATACGTATCATATCCTATCAAACCAGCGGAAGCGTTGGGGTCGAGGCAATTTGAAGAACATGATCGAAAACTATGATATGACGTTCAGGCCGAAATATAAGGTATTTGGACTTCTGTCGATGCCATACACGATTATTTTTGAAGCGCTCAATCCTTATTTTAAAGTGACGGGATTGATGTCCCTGATCGGTTATGCGCTGTATGACATGACCCATTGGGAAATTGTCTTGATATTTATGCTAATAAACTTCTTATCAGGTTTACTGTTGGCTGTAGGCTCACTTCTGTTGGAGGAGATTGCGTTCAAGCGATATCCGCGCATCAGTGATCTCGTGCGTATGCTTGTGTTCAGCGTGCTGATGTTCTTCGGATACCGGCAGCTCGGCAGCCTGTGGCGCATTCAAGGACATATTCAATTTTTCCAGAAGAACAATTCTTGGGGCGCCATGACGCGCCAAAGCTGGAAGGAAGAAGGAGAACAAACGAAAACCGCCTAACAGGCGATGGGAAAGGTGGAAACGGCACATGCTGCAATTGGTGGAACGAAATGCGGAATTTGGATTTGTACCGACATTTAAGCAAACCGTAAATCATCTGGTGATGAGCTATCCCGGACATGACGTAGGCATTATTTTCATCCATGCGAATCCGCTCGGCAAGACGTGGGAGAAGGAGCTCCGCTCTGCGCTGGAGAGAGAGCAGATCCCATTCGAGCTAATGATTGCCGATGCCCAGCAAGTCATTGCTGTAATGCTGCCGCGCGCGACGCTGGATCAGACCCACTACTATGCGCTTGTACTGAAGAGCATGGTAGAAGAGCAATTGGCAGGAACGCCAATTGTATGTGCGGTTGCAGCAGTGGCGGATTCTCAGGAGGCAGAGGACATTATTCTTGGTCGCTGGAACGAGTGGCCGGCTACAGACTCCTCCCATATTCGGATTCTCCATGATCAACTTGAACTCGAAGCTGCGAAGCGGATTCTGGTCGTGGATCATGATGCTAGTGTAAGAGAGTTCTTGAATATATGGTTGACGATGCAGGGCTACGAGGTGCACGAGGCAGAAGATGCTTTGACGGCGCTGAATCTCATTGATGGAGGGCAATTCGACTTAATCTTAACGGAGTTGAATTTATATGGAATAAACGGTCTGCCGTTCATTTCGCACATTCAGAAGATGAATTTGGAGAAGCAGCCGAAGATCGTGATTTTGTCCGAACAGCGGGTAGGGAAGACGATTGATTACTGCTTCGAGCAGGGCGTCAGCGATTATATTACAAAACCATTTTCGCCGGTAGAACTTGATGAACGGCTTAGCCGCTGTTTGTCATAACTATATACAATTAACTAGTGGATGGAAGGGTGAACAACTGTGAACATGTATGCTGCAAATTTACAACACGCAATTGAACACAAAACTTCTGTAGTCGGAGTCATCGGGTTAGGCTATGTCGGCCTGCCACTTGCCATTGAAATGTGCAAGCAAGGCTTCCAGGTTGTCGGAATTGACGTTGATTCACGCAAGATTGAGAGTATCCATAACGGACATTCCTATATTAAGGATATAAGCGATGACACGTTGACACAGTGCATGAACACAGGTCGATTGTTCGTTACGAGCGAATTCAGTCATATTCAGTTGCTGAATGCAGTCAGTATTTGTGTGCCGACACCGCTTAGTGAGAATCAAGATCCGGACACCTCCTATATTACACGCGTTGTGGAACAAATTAAGAAATATATGCGGAAGGGCCTGCTGATCACACTGGAAAGTACAACGTATCCAGGCACGACAGAGGAGCTGATTCAACATGAAATCGAAGCCTCTTTAGGATACCGGACAGGAGAGGACTTCTTCCTCTGCTTCTCTCCGGAGCGTGTGGATCCGTCCAACCCGAAATTTAATACGTTTAACACGCCGAAGGTAATTGGCGGAACAACGCCAGTATGCCTCAAGCTGGGAACTGCACTGTATGGAAATATTGTGGAAAGTGTTGTACCCGTATCCTCAACGAAGGTGGCGGAAATGTCAAAGCTGTTGGAAAATACATTCCGCAGCGTAAATATTGCCTTCATTAACGAGATGGCGATGATGTGCGATCGGATGTGCATCGACATTTGGGAGGTGATCGACGCTGCAGCAACGAAGCCGTTCGGCTTTATGCCGTTCTATCCAGGACCGGGTATTGGAGGCCACTGCATTCCGCTTGATCCGATGTATTTATCCTGGAAGGCGAAGGGGTATCGTTTCTACAGCAAGTTTATCGATATCGCTCAGGCAACCAATGCCAATATGCCGTACCATGTGATGGAGAAAACATCGCGTATTTTGAATCAAAGCTCGAAGTCGATTAAAAATTCGAAAATTTTAATTTTGGGCATGGCCTATAAGCCGAATATTGACGATTTGCGCGAATCCCCGGGGCTTGAAATCTATGAGCTGTTTAAGGCGAGCGGCGCCAAGGTCGATTATTATGATCCGCATGCGACACACTTCAAGGACAAGGCCGGCAAGACGGTGAATACGATCGATTATGATTTGCCGACGTTCCAAACATATGACTGCATGGTGCTGATTACGAACCATCAATCGTTCGATTACAAACAGCTCGCGGATTTGAATATTCCGATTCTGGATACGCGCAATGCGTTCAAAGGTATTCAACGCCCGAACATTCATAAGCTTGGGCATACAGAGCAGGAGATTGTAAGAGAGCAGGAGATTGTTAGAGAAGTAGAAGAGGCAGCGGCTTTTGTCTAAAACAGACAAAAAATCGTTTCGCGCACAAGCAGAACGTAAGCTGAGTATTCCGCGCCAAGCGTTCCGTTCACGGAGGATGCTGATCGCACTGCTGCTATGCTGTTGTGTGGGAATACTAATCCTTTTAACGTTTCGATCCTCTGAAGCGGGGAAAACGAAGGCAACATGGCTTTGGGACACAGAGTGGATACGTGATTCAGGGGAGGAAATCGTCTCATTCTGCCGCTCGAATCATGTGAATCTGATCTATTTGCAAACTAGTTCCACTGTAGGCTCGGATACGTATCGTTCGTTCATTCGCAAGGCGCATGAAGCCGGAATTGACGTTCATGCATTGAACGGTGCGCCGGAATGGGCGAAGGAACGGCATGAAGAAGAAGGGGAATCTTTCATTCAGTGGGTAAATGATTACAACCGGCAGGTTGCGGCAGAGGAGCGTTTTGCCGGCATTCACCTGGACGTAGAGCCGTATTTGCTGCCAGAGTGGAAGCAAGATGAAGCACGTATCGTCCGAAGCTGGATCGACAACATGGAGACGTGGCTGCAGGAGGGGAGAAGGGCTGGTCTGTACATGGCCGCTGATGTACCTTTCTGGCTGCCTCGTGTGGACATGCCGACTGGGAACGGCAAGGTGAGCAGTTGGATGCTGGAGCAGTTCGACTCCTTGACGATTATGGCGTACCGGGACAACTCCGATTCAATCTATGATTCGGCCAAAAAGCTGCTCTCACAGGCGGACGAGCTTGGCAAGCCGATTATTATTGGTCTTGAACTGGGCAAGACCAATGAAGGAGGCTACTTGTCCTTCCACGGCAAGCCGCTGGACTATTTCGAGGAGCAACTGCGCGATGTGAAGGAACTGGGCGCAAGCCACTCCTCCTTCGCAGGAGCAGCGGTTCATCATTTGCGCGTGTGGTATGACCGAGTGAAGTAAAGAGCTGCTCGCGATTCAATAAACGGCAGTAAAACCTTCATATTATCGAAAACGTAACGAGCCTGTGGATCTGCATCCACAGGCTCGTACCGTCTCGTTACTGTGTAAGGTAAAAAGGTTGTAACGTCTACTTCACCATCGTCTCCATCGAACCGTGTATCGCGTGCTCCCCACCCACCAGATACACTGCGTTTTTGTCAGCATCCAATGCAGCTCTCAGCTTCGTTGCAACTACCTTTCCGTCCTTTTTGTCCGTATAGTCATTGTGGAAGCGGTACTCTTTCAGTCTGTTATCCCACTCCACTTCACATCCGCTAATATCGACACCCAGCACCTTTTGGGCCAGTGGAGCAATCACTTCTTTTGCAACTTTTGCCGTAATCTCCTTGTCGGTCGTTACCTTTTCCTTTAGACGCGATTTGTGAATGACTTCTATCGCCTTTCCTGACTTTGTGTCTATTTCAACGTAAATACCGTCACCTTGCAATACCCACTTCGGTATGGCCAGCACTTTTTTATAGTCATAATTACCATGTCTGAGTGTTGCCTCCGTCACTTCTTTCAATTCATGATTGAAGGCTGTTTTCACGATTTCTGCTGCTGCTTTTGTCCATTTTGGATCAAGTTTTTTGGCATCAACTGTAATCGAGTACCCATTGAGTTGATCATTTGCTTTAGATCCAGCACCTGGTTTATAGAGCGAGATATAAAAGTCTTCCTCTGTGAAAACATATCTCGTATCTACAAATTTAGCCTGCTTGTCATCATATCGTCGTTGCATTTCCACTTCATTACTCAACACATAGGTTTTGTTTGGATACAGCTCTTTTAATCTTTGAAGGACTTTATTCCGATCCTCCTTACTGACTTCATCGATCGAGATTTTTGCAAAACCCCACCATATTCCACCTGTTTTCGGATTAAAGTCAATTGAATATTTGTCATCCACAGATCGGATTGTTGCACTCCCACCCGAACCGGAGTAGCTCTCGCCAACATCCTGCATCTTGACCTCTTTGCCTGCCAATTCCTTCATTGCTTTTTTCAGCTTGTCGGCCATCTTCTTGTCGATTTGAACTTTCACCTTCTCCGGTTGCTTCTGTTCCTGTGCAGCCGC
This sequence comes from Paenibacillus sp. S-12, assembly GCF_030363895.1. Lineage (NCBI taxonomy): Bacteria > Bacillati > Bacillota > Bacilli > Caryophanales > Paenibacillaceae > Paenibacillus > Paenibacillus sp. S-12. Next base: position 406,256 of record NZ_JASIUF010000026.1, read on the forward strand.
GGCTTCGACAGGAATCGATCCTCCCAATGCGGCTAGCATGCCGGATACGACCAATGTTGCGATGATAGCTTTTTTCATAAACATGATCATCCTCCTATGCATCTGTTTGTGTTTTTAATTCCCTGCGGCCGCTCTGCTCCCGGACTTTATATACACGACGTTTTTCTCGGCATCCAATGCCGCTCTCACCGCCGTAACATCATTTTTTTCGATGAAGCGGTAATCTTTAAATAAGCTGTCCCATTTCACTTCATATCCCGTAATGTCGATATTGAATAATTTCTTCGCGAGCGGGGCGACCGCTTCTTTGGCTTCTTTTTCTGTCATCTCTTTGTTCGTCGTGACCTGATTGCCTTGTTTATTGATCAGGCTGATTGCTTTCCCCTTCTCCATGTAAACCGTCACTTTGTCGTCCTCAAGCACCCACGTACGTTGCTCAATCTGCGCCTTCGTCACGTCGAATTGATGATCGAACGCCGTTTTGATCGCTTCCGTTGCCGATTTCAGCAAATTCAGATCAAGTTCTTTTTTGTCAATATCGATTCTCGCAACGGGGATGACATAACCTTCTGAAATATTAGCATTTACTGAAACAGTAAAATCCTTCCCGGAAAACTCATAAAACATATAATCTCCAAATTTGCCCTTGCTATTATCGTAGGATCGTGACTGTGTAACGTCTTTGTTAAATACGTATTTCTTCTTTGAATAGGCGTTCTTTAACTCTTTTAAAGCTTCGTCTTGAAATTTTTTGTCGACTTTGTCGATTGTCGTCTTGTTGGAAACAAACCATATATTTCCTCTTTTGGGATCAAAGCCAACACCGTAATTTCCATCTGCAGATTGAACCGTGACCAAACTCTCATTGTTATTGATATGTTCACCGGTATCCTTAAGCTTAACCTCTTTCCCCGCATATTGATTTACCGCTTTTTGCAGCTTGGGAGCCAACTTCTTATCGATGGGAACCTTCTTATTATCGGATTGCTGCTCTTGCTGATTCTCTTGCGCTGCCTCCGCTCCGGCAGGAATTGGGCCGGCCAATGTGGCCAACATACTAGAAACGATCAGGGATGCTAGAATGACTTTCTTTAAATTCATACAAAATCCTCCTATGTTTCATATTCTCATTGTGTACCACTGGTGTATCACCTACTATCGCCTACAATATATAACAATATCAATCCGCTCATTTGTGACATCATCACTATTATTTAGTCTTAGAAGGTGTTGTGCTGCGGACTGTTCCGATATTCTAGTTCTAACTTTTGTCTTGCCTCATCAGCAGTCTAAATATATCCTTTTTGGAGGGGGCTTTCGAAATAATAAACCCCCGGAATTAAGACTGACTTTATCTCCGTCTTCTCTGGGGGATGTAGTGCATATTAGGTTGTGCAATCACTTTTATTTTCAAACTTTACAGGCAAAGGAGCGGATAACATGGGATTTCAAACAGAGTTCAATTCGGTATGCAAATTTAAGACAGAGCAGGAGCTAAATGAGCTGCTGGAGTACGGGCGAGGCAAAATGACGAAGCAGGGCTTTCGAGTGTTTCCGACAGGACAGAAGGTCATTGCGTACACGCCGGATAATGTGGCCGTAGCTATCGTGAAGATTGTTGCTTCGATCGCGGAAATCAATTTCCAAGGGGATGAAGTGACCAAGGTTGAAATGGAGTTAGTCCGCAAGCTGAACGAGGAAGAATCACGCGTTCAGACAGCGTTGGCAGATGAAATGTTCTTCGGAAATCCGGACCGCAAATAAATAAGTCAGTAGAAGCCCTGATTACCATGAGGTATTGGGGCTTTTTGCATCTTCGCTGCATGCGGTGATGGACGTTTATATACACATTTATATAGGTAGTTAAAGTTGAATGAACTGAATAAATTCTATGGAGATGGAGCTTGGGGGATGGTTAATCAGGCATTTTGCGTAAAAAAGAGCATTCCGATCGTCTTAAGCAATCGGAATGCCCTGCTTACAGCTTTTATGTTAAGCTTGCAGCGCTTGCTTGAATTGCTCGGTTAGAAGCGGCACGATTTCGAACAGGTCGCCTACGATGCCGTAATCGGCAATCTGGAAGATAGGCGCTTCTGGATCCTTGTTGATCGCGATAATGACGCGTGATTGGCTCATTCCCGCCAAATGCTGAATGGCACCGCTAATGCCGCAGGCGATGTACAGCTCTGGCGTGACGACCTTGCCCGTCTGTCCGATTTGCAAGGCGTAGTCGCAATAACCTGCATCGCATGCTCCGCGGGAAGCGCCAACAGCACCGCCCAGTAGAGAGGCCAGCTCCTCAAGCGGCTTGAAGCCATCGGCGCTGCGAACGCCCCGTCCGCCGGAAATAATGATTTTCGCTTCGCTCAAATCCATTTTCCCGACCGTATTTTGCACGACCTCGCGAACAATGGCCGTAAGCGGCGGTTCCGGGTAAGCAATAGCTGTTACAGGCACGGTGCGGCCAGCTTCTGCTGCTGGAGGCTGAATGTTGTTTGGTCGAATGGTAACTATCCACGGTGCGGCTAGGAACTTCTTCTTTTCCATGGCTTTGCCTGCATAGATCGGACGCGTAAATAATACGTTGCCGCTACTGTCTGCTTCGATTGCGATTACATCGGAAATCTGCCCGCCATGCAGGGAAGCTGCCAACTGCGGTGCCAGATCCTTGCCCCATGCGGTGTGGCCGAAAAACACGCCGTCCGGGTTCGCTGCCTGCACAACAGCCTGCAGCGCAGCAAAATAAGCTTCCGGATGATAATGAATGAGTGCGGTATGCTCAACAGTATAAATATGATCAACGCCGTAGGCTGCCAAGTCGTTGGAATAGCGGGCTGCATCTGCGCCGATGATCACAGCGGCTACAGAGCCCCCATCGCCTGCAGCTATACGGGCCGCCCCAATCGCTTCGTAGGACACTTGGCGAAGATTGCCGCCCTTCGCTTCGGCTACGACAAGAATCGTTCTGGACATATCAATACGCCTCCTTGGAATATGAACTTACCGGATTCGTTGCATTCGATGCAGAACTATATGACCTTAGCTTCCGTTCGAAGCAGTCGGAACAGCTCCCGGACTTGATCCGCCGGCTCTCCGGAAATCAGCTTGCCTGCTTGACGCTGCGGAGGAAGGAATAGCTCTGTTTGGGCTGTGCGAGCTTCGACTTTTACGCCGAAGTCATCGAGCGTGAGCTCACGGAAAGGCTTCTTCTTCGCCTTCATAATGCCCTGAAGCGAAGGATAGCGCGGATCATTCAGCCCTTGTTGAGCGGTGAACAGCGCCGGGAGCGGCACCTCTACCACCTCTGCATCCCCTTCAGCGTCCCGAGTGCAGACAGCACGGCCATCTGCGATCTCCAGATTCGTAATCGACGATACATGCGGAATGCCGAGCAGCTTCGCAAGTCTGACGGCCACTTGGCCGGAACCGTTGTCCACGGAAAAGTTGCCGCCAAGAACGAGATCGTAGGATTCCGTTCCGACAAATGCGTGCAGAGCTTGCGCTACGGCATGCTCATCGCTGCCGATTCGCTCGTCGTTGATCAGTATGGCTTCGTCAGCGCCCATGGCGAGTGCCGTGCGTAGCGCCTCGGAAGCACGCTCCGGGCCTACAGAGGCGACAATAACCTTGCCTCCAAGGTCATCGCGAATGCGGATCGCTTGCTCGACCGCATACTCATCATAGGGATTGAGGACGAATTTGACTCCGTCTTCTGCGATCTTGCCTTCTTCGATGATGATTTTTTCCTCCGTATCGAATGTCTGCTTGACTAATACGATGATATTCATCGTTCATTGCCCCTTTCGCTTTATTTGGCTTGTAATCTAAAGCGGACTTGTTGAACAAGTGGACTGCCATGCAGGAAATTTGGAAGAACTGCAGCTCTAGAAGGGGAATTGACAACATCGATGTCCATTTCCTTTATGGCGATCAAACGATAAGGAAACCAAGACGAGGCTTGGCAGAACAAAAGTCTAACCTAAGACAGGCTGCGCAATCGGAAAATCAAGGGGAGAGAGCTAAGGCTCAAGCCCCTTTAGAAAAAATGTTATTGTGCCATCAAGCTGCCCGACCAGGGAATACTTCTGTCCAGAAATGAGCCATGACGTCACAACTTCATCCATGGAACCGAAAATAAGCAGGCGGGTAAGCTTGACGTCAAGATCGTCGCGAAACACTTTTTCTTCAATGCCCTGCTTTATAATACGCTCAATAAGTACAATATAGGGCTTAATAATTTTTCCGATTTCCTTCCGCAGCTCAAGAGAACTTTGTCTCAGCTCGATTTGCGTGACGAACGCTAAATCCGGATTGTTTTCCAGCACGGTAAAATGGATTTGGCATACATTGCGCAGCGCATCCTTGGCTCCGGTCGTGGTTTCGAGGCTTGCGTGAAATTTGGCGATCATCTCTCCAAGCTTCTCGCGAAACAACGAAATCAGAATATCCTCCTTTCGTTTGAAATACAGGTAGATCGTACCATCAGCGACCCCAGCTGTTTTCGCAATTTTAGAAACTTGTGATCGGTGAAACCCGTGTTCTGCAAATACTTTGACCGCTGCCTCGAGGATTTGGGAATATTTTTCTTTTTTCTGACTTGTCATGGAATCACCTCGGTGCTAGAATATGGAATACAAATGAATGAATGCTCATTCAGTTTCTGCTGCTATCATAAAATAGAACTGAGATCATTGTCAATCATTGGATATCGATCTGGGTTTAGGCAGTAGATGAGCACATGATTAGCACATGATTAGCACATGATGCTAATGGGATGTAAACGCTTCCTATGGGTAGTTCATTCATTTTCAATACTGAGAAAGGGGATGGTTCCGATGCCGGGAGCGATCGTGCAGCTCGTCCTGTTTTTGGCCGTCACGGGACTCGGCGTGTATTGGTTTGCCAAAGCGGTCTATCACCGATTCATGTATGTCAAGCTTGGGCAGCCGGTGAATTGGAGCGGACGTGTGAAGCACAATTTGCATGCATTTGCCGCTCAAGTGTTCGGGCAAACGAAGCTGCTGAAGGATAAGAAAAGCGGTCTGATGCATATTGTCATCTTCTATGGATTTATCATTTTGCAAGTCGGCGCGCTGGATATTATTTATAAAGGACTGTCGGGCAAGCCGCTGCCTATTCCCGGGTATGAGGCATTCGAGCTTCTGCAAGAAGCAACCGTGACCTTGGTGCTCATCGCCATGGGCTATGCCGCCTATCGCAGATACGGCGAGAAGCTGGGGAGGCTGAAGCGTGGATGGAAGCCGTCTATTGTCGTCTTCTTCATTTACTCTCTAATGCTGTCTGTCTTATTGACGATGGGATTCCATCGATTAGCCGAAGGAGAAGGCGCATCGGGATACGCGCCAATTTCTTCTCTTATTGCAGGGGCATTTACCGGCATCTCTCACGGAGTGGCCGAGGCGCTCTATATGACATTCTGGTGGGCGCACTTGGTGATTCTGCTTGCATTTCTTGTTTACGTACCGCAGAGCAAGCATTTCCATCTGCTGTCGGCGCCGGTCAATCTACTGCTTCGGCGCACAGAGCCGGTCGGACGTTTGAGCAAGCTTGACTTGGAAAATGAGGAAGCGGAATCGTTCGGTGTGGGCAAAGTGGAGGAGTTCACTCAGAAGCAGCTGATGGATCTGTACGCATGCGTAGAGTGCGGCCGCTGCACGAATGTATGTCCGGCTGCCGGCACAGGGAAATGGCTGTCGCCCATGCACATGATCGTCAAGCTGCGCGATCACCTGACAGAGAAAGGGGCGGCCGTTACATCACGATCGCCGTGGGCCCCTGCTTTTGCATTCAAGTCATCGGGCACGCACAGAATGAATCCTGAGGGAGCGGAGCTTGGGAAGTGGCAGGGACAGGGAATGACCGACATTGCTTCGACAATGCAGGCACAGGCTGCCACTTGGCAAATCGCACAGCATCCGCCGGAAGAATTAGAGCTTATTGGCGACGTCATGTCCGAAGCTGAAATATGGGCATGCACGACTTGCCGCAACTGTGAGGATCAATGTCCGGTCGGCAATGAGCATGTCGACAAGATCGTAGATATGCGCCGTTATCTGGTGCTAACGCAAGGCAGCATGCCGCATGACGGACAGCGGGCGCTGCAGAACATTGAGCGTCAAAGCAATCCGTGGGGCATCAGCCGCAGTGATCGGGTGAAATGGGTAAAGGAAGTCGATCCTGAGGGAGTGCTGCATGTACCGACAGTGAAGGAGAATCCAGAGTTCGATATTCTGCTGTTCGTCGGTTCCATGGGCTCTTATGATAATCGCAGCCGGAAGGTGACGAGGGCGCTTGTGCGCCTAATGAATGAAGCTGGCGTGAACTTTGCCATACTCGGCAATGAGGAAAAGAATTCGGGCGATACTCCGCGGCGCATGGGCAATGAGTTTTTGTTCCAGCAGCTATGCGAAGAAAACATCGCCACATTCCAAAAATATAAGGTACGCAGAATTGTTACGGCCTGTCCTCATACGTACAACACGTTAAAAAATGAGTATCCCGAGTTCGGGCTGGAAGCCGAAGTTCTCCACCACAGTGAGTTGCTTGACGAGTTGATACGTTCGGGAAGTCTTGTGCCGCAGCACGAAGTGGACGAACGAATTACGTATCACGACTCCTGCTATCTTGGGCGCTATAACGGCGTTTACGAGCAGCCGCGCAATATACTGCGGGCGATCCGAGGCGTTACCCTGCTTGAGATAGAGCGAAGCCGCGAGAACGGCATGTGCTGTGGAGCCGGCGGCGGCATGATGTGGATGGAAGAGACCGCAGGTAAGCGCGTCAATCTAGCGCGCACCGAACAGGCACTGGCCACGAAGCCGACCGTTATATCATCGGCATGCCCGTATTGTCTCACGATGATGGAGGATGGCACCAAGCTGCTTGAGGCCGATGAATCCGTTCAGACGCGCGACATCGCTGAAATCCTTGAACTAGCCGTATTCGGTTCGGTTAAGACGGATGACAGACAGCCGATATCAGTATAATCAGACAACCTGTAATAAAGACATCAAAGTAGCAGCTTCACATTTTTTGAACAGGGGTCAAAATATCATTAATTTCACCATCAATGAACTACTCCATAAACCTTTCTTCTATGAATCTGCAACCACAACGACAAGCAAAGTTCAGATAAGTGCCTGTCTTAGAGCAGTGACCTGAACTGAAGCATTGCACATCTCAGAAGTACACCATTCAAGCAGTACACACCTCACGAAGTACACACACCTACAAGCCCTGAAGCAGGGAACATCTTACGAAGTGCACCCAACATTCCTGAAGCAGGGAACACCTCAGAGTAGCGTCATCAGCCAACAATTTCATATCGATATCGTTCTTGTTGTTCTCATCATGTGACACAGACCATTTCAAATTGGGAGGGAACTCGCATATGGTTCAACCGATTCAAAGCGCCGCCGTTATCGGCTCTGGCGTAATGGGTGCGGCTATTGCCGCTCACTTGGCGGGCGCAGGCATTCGCTGCCTTTTGCTCGACCTCGTTCCGAAACAGCTTACAGAAGCTGAATCCAAAAAAGGGCTCACAATGGAGCATCCTGCTGTGCGCAATCGCTTAGCTACGGATGCCATCGCACGCCTGAAGAAGACGAAGCCGGCACCGCTTTATAGTGAAGAGTTCGCAGGCAGAATTACACCGGGCAATCTGGAAGATGATCTGTCGAAGCTTGCAGACGTGGACTGGATTATTGAAGTCGTCGTCGAGAGACTGGACGTTAAGCGCGACTTGCTGAAGCGAATCGAGGGAGTATGGAAGCCGGGAACGATCGTAACATCGAATACGTCAGGCATATCCATCAACGAAATGGTTTCTTTGTGTGGAGAGTCATTTAAAAAGCACTTTTTAGGAACTCATTTTTTCAATCCTCCACGCTATATGAAGCTGCTAGAAATCATTCCAGGTGAGACGACTGATCCGGAAATCGTGTCCTACATGCACGAGTTCTGCGAGCGTCGCCTCGGCAAAGGCGTCGTTGTAGCCAAGGACACGCCGAACTTTATCGCCAACCGAATCGGCACATTTGGGCTGCTGATTACATTGCGGAATATGATGGAGCTTGGATACACGGTAGAGGAAGTGGATGCTGTCACTGGACCTGCACTTGGCCGTCCAAAGAGCGCAACCTTCCGCACACTCGATCTGGTCGGGCTCGACACGTTCGTGCATGTTGCGGCGAATGTGCATGATCAAACGGCAGCGACAGTAGAGAAGGATGTATTCAGTGCGCCGGACGTTCTTAACCGGATGGTTGATCTGGGCTGGATTGGCGAAAAGCAGGGCCAAGGCTTCTATAAGAAAGTGAAAACCGATTCTGGGAAGGTCATACAGGCACTGCGCTTCGATACGATGGAATATGAACCGGTACGTAAAATCTCATCCGCCTCCCTGGAAGCATCGAAGTCTGCCAAGGGTGCAGCGAATAAAATCAAGGCGCTGCTCGGAACAAAGGATCGTTATTCCGAGCTGGCATGGAACACGCTGAAGCCGGTGCTGCTCTATTCGGCGCACAAACTGGGCGAAATCGCCGATTCGATTGTCGATATCGACAATGCGATGAAGTGGGGCTTCAATTGGGAGCTCGGGCCTTTCGAAGTGTGGGACGCGATCGGCCTGGTGCCGGCAGCCAAACGCATGGAGGCTGAGGGCGACGTGCTGCCGGATTGGGTAAGTGCCTGGATTGCTGAGGGACATACTCACTTCTATGAGAAGCGGGAGGCACAACAATTTTACGTTCATGGCGGGGCGTGGACTGAGCTGGAGCCGGCAGCGGAGCATATTTCCCTCAAGCAGCTTAAGCAGCAGAACAAGGTCGTGCTGTCTAATCCGGGTGCTAGCTTGATCGACATCGGAGACGGCGTAGCTTGTCTGGAGTTCCATTCGCCGAACAATGCTATCGGCGCGGACATTTTGACGATGATTCTGAAGAGCGTGGAGGAAGTTCGCCGCAATTATCGCGGACTCGTTGTTGCAAATGAAGGGCGCCACTTCTGCGTGGGCGCAAATGTCATGCTACTTCTAATGGAGGCTCAGGAAGAGGAATGGGATGAAATTGATCTCATCATCAGCCAGTTCCAGAATGCGATGCTGACGCTGAAGAGACTGGAGAAGCCTGTCGTAGCTGCGCCGCATCAAATGACGCTTGGAGGCGGGGTAGAAGCGTGCCTGCCGGCAGATAAAATCATTTTCTCCGCAGAAACATACTTCGGATTGGTTGAAACGGGCGTTGGCTTGATTCCAGGGGGCGGCGGCTGCAAAGAGATGGCCTTGCGCTCAAGCCAGATCGTCGGCAAGACGAATCCAGACCTGCAATCATACGTGAACAGCTATTTCGAAACCATTGCCATGGCGAAGGTGTCGACGAGCGGACATGACACGAAGCGGCTCGGCTATATGGGACCTAACGATTCCGTCGTTATCAACCCGGATCGCCGTATCCATGAGGCGAAGATGGCTGTACTGGAAATGGATCGGGCCGGATATGCGCCGAGAGAAGAGGAGCGCATCCGTGTCGTTGGTGAACCAGGCAAATCCGTGCTGCAGCTGGCAGCCTATACGATGCAGCTCGGCGGCTATATCTCGGATCATGACCGGCTGATTGCCAATAAGCTGGCGCATGTGCTTGCGGGCGGCAACGTACCGGCGAACAGCTTGGTGAGCGAGCAATACATGCTCGATCTGGAACGTGAAGCTTTCTTAAGCCTGTGCGGCGAACCGAAGACGCAGGCGCGCATGCAGCACATGCTCTCCAAGGGCAAGCCGCTGCGCAATTAATATCCTTCCAAATTATGAATGAGGGGAGATCGCAATGAAAGAAGCAGTCATTGTATCTATAGCGCGTACGCCGGTTGGCCGGGCGAAGAAAGGGAGCCTCGCGCAGACGAGAGCCGAGGATCTGGGGAGAACTGTACTGGAGGAAGTTGTTCGACGCGCACCAGGCTTGAACAAATCGGACATTGAGGACGTCATACTCGGCTGTGCAATGCCGGAAGGCGAGCAAGGCTTGAACATGGCACGCATTGTGTCGCTGTATGCAGGTTATCCGCAGGAGGTGCCTGCCGTTACGGTTAATCGGTTTTGTGCTTCTGGCCTGCAGTCGATTGCGTTTGCTGCAGAACGGATTATGGCCGGCGCTGCGGACACGATTGTTGCCGGCGGAGTAGAGAGTATGAGCGCGGTGCCGATGACCGGCTTCAAGCTTGCGCCGCATCCGAAGCTGGTCTCAGATATGCCGGAAGTATATATGGGCATGGGATACACAGCGGAAAATGTGGCGAAGCGATTCGGCATTAGCCGTGAGGAACAGGATCGATTCGCTGCTGACAGTCATCGCAAGGCTGCGGCAGCTATCGCTGAAGGCAAATTCCGTGACGAGATCGTGCCTGTCTCAACGGTACAAAGAGGAGTCGACAGTAACGGCCGTCCTTGGGAAAAGGAACTGACCTTCGATATGGATGAATGCGTTCGTCCGGACACGACGGAGGAGGTGCTTGCGAAGCTGAAGCCTTCGTTCTCCTTGGGCGGCAGCGTAACGGCGGGCAACAGCTCACCGATGAATGACGGGGCTGCAGCCTGTGTGATGATGAGCGCCGACAGAGCGAAGGAGCTTGGATTGAAGCCGCTTGCGGCCTTCCGCAGCTTCGCGTTGGCTGGCGTCGCGCCTGACATTATGGGCGTCGGGCCTGTAGAAGCGATTCCGAAGGCGCTGCGCAAGGCAGGCATTACGCAGGATCAGGTCGATCTATTTGAATTGAATGAAGCCTTCGCCTCGCAATGTTTGCATATCATTCGCCACTTGGGGCTGGATGAGAGCAAGGTGAATGTGAACGGCGGCGCGATTGCGCTCGGCCATCCGCTTGGGTGCACAGGTTCGAAGCTGACGGCAACACTCTTGCATGAGCTTCGCCGCCGCGGCGGCGGCTATGGTGTCGTGTCCATGTGCATCGGTGGTGGAATGGGAGCCGCCGGAGTGTTCGAGGTGTTTGCTTAAACTTTTTGCATCGTATTGTTCAAATTGTTCAGAGCCACTTATCCATTCTTAATCCACTTCGAAAGGAAGAAGATTACCATGACCATGTTGGAACAGAAAATCAAAGGCGGAAGCTTTGTCATTGATGACATCACTCCGGATGCGATCATTACTCCAGAGGATTTCACGGAAGAACAGCGCATGATGGTGGATACAACTCGTGATTTCGTAGAAGGAGAAGTGCTGCCGCACGACGAAGAATTGGAAAAATTGAATTACGATTTGACGGTTAAGCTGATGCGCAAGGCCGGGGAAATCGGGCTGCTCGGCGCGGACATTCCAGAAGAATATGGCGGTCTTGGGCTCGACAAGGTCAGCTCTACGCTGATCGGCGAAACGCTGACCAAAGCATCTGGCTTCGCGCTCTCCGTTGGCGCGCATGTGGGTATCGGGACGCTGCCGATCGTATTCTTTGGCACGCCAGAGCAGAAGGCCAAATATTTGCCTGACCTTGCGACAGGCGCTAAAATCGCTGCTTATTGCCTTACGGAGCCGTCATCTGGATCAGATGCGCTTAGCGCGAAGTCGACAGCGAAGCTGTCTGAGGATGGCAGTCATTACGTGCTGAATGGCTCTAAAATTTTTATAACAAATGCGGGCTTCGCCGATATTTTTGTCGTATATGCGAAGGTAGACGGCAAGGACTTCACGGCATTCATTGTTGAGAAGGGAATGGAAGGCTTCACGGTTGGACCGGAAGAGAAGAAGATGGGAATTAAGAGTTCTTCCACTTGTCCGCTCTTCTTCGAGGACGTCAAGGTTCCAGTGGAGAATGTACTCGGAGAGGTAGGCCGCGGGCACGTTATTGCGTTCAATATTTTGAACATCGGCCGCTTCAAGCTGGGGGCTGGATGTCTCGGAGCAGCGAAGGAAGCGATCGAGTTGAGCGTGAAATATGCTGGCGAACGCAAACAGTTCGGCAAGGCGCTTACAGAATTCTCTCTTGTCGGCAATAAGCTGGCAGATATGAACATCCGTACTTATGTAACGGAGTCGATGGTGTATCGGACTTCTGGCTTGGTGGACAATGTGCTGAAAGACATCGATTACAAGCAGCCGGATTCAGGTCAGTTAATGGCCAAGGCGATTACCGAATACGCGCTTGAATGCTCCATTAATAAAGTGTTCGCTTCAGAGGTGCTTGATTTCGTAGCCGATGAAGGCGTTCAAATTCATGGCGGCTACGGCTTTACGCAGGAGTATAAAATCGAGCGCATCTACCGCGACTCCCGCATTAACCGCATTTTCGAAGGAACAAATGAAATTAACAGATTGCTTATCCCAGGCACGCTGCTTAAGAGAGCTGCCAAGGGAGAACTGCCGCTCCTGCAAAAGGCGAAGGCGCTCCAAGCCGATCTGATGTCGATCGTATCCATGCCGGAATCAGGTGGAGCAATGGAGCAGGAAGAACATCTCGTTAAGATGGCGAAAAAGATATTCCTTATGCTTGGTGGATTAGCAGCTCAAAAATACGGAACATCGCTTGAGCAGCACCAGGAAATTTTGAGCAACCTTGCTGATTTAATGATTGCCGTATACGCAATGGAAAGCGCGCTGCTGCGCACTCGCAAGCTGATGGCGAAGGAGGGCGAGGCAAAGGCGAAACTTGCGATGCAAATGACAACTGTATACATGCATGAGGCATTCGCTGATATTGAACGTACAGCCAAGGAAACGCTGGCGGCAATGGAGTCAGGCGACGTATTGCGCACACAACTGTCGATTCTGAAGAAGCTGGCGAAGAGCTCGCCAATTGACGGCGTAGGCATAAAGCGTGAGATAGCGGCACGCGTGATTCAAGCGGAAAAATACGTGGTCTCGTAATACGCGGGAGAACCCCGCGAGGAAGGGATGGTTAGGTATGCCATTGGAAAAGCCATGGCTCCGTCATTACCCGCAGGAAATTGACCCGACGTATGACTACCCGCGACATAATGTCGCCCAATTCCTCATCGATGCGGCACGGGAATACCCGAAACGGCCCGCGCTTGAATTCATGGGGAAGCGTTTGAGCTATGAGCAATTGCTTGAAGAGTGCTGCCGATTCGCAAATGCACTTGTGCGGCTTGGAATTGGCAGCAAGGAGCGAGTGGCAATCATGCTGCCCAACTGTCCACAGACCGTCATTGCGTATTATGGTACGCTGATGGCCGGATGTATAGCTGTACTTACAAACCCGCTCTATAAGGAACGTGAACTGGCGATCCAGCTATCCGATTCCGGAGCAGCCGCGATCGTAACCCTTGATGTATTATATCCGCGTGTGCGTGCCGTTCAGGCACGCACACAGCTTCGGCACGCGATCGTAACCTCTATTAAGGATTACTTGCCCTTTCCGAAAAACGTGCTGTTTTCCTTAAAGATGAAGAAAAACGTTCAGGCGGCCGGGGTAAAGTATGATGATCACGTTCATGCCTTTGCGCCATTGCTCAAAAGCGTTCCGCCAAAATTTATCTGTGCGGAAGTCGACGGAGAAAACGATCTAGCACTGCTGCAGTACACCGGAGGGACGACAAGCACACCTAAAGGGGTGATGTTGACCCATAGAAACTTGGTCGCCAATACGATGCAATCGGCGGCATGGTTCTATAAGGTGAAGCGCGGAGAAGAAGTCTTCTTGGGAGCGCTTCCATTTTTCCATGTGTTCGGGATGACTATTTTGATGAATCTGTGCACGCTGTGTCGGGGGATGAACGTGCTTGTGCCGAAGTTCGAGGCCTCCGAAATGCTGCAGATTATTCATAAGCTGCGTCCGACCGTGTTCCCAGGGGCGCCGACGATGTACATTTCGCTGATTAATCATCCGGATACGAACCGTTATGACCTGTCTTCCATTCACACATGCATCAGCGGCGCATCTTCGCTGCCGCTGGAGGTGCAGGAGAAGTTCGAAGCGTTGACGGGCTGCGTGCTTATCGAAGGGTATGGCTTGACGGAAGCATCGCCGATTACGCATGCGAACCTGTTGTGGGGCAAACGCAAAAATGGTTCTATTGGCATTCCGTTCCCCGATACGGAGGCGAAGATCGTTGATTCCTACACGGGAGAAGAGTTGCCGCAGGGCGAGGTAGGAGAACTGATTGTCCGCGGCCCACAGGTGATGAAGGGGTATTGGAACAAGCCGGAGGAGACCGTAACGGCGCTTCGGGATGGATGGCTGTATACAGGGGACCTGGGAAGGCAGGATGAGGAAGGATTTTTCTCCATCATTGATCGAAAAAAAGATTTGATCATTGCCGGCGGGTTCAATATTTATCCGCGGGAAGTGGAGGAAGTGCTGTACGAGCATCCAAGTGTAAAGGAAGCCGTCGTTGTGGGTGTGCCCGACGCTTACCGAGGAGAGACGGTCAAAGCATATATTGTGACTCGCGCTGGAGCCCAAGTAACCGAAGATGAGTTAAATGTCTGGTGCCGCGAGCGGATGGCCTCCTTCAAGGTGCCGCGCCAATATGAATTCCGCAGTGAGCTGCCGAAGACCATTGCGGGCAAGGTACTGCGCCGCATGCTGCTGGAAGAGGATGAATTGGTGAAAAAGTAGTAAGGCTGTATTTGTTGCTGGCATGAAGTTGAATAAAGAAGTGCTTGGAGGTGGGAATTTCTATGGAGGAGCTGGCAGCAACCCCTGTATCCATCGTAAGCGAGCGACTCGACCAATTGTATGCGCAAGCGAAGGGAACCTTCTGGGATTACCTTGGCTGCGAAACGTTGACGGCAGAGCCGGGGCATGTCGTTCTAAAACTTGATGCTGGACGGCATCATTTGAATGCCATAGGCATCGTTCATGGCGGGGTACTGTCCTCTCTATTAGATAACGCGATGGGATTGGCTACGATGTTGGCTAGACCCGATGAAAATACGGTTACATCCAATTTGAACGTAAACTTTGTTGCGCCGCTGCAGGCCGGAGAACTTCGAGTTACGGCGGAAATCGTGCATGAAACGCGCCGCTCAATCACTTGCACAGGACGGGTAATTGATGCGGAAGGCAAGCTTGGTTCCCTTGCGCTGGCGACGTTCCGGGTGATATGACTGTGTTCAGGCATACTTAACTTAATAGAGCAAGCCCCTGCACCAAATAGGTCAGGGGTTTTTGCATTGCCAAAATCGGTTAATCTGTATAAGTCATATCTATTTCTTGCAGCCGATAGTGAAGCAATCTTTAAAGGATTTAGATAGTTTTAGGTTTAGATAGAGTATTCGACAAAGTATAGTAAGGAAGCGCGTTATGTCCACAATGGCGAACATCTCCTAGCTTAGTCGATTAAGCGCACGCTAGTAAGGTAATGCTAGAAGGAGAAAACGCTTGTCAGATTGGGCAGAAGTATTTGCCGGCATGACAATAGCAGTCGGGAGGAATCCGAAGTATGCTGGTTCGATTCGGATATGTAGCGATGTCGGTCACGGTGGCGAATGCCTCGCCCTCGCGTACGATGACATACGCATCATTTCGCAAACTGGAGGATCGTGCTGCGGCTTTGCGCAAGGCGGAACGCATAGCGGAAGAAAATCTGCACAATACGCTGCGGCTCCTAAAGCATAATCGTGCACACGACATTCAGTTGTACCGCTTCTCCTCGAAGTTAATTCCGCTGGCTACGCATCCGGAGCTGAATGATTGGGATCCATTTCCCGCTTTGCAGAAGGGTTTTCAAGCGATTGGGCAGTATGTGAACGAGCATCACATGCGCGTGTCCTTCCACCCTGATCACTTTACCGTACTGAGCACGCCGCGCGAGGATGTGCTTGTCAAGTCCGTGAAGGATTTAGAGCATCATGTGCGCATGCTACAGGCAATGGGAGTGGATGCCCGGGCGAAGAACAACATTCATGTCGGCGGTGCTTATGGCAACAAGGAGATTGCGGGCGAACGATTTATCGAGAACTTCAAGGCACTGCCTGAAGCTATACAGAAGCGCATGACATTAGAGAACGATGACAAAACATTCAATGCAGTGGAGACACTGCAAATTAGTGAACGGCTCGGCGTCCCTATGGTTCTCGATATTCATCATCAATGGGTGAATAATGAAGGGGAATCATTGGATGAGCTGTGGCCGCGCATATTGAAGACATGGCTTACGCCTTACGGACAGGCAGATGCGACAAACGAAAATCCGCTTCCGCCGAAGATTCATGTGTCCAGCCCTAAAAGCTCCTCCGATATAAGAGGACACGCTGACTACGTGGAAGTGAAGCCTTTGCTCGCCTTCCTCAGAGCGATTGCCTCTTATACAGAGCGCATTGATGTTATGCTGGAGGCAAAGCAGAAGGACGGAGCCTTATTCCAGCTTATGAAAGATCTTGTACCCTATACGGGAGAAGGGGTAACGATTCTTAATCAAGCGAGTGTGAAGATTGATCCGTAGTGTCTAGTCGCAGATTGCTAGTTGCTACTTGAAAATCAAGCAAAAATAGGATACGTTGAAAAAAGAGCTTTTCCGCAACAGTCAAAAAGGGACATGCATAGTTCGTGAAACCAAATTGATGATGCGAAATGGCGAGAGGAGGAAATTTAGTAATGTCTCAATTGTTAGCAGGTAAAAATATCGTGGTTATGGGTGTCGCGAACGATCGCAGCATCGCGTGGGCAATCGCGCAATCACTCGCCGCACAAGGCGCAAGATTGGCATTTACATACGAAAGCGACCGTGTGGAAGCACGTGTGCGCAAACTAGCTGAAACGATTCCGAATGCAGTCATTCTTCCATGCAACGTTACGGTAGATGAAGAGATTGATCAATTGGCAGATAAACTTCGTGAAGAATTCGGTACATTGCATGGTTTGGTGCATAGTATCGCATTTGCGAAGACAGAAGAATTAACAGGACTGTATGCAGATACATCCCGTGCAGGCTTCGCGCTAGCGCAAGACATCAGTGCATACTCTCTGGTAGCTGTAGCTCAGCGCCTGCATCCGCTCATGACAGAAGGCGGAAGCATTATGACAATGACTTACCTCGGCGCAGAGCGCGCAATGAAGAACTACAATGTCATGGGTGTCGCGAAAGCTGCGCTTGAAGCTTCTGTTCGCTACTTGGCGGCAGATCTGGGACAGTTCAACATACGCGTCAATGCAATTTCTGCAGGTCCGATCCGTACGCTTGCTGCCAAGGGCATCAGCGATTTCAACTCGATCTTGAAGCAGGTTGAGGAGAAGGCGCCACTGCGCCGCACAACAGACACGGCGGAAGTTGGCGATACTGCAATGTTCCTGATGAGCCACTTCTCACGCGGTATTACGGGTGAAGTGATCTACGTGGACAGCGGTTATCACATTGTCGGCGTGTAACACTCGACTTCTATATCCGCCTTGTTTGGCAAACTGCTTGAATCGGCAGCTGCCTGCGGGCGGATTTTTATTTATTCGTATGGGCGACAGTTTATATATCGTTCAGAAATAGGGACTTACTATTGCGAGGAAAGTAGGAGCATTTGATGGCAACCATTCTGTTTCTTGTTCTTATCGGACTAATCGCAGCAACGTTCGGCAGCCTTGTAGGACTAGGCGGCGGAATCATTATTGTGCCAGGGCTCATTTTCTTCGGCCCGCACCTGCTGGGAGAAGCCGTTACCTCACAGACAGCAGTAGGGACATCGCTGGCGGTGCTTATTTTTACAGCTCTTTCGTCTACAATTGCCTATATGAAGGTGAAGCGTGTCGATTGGCGAAGCGGGGCGATCTATTTCATTACAAGCGGGCCTGCTTCCATGCTGGGCGCGGCACTTACAGAGTATTTCAAGGACAATGTATTCAATCTAGTGTTCGGCTTCTTCATGCTCGGGATGGCGATCCTGATGGTCGTCAAGGAACGGTTGAAGCCAGTGAACATCGCATGGCGAAGCACTCGCACATATGTAGATCCGTCTGGACAAGCTACCGAATACGGGTACAGCGTGGTGCCGATGTTGTTTATCGGGTTTGCGGTCGGCTTCATTTCAGGGCTGTTTGGCATAGGCGGCGGTTCATTATTCGTTCCGCTCATGGTACTGTTATTTCGCTACCCACCGCATGTTGCTTCGGCGACATCCATGTTCGTTATCTTCCTGTCCTCCATTCTGGGAACAACCGTGCATGCATGGAATGGTTCCGTCGATTGGATGCTGGTTGCAATATTGGCGCCGAGCGCCTGGATTGGCGGAAGGCTAGGTGCAGCAATCGCGAATCGAATGTCGGGCAAAGGGCTGCTGCTGGTGCTGCGAATTACCTTGTTGATACTTGCGATTCGTATGATTGTGAGCGGATTTGCAGGCTCATGAACATTTTGCATAGCTTGGATATTCGAACGAAACTTCTAAGGGATTACTACGTATATTGGAAGAAAAGGAAGCAATTTTTAATAGAAAGTAGCGTGAAGCCTTGAATACTTCAGACAAGACTCCTCATGTGGTCACCAGTAAAAGTTATACAGCGGTAGCAGTCAACTGTGCGGCTAAGACGGGTGAATGGATTAAGAGTAAATTAGGGCAGTACATATCGCTGAATATAAAATCTTCTATGCACGATCTTGTTACCGAAATTGACAAAGGAGCCGAGCAGATGATCCGCCGTTTGCTGCTGACCCATTTCCCGCAGCATACTATTCTCGGCGAGGAATCGGTGGATCCTGGAAAGGATGCGGCCAAGCGGGCATTGGAGAAGGCGCTGCAGGAGGAATATGTGTGGATTATTGATCCGCTCGATGGAACGACAAATTATGTTCACGGGTTCCCATTCTACTCCGTATCGATCGCATTGGCGCATAAGGGAGAAGTGATTGTCGGCATTGTGTACGATCCGACGAGAGATGAACTGTTCGTGGCGGAAAAAGGAAAGGGTGCCTATGTGCACGGACGCCGAATGCAGGTGGCACCAGAGCAGCAGCTCGGGGCGAGCTTGATTGCAAGCGGATTCCCTACGGAGCGAGAACATGCGTTGCCCGCGAATTTGGCGGGGATTACCGCGCTTGCGCCGCAAGTTCGCAACATCCGTACCGCAGGCTCGGCCGCTCTCCACATGGCTTATGTGGCTGCAGGCCGCTTGACAGGGTTCTGGGAATTGAACCTGAATGCTTGGGATTTGGCCGCGGGCAGCTTGCTCATCTCGGAATCCGGCGGCAAGGTAACAGATACGTACGGCAGACCGTATCATCTAGGCGTGCGAGACGTCGTTGCCTCGAACGGACATATTCACGGCTTCTTCATTGAAGCGTTAAGAGAAGCAAAAGCTCAAGGCTAGAGAGTGTCATTCAAGCTCATACTAGAGGGAGAATGTGCTTGAGGGAGGTGTTCCTGTGACTGAACGGGACAAGGGAAGACAAGAGCAGCTGGAGGCAGAGCTGCACGAGCGGCTGACGGCAGGAGAGATGGATACAGAGAAGCCGGACGAGGCTGTTAGACGTCGAATAGCGCCGCGAACCGAAATCCGTATTCAGACGACGCTTGATCCAATCGTAGAAGAAACGAATCAGTATCGCTCTATCGCTGAGGAAGTAGACGACCGTTATGACCAATATATGAAACGCGCTAAGCGCGATGGAGAGTCCCGGAATTAGTCCGGGATTTTTTTTGCACCAAAACAATTGACCGAAGTGAGGCATCTTACTATTGAAATTGACATCAAAAGTAGGAGGAACGATAATCATGAACTCGTATGTAACTGTTAAAGGAGCGTCAACGTAAAATAATATTTTAGTTTCCAAAACTATTTAGGGCCTCCATGCATCATAGTGGTGACCGAAGGGGGAGGAACTATGGATCAGAAGATGCTGATTGTCCGCGCGCAGCAGGGCGATACACACAGCTTTGCACTAGCGGTACAGCAAATTCAAGACCGATCGTACCGAATCGCATATAGTTATTTACACGATGAGGCCGCCAGTATGGACGCAGTATGCGATGCTGTGGAGAAGGCCCTTATTCATATACAGAAATTGAAAGACCCCGAAAAATTCAACACTTGGTTCACTCGGATTGTCATCAATCAGTGCAAAACCTATTTGCGGAAAAATAAATCGATAGTCTACATAGAGGACGAAGAGGTTATGGGAGTCGCAAAGCGTCCGCCGACGGACGAAATGCTGGATTTTCAGGCTCTTATGGAGCAGCAGCCGCCAATGACGCGGATGCTCATCCAATTGAAGTATGTTCAAGGATATACGCTAGAAGAAATTGCAGAGATGACAGATATGCCGCTGGGCACGGTTAAAACGAAAATATATAACACAATTAAGTTGTTTAAAAAGCAAATGATGCCAGAAATGAAGGAGGCTAGATGCTGATGGAATTTAGGGATGAGGAGATCGAAGCAATGTTCGCAAAATTGCCCGAAGTGCCTATTCCACCTAATCTGTCTCAACGGATTGCGGAGCGGATCGAGAATATGGATCGCCGCCGCCATCGGACGAAGATTGTACAGCGCAGCATAGGAACGGTTGCGGCCGGCGTTTTGCTGTTCTCTGGCTCGATCATGTTTGTGCCTTCCTTTGCCGCGTATGCGAAGCAAATCCCCGGATTGGAGGCCGCAGTCAAGTGGCTGGAAGGGGCAGGCAGCTTTATGGGCATCCGCAATGCCAAGGAGCATGGCTACATTCCGGTACAAACCTACCGTACGAAGTGGGGAGAGCGGGAAGTAAGCGTCGATAATTTGTATTTGGAAGATGATCGTCTGTTCGTCACGGTTACAATCAAGGGCGAGGATATTGCCGAGGCGCAGCGTTCCCGCCGATTGTATGACGAGTTCGAGGATTATACGGCTACGCTCCCTGAATTTGACGAACACCGATTCTCGGATGGAAGCAATCATACGACTTCCTATCATATTGAATCCGATGATGAGTCGCGTAAACAGGCTAAAGCAAAAGCGGATGGTATTGTTACTTGGAAACATGACATTCCTTTGCCGCCAGAATACGTCGAGCAGTTGAAACGAGAAGATAAGGATCGGAAAATTACGATCCGGCTGACAAAAATTAAGCGCAATGACGAATATAAAAATATTTACTCCGAATCAGAGGATATTCAGGTTCCGCTCGGTATCAATAATATAAAACCAACTCGCGTGGTCAATCTGGAGCGGACGGCAGAGCAGGCAGACTCGATTGTGCAGCAGTTTGCTCTTAAGGATATTACGATCTCTCCTACCCGTATGCTGCTTGAGACTCGAACTCGAATTCAAGATGAAGGAAAGGCAGAGCTGCATCCAGGTTACGATTGGGATGAGATTGTCCGAGAAAATCTTATACTGAAAGACGAGACCGGTAAAGTTTATCCGATTCGACAGTCTTCAGGATTCAGAGATTTGGTGAATGGGGTCAGCCGCAACCAGTGGGAGTTTATCCCGTCTGTCTATTTCGAGAACAAGCCGAAGCACATGACTCTGGGATTAAAGAGATTGTATGTGACTCAAGCCCGGCCAAATCGTACGTTCCGTCTTCGCACGGAAGATAAATATCCAAAGAAGATCCAATATCAGGGCAGGGATATAACGATATTAGGCACAGAGTATGACAATAAGGGAATCCTCCATCTCAAGGTTCAGCCAGATCAAGCGGGGAATAATCCGTTTCAGAGTACATTCTTGACGTATGAGCCTTACTACTTGAAGCTTCAGGGATCAGGATCGAACGAGATTTGGAAGCAATATGACTTGAATCTGGATACACCGGAGACGAGAGCTATCCCAATGACAGGCAAGCAATTAAACGAAAAATATGAAAGAAATATTACGTTCAGCTGGGTATTGGGAACGATTTTTGAAGATAAGGATAAATGGGGGCAGGAGAAGCAGAAGCAAGATGTTTATGATATTGCGATTATGGCTCCGAAATTGGACGAATATGAAATATCGCTACGGAGATACAATGAACCGATTGAGGTTAATCAGAAGATTGAGTTTACCATCCCGCCGCTCGCAGGAGAACACGATCAAGTAGGCAGCTTGACGGAGCCGAAGCATGGCAAGACGGTGAAGGATTTGGATTCTTCCATAGTGGAGCGTATGAAGCAAGCAGTACGAGAAGTTGCTGGTCGTGACATTGAGCTATATGGAGTCGAGGAATACCGTGGATCGTCTTATCATGATGTTACCGTTTATAGCAAGGATAACAAGAGCTATGCCGCTCTTGATGTGAAACGTGGAACTTATGATGTTCACATCTCCATGAATTACGCTGAGCTGCCAGATAAGATTAAGCGGATTGTTGAAGGGCAAACAGGACTGGATGAAAAACAGCTGGCTGCCCGTATTCAGGACATTACTCGGGCAAAGACAAGGGTCGATCGGGATGTGCATACCTGGATTACAGGAAAAGATATCGACATCGAGATGGAGGGAGAACGAGTCCTTAGCATGTCTTATGACATTCCGATGGATCAAGTAAGTGCTAAGGCACTTGAGTCGGCTAAGAAAGCTTCCCTCACCGTTAGAGGGAAAGAAACCCCGATGGCGCTTGCAAGCCGTACGTATCGCTATGACAGCCGTATCGGAATTGCGAAGGATTATTACGATTTAGAGGATCAGGAGCGTGATTTGTCCATTCAGGTTGGCTATAACACTGGACGCATACTGTCCGTTTATGATTCCGACATTTTAGAAACGGGAACGAATGCAACCGAGGCCCTCTTCGACAAATTCTCGAATAAGCAGGTGCTCGACGCAGCGGCGCCTGACGTGAAAAGGCTGTTCAGCATTGATCTGAACGGGTATTCGGTTGAGCGATATAACGGTCAAAACTGGTATATTTTCAAAAGAGAAGGCAGTCTGACGATTGAAGGGCAAATGAATCGTTATTCGAAGTTCTACCGCCTGGATATTGATACTAATAACGACATAAATCTAAATTAGACAAGAGAAAAAAAGGTTAGAAAAGCTGACCCGCGAAGCAGAAATCGCTTTGTGGGTCAGCTTTCTGTGTTCATAGGGGAAGCTAGGCATGATGAAAAAGAAATCCTAATTGCAGCGATTCCTGCGTACATATCAAATGTAGTTTATAGGTGCTGCAGCATAAACAATTACGACCAGGTTTCTTAATTGAAACGGGGGGATGCGGTTGATTGGCTTTCTGATATGGGTGTTAAGCTGGGTGTGCCTGTTCTGGATATGGGGCGAGGCATCAGCGCGCAAGGGGAAGCAGATTGGGTGTCTATGGGCGCTCGTTGTCTTCCTGCTCGGTCCGGTAGGGATAATCCTCTACCTCATATTGCGCAATTATGATTAGGGAGAGTTTGTCTAAGAATCATTGGAGTAAAGTTTAAATATGGCCAGAACAAAAGGAACTGTCTCTCTGCATAACTGGATGCAGTGCGGACAGTTCCTTTTATGTTGCCTGTGCACCTATGTTGCTTGTGCAGTTGGCGCTTCCTTCGTATAGGTGATGGCTTGGCTGCCCATTTGCTCCCACCCGCGCTTGAAGGCGGCGCGGGAGATGCGATCGCGGCGACCTAGCGGATCATGCACATACACATATTGATCGTCATAGCCGATCACAAGCAAGGAGTGCTCATAGTAGGTCACTTGGATTGGCCCATCTGCTGTATTCCACGTTATCCAAGCTCCTGCTGGGACGGAATCGTACAGTGTCGTATGGATAACCCATACTGGCGTTCCTTGCCCGACCGTCCACAGCAGATGCCCGAACGATGTCCCGGTCATATCAATGATTCGTCCTGGCAAATACTTCTCCGCGACCTCTGCTATCGGCTCGTGATATACCCCGAGACCAGGATTGGCGAACGTGTACATATCGCCTACGAATCCGCGATGCGGATTGCCGAAATAGATGCCGCCATTCTTTTTCTCATACGGCGTTGTATCTTTGCGGATATTTTTAGCCAGCTCCATCTTGTCTACTTTCTGACCTGCAGATTGCAAGAGCATTGCTAGGGCAGTCACTTCACAGCCGCGCGGCAACTCAGGGAGCTGCAAAATAAGCGGAGCTCCATTCAAGCGAATCGACTTCGGCGCAGGCTTCTTCGGATCCCACATCACATGCTGACCGCGGTAGGTTACTCTGCGGCCAGGTATCTGCTTCGCATAATTGACGGCGTCTTCCCAGCGGTGGAACAGTGCGGTATAGCTTGTTCCCATCTTGACTGCATACGAACCAAACGCATCGTAGGCCAGATAGGAGGACAATTCCTCTCTCCATTCGTTCCACTTCTCTTGTTTAGGCGCTTTTGGAGTCGTGGTCAGTGCGATTACGCCGCCACTGCTATAAATATGCCGCCCGAGCGCTTCACTAGCCGGCCGAAGCGGGACGTAGGTAACTCCGTCCTTCTGAACAGGCAGTGCATTTACAGAGGCTGCGGATTTGCTGCCGGATGGAGTCGCGATGCTGACCTTGCCTTTTTCGAGCGAATACGTAATTCTTGCTTCATCTCTTGACAACGTAAGGGTGCGGCCACCCTTATCGACAGCCAGGTCTGCATCAAGCTTGTCCGCCAGGAAGCGGACTGGTACGAGTGTCTCCCCCTTCTCCTGATAAGGAGCAGCCTTCGGCTCGGATTCTGCAAGTGGAACCAGATAGCGTCCTACCCGTGCGGTATTGCTGTACAGCATCAGTACAATGTCGTCCGAGGGCAGCCCGAAGGAGAAGGGTAAGGAGCCATCCTTGAGCTTAGAGAGAATAAAGTTTTGAAAAGGAAATGCACATA
The DNA here is from genome assembly GCF_030363895.1 of Paenibacillus sp. S-12. Taxonomy (NCBI): domain Bacteria; kingdom Bacillati; phylum Bacillota; class Bacilli; order Caryophanales; family Paenibacillaceae; genus Paenibacillus; species Paenibacillus sp. S-12. The sequence continues at coordinate 430,948 of NZ_JASIUF010000026.1, forward strand.
AAGCTAGCAATATAAGAAACAGCAGCCATCGATTCAGCTGCCTGACGATTCGCGGCAAAGTTCAAACCCTCCTCAGACATACTCCCTTCTTATATCGGCAATTTGCCGAGATTTCATTAGGTGCTAAATTTTTTACCCCATTTATCCAATAAATGAACCTTTTATAGAAGATAGTTGTTAATCTAGTAGTGCATGTTCAAGGGGAGCAGCAACTAGCGATGTGTAGGAAAGGTGGAGAACCTGTTGACGGACAGGGAATTTTTCGAAAAATACAACAGAGATGTGTACAGGACCTGCTACTATATGCTGCGCAATGCCTCGGATGCGGAAGACGTCTGCCAAGAGGTGTTTATGAAGGCGCTCACGTCGGGATGGGAGCAGGTGGAGTTTCTCAAGACGTGGCTTATGCGGATTACGGTCAATCATTGCCTGAACCACTTGCGCAGGAGCAAGTCGAGATGGATGAAGGAGAAGATGCTGCTCTTGTTCCAACGGGAGCAGGTGGAGCCTTCTATTTTAACTGTAGTCGAACAGAAGGAGTCAGAGGACGAGTGGAAGCGGCGCCTCGCGAAGCTGCCTGACAAAATCCGCATTGTCATCACTCTGCGGTATACGAACGATCTGCCGCTTGCCGACATCGCGGATATTCTGGATATTCCGGTGGGAACCGTGAAATCCCGGTTGAACCGAGGATTGAAGATGATGAGGGTCATATTGGACGAGCTGGATGATGATTTGAAGCTGCCGGATGAGCAATCAGTCAAGCGGAACAGTAGCTTGGGGAGAAAGGATGGTGAGGAACGTGGAGAAAAAAACAAACGAAGCAACGAATCTTACTCAGCAGCTGGGCGATGAAGGCAGCCACTCCTACCCGGACTTCGAGGCGATGTGGATGCGGATTGAGGCGGCCAGAAGTGAGCAGGACGAACAAGGAACGTCGGCCACACCGTTACAGACGAAGCCGTTGTTCCGCGGGCGCAGGTTGGCTGTGCTGTCATTGGCTGCGTTTGTGCTGTTGGCCACTCCAGTTCTCGCCTATATTACCATGAAGTGGGATTTTAAAAATCTGAAAGGTGTGGAATCAGCGATCCAGCATGGATTTGGGCAACCGATCAATAAGAAGGTTACGAATAGCGGCGTCACATTCGCTATCGATACGGCGGTGTCCGACGATAATGGAACCACGCTGTTATACAGCTTGAATACAGGGGATAAGCAGGAGCGGAAATGGATATTCGACCAATTTGATTTCAAAGACGAGAAAGGAAATTCCATTGAAAGCCTGGATTATGTGAAGAGAGTGAATTTGAACTACCACTGGAGGGATGGATATTATTGGGATAAATGGGATGAAGAAAGCCGAACCTACAATGGCTTCTTCGAGACGTCCTGGACGGTTCCCGGCAATGAAGCGAATGTGCAATTGTCTGCGCGTGGGCTGCAAGCGTATGACTACGTTCGTGTACCAATCGATTTGGATCCGCACAAGGCGGAGGTACAGACTTTTCCGGTTCATAATGGTGGGATTGAGGAATTGAAGGTGCAGTTTGTAAAAGGCGGACAAGGGCAAGCACTCCTCAAATATTCCGTGTCCTACACGGATAATTCGAATTTCAACATCGTTGGGCCTCAAATTGTGGTGAAAAAGGAAGGGAAAGTGGTAAATCGATCAGGCGATAAGTCGACTAGAACGATCGAGATTGATGGGCATCCAGAATGGGGTGTACAAGAAGGCTATAGCTCGGACGAACTACTGCAGGGCGGCAATTCATTCGAATTTGTGTACGGCGTGAAGGGAAGTCATATCGAGGGAGAATGGAATATCGGCATGTTCACCTTGAACAAGGAGAAGGCGATGAAGGCGTCAGTGACCCGGGAATTAAACATTCCGCTCCACACGTCTCAAGGGGACTCGATCCTCCGCAAGCTGATTATCAGGCCGACAGCGATAAAATTGGAGGTGGAGAATAAGAAAGTATTCCACGGAATTCCATACCGATCAGTTTCATTGCTGGTGAACGGACGTAAGCTTGAAGGGTGGGAGTTGACATTGGAATACTTCGATACTCCGCTCTATGGATATCGGCAAGTGTTCGAGTTTCCGGTAAGGCCCGATCTGCGGTTGACCGCGGATATGCCGGTAGAATTGTTGTTGGAACGTGAGATTGAGAAGATAAATGACTATAAGAAGCCAATCAAGTTGACAGCTATTACAGATGAAAAGAAAGAAACGCTTGTGAACGTAGAGGGTTATCCGGTCAAAGTAACCTACTATACCAAAAACGGTGATCTGTATGTCGAGAACGAGAGCGAGAATTTAAAGTTCAGCGGCGTTTCTCAGACGTATATGAAACAGGGAGACGAGAGAATATTTGGGAAAGTCCTGTTTTTCCAATGGGAGGAGAACTGGCTCGATTGGGAGAATTCCAACAAGTACGTAAACGTGTATCGTGGATTTAAGGGAAACGAAACAGAGATTTACTTATTTGAGTTCTACATTCGACATTGGGATCGGAATTTGAAAATAAAGTTGCAATAGGATGAACGATGCTGTCCTCGTCAGGATATGACGTAAGGGCAGCATTTTTTTGCATTCCTTCCAAATTAGTGAACTAAAATGAGGGCTGCTGTGTTAATTAGGATAGAGGCTTGCGCCTAAGGGATCCCATAACTTGCAGTGCGGCCTGACAAACATCCAATATCGTTTGAATTAGAGAGGAGAATAACCTAATGAAAAATACGATGAAAGTAACAATCGCTACCCTTTGCAGCATTCTGCTGCTAGGTTCCATGAGTGCCGCTGTACAGGCAGCGTCGTCGCAATCATTCAACGGTATCACGCTCAAGACGGCAGCAGCCAAAGCTCCAACTGATGCAGAGAAAAAGAAAATGTTCGAAGCGGAGAAGAAAAAAGTATTTCAAATCAAAAAAAATCCGGGGGATTTCTATATTCTATATGTCAGTGATAAAAAACTGAATGGCGGAAGTGAGTTTTTATATTCTTCGGAGTTTCCAAAATTCACAAAATATGAAGACTACAAGAACTGGACAGCTAAATTGAAGGGAGCAGTTATTCAGGAGCCAGAAGGGATGCCGGAAGGATATAAATTCGTAAATGGAGTAATCCAAAATCCGTTTAAACAGTTCGATGCGCACGTGAAGGCTGAAGCCAAAGGCAAAGTGGTGTATTCCAAAAAGATAGAATGGGATGAAGCGGGAATGATCAGGCTGGAATATGCCAATGGCAAAAACAAATTGGTGCTGAGTCTGAGAAAGATAGAAAACGGAGAGGAAAAGAAATCTAAAGAAGGATTCCAGTATAAGTCTGCCGACGAGAAGGCCAAAGAAAATGCTAAACAGCCAAAGAATGAAATCCTTCCAGACATCAATAATTCACTGTCATGGACAGAGAAAGGAGTAAGCTGCACGATTTCCACAAATCCGGAGAATCCTTTGACGAAGGAAGAACTGATCAAGCTTGCGAAAACGATGATTAAAAAATAGTTCTGGAGAGGAGCATTACCCATGAAAAACACAAAGAAAGTAACCATCGCTACACTTTGCAGTATTCTCCTGTTAGGTTCCATGAGTGCTGCTGTACAGGCAGCATCGTCGCAATCAAGCAACAGCATTACGCTCAAAACGGCGGCAGCCAAGGCTCCAACTGATGCAGAGAAAAAGAAACTGATCGAAGCGGAGAAGGCAAGGATAGTAAAGCTCAAAAAAAATCCTGGAGATGTTTATCTCGTGTATGTCAGCGATAAGAAGCTGAATGGCGGAAGTGAGTTTCTATACTATACAAATTTCCCGACATTCTCCAAGTATGAAGACTACGAAAAATATAGTTCTAAATTAATGGGGCCTATCTTACAGGAGCCAGAGGGGATGCCAGAAGGATATTCCTTTGTTAAAGGAGTAATCCAAAATTCGTTCAGTAAACAGTTCGAGGCACAAGTGAAGGCTGAAGCCAAAGGCAAAGTGGTATATTCCAAAAAGATGGAATGGACGGAAGCGGGAGAGATCAAACTGGAGTACAAAAAAGGAAAAGATAATATCATTCTCCACATGCAAACGGATTATAGCGAAGAGAAGGAGGCTAAAGAATACACATACGAATCCGCCGCAGATAGCTTACATACTGATCGAAATCAAGTTACCTGGTCGGAGAACGGAAAAATATTTTTCCTCTCTGTGAATCCCGAGAATCCATTGACGGAGGAAGATTTAATGAAGCTTGCGACAACGATGATTAAAAAATAGTTCTGGAGAGGAGCATTACCCATGAAAAACACAAAGAAAGTAACAATCGCTACACTTTGCAGCATCCTGCTGCTAGGTTCCATGAGCGCTGCTGTACAGGCAGCGTCGTCGCAATCAAGCAACAGCATCGCGCTCAAGACGGCAGCAGCCAAAGCGCCGACTGATGCAGAGAAAAAGCAAATGATCGAAGCGGAGAAGGCAAGGATAGTAAAGCTCAAAAAAAATCCTGGAGATGTTTATCTCGTGTATGTCAGCGATAAGAAGCTGAATGGCGGAAGTGAGTTTCTATACTATACAAATTTCCCGACATTCTCCAAGTATGAAGACTTCGAAAAATATAGTTCTAAATTAATGGGGCCTATCTTACAGGAGCCAGGGGGCATGCCGGAGGGATATATCTTTGTCAAAGGAGAAATCGAGAATTTAATCGATCGTAAGAAATTTGAGGCACAAGTGAAAGCGGAAGCTAAAGGCAAAGTGGTGTATTCCAAAAAGATAGAATCGCCAGAGGTGGGAGAGATCAAGCTGGAGTACGCCAAAGGAAATGATAAGTTGTTCATGGAACTCTTCACGCTAGAGCTAGGAAAGGATGCCAAAGACGAAGGGTTCAATTACAAATCTGCTGACGAATATGATGCAGAAACAAAGAAGAAGTATCCTCAATTCGTTAGAAATTCGGTGTCATGGAGGGAGAAAGGGATAAGATTTACCATTGCCACGAATCCCGGTAATCCATTGACGAAGGAAGAGCTGATCGAGCTCGCGAAAACGATGATTAAAAAATGATAGGGATTAAGGCCGGCAGAAGCTGCAGGACGGGTTGCCTGCGGCTTTGGATTCGGAAGTAAAGGAGAATGATAGGCGAGATGCGATGGGGTTCGTGGTTGAAGCAAGGTACGATTCTAGTAAGCATTATGGCTCTGGTGAGCGGATGCTTCGGACCGAAGCCTGTGCTGGAGGAGCTCGGAAAAGATGGCCATGGCAAATTAAAGGTGCTTTACTCTGATGAGGGTGATTTCTTTCGAGAATACGGAAATGTATTTACGCTCAAATTTCCGAATATCGACATCGAAGTGGTCGAGACCAAGGGATTATACCAGCAGATGCAAATCCAAAAAGGTGTTGATTATGGGACGCTATTAACGAAGCTGATTGATGAACAGCAGCCAGATGTGTTGACTCTATCAGCTCCAAGTTATGAAGAGTACGCATTGGACGGCAAATTATACAATCTAGAGTCGATCATCAAGCAGGAGCAATTCGATCTCGAAGGGTTCATGCCAGGCTTGATTGATATGGTGAGAGAGCAGGGAGGAGGCGCACTATTTGGCCTGCCGCCGTTTTTCTTTACGGAAGTGCTCTACTATAATGCCGATTTATTCAAAGCGAATGCAATAGATCTGCCCAAAGGCGGCATGACCTGGAAGGATCTGTTCGATCTGGCTGTGCGTTTCGAAGATACGGGAATGCCTGGGCTATATGCTGGCGATGAGGACGCAATTGGGATGCTGAATCGCATAGCGGACACATGGGGCCTACAGGAATTCGATGCCAAGGGGGAGAATATCCTGCTCGAATCAGAGAGTTGGAAGCAGGCCTATCAAATGGTGGCGGATGCAATACGCACTCGTGCACTGCAGGTTAAGAAACCGGGAGATTCGAGTTTTCTCCTAGCGGCCGACAATCTCTTCCTGCAAGGCAACGCGGCCATGACCTTCGGCAGCTCAGGCTTTATTCGCGAGTTTAGCGATCCGCAAAACAAGAAGGCAAGCAAGATGGATTGGGGCATGGTTCCGGTTCCTATTGATCCCTCCCACCCAAATGAAACGACAAGTGCAAGGCCCTATGAGTATTTTGCCATTAACGAGCATTCGAGCAATAAGCGGGCCGCCTGGGAATTTGTAAAGTACGTCAACGGACCGGAGATGGCGAAGGCAAGCTCTGCCATCTACTATAAGCTGCCGACGCGAACCGGATTCGTCAAGTCGATTCAGGGCAAGAGTACAGAAGCTTTCTATGCCTTGCAAATAAAAAATAAGAAATACGAGTGGGCGATAAAGCGAGTTCCAAGTGACTTTAACACTGCATACTCTCCTTTGCGGGAGGAAGCATTGAAGGCCATCATTGACAAAGAGAAAACCGTGGATGAGGCCTTGGCAGAACTACAGCAGAAGGCACAGGCAGCGCTTCAGAAGGTGCGCCAAGACAAAGTGAAATAAAAGAGATCGATGAATAGGCGTGTAAAGGGGAAGTGAAGTGGAGAAATGAGGCGAACCGGAAAACGAAAGGCGGCTGTACTGCTTCTGCTCAGCATCGTCCTGGTCATAAGTGGATGCTTCGGGAGTAAGTCCGTACCAGATGGGCTTGGCGGTGAAGGCAACGGGAAGCTGAAGGTGTATTATCCCTATGTGGAGGACTTCCATAACAAGTACGGCCAGTTATTTAAAAGCCAGTACCCGGACATTGAAATTGAGATCATCCAGTCGGGGAATGAAGAAGAAGACGCATCGGACAAATTAAGCCCGCAGGAAAAGCTGCAGCGCATGATGGAGCGCCAGAAGCCGGACGTCCTCGTTCTCAATCTGGATGAGTACGAGCATTTATCCAGCATGGGCAAGCTGTATGATTTGGAATCGGTGATCAAGCAGGAACAATTCGATTTGGATGGTTATATGCCCGGTTTGATCGACATGCTGCGCGAGAAGGGAAACGGTTCTCTATTTGGGCTTGCTCCCACGCTCAGGGCTCGGTACTTATACTACAATGCGGATATGTTCCAGGAGAAACGTATTGATCTGCCGGTCAACAAAATGCAGTGGAAGGATCTCTTTGAATTGTCTGCAAGATTCCATAACGGCAGGACGGATGAAGATGCTTCCTATGGATTGATTGATAATCAAGCTTCTGATGTATTGCAGGAAGTCGCAGCTACGAGGGATTTGCAGCTATTCGATGCGGAAGGCAAGAAGGTGCTGCTGCAGTCCGAAGGCTGGAAGCAAGCGTTTCAGTTAACGGTCGATGCGATCAAGAAAAAGGCGGTATCCGTTCGCCCGCCAGAGCAGAGCGGCGATCCAGGATCGCGTTATATATTGGCCATGAACAAATTCGTTAATGGGGAATCCCCGATGATTCTCAATGATTCGTCCTTTGCAGCACACATTGGCGGGTCTTCTTCCAAGATAAATTGGGGCATGGTGACCGCCCCAATCAATCCGGCGCACGCAGATGAGTCCAATAGAATCTCTGCCACGCAAATATTCGCCATTGCTGCCGATTCGGCAAATAAACATGATGCTTGGGAGCTCGTCAAGTTCATGAACGGCACAGGGATGGCGAAGATCATATCCCGTTCAGGAAGAAGTGATTTACCAGCGCGGACGGGATATATCCCGAGAAGTTTGGAAAGAGGCGCTGAATCCATTTATATGCTGAAGCCATCGAAGCATCATACGAACGAGCAGTGGAAGAAGAACATTCCGGACAGCTTCTATCAGGCGTATGAGCCGCTGTTGAATGAAGCGCTGCATGCTGTAGCCGGAGATAAGATGACATTGGATCAGGCGATTGCGGATCTGGAGCAGCAGGCGCAAGCGAAGCTGGATCTTGCCCGCAAGAACAAATAAAGCAGAAACAGCCATAGCCGTAGAGAACGGACTATGGCTGTTTGTTTGCGTAGGATAGGTATCCTACCTTAGTCTTACTTATTCAGCATATGGAATACTTGCTCGACGTCTTTATCCCCGCGACCGGAGATGTTGACGATGATGATCTGCTCTTCTCTAAGCGTTGGCGCGAGCTTTAATGTATGAGCAACTGCGTGTGCGCTCTCGAGTGCAGGAATAATGCCCTCTGTCTTTGACAGCACTTGGAAGGCTTCAAGCACTTCTTCATTCGTTACCGTCACATATTCCGCGCGGCCGGACTCATTCAAGTGGCTATGCTCGGGTCCGATACCCGGGTAGTCCAAGCCTGCTGCGATGGAGTAAGTTGGAGCAGGATTGCCTTCCTCGTCTAACAAGACAAGACATTTGAAGCCATGCAGTACACCAGGCACACCCTTTGTTAAGGTTGGCGCTTGATCTGGCTCGACTCCAATTAGACGTACTGATGGCTCCTCAATATAATGGGCGAAAGCGCCGATTGCATTGCTGCCGCCGCCAACACAGGCGATAACGGCATCTGGGAGACGACCTTCTTTCTCCACGATTTGGCGCTTCGATTCTTCACTAATAATCGATTGGAAATGCTTCACGATAGACGGGAACGGGTGCGGCCCGACAGCAGAACCTAACAGATAGAACGTAGATGCGTAGTTTTCCACCAGATCATCCAGTGCTACATCCACCGCATCCTTCAATCGTCCTTGCCCCTTTGAGACCGACATGACCTTGGCTCCAAGCAATTCCATACGGAATACATTCAGTGCCTGACGGCGAATGTCTTCTGCTCCCATGTAAATGATGCACTCCATGCCGAACATGGCACATACCGTTGCTGTCGCAACACCGTGCTGGCCTGCTCCTGTTTCCGCGATGATGCGGTGTGCGCCCATGCGCTTAGCGAGCAGAATCTGCCCAAGCACGTTGTTGATTTTATGGGAACCGGTGTGATTCAAATCCTCGCGCTTCAAATAAATCTTGGCACCGCCGAGCTTCTCTGTCAGATGCTTCGCATAGGTGAGCGGATTGTCACGACCTACGTATTCGCGTGCGTACATATTGTATTCTTGGATAAATTCCGGGTCGTCCTTGTACTTGTAAAAGGCTTCTGCGAGACGCTCCAATACCCCTTGCAATTGGGGCGGTACATAGCTTCCTCCGAACTGCCCGAACCTGCCTTGTTCTGTTGATACGGTCATGTGAATTACCCCCTCGGTTCCAATGATTAGCAATAATTTGTTCATATTTTATCGCACTATCGTGTTAAAGTCTAATGTTATTTCTGATGCATCAGCTCTTTACAGAGACGAAAAAGGGTATAAAGCTCAGGATGTGTGTCCGAATCTTAGATGATGTGCGACATATGATTGGAACATGAATGACCTAATGATATAATCAATATGATGAAAACGTTGTCTTACGATTTGCGTTTTCGATTTTCGTAAGCGCGATCATAAGCTGGCATATGAGGGATCTCCTCTGAACGAGACAGATAAAGTCAGGCTTGAGAAGGTGAGGGAGAAAACATGAAATTGTTAGGCGCTATTGAGGGCGGAGGCACGAAGTTTGTCGTTGGTGTCGGTACCGAAGATGGACAAATTCAACAAATCGAATCGTTCCCGACGACGACACCGGAAGAGACGATGGATCGTACGGTTGCGTTCTTTAAAGATAAAGGAGTTAGCAGCATTGGCTTTGGTTCCTTTGGGCCAGTAGATCTGAATCCGAACAGTCCTACGTATGGACATATCGCAAAAACACCTAAGCCGCATTGGAGCGGATACGATGTTGTTGGGCATTTGAAGCGCCATTTCGATGTGCCGATTGGCTTTGATACAGACGTGAACGGAGCGGCATTGGGCGAAGCGACATTCGGAGCGGCCAAAGGCTTGAACAACTGCTTGTACATCACAGTAGGTACAGGCATTGGCGCAGGTGCTGTCGTGGAGGGCAAGCTGGTTCATGGGCTGCTTCATCCAGAGATGGGTCATATTATGGTGAAGCGTCATCCAGAAGATACGTATGAGGGCAAATGCCCGTACCATAAAGATTGCTTGGAAGGCCTTGCTGCAGGTCCGGCAATTGAAGCGCGCTGGGGCGTGAAGGCGTATCAATTGGGCGAGGATCATAAGGCTTGGGAGCTTCAAACCTTCTATTTAGCTCAAGCGCTCATGAACTACATTTTGACGATTTCTCCGGAAAAAATCATTCTCGGCGGCGGCGTCTCCAAGCAGCTTCATCTGTTCCCGCGCATTCGCGAGCAGGTGAAGACACTGTTGAACGGATACGTTCAGCATCCTGCTATTTTGGAAGTGAACGAGGATTACATCGTGCCTCCAGCATTGCAGGATCGTGCAGGAATTACAGGTGCGCTAGCACTTGCAGTACAAGCATTGAAATAGGATGTGATGGATTCATCCATACATGCCGCATCATAGAAGTGGGATGGCAAAGCTGTCGGACAACCGTGTCCGGCGGCTTTTTTTTGTAGATGAGGTTGATTGTATGAGCATGAGATTGTCCCCTCATTGGCAATGGCTGCATACATTTCGCTTCCTTGGGAAAAGGTGAGATGTACTTACATACCTTGTCCAATGAGGGGATGAATTCTATGTTTAAATCAGAATTCGGCGTGTTGCAGAAGGTCGGCAAGGCGCTTATGTTGCCTGTCGCCATCTTGCCTGCGGCAGGTATTCTGCTTGGCATCGGGAACGCGCTGTGCAATCCGGATATGATTGCGAGACTTCCTTGGCTCAGAAATAGTGCAGTCAGTGTCATTACGAATGTCATGGAGCAAGCGGGGGGCATTGTATTTGACAACTTGTCCCTGCTGTTTGCAGTTGGCGTTGCCATTGGTCTTGCTGGCGGTGACGGGGTAGCCGGCTTGGCGGCTATCGTCGGCTATTTCGTTATGAACGTGACACCCGACATTGTGGCAAGCAATTCGGCCTATGCTACGATTCAGGACATCCCGACCCTCCAAACGGGCGTGTTCGGCGGGATCATAATCGGGATCGTCGCAGCCGTACTGTACCAACGATTTTTTACGATAGAGCTGCCCTCCTATTTGGGTTTCTTTGCGGGCAAGCACTTCGTTCCGATTATTACGGCTGTTACCTCACTCATTATCAGCATGATCATGGTGTTCATCTGGCCGCCTGTCCAGAACGGCTTGAATACCTTCTCGCTTCTATTAGACCCTTTTGGTATTAGAGATAAAAGTTTCATACTCTCCGCCCATTTTAAATGCGCTTCTGTCTGATTTGTACTTTTTGCATTCTTAATTTGAATGAAAAAAGATTAATCGGGATAAATTTCCGTTTAAGGAGATTATTGAGAACCCCTAATTGCAAGAAGCCCAAGGATGAAAAATCCCTGGGCTTCTTTGCGCTGCAGTACAGGCATAACCACAAACACCACAACATAATCCCAAATTCTGGTTCTAATCTTCATAAAAAGCCTCCTTTGACTTTTAAATTATTTTAAGTGCTATTGATCATATTCTAATATTAACTAGTAATGATAGCTTAGTTATACTCTCATTACTATGAGATTTGTATAAATTATACATATGGAAGAGGTGTTTGTTTTGAAGAAATTATTAAGCGTTTCCATGGCACTTGACATCGGATTGCATACTTTTTCCTGCACTAGGGAAAGGTAAGGCGTACTTAGTGTACTTACATACCTTGATTAGATGAGGGGATGAAATCTATGTTCAAATCAGCGTTCGGCGTGTTGCAGAAGGTCGGCAAGGCGCTTATGCTGCCTGTTGCCATCCTGCCAGCGGCAGGTATTCTGCTTGGCATCGGCAATGCGCTGCGCAATCCGGATATGATTGCGAGACTGCCTTGGCTTGGAAATAGTGTAGTCAGTGTCATCACGAACGTCATGGAGCAAGCGGGAGGCATCGTATTCGATAACTTGTCTCTCTTGTTCGCGGTTGGCGTTGCCATCGGTCTTGCTGGCGGAGACGGGGTAGCGGGGTTGGCGGCTATCGTTGGTTACTTTGTTATGAACGTAACGATGAAGGTCATGATGAACGTTACACCTGACGTTGTGGCTGGCAATTCGGCCTATGCTACGATTCAAGGTATTCCGACTCTGCAAACGGGCGTGTTCGGCGGGATCATAATCGGGATCGTCGCCGCCGTACTGTACCAGCGATTTTTCAAGATCGAGCTGCCTTCTTATTTAGGCTTCTTTGCGGGCAAGCGCTTCGTTCCGATTATAACGGCTGTTACCTCGCTCATTATCGGCATTATCATGGTATTCATCTGGCCGCCTGTCCAGCACGGCTTGAATACCTTCTCGCATTCGCTGCTTGATTCGAACCGGGCGCTGGCCGCGTTCATATTTGGTATTTGTGAGCGGGCACTGATCCCGTTTGGGCTGCATCATATTTTCTATGCCCCATTTTGGTTCGAGTTCGGGGAATACATGGACAAGGCGGGACAGCTCATTCGCGGCGACCAGAAAATATTTTTCGCCCAGTTGAAAGATGGAGTGCCCTTAACAGCTGGTACCTTCATGGCAGGTAAATTCCCGTTCATGATGTTTGGACTTCCGGCCGCTGCATTGGCGATTTATCATGAGGCGCGCAAGGAGAACAAAGCCATAGTAGCAGGTTTGATGGGCTCGGCAGCGCTAACCTCCTTTTTGACAGGAATTACAGAGCCGCTCGAGTTCGCCTTCCTATTCGTAGCTCCTCTCTTATTTGCAGTACATGTGTTGTTTGCGGGCATTTCGTTCCTGACGATGCACTTGCTTGGCGTGAAAATTGGTATGACGTTCTCGGGCGGAGTCATTGACTACCTGCTGTTTGGCGTCTTGCAAAATCGGACGCCTTACTGGCTCGTTATTCCGGTCGGGCTTGTACTTGCTGTAATCTATTACTTTGGTTTCCGCTTTGCGATTCGCAAGTTCAATTTGCGAACACCCGGACGTGAAGCTACTGCTCCAGCAGCAGCCGCTGCATCGGGAGCCACCGCCTCCAATGAACTGCCGCGAGGCATTCTGAATGCGCTTGGCGGCAAGGAGAACATCGCTTCCCTCGATGCATGCATTACGCGGCTTCGTGTACAGGTGAAGGATTCCGGCGATGTGAACAAGGATCGACTGAAGGAGCTTGGAGCTTCAGGGGTTCTTGAGGTCGGCAACAGCGTACAGGCGATATTCGGCACGCGCTCTGAAACCATTAAGCATCAGATTAATGAGCTCATTACGCAGGAATCGATGGAGCTTAAGCCTGACGATGTCGGTGCAGCAAATCGACGTGATATGGAAATCGGACGCGAGGATAAAGAGGGTGAGCCAACCTCGGAAAAGAATACAGAAAAAAGAGGTTAGTATTTACGAAGAGGGATACAGAAGAAAGACGGTAGAATCAACGGAGAAGGATACAGAAGGAAAACAGTAGAATCAACGGAGAAGGATACGGATAAAGACGGTAGTGTCTACAGAAAAGGATACGGAAGAAATCAGCACGGAAAAGGATATTGGAAGACTAACGGTTGCATCCTCTCAAAGATTGCGGCTATATTTATCCACTGCAATCGGATCGCAGGCATGTTCCTGTGCTGTTCGCAGTGTTTGTACCCTCACAACATGGTTGTGGGGGTATTTATGTTGCGCATGAGTTGAACAGCCTTTCTCATCGTTTCAGTATGTAAATCCTTTGCGGCCGGCGCTATCCCCTTCACTCAGGGGAGGAAATCATCAAAAGAGCAAACTGGGCAACTGAGCAAGCGGGATAGTGAAACAAGGTTAATCCATAGAGGAATGGGGTGAATGGGGGGATCGAAATATAACGATAACGTTAACTATGTTAATTTATTCAATAGTTAACAAATGATTGTCCTTCAACAAATCATCATGTAAAATGTATTTTTGAAATGTTAACTTAATAATTTAGAATATGGTTTACACAAGAGAGGTTCTACCTATGGGCTCACATTCGCATACAGACGGGAAACAACATACCGCAAGAGGATTATTTGTATCTTCCACAGGAACTGGAATAGGGAAGACCATCGTGACCGCAGGAATCGGAGCGTACTATCATGAAATCTGCCGGCGCCGAATTCGGATCTGGAAGCCCGTACAGAGCGGCGTGACCTTAGGGGATCCGGAAGCAGACAGCTATCGCCTGCGATTGGGGAGTGGACTGTTACATATTCCAGAAGAAGAGGTAGCGACTTGGACATTGCAAGACCCGCTGGCACCATGGATGGCGTTTGAGCGGGCAGGAATTGAATTTTCCTTCGACTGTTTGCTGGAGGAAGGGCGCGGACGGCAGAAGGATGATTCCTTTTTGCTAGTCGAAGGGGCTGGAGGGATTGCTGTACCGTTCAATGCGGCGCATACGATGGCTGATGCCGCTCGTGAACTAGGTCTCCCCGTGCTGCTCGTGGCTTCATCGGGCTTAGGCACAGTAAGTCATACGGTAACAGCGGTGCAGTATGCACGGGAAAGAGGAATTACAGATCTGGCAGTCGTATTCAGCGGGCCACCGGCATTGGCGGATGACCGTGAGCTTGCGGAAAATGCAAGAATGATTGAGGCAATGGCTGAAGTGCCTGTGTGCGGGATTGTTCCTTGGCTGGTACAGCCTAGCCATGCTCGTGCCATGGAAACGGCAGCCTGGACGGCGTGGAGGCAGCGTTGGCTTGCATCCTTTGTCCACATGAAGAAGATGACAGCTTGGCTTCAGGAACGGGCATAAACAATGGGATTTTTACGGGAATGAAGCGACGAATGTAAGGATAAATCCATATTAGGATAATGATCTGTAAGGGAGAGATGGGGATGAAGGAGCAGTTGGTGAAGGTGAAGGACATAAATTGGCGCGGGCTGGCAGATCAAGCTATCGAAGGAAAGGCATTGACGCGTGAGGAGGCGCTCGCTGTGCTCCGTGCGGATGATAATGAGCTGCTAGCCATTATGGATGCGGCGTATCAGGTGCGGCGCCACTTTTTTGGCAACAAAGTGAAATTGAACCTGATTATTAACGCAAAAAGCGGACATTGCCCGGAGGATTGCGGGTATTGCTCGCAGTCGATTCGATCCGATGCGCCTATCGAGAAGTACACCATGCTGGAAAAGGATACGCTCATAGATGGTGCGCGCAAAGCGATGGAGATGAAGGTGGGAACCTACTGCATCGTAGCCAGTGGGCGTGGGCCGACGAAGCGGGAATTGGATCAGGTCGTAGCGGCTGTCGAGGAAATTAAATCGACGATGCCGATGAAAATATGCGCGTGCCTAGGGATCCTCTCACCCGAACAAGCAGCTCGGCTGAAGCAGGCCGGTGTTGATCGCTACAATCACAATTTGAATACAAGCTCTGATCATTATTCTCATATCACATCCACACATACGTATGAGGATCGGGTACATACGGTGAGTACAGCCAAGTCGGCAGGCATGTCGCCATGCTCCGGGGTCATTATGGGAATGGGGGAGACAGACGAGCAGTTGGTTGATGTCGCTTTCTCCTTGCGTGAGCTGGATGCGGATTCGATACCAGTTAATTTTTTGAATGCTATTCCAGGTACGCCACTAGCTCATTTGCATGATTTGGATCCGCGCCGTTGCTTGAAGGCGCTCGCCATGTTCCGCTTTGTCTGTCCTTCGAAGGAGATTCGTGCTTCCGGCGGTCGTGAAGTAAACCTTGGTTCTTTGCAGCCACTGGCTCTATATGCAGCCAACTCCATCTTCGTTGGGGATTACTTGACGACAGAAGGACAAGAAGCAACGGATGATCATCGGATGATCGAGGATCTGGGCTTCGAAATTGAACGATGCGCCCTATGACCGTCAGCTCTGATCGCTGGTCATGGATGCGGGCTCAATTATCGGAACGGGAACAGGCAGGACGACTTCGTTGGTTATCACAGACCGTATGGCTGGAAGACGGCTGGATGATGCGCGAAGGGAAGAGGATGCTTAATCTAGCCTCCAACTATTACTTAGGACTGTACCCATGGATATCCGATGCTCTGTGGAACTCGTTGAACGAGGAAGCAAGGTTGCTAGGGGAGCCCGGTTTGCGGATCGGTTCCGGATCCTCGCGCCTCATTACAGGCCATGATCCCCATCATGCAGCACTAGAGCGTGAAATGTCGGAGTTCAAGGGAACGGAGGCCTGTCTCGTATTATCGAGCGGCTATATGGCGAATGCAGGAATTATCCCTGCGCTCGTCGGTCGCCATGACGCGGTGTTCAGTGATCGGCTTAACCATGCCAGCATTGTAGATGGGATTGTGCTCAGTCGTGCAGAACATATTCGATATCCCCATCGTGATTTGAATCGGCTGGAGGATCAGCTGAAGAAATGGACAGTTGGCGCGCTAGGGGCAGGCAGGGCGGCGCGCAAGCTTATTGTGACGGATGCTGTATTCAGCATGGATGGAACGCTTGCTCCGCTGGCAGAGCTGGCAACGTTGAAGGAACGCTATGGTGCCATGCTTATGGTGGATGAGGCGCATAGCGGCGGCGTATATGGGATTGAAGGAAGAGGGCTCTGTCATGCACTTGGTATCCATGAGCGTGTAGATATTATGATGGGAACGTTTGGCAAGGCCTTCGGTGCGGTCGGTGCCTATGCTGCCGCTGAAGATATTGTCATTCGTTATTTGGTGAATCAGGCGAGAACCTTTATTTATAATACGGGTTTGCCGCCTCTCGTTGCAGCGCTAGTACGTGCGCGGCTGCAAGAGGTGCGGGCCGCAGAAGAGGCGCGCTCGGCGTTAATGCGCAAGGCATCGCTTTTCCGTGCGCGATTGCAGGCAGGAGGTCTGGATACAGGGGAAGGTGACAGTCATATTGTGCCGGTGATGCTGGGCTCTGATCGAAGGGCGGTAGCGGTAAGTGAAGGCTTGGCTGAAGCGGGCGTTGCGGGCTTGGCCATTCGACCGCCTACTGTGCCAGAAGGCACGGCGCGCATACGATTTGCACCGTCTCCGCTGCATACGGATGAGGACTTGGCAACAGCGGCAGAAGCAGTCGTGCGTATTGCGGATGAGCTGTAGGATGGTTAGCTTGCGTTGGACTATTGGGGAAAAATTGAATTCGTTATATTTTACGAAGCAAGATAGAGAGGGTTGGGCATGATGGACAGACAAGAGCCGGCGAATGAGAGGAGAGAGGCACAGCTTGCACCGTCGCCAAGACCTAAGCTTTTGTGGGTGCATGGCTGGGGGATGTCATCTTCTGTATGGTCGAGGCTCGCTAAGCTGCTTCCGGAATTTGAACATCGCTATGTATCATATGCGGGTTCCAGCTCGATTTCGTCGCTGCTTGATGCGGTTTACCGCCCTCTTTTGGAAGAACCCGACGGAGAGTGGCATGCAGTCGGCTGGTCAATGGGCGGGATGCTGCTGCTGGAGGCGCTGGCAGCTTGGCAAGCGGAAGCGGAGGCTGGGCAGGAGCGGATGCGGAAGGAACAAGGGGCAGGAATCAGCAGGCACATTGCTGCTGATTCCTGCCCGCCGGCTGTACGCAGCGTCATTCTGACGGGAACGACGCTGCGCTTTATTGACGACACCGGTCGGGCTGGCTGGCCAGACCGTGTCGTGCGGCGCATGCGCCGCCGATTGGCGCAAGCTGCGCCAGCGGATACACTCCGCGCATTCGCGGAGTGTATCCCATCTGCGGCGGAGCGCGCGAGCGCCGATAGCTGTTGCTGGCTGGCGCAGCACACGGCAGCTATCGGCAAGGACTTTACGCCCGCGGGGCTTGATGCGGGTTTGGCCTACTTGCAGCAGGCCGACCTGGAGCGGGCTTGGGCGCGTCTCACCGACGCGCCGGATGGTCCGCGCCTTCTCTGGCTGCATGGCGCGGACGACAGCGTATGCCCGCTTGCTGCACAGCAGCGGGCGCAAGCGGCAAGCGGC
>NZ_JASIUF010000027.1:0-83207 GCF_030363895.1 Paenibacillus sp. S-12
GTACATCCACTTGGATGCTCTGTGCTGCCGCTATCCTATATGGACTTGGTTATGGAAGCCTTCAGCCGGCATTTCACCGCTTGCCGGACACGCGCCGTTCGCTACGCAGACGGCGCAATGGATACAATCGGTGCGTACGTGGTGCAGCGCACCGTCTACAGATATCCCCCATTACCACCACATCAATGGGGAAGGAGGGCAGGAATGAACGGGAAGCAACAACAGGTTGAACATACCGAGCGATTTCAGGGAGCAAACGTAGACAAAAAGCTCGTACAACGGCGATTTGACAAACATGCCAAGGAGTATGACAGCTATGCCGAAGTGCAGCGTATGATGGCGGATGAGCTTGTAGAGCAGATTCGCCGCACCGTGGAGCTCGCACCTTTGCGGGGGGCATGTCAAGGGGCTGTGCTGTCTGCCCATAAGTCTGCTTCAAAATATGTCCCTAAATCCGCTTCAAAGTCCGTTCCAAAGTACGCTCCAAATTCTACTTATCCATCCCTTCATCCTTATCCCCAAGGCAGCCATGCGGCTGAATCGATACAGAGCGGCGGCGAAATACCTCGCACCATGCGCATCCTTGATGTAGGATGCGGGACAGGGATGCTGTCAGAGCAATTAGTGCAGGTATTCCCCAACGTAGAACTTACATTGATTGACCTCTCGCCGCGGATGCTGGAGCATGCCTGTACGAAGCTGGAACGAGCGGGAGTATCACTTGACAGGGTGTATCCCATAGCGGCAGATGTCGAGGCATGGCTCGATGAGATGCAATCACAGATGAAGAAGCCAACCTTCGATTTGATTGCATCGAGTGCCGCCTTTCAGTGGTTCAATCATCCAGCTATTACCGTCCAGCACATGCTTCGATTGCTTGCGCCTGACGGAATGCTGGCGTTTTCGACCTTTTTGCCGGGGACGGTGAAGGAACTGCATAAGTCCTTCCGTCAAGCTGAAGCTGCGCTAGGGATCCCATTTGTTCCGCGAGGCCAGTGTTATCCGAATCAGGATGATTGGGTGTCATGGCTTATGAATAGCAAAGAGTGCAACAAGGATCAAACAATCAAATGGGAGAGCAAAAGCTATTGCTGCACGTTTCCAGACGTGCATGCAGCGCTTGCGCAGGTGAGACGGGTTGGTGCTGGAAATGCGGTTCATAGCGAGCAAGGGAATGGAGCGGAGAGTGGGGACAGAAAAAAAGGAACGAGCCATCGAACATTGATGCAAGCCATGAAGCGAGCATATATCGATACCTTTCAACAGGAGAATGGCCTTATTCCGCTTACCTATGAGGTCGCTTATTGCCTTGTTCAAAAAGGCAAAGTGCTTGCGCCAATCCTGTAGGGGAGATTAAGTAACTTTTGCTGATTCCGCAAATAAAAAAGTCGTGTAGCTTTGGCCGTTAAAACGGAGCGCACGACTTTTTTACTTAATGATACAAGCGTTAAAGGAATGAAGATAATGGTGTAACCTGTATCTCGCGAAGCAGCGACTCTACGTCAGCCATCCTTACCATACCTGCTGAGGGCATAAGCGCATTGGCTGTGCCGCAAGCTGCGCCAAGCTTTAACTTTTCTTCAGGAGATAAACCGCGACGATCCGCCACAACGAGACCAGCCACCATGGAATCGCCGCTGCCGACTGCATTCACGGCTTCCACACGAGGAATGGACACGCCATATAACTGTTCTTCGCAGCCAGCGAGCGCACCTCGTTCCCCTAGGGAGACAATGACATTGTCGACTCCGTTTTGCATGAGCTGCTGTACAGCACGCACAATCTCATCCTCACTGTCAGCTAGTCCGCCTGTTAGCTTCGTAACTTCATGTTCGTTCGGCTTAATCAAGTAAGGTCGACTTTGAATCCCTGCGATTAACGCATCGCCGCTTGTATCGAGAACAGGAATTGCACCCTGACCGCGAGCGATGTCGATGAGTTCTGCGTATAGGTTCGTGCCACAGCCCTTCGGCAGACTCCCCGAGAAGACAACATGTGAAGATTTTGCCGCAAGCTCCTCAATCTTGGCCTTCATCGCGTCTATTGATTCCGGGGTGATCGATGGGCCAGCCTCTAGCAGTTCCGTCTGTGTGCCTCCCGTTGGATCGATGATGTTCAGGCAGAGACGCGACTCTCCGGGAACGGAGATGAAGTCTGTTCCAATGCCTTCCTCTCGAAGCATACCCGTGATTGCCATCCCATTGTAGCCAGCTACGAAGCCTGTAGCCGTTACCATTTCTCCTAGGGCATGGATAACACGAGCGACATTGATGCCTTTGCCTCCCGCTGTTGCGAGCGTCTGGTCGACCCGATACAGCGCATTGCTGTTGAAGCCGGGAATGTAATAGGTCTTATCAATCGCTGCATTTAGGGTAACCGTTGTAATCATTTTTGTTCCTCCAATTGCCATTAGCGAACGGCGTTTGCCTTGCCGATGCATCCTGCCATTTCCATTTTGCGAATCGCCAATTCCTTTACGGCGTGTTTCGCTGGCACCATATATTTACGTGGGTCATTCTCATTTGGATTCGCTGTGAATACATCTTTGATTGCATTCGAGAAGGCGATGCGCAGCTCAGTTGCAACATTCATCTTCGCCATGCCCTGCTTCACGCAGCGCTTCACCTGCTCCTCAGGGATGCCGGAGCCGCCATGCAGAACGAGCGGTACGCCGACTTGCTTATATATTTGTTCCAACCGATCGAAGGCAATTTTCGGCTCGCCTTGGTATATACCGTGTGCAGTTCCAATGGCAGGGGCCAATGTAGGAACACCTGTAACTTCTACGAATGCAGCGCACTCCTCTGGAACAGCCAAACGCGCATCTTCTTCCTCGACGACGATGTCGTCCTCCACGCCGCCAACTTTGCCCAGTTCCGCCTCAATATTGACGCCTGCAGCGAGCGCTACTTTCACAACCTCCTGCGTGCGGCGAACATTCTCTTCATAAGGATACATCGAAGCATCGATCATGACAGACGTATAGCCTGCGCGGATGCATTGAACGAGAAGCTCATAATCCGTACAGTGATCCAAATGCAGTGCGATCGGGACAGAGGCTTGCTTCGCTGCTGTCTGAGCAGCGGCAACGATATATTCCGGTCCTAAATGCTTAACCGTTCCTACCGTCGTTTGCAAGATGAGCGGTGTATTCGTGTCCTCGGCTGCTTCTACGACCGCTTGCAGCATTTCTAGTGTATGTACATTAAATGCAGTAATTCCGAAGTCTTGTTCACGTGCAGCTTGAAGCATGGATGTAGAGCTGATAAGATGTCCCATTTCCGTAACCTCCTGCATATAAATGATTGAAACGATCATAATTATGATTTATAATTTCATTAAGTTGATTATAAGGGAGGAAATTGTGAGATGTCAAACCAACTTGATACACATACGTACCGGGAAATCAGCGAGCAAGCGGCGGCGCTCCAGGCGGCTTGGGATCAGCTGCACAATCAGAAGGATTGGGTAGATCAATATATAGGCAACGATCAATTTGAAGAGGTTATATTCATTGGTTCCGGCTCTTCCTGGTACCAGGCAATGACAATGGTGGCTACATACCGCAAGTGGACAGGGAGAAGTGCGGCTGCGCATCCATCCTCTGATCTGTTCTTGTTCCGTGAGCAGACCGTAACGCCATCGAAGAAAACTTTGCTCGTCGGGGTGTCTCGTTCTGGTGAATCCCATGAGGTCATTCTGGCGCTGGATTCAGTCAAGGACTTGACGCATTGGACAACATGCGGCATTACATGTCATCCGAACAGCAAGATGGCGCAAATGACGCCATGCCTCGTATCTCCACTAGGTGCAGAGAAGAGTACGGTTATGACGAAATCGCTCAGCAGCATGACATTTATGATGCAGGCGGCTATTGCACTTGGTGCGGGGCGCGAGAAGGAATTGGCCGAGCTGCAGGCAGTGTTGCAATCCAGCAGTGCGTTCGTTACAATGGCGGATGAAACGACATCTGCGTGGGTGAACAATCATCAATTTGAGAAAACGATATATTTGGGCATGGGGGCGCTGTATGGATTGGCTCTTGAAGCTTGTTTGAAGCTGAAGGAAATGACCTATATGTGGACAGAGGCATATGGAACTCTGGAATTCCGACACGGCCCGAAGTCGATTGTGGAGCCGGGAGCGCAGGTCGTATTGCTCTTGTCGGAATGTGCTCGTGCTTATGAGCTCAAGGTAGCGGAAGAGATGAAGCAGTACGGAGCGACGATTGTGATTGTAACGGCAAAAGCGGGAGCCGACACGGCATTCGCAGATAAGGTCATTGAGCTTGGCCATGTGGATGCGTGCGATGAAGCGCGTGCGGTGTTGTACCTGCCTTTTGTTCAATATAACGGATATTATACAGCGATCAAGCGGGGCTTGAATCCGGACGATCCGCGGAACCTGACGCAGTTTGTATCTATTTAATGTAGGCGAGTTGTTCTGGTCTGGAATTTGAGAGCCAAGGACTATAAGCAGCTGGCGCCTTTCGTTAGGATCGCGTTTCATCATAAGAAGCAAACCCCGACACAGGTATGAATATGGAACGGATGGAGTGTAACGCATGAGTGAATCGTTATCCAAGGGTGAATTGCGGCGCCAGCAAATTTTGCAAGTGATGAAGCAGAATGGACGCATTACGATAGCAGAGATTATTGAGCGGTTCGAATGTTCAGAAGCTACAGCGCGACGGGATTTGGATTTAATGGAGCGCAAGGGGGAGCTGATTCGTACGATTGGCGGAGCATTGCTTGAGGGGCCGGGCACAGTGAGAGAGGTTTCCTTCGATGAGAAGAGACAATTGCTGTGGCTGGAGAAGGAAGCAATCGCTAGACGAGCCTTGGACTTCATTGAAGAAGGCGACAGTATTTGCTTGACCGGGGGAACAACTACATTCCTGCTTGCCCGGTTATTGAAGCAGCGACAAGGCATTACCGTCGTGACGAACGCTGTAAATATTGCGATGGAGCTGTCAGACTGTGAAGGAATACAGGTTGTCGTGATTGGCGGCGTTATGCGCAGCAACAGTTTCGAGCTGTGCGGGCCCTTAGCGGAACGAACAATTGAGCATTTGAATATTGAAAAATTATTTATGGGCATCGATGGCTTCTCCATAACCAAGGGCATTACAACGTACTCGGAGCTGGAAGCGCAAACGGCCCGCATGCTGATGCGCCAAGCACAGCAAACCTTTGCCGTATTTGACCATACGAAGGTAGGCAAGGCCTCCTTATTTACGGTTACTTCTGTTGAAGGATTGACAGGATGCATCACTGACAGTCCGCTGCCGGACGATATGACCAGCAAATTGCTGAAAGTAGGCGTTTCTTGCTACTACGCAGAACAAAGCGAATAAGCAATGATGTCCCGTAATGAATCTCGGATTGTACATAGTAGGGAAAAGTTGTGCATATGCAGTTTGAAACGTTATGGCGAGAGCTGCGTATGAATAAAATAAGATCATAATCGACCATAAATCATGTGGTGCATTTGCGGCATTTGTGGATATAGTGGGTATATATGTAATGTAGTCATAATGAGGTGCGGACGGTATGAATTGTATCCAGAACGCACATCTTATGGATACCGCATAACTCAGCAGCCATTTGAGGAAGGTGCGAATCGACTAGATTTCACCAATAGCCCGCTCGCTTGCATCCCGCGCAGCCACCATGATACAATGGGTGTGAATTTTACACAGGAAGTTAGCGTGTTACTAGTACGACTAGGCATGAGCTAAGCGGCCGTTCACGGGGGTGAACTGCATGCTTTAGCGCATGCCTTTTTATTTTCTCACAAGAGAAATTGGCATTTTTTTCAAACGTCATAACGACAAATACAATGACGGACGAAAGTTCACATGGTTAATTACAAGGAGGAACTCAATATGTTTGGTTTTGGTAAAAAGAAAAAGAAAATTTCCATTACAGCACCGATTACAGGTCAAGCAGTACCATTGGAGCAAGTACCGGATCCAGCATTTTCACAAAAAATTATTGGTGACGGTATTGCTATTGAGCCAACAGAGGGCGTATTCGTCTCTCCATTCGACGGTCATGTTGTGCATTTGATCGACTCTCACCATTCCTTGGTTCTTGCGCATGAGTCCGGCTTGGAATTGCTTGTTCACATCGGCGTGAACACAGTATCCTTGCAAGGTAAGCCATTTAAGCCGCATGTGAAGTCCGGTGACAAAGTGAAAAAAGGCCAAACGCTTATCGAGTTCGATATTGCACAAATTAAAGAAGCAGGTCTTCCAGTTATTACTCCGATTATTGTCGCGAACGGCGACATTGTCGCTGAGTTGAAAGCGAACACAGGCAATGTAAAAGCAGACTCCGATGAGCTGTTGGAAATTGTATTGAAATAGATTGTTTTTTTAAAGAAGAAAAACGCATTCTACTACACATGAGAAGAGAGGGCATAACAATGGAAAAACAATTTACAATTAAAAACCCACAAGGTATCCATGCTCGTCCAGCGGGCGCAATCATGAAGAAAGCTGCCGAATTCGCAGGCGAGCAAATTACAATCGAATTCAACGGCCGCAAAGTAAGCGCAAAAAGCATCACGGGCGTATTGACGCTTGGTATGAAAGCTGGCGACACCGTAACCGTATCTGCGGAAGGCGAAAAGGCTGCTGAAGCAGTTGAAGCGGTAGGCGCAGTAATCGAATCCGTATTGGACTAATAGATTCAGTAAATCATTAACGCGGAAAAGGAGTGGAGGAACCGATGCTACTTCAAGGTATCCCAGCTGCATCCGGTTACGCCATCGGTCAAGCTTTCATCCTTGAACACGATACGTCCGAGGTAGAGCGCAAGCAGATTGACGATGTGCAGGCAGAAGCAACTCGTTTGCAAACAGCTGTACAGTTGGCGATGAACGAACTGGAACAGATTAAAGAAGATACTGCAAAAAAATTAGGCGAGCATCAGGCTGAAATTTTTGCTACACATATCCTTGTGTTGCAGGATGAAGAGTTTATTGGACAGGCAATTGAAAAGATTCGCAGTGAGAAAGTCAATGCAGAGTTTGCTCTATCGGAAGTGACTCAGCAGCTGGTTGACATCTTCAGCAGCATGGACAGCGAATATATGCGTGAGCGTGCGGCGGATTTCCGCGATGTAAGCAAGCGTGTATTGGGTCTGTTGTCCGGCAAGAAATCTGCTTCTCTGAATGATTTCGAAGAGGCAGTTGTGCTGTTCGCGCATGATTTGACTCCTTCCGATACAGCCCAGCTGGATCGCAGCAAGGTAGCAGGCTTCGCGACGAACATTGGCGGACGTACTTCCCACTCTGCGATTATGGCTCGTTCGATGGAGATTCCTGCAGTAGTGGGCTTGCAGGATGCTACATCTACCGTTAAGAACGGCGACATGATCATTCTCGATGGTTCTAGCGGCATTATCCTCATCAATCCAGATGCGGATACGGTTGCGACTTACCAAGAGAAGAAAATGAAGTTCGAGAAGCGTCAGGAAGAAATGAAGCTGTACAAGGACAAACCTTCAATCACAGCGGATGGTCACGAGGTTGAGCTCGTGTCGAACATCGGTAACCCGCAAGATGCGCTTGGTGCGCGCAATAACGGTGCTGAGGGTGTTGGCTTGTATCGGACGGAATTCCTCTACATGGGTCGCGACAACTTCCCATCTGAAGAGGAGCAATACAACTCTTATGTTGCCGTATGTGAAACGCTTGGTGCAGAAAAGCCTGTCGTTATCCGCACATTGGACATTGGCGGGGACAAGGAGCTGCCTTACTTGCCGCTTCCGAAGGAAATGAACCCATTCCTCGGCTACCGTGCGATTCGCTTGTGCCTGGATCGTAAAGATCTATTCAAGACACAGCTTCGTGCAATTCTTCGCGCGAGTGCGAAAGGCAATATTAAGCTGATGTATCCGATGATTTCGACGATAAGCGAGCTCCGCGAAGCGAACGCAATCTTGGCGGAAACCCAAGCAGAGCTGGATGCAGAAGGCATTGCTTACAATAAAGAGATGGAAGTCGGCATGATGATCGAGGTTCCGGCTGCGGCAATTATTGCAGATCAGCTGGCAAAAGAAGTTGACTTCTTCTCCATCGGCACGAACGATCTCGTTCAGTACACGATGGCTGCTGACCGAATGAACGAGCAAGTATCTCACTTGACTCAGCCATTCAATCCAGCCGTTCTGCGCTTGATCAAGATGGTTATTGATGCTGCGCATAAGGAAGGCAAATGGGCCGGCATGTGCGGCGAAATGGCCGGCAACTTGAAGGCTGTTCCAATTCTGCTAGGCCTTGGCCTGGATGAGTTCAGCATGAGCGCAAGCTCTGTGCTTCCGGTACGTGTGCTGCTCAGCCGCTTGAACCGTGAAGAAATGCGCAAGCTTGCGGAAGAAGCACTGATGCTGGAGACGGCTGAAGAGATTCAAGTTCTGGTCGTTGACCGCGTATCTGCAGTTCAAGAAATGTCTATTTAAAATATAATGGATGATGCAATTGGGGGAGGATCAGATTCTCTCTTGGCTGCATCATCCTTTCCATATGTGTCTATAAAATGACAAAGAATTATTATTCTGCAATTTTCGTACATATTCGACAAAATTAGATTTATTTCGTTGACAAGGATTGTAGATTCACCTAGAATAAATGATACAGTTGACGCAGAATCGAAAACGTTTTCAAAATGGGATCTTCGATGTGCACTCTCAGGGGAAAGGAGCCTTACTTTGTCAGAACAACGTCGCTTTGAAATCGTACGGGCATTAAGCAACAATGTCGTATTGGCAAACGATGTGTTGGCGAACAAAGAAACCATTCTTATGGGTAAGGGGCTCGGCTTCGGCGCAAAGCCCGGAGGTTCGCTGGAGATGGGTGATACACGAATCGAGAAGACTTTTGCGATTGAAGATAAGCAGCATTTATCGCAATATCAAATGCTGCTCGAACAAATTGATGCAGAAGTCATTGTCGTATCGGAGAAGATTATTTCGATGGTGTCGGAGCAGTTAACGCCGGATTTAAACGAGCATATTCATCTCGCATTGCCGAGCCATATTGAATATGCGCTTTATCGTCTTCGCAACGATATTGCGATTGAGAATCCGTTTCTATGGGAAATTCGCACATTGAACCCGAAGGAATTCGAACTTGCTTCCCAAGCCGCTGAGCTGATCGGGAAGACGTTCGATGTTGTAGTACCGGAAGATGAGATTGGATTTTTGACAATCCATATCCAATCTGCCGTTGCTCATGTCCCTGTCGGGAGCTTTGTACAATACAATCATCTGTTGAAGGATTTGGTTGCTCTTATCGAACGTGAACGGAGCAGGGCCATTCCGAAGGACAGTATTGATTACTTACGGTTGATAACGCATTTGCGCTTTGCGATGGAACGCATTCGCCAAGGGGAGGCGACGAAGAACCCATTCCGAGAAAATTTGAAGGATATGGCGCCCTATGAATTCAGCGTAGCACAGAAATGTGCAGACTTAATGTCGAAGAAGCTGGAGATTGAAGTCCCCGAAGATGAAACGGCATACATCGCAATGCATTTATATCGCTTGTTCCATAAAGATTCAGAATAAAGCCATACAAGCGTGTTACTAGTTCGACTAGGCATGAGCTTGCTGAGAGACAACATCCAAGGCAATTTGGGATGTCGGCTCGTCGCAAGCTCATGCTTTTTTTATTTTCTCTAATGCGCTTTCATTTGGGCGATGGAGATGACAGGTCGAAGCATAAATCTTTGACCTTTTATCCATACTTTACTTATTCACCACAAGGAGGAACGACACATGCTAGCCTTTTTGCAAAAAATTGGTCGTGCATTGATGCTTCCGGTAGCAACTCTTCCGGCGGCGGCAATTTTACTTCGATTCGGCGCTATTGACTACGTGAAAGATTTTCACATGGGCGCTGCAGGCGAGTTTTTGAACCATTATGTAGCTCCATTTTTACTTGCAGGTGGGGATACCATCTTTAAACAATTACCGCTCATATTTGCAGTAGCCATTGCAATAGGATTAGCGGGAGATGCAGTTGCTGCATTAGCGGCTGTGCTTGCTCATATCATTCTTATGAAAATATTGGAGATCACTCCTGGTATTTTCAGTTTCATCCCAGATGACTTGAAATTGGATATGGGTGTATTAGGCGGTATATTAGCAGGATGTTTGGCTGCCTTTATGTACAACAGGTATCATAATATCAAGCTGCCTGATTGGCTAGGATTCTTTGGCGGAAAACGATTTGTTCCGATGGTAACATCCGTTTCGATTATTATTATCGGTCTTGCTTTTGCGATTGTTTGGGGTCCGGTACAACAAGCTATCGATTCATTTGGTAACTGGGTTGTTGGTTTAGGTGCAATCGGTTCTGGCGGCTTTATGCTGGCTAATCGCTTGCTTATTCCAACAGGCTTGCATCATATCCTTAACAACATTGCTTGGTTCCAACTCGGTACATTTACAGATGCCGCTGGCGAGGTCGTGAAGGGTGATATTACTCGTTTCTTCGCAGGAGACAAGTCGGCTGGTATGTTTATGACAGGTTTCTTCCCGATTATGATGTTTGCTTTGCCTGGTGCAGCACTTGCCATTATTCACACTGCACGTCCTGAAAAACGCAAAGCTGTAGCATCGATCTTTATGGGAGTTGCATTTGCTTCTTTCTTAACAGGTGTTACAGAACCGATTGAGTTTGCGTTCATGTTTGCAGCTCCAGTATTGTTCGTAGTGCATGCTGTGTTGTCCGGTATCTCCGGCGTAATTACAGCATTGTGGGGAATCAAGCACGGCTTTGGTTTCTCGGCAGGGTTTATCGACTATGCACTGAACTTCCCGCTTGCGACTAAGCCACTGTTGCTCATTCCAATCGGTATTGCATACTTCGTTGTTTATTACTTCTTATTCCGCTTCCTTATCGTGAAGCTGAACCTGAAGACACCTGGACGCGAAGTAGAGACAGAGGAGTCTAATGCGGCAACAGCCAGTGCAGCTAATAGCACGATCAAAGAAAAGGCTGTTAAGGTATTGGAAAATATAGGTGGAAAAGATAACATCATTACAAACGAAGCTTGTATTACTCGTCTTCGTCTGACGCTGAAAGATGACAGCTTGGTTAACGAGTCTGGTTTGAAAGCGTTGGGGGCAGCAGGCATTATGAGATTGGGCAAAGGCAACGTACAAGTTGTATTCGGTACCCAGTCTGAGCTCTTGAAGGAAGAAATTAAAAAGCTGTAAGTACCCTCTTGGTTGGTACATTCAAATAAGCCAGATGGCAAGGCAGAAAGCCAGCGGATTCGTTCCGTTGGCTTTTTTCGTATTTCGATGAAGCAGGCAATAAAGCTGGGTGTATATCTGTTTGAGGAAACAAAGTTGATCTAAGGAAAAATATTTTCTATACTATACGTGAATCGAGCGTAAATCAAACCGCTGTTCCAGACCGAAGATAAGGAGATGGTGGAATTGGGACAAAGGAAAAGAATAGACCCGCATCGCCTGCAAGTTAGGGAGGCTGTAAGATGACGATTACGCAGCAGGCCAATATGATTAATCATTCAGCCCGTCGTAATATTTTATTGTTTTTAAAGCAACAGGGAACAGTCGGGGTGCCCGCTATCGCGAAGCACCTTCAACTATCGGCTATAGCCGTTCGCAGGCATTTATATGCGCTGCAAAAGGGCGGGTATGTACACGCTCATTTGATTCGTCAGCAGCTAGGAAGACCTACTTATGAGTATAGTTTGACCGATAAAGCAAGCATGCTGTTCGTCAGTGCATATGATGCGCTGATCATCGATATTCTTGAGCAACTGCAGGAACAGTCCGGTGAAGATACGGTGGAGCAGCTTTTCCATTATCGCAGGCAGAAGCAAGAGAAACGGTATGCTCCGTTATTAAATCAAGCCACCTTAGAGGAACGTATCTGTGCATTGGCAGCACTACAGGATAAGGAAGGCTATATGGTTAGATGGGGCAGATGTGAGGACGGAAGCTATTGGCTGGAAGAGGCCAATTGCCCGATTTCGCAAGTTGCGGCTCAGTTCGGTTCTCCTTGCAGATGCGAGCAGTCGATGTTTGCCACGGTGCTTCATGCGGATGTCGATCGGATGGAATGCATCGTGGAAGGCGGTACGAAATGCATGTTCCGTATCGTTGAGCCAGTTCCAGGAGGACTGCTTGAGAGACCTGAACCGGATGTGTAAGGATACAGGCACCCAAGCATGAATCAATTTAGTGTAGGGTTGAAGCTTGCTGGGGAAAGGAGCATGATGATGAAGCGGAAGGGTGAACAGAAGGATGCCGGAGTTGAGACAACAGTCGGGATCAAGAGTAATGAAAGCAATAAAGATACAGAAGGTAATAAAGCTATAGAAGTTACGGATCCTTATCTGATTTCCATTGTAAATGCATTAGAGCAGTTGACAGAGTCTTGGTCTGTTAAGCTGAAGAATGGCGGCATCAAGCTTCAGCTTGCCGTTCAAATCGGCTCCAGCCTGAACGTAAGCCAACAGGAGTGGCTAATGGAGTTTCTTCAGGACTTTCATGTTCGGGATCAGGAAATGCCGAAGGTGCTGCATGCCTTTGCTGCCGAGATACCGGAATGGGCGACCCGGCAAATTCTTCAGCTTTTCCGCAAAGCAGAGCGTGTGAAGGCTGTGCTAATTACTCGAAATGATGTTATGGAGCAGCTTGAACAGCGAATGAGGCAAATGGAGTATGACTTCTGGCAGGGCATGCTGCCTACAGATGAAAATGAGCTGGAGCGCGTGCTTTCAACATGGCTGCGGGAACTGGCTGCATGGGAGGAAGAGGCATCTCGTGAGAGGAATACATACAACCGAACCTATGGAGACAGCTCGCGTTCAACAGGGAACGCACCATCCGCCGCTAAGGATTTGTCCTTTCATACGCTAATTGGTGTCCCTGAAGAAGCGGATGCGAAGCAGGTGAGGAAGCAGTCCCGCAAGCTGCTGCGGGTGCTGCATCCCGATCACGGCGGGAGCGCGTATTTGTTCACATGGGTAAAGGAAGCATACGACATGTATCAAGCAAGTCGGCTTCGTCGAGAAAGTCACACTGCACGATGATAAAGAAGAAGCGCCCCGACCTGTGCTTATTGCATTGGTTGGGGCGCTGTGCTATAACGGATCTGTTTTAGATGATAGAAATAGCTCTTTGTTTATTCGTCTCTTCGCCGAACTAGTCTCTCATGCGGCGGAATGCTTCGTGCGCGGCTTCAATCGTACGCTCGATGTCTTCCGGGGTATGCTCGGTAGTCAGGAACCATGCTTCGTACTTCGAAGGTGCAAGGCAGATGCCTTGGTCAAGCATATGACGGAAGAATGCGCCGAATGCTTCACCGTCCGTTTCCTGTGCTTCTGCATAATTCGTGACCGGATGATCGCAGAAGTGCGTTGAGAATGCGCCGCGAATACGGTTGATTGTAAGCGGTACGCCATAACGGTCAGCACCTTCTTGAATGCCGTTCGTCAGACGGATCGCCAATTCCTCCATTTGCTCGTATACGCCCTCTGCTTGTAGAACCTCCAGACATGCGATGCCGGCAGAGATCGAAGCAGGGTTGCCTGCCATTGTACCTGCTTGGTATGCAGGGCCTAGCGGAGCTACTTGCTCCATGATGTGCTTGCGTCCGCCATAGGCGCCGATCGGCAGGCCGCCGCCAATGATTTTGCCCATTGCCGTCAGATCCGGCTCAATTGCCGCGAAGTCAGGGAAGGCGCGGTATGTTTGGGCAGAGCCGTAATGGAAGCGGAATGCACTGATAACCTCATCATAAATAACAAGCGCCCCGTATTCGCGAGCGAGCTTGCACAAGCCTTCAAGGAAGCCCTCTGCAGGCATAACCATGCCGAAGTTGCCGACGATAGGCTCGACCATAACGGCAGCCACATCGTCTCCCCAATGCTCCAATGCTTCCTTCAAGCTGCCAAGATCGTTGAATGGAACTGTAATGACTTCGTTAGCAATCGTGGTTGGAATCCCAGCACTGTCTGGAATGCCAAGTGTAGAAGGACCAGAGCCTGCTGCAACGAGCACGAGATCCGAATGTCCGTGGTAGCATCCAGCGAACTTAATAATCTTCGTTCGCTTCGTATAAGCGCGGGCTACGCGGATTGTTGTCATAACCGCCTCGGTGCCCGAGTTGACGAAGCGGACTTTATCCATGGACGGAATGGCTTCCTTCAGCATCCGAGCAAGCTTGATTTCAAGCTCGGTTGGCGTGCCGTACAGGGTGCCGTTCTGTGCTGCCCGAACGATAGCCTTCGTTACATGCGGATGGGCATGGCCTGTAATGATAGGGCCATAGGCAGCTAGATAGTCAATGTA
Organism: Paenibacillus sp. S-12; assembly: GCF_030363895.1. NCBI lineage: Bacteria > Bacillati > Bacillota > Bacilli > Caryophanales > Paenibacillaceae > Paenibacillus > Paenibacillus sp. S-12. The sequence goes on from NZ_JASIUF010000027.1 coordinate 14,343, forward strand.
TCGATTGCCGTCAACATCCCAGAAATACGCGCCTTGTGCGCGTTCCATGAAGACGGGAGAGCCGCCTCCGACTGCCTTGAATGAACGGGAAGGGCTGTTGACCCCGCCTACGATATGTTGGAGCGCTTCTTCGTACAATTGTCCCGAACGGTTCCGATTCGTTGTCATGTTGATGAATCCCCTTTATTGTGTAATAGTTTCAGATACGGAGGGCTTGTCTGTGACCTCCAAAGCTTCTTGAATGTATAGCTTGAGCTTATTGTCGTCCATGACCTTGAGCACGGCTGCATTGTTGATCCGCGCATCGGCAACATTGTCCATTGGCGGAAGCTGATGACTCGCTCCAATCGTGCTGTCATAGCCCAGGGCAGCCAGCTTCACGATGTCATCTGCCGATAGGTTCGTTTCCACATAGGGCGACACTTCCTTAATGAGAGAGGGGAGCTGGAGCAGGTTCCAAGTCGATTTAAGCTTATCAGCCACTGCCCCGAGCAGCTCGCGCTGCCGTTGGGTACGGGCATAGTCGGACATGGCATCATAGCGGAAGCGGGCATACATGAGCGCTGTTTCCCCGTTCAGCAGTTGCTTTCCTTTTTTCAAATCAATATCGTATTGGTGCTTATCTGCCTTGCTCGTATATTTCATATCCTTCTCAACTTCAAATTCCACGCCGCCGAGAGCGTCAATGAGCTTGATAAATCCAACGAAGTCTGTATACACATAATATTGAATGTCTAGTCCCGTTAAGGTGCTTGCCGTCTTCATTGCTAGTTCCGGCCCGCCGTAGGAGAGGGCGGCATTGAGACGATCCTTGCCGAAGCCAGGAATGTCAACGTATGTATCCCGCAGAAGGGAGAACAGGTTGGCGCGCTTCGTCTTCGGATCGAAGGAGGCGAGCAGAATCGAGTCTGAACGGGGCACTTCATTGGCTTCCAAGCCACGAGAGTCTCCGCCCAGCAGCAAAATATTGACTCGCTCCTCTCCCTGCCATTTGGGAGGCTCGATATTAACCTTCTCCGGCACACGGTGCACAACAGGAGTGAAGCGGGATGCTTCGGGCGGCTTTTGCAAAGTGCTCAAGCTGCTGTACATGGACCAGATATAATAACCGGCGCCTGCCAGAAGGAATACACAAACAGAGATAAGGGCATGCTTCCAATACTTTTTCAACATATGTATCGTCCTTTCCGCATCCGGCGGCAAAGCGGCGAGAATCATGATGTCGAATCCGGTGCATTCAGCATTCTTTCAAGTCGTCCTACGTGCTATAGTAAAGGTTATGGGCAAATGCTCCGCATCTTGTCTAACCAATTATAGAATTTTTACAGAATCGAATCAATTGAATGAGTTGTACTCGCGTATCGGGTCAATGATCAGGGAAAGGGTGACTGAATCATATATGAACGCCATTGATGTGCAGGATTTGCGCAAAACGTTCCAAGTACAAAAAAACCGCGATGGATTGAAGGGGGCCTTGCTTGATCTATTTAAGCGGGAATACAACGAGGTCATGGCAGTGAAGGATATTTCCTTTACGATTCCGCAAGGGGAAATATGCGGATATATCGGGGAGAACGGAGCTGGCAAGTCGACAACGATTAAGATGCTGACTGGTATCTTAGTACCTACGGCTGGGGATATTCATGTAAATGGCTTCATCCCGCATAAGGAAAGGGAGAAGTTCGTTCGCGGCATCGGCGTTGTATTCGGGCAGCGAAGCCAGCTATGGTGGGATATTGGGGTCATCGAATCTTTTCGGCTGCTGCGCAAGGTATACCGCGTTCCAGAGAAGGAATTTAAGCAGCGGCTGGATGAGCTGGTCGAGCGTCTTTCCTTGCAAGAGCTGCTGAACCGGCCTGTACGGAAGCTGAGCCTTGGTCAGCGCATGCGCTGTGAATTGGTGGCATCCCTGTTGCACCGGCCTTCCGTGCTGTTTTTGGATGAACCGACGATTGGCCTCGATATCGTTGTGAAAACGGAAATTCGGGAGTTTTTGAAGCAGCTGAATGCAGAGCATGGAACAACGATTTTGCTGACTACCCACGATTTGCAGGATATCGAAGCTCTATGTACGCGTGTCATTATGCTCGATGATGGGCGCATTATTTATGACGGCGGATTGGACACGCTCAAGTCTACGTGGGGCAAGGGACGAGAGGTTCGTTTCCAATTTGCGAAGCCTATGCGAGCGGGTGATGTTGAGGCGCTTACTTCCGGCCTTGACGTGGAATGGACAGTTGAATCTCCTTATGAAGCGGGGGTTCTTGTGCCATTTGCCACGAATGTATCGGATGTCATAGGACGAGTGGTTGGCGGTGCGTCGATATCGGATTTGAGCATTATTGAGACGAATACCGATGATATCGTTCGTGAGATTTACAAGGCGGGCACGGCTGAGAAGCCAGAAGGGCTAAGCCCTCTCTTGTCCATACAATCGAAGGAGCCGGAGACAGACGACGCTGAGCGCAAGGAAGAGAACGACAAGGAGAAGGAAGCGGTGACTCATGGCTAGCGCATATCTTGAATTTATCCGCATTCGCTTCCTGTTGATGCTGGCTTACCGAGTTAATTACTATTCCGGTATTCTCATCTATACGCTCAACATCGGCGTGTATTATTTCACCTGGCAGGCGATTTACGGCGGACAAGGAACACTTGCAGGCTTTACGGCTGACCAGATGACGACTTACATCGCGGTTTCTTGGATGGCGCGCGCCTTTTACTTCAACAACATGGATCGTGATATTGCCATGGAAATTCGAGATGGCAGCGTAGCGATCCAATTTATTCGGCCTTACAATTACCTATTCGTCAAGCTGATGCAGGCGTTCGGCGAAGGCTTGTTCCGATTGCTGCTCTTCATGGGGCCGGGTATGGTCATCGCATGCATTCTTTTCCCAGTGAAGCTTCCGCAGGATCCGAAGCAGTGGGCGGTATTCGGTGTCATGCTGTTTATGAGCTTCCTGATTAATTCACAGTTGAATATGCTGACGGGATTGACGGCCTTTTTCATCGAAAATAATGAGGGCATGATTCGTATGAAGCGGGTTGTCGTCGATTTGTTCTCCGGTGTTATTGTACCGATCAGCTTCTTCCCAGGCTGGCTGCTCGCGTTGAATGAATGGCTGCCATTCCAAGCGATCACGTATTTGCCGAGCTCTGTATTTACAGGCAGAGTGGCAGGAGATCAAGTGTGGGCAGCGCTCGGCATCCAATTGCTGTGGGCGGTAGTGCTCGTTATTCCAATTGTGCTGCTGTGGCGTTCCGCGCGCAGACGCTTGTTCGTGCAGGGAGGTTGATCACGATGTATTACTTCGGACTTGTTAGTGAGTATTTGAAAAACTATATCAAAACACGCCTTACCTATCGTGCAGACTTCTGGATAGAGATCGCATCGGATCTGCTATTTCAGGTCACGAATTTAATCTTCATCTTCATCGTCTTCATGCATACGCCGACATTGGCTGGCTGGACGCGTGATGAGATGGTGTTCGTCTATGGCTATTTCATGATTCCATATGGCATATTTAGCTGCTTCTTCAATTTGTGGGGGTTCAGTGAGCGATATATCGTAAAGGGGGAAATGGATCGGATATTGACGCGTCCAGCGCATAATCTATTTCAGATTCTCCTTGAAAATGTAGATCCCCCCTCCATTATCGGTTCTATCGTTGGTGCAATCATGATGGGCATATGCTGGAACAGGCTAGGTCTCGACTTCGGCATCATGGAGCTGCTCATGCTGTTCGTGATGCTGATCGGATCGGTGATGCTGTACTTCGGCATTTATTCTGCACTAACATCGATTTCATTCTATTCGGATGCGCCGACAGGCATTCTACCGCTCGTGTGGAACATTCAGAGCTATGGCCGTTATCCGTTAACGATCTACAATCGGTTCATTCAAGTGCTGCTCACATGGATTCTGCCATTCGCATTCGTGGGCATCATTCCGGCCTCCTACTTCATGAAGGACAAGGGACTGCAGCAGATGGCGCTCCTGACTCCGGTTGTGGGGGTTATCTTCTTCGCCCTTGGGTTAACGCTGTGGAACATCGGTGTTAAGCGATACCGCGGGGCGGGATCTTAATCGAATAGGTTATCGCCTTCCAATTCAGCAATGGGTTTGGAGGGCGATTTTTTTGTTTTCACCGAGATATGAGGGCAGGATAAAGGTCGCGTTTGCACAGGAGTCGAATTAAGAAATAGAAGAAGTAGAGGGAGGCAAGGGCATGTACCGAGAAGTAGTTAGATTGAAGCCAATCATACATCAAGTGATTCATTTTAGTGCATCGATTCGAGCATGGGAGATAGCGAATGATACGCGTATAGAAATGGGGCAGTATGTATCAGAAGAGAATGGCAGTCATGCAATCCGAGACCACCAGTACGAGTGCAATAATCTGCTTGAGCCGTATATGAAGCTGTTGATTAGTCTGACGAGAGAGGAGCTGGCGCTGATTCTAACCGTATTCCGCATTGGCTCCTCTGAACGAGGGTATCATTATGAATCTCCCGAAACTGGTCCAGCGTTGATTATGGTTAACAGATATGATATTCCAATTCATGCAACGTCAGAAGAATTGCTGCTTCGCTACAGTAAATATTTCAGATACCATACGAGGGAGCGGATGATTGAATTTCTTTCGAGGCATGGTGAAGTTTCTGAACAATTATCAGAGGGATTACTGGTGTTGGATCAACATGCAGATCCGCAAGGAGAAGACTCTGTTTTAGTTGAAATCATAGTAGCGCGCCACATTATTACTTATATCGATGTTCCCAAGTGTGTAGGGGAGAACATCAAGGCTTTGTCAGGTGAATTTTTAGATTTTTTGCAAAATATTACGGGGAATCATCCATTTAGGCAGCATAATGAGTGAATCGAATTTGGGGAGCTCTCATATAAGGGGTATATCAATGTGTATGGGGCAGAGGACTTTATCGACTGGCTCAATGTGGATCGATACGGCAGTGAAGTAGCCAAAATTGTTGAAGTGACAGAGGAAACGCCGCTATTTACGATCTATTTTTAGTCAATGGAGGAGTATGCTGTTTCCTATTGGTAATGATATAGAGAGGTATTTTCTTAGTGGGATAGCTTGATCATTTTTGAAAAAAAGAGTGGGGGATGATAAGCTTAAAGCAATAGAACGGCAGTCTTGGCTGCCGGGAAGGAGCCTCATACGAATGACACAATCCACTCAAGTTGAACTTGGACAAGTGACCCCTGAATTTACGCTGCCGGCATCTACCGGACAGGAAGTGAAGCTGAGCGACTATCGGGGAAAGAAAGTCGTGATTTATTTCTATCCGAAGGATATGACGCCAGGCTGTACACAGGAGTCATGTGATTTCCGTGATTATCATGGAGATTTTGAGAAATATGGCGCCGTCGTACTGGGCATTAGCCCAGATCCGATCAAGTCGCATACCAAATTTATTGAGAAGCACAGCCTGCCATTTACGCTGCTGTCTGATACGGAGCATGAAGTAGCGGATCTGTTCGGAGTATGGCAGCTTAAGAAGATGTACGGCCGCGAATACTACGGCATTGTTCGCTCGACCTTCCTCATTGATGAAGAAGGCAAGCTCATCAAGGAATGGCGGAGCGTGAAAGTGAAAGGACATACGGATCAAGTGCTGGAAGCGGTGCGCGAGCTCGTATAACGTCGCTTCATCTATATAGGAAGGGCTGCCCCCATCAGGGGAGCTACAAATGAATATGTCCGGCAAGTAAGGAAAAGACGCTTCCAAAACCATGGAGCTCTTCTCCATGGTTTCAGTTTAATTTATTTTTTCTTGCTTTGTTTTTCATACTTGGGGATCATTATAAGCAACGTAAATAACCCGAGAGGGGCACTCTTAAGTGTCCATCTCTCGGGTCACAGTTCACCAATAGCCTATTGGAGTTATCTTCATTGTTTTTTCTTGAATTTTCTTAAAATCCTTCCTATAACTTGTGGGACAACTGAAAACATGATCAGATACAACATTTCATACCAATCAATTGACATTAAATCTTTTCCACTTATTAAATGGTAACTAGTAAAACCAATAGATACTAGGAAAATGCTTAACATAATTTGATAAATCATTAATTAATTTTTCTTATACCCATCCAACCAAAATTCAGAAGTAATAGGGCTTCCTTTCATAAGATTATCTCTATTGGAGTCAGAATAAAAATAATGAACTGTTTTTTCAGCTACTTTCATTCTAAACATTTTCGGGTCTGGTGGAAGCAAAGTTTTATAGTATACAAAATCAGTATACCAAATATCCTCGATTTGATCGTCCACGATATAAGCAATTAACCCAGTGGTAGAACTAATTGTTGCAGCAGCCCCAGCTCCCATCGTACTTGCACCTACAATTCCTGAGATTACTGCAGTCACAGCAGCGACGGTATATTTTTTGATTTTTGTGGAATAATTAAAGGTTCCATAATGAGTCCAACTTGAAATTGGATAATCACCACGATCACCAAGAGTGTTTAGTTCCGGTGAAAAGGTATTAGCATCAGTTGGTTCTGGCTTAATAAAGGTATCAACAAATTTGGGCTCTCCATTGGATGGGGTAATTGTGGTTTCAACGACAGCCCCATTTACCTCGACCATTAGATTAGCAATGAGTTCAAACTCTCCAGTCGTTGTTTCTTCATAGATTTCACTATCAACATGTGTGAGATCAGGGGAAGTTTTCTCAATTGCCTTATATTTCTTTGAATTACTAGTATACGTATATTCCATATCACTCAGATCGTCAAAGCCACCCTTAATGAAGGTGATATCCTTCTTTGGCATTGCTAAGATGTTTTGTATTGAATGTTCTGTAACTTGAATTGATTCCTTAGCAAATACTTGTCCAGAAATACTACCGATTAAAGAAATAATGAGAACTGAGATTACTAATTTTTTAAACATTCGCCACCTCCGAAATTTGTTTTAGTGTAAGACCATATACTTGATGTCTTATACTCTAGGGTGGAAATATAGCCTATCAACTATAGGATAATTTAACATAAATTGTATATTATGTCCAGTTTTAAATTGAACCCCTTTTGAAAACGATTTACTTGAGGATGCTGTGCGTCGTTTTAGATGATCAGTCAGCAGTGTGGGTAAATTACAGAAGTCAGCATGCATTTCTACGATTGCAGGATTTTGAAGAGTTTATTATTAAATATTCTACCTATGAACTATAAATGAACAAATTTAAATCAATATATTTCCAACATAAAGTCAGGCAAGCAACCTATTCATCTTTTGTTGTTTTTTCTATTGTGTCTCTGTAATTTAATAGACTTAAAACCTAACAATACAAAGTGATGTTATCTACTATGCTCCCCTAATCGCAGACAGCAATAAAGAATTCAAGCTATTTTGAATTCAATACTGTAGACGTAGGGGATTTTTTTATGCGTATTCGGATGAGCGACTAAATCCCCAGCGAAAATCTAGTATTAAAATCTTTATAAAACTATTTCTAATAACTCAACTTTCGCAGCTATAAAAGCGAGGTAAACCCTTACTAACTAGGGATTGCTGAATAATGCATAAACGCGGAAAATCATGAGATACTCAAAGAAAACTATGGGTTTCGAAATTTGATCAGGTGCAAGTTTTTTGCGAGCTTTCTTATAAAAACTTGCACCTTTAAATAATAGCGATATCTTACTTGAAGCTAGGTACAGAATTTCAAGGTAGATCCTTTGACATGCTCATCAGCCATACCACGATTGTATTCGCACGATATTTAGTCAAGGAATGGGAACGACGCTGTGAACAAGATAGTCGTTTCTTAGTCGGGCTGTTCTTTGTGATTTCTGATGAAGCCATATGCCTAGTACACACGGTGGATAACATCCTCGAAATCCGGTTCTTCCATGTGAACGTCTTCCACTTCACCGAATTGCCCCAGGATACGGAGTGCATCCATGGCACTCAATTCCTCGCGATTGCATTCCACGGTTAAAGTCTGGCCGTTCAACTCACGGAAGCGAAGCGGACTGGGTATATTCTTAGATTGGTCAGAGATTTGGCAGCTGCTTCGATAGGTAACCGAGATGACAGTCGGCAAGCCGATGCGCTTGCGCAGGTCGTCGATTGTGCCGTCGAAGCCGAGCTTGCCATGATTAATGACGATGACGCGATTGCACAACTGCTCGATATCGTCCATGTCATGCGTTGTCAGCAGAATCGTCTTGCCGAGCTCCTGATTAATCGTCTTCAGGAACTGGCGAATATTCCGCTTGGCGATGACGTCAAGGCCAATCGTTGGCTCATCGAGGAACAGAATGTCTGGATCATGCAGCAGCGCGGCCGCAATATCGGCGCGCATTCGCTGCCCGAGCGAGAGCTGGCGTACAGGTGTATTCATGAATTCATCCATCTCCAGCAGTTCCGTCAACTGTTGAATTCGCTTGTGCTTATCTGCGGCATCAAGACCATACATGGCTGACAAGATATCGTAGGAATCTCGTGTCGGGAGATCCCACCACAGCTGCGTGCGCTGTCCGAACAGCACGCCAAGTCGCCGGGTTACTTGACGCCGTGCCTTGTACGGACTTAATCCGAAGATGCGCACATCTCCGGATGTCGGGTGCAGAATGCCGGACAGCATTTTAATTGTCGTTGACTTGCCTGCACCATTCGGGCCGATGTACCCGACAAATTCGCCGCTGTTGATGGTAAAGCTGATGCCTTGGACAGCCTCTTTGACGAGCTTGTCGCGCGAGAGAAGAGTACGGATGCCCTTGAAGGCCCCCTCCTTCGGTGCGGGACGGACGAATCGTTTATGTAAATCAGTTACGGTAATCACGAAAATCCCCCTTTATTCCGATCGTTACGTGTGATGCAGCTTCTTATTCCGGTTGGTTATTGGCGTTATTGTAGTTAGCTCTGTGCCTAGCTTCATATCAAGTTGCATTCGAACTTCATATCGAATTCATTTCGAGTTCCATATGGGCTCCATATCGGCTCGATATGGACGTCAGCTTAGCTTCCTGTGCTCTGATAGCGGGAAATTCCAAGCTTCCATACGCGCAGGGCAATCAGAAATACGGCAGCCGTAATTGCGATAGACAGCCCAACTAGCCATATTCCAGATTGCTGACGCAGGATGTACAACGAAGGAATATAGTTCGCGAACCCGACCGGAATGATGCTGAGCAGGACGCCTTGCATCCATTTCGGATAAATGGTCATTGGATACTGCGCTGCTGTGCGGGCAGCATCCTCCGTAATGTTCTGCAATTCCTCGATCCGGGTTACCCAAAAGCCCGCAGAAGCGGTGAGCAGCCCAATGGCAAATAACAGTACGGCACCTGATAGGATGACGATGATTGTCAAAGGAACGGCTGTCCATCCGATCTGTCCGTTCTGCATCATAGTGCTCATGCTAATGGTCAATATGGTTGTCCCTTGCACGAACTCTCCGAGCCTTATGGAGAAATTCTGGGACATGAGCGCAAGCAGAACAGGAATAGGGCGCAGCAGAAGTCCGTCTAGTGCTCCATTTACGAGATAATGCTCCAAATGGTGTACGTCAGAAGCAACCATGCGGTACATCGCCTTAGACAAGGACAAAATGGCATACAAATACCCGGCTTCCGCTAAGCTCCAGCCTTGGATATGGCCAAATTTCAACAGGATGACCGCAAGCATAAGAAATTCGACGACACTGATAACGGTCGCCATTAGCGTAGAGAACCAGAAATTAAACTTGTATTGCATACGACTGCGAATGCTTGCGCGAACGAGAAGCACATACATACGAATCCACTTCATCCGCCCTGCACCTCCACCTTGCGTCGCATAATCCCGGTAACGGCGAGACATGCAGCAGTGAATACGATGCACCACACCAGCGAACCTAACAGCGCGGACGGGGATTCCATGCCGAGATAGATCCGGGTAGGGACATAATGCAAAAACGGATAAAAAGAAGCACGGCTAATATCGCCAAGCCAAGTTGGCAGCCATTCGATCGGGATAAGAAAGCCCGACAGCAGCATGCTGAACGCATAATTGACCCAGTACAGCCAGACAGATTCTGTCGTCCAGAGCGCAGCGGCTCCGATCAGATAGTTCAGGCATATCGAAATGTACGCGGCCAGCGTCAAAGCTACAGCGGTCCACACGTAAGTGATAATCGTAGAGGGGACGTGAAGCGGCATTACGAAGAAATATAAAATGTAGATCGGTAAAAACTTGTAAACAAACTGGTAGGCGATTTGCCCCCATTCCTTGCTCATCAGCTGATAGAACAAATGAACGGGACGAACAAGATCAAGGGCGATCTGCCCAGTCCGAACGGACTGCTGGATGCCAAGTCCATTTGTAAGAAAGGCGGCGACCCACAAGCTTGCCTGATTGAAGGCGACGTAGCTTACGATGCCGTTCAAGCCGTACTCGCCAAGCGGTCTTCCTTCGCCAATTCCTGTCCAGATCGAAATGTAGATAAATCCGAACATGAAGCTGGCGATGTTGTGCACCATATGTGCACTTCGGTACTGCAAATTACTGAGATATTTTTTGCGAGCCAAAGTAAAAAAGAGCATTCTCCACCTCCGTCATCTTCTCGTATTGCGGCGTGCCATACTAGTGATGCTGGGTGAAATAAAAAAAGAGAGCGAGGAACATAATACCAGATGGGATGATGGAAAGGCAAGCATTATTTAGCAAACATAAGAGATTCGATGGAACGGCTTAAAGCTATTGCTCATATTCCTATACTTGCCAAATACCTAGATTTACGATATATAGTATATCTAGGTATTACATAGATGTGGGAGGGATGATCGATATCATGCAGCCGAAGGTGAGCAAGGAACTATTAAAAGGCAGTACGGCGATGCTCATATTGTCCATGCTGGAAAAGGAAGAAATGTACGGCTACGAGCTGTCCAAGCGGTTGGAAGCTGCGTCGTCGGGATTGTTTGCGCTGAAGGAAGGAACTTTGTATCCGATTCTTCATGCGTTCGAGAGCAAAGGCGAGGTAGAAGCTTATTGGAATGAGGCAAATGGCAGAGCCCGCAAATATTACCGGATTACCGATCAAGGACGTAGGCTTCTGCAGGAGAAGACGGAGGAATGGCGCTTATTCCGTCGTTCTCTCGATCAGGTGCTTGGGGAGGTATAGGGATGCCATGTGATCAGAAATCTAGAGATACGCAGCACAGCTCGATCCTTGAACAATTCGTGGGCGACGTCCTTGCTCACGTGAAGGCCAAGCAGATGCACAGTGAGATTCGAGCTGAACTGCTGGATCATTTGCTGAATGAGACGGAATCAGGGATGGATTATGGTATGGATGAAGCAGTGTCTGCGCAGCAGGCGGTGCGCAACATGGGAGAGCCTTCCGTTGTAGCAGCGCAGTTCAATCAGGTGCATCGTCCTAAGGCCCCTTGGAAGCTGTGGATTTCCGTATTGGTGTGGATTGCTATTTGTGTAGTTGGCTTGTTCGCCGTGCAAGCTGGAAATCCTCAAGATCTTTATCGCTTATCTGCCGAAGGTTATGCATGGCGTCTAGTACCGGGGGTGGTGGCTTTTCTGTTTGCATTTTGGGTAGGTTATCAGAAATTGCAACAAGAAGCAGCATGGATATATGGCATTACGTTGTGTTTAAATGTGTATACTGTGTTTTTTCCCGTTTACACCATAAATGGGTACCCTCAATTTGGACTAAAGGCAATCCCAATCCTTGGTGACATTCCCATCGATATCTTTTATATGAGTCCGTATCTATACCTCTTTTCTTTGTATTCGATGTGGAGCAGAATACCAGAGAACATGCATCGTGCAATTTTCCTGAAAATCGTTCTTTTTATACTGCCGATCATTATATTTCTTGTAAATTGTAATCTGCTGCAAGTGTCCACTTATCTTGTCGGAGGTATAATCGTATTCAAGCTGGCAGGAGTGAAGGGAAAGAATATGGCAATTGCGGCCGGTGTGACACTCATAGCAGGCGGACTCTGCTATTGGCTTATAGAGAGTCTTCGCTTTATGGTCAATCACAGATTAGTAGTATGGTTTCATAGCTTTTGGAGAGACGGGGGTTACACTCAAAAAGTGGTACAGCAGTTGTTTCGCGAAGCAGGATGGTTCGGGAACGGAGTTAATAATATTCGCAGACTTCTTCCTTACCTAGATAGCGAAAATTTGACTGTGACGATCGTGCATATGTTTGGGTGGGCAGGAGGCTTGGTATTAATAATCTGCCTTGGCGTTATTATCGTTACGATGTACAATTCAGCGCTGCTATTTCGTGATCCGTTTGCTAGAGGAATTGGTCTTTTGGTGAGCGGGATGATGGGGATTCAGAGCTTGCTGTATATCGGGGGAATTATCGGGGTCGTTCCCATGAACGGTGGTGCAGGACTTCCTCTGCTCGGATCCGACGGGAGTGAGATTGTACTGTGGATGCTGTTGCTGGGGTTGTATTCCAGTTCACATTGGAACAAAGACATGGTATCGGTTCTAAATCGATGAGCTGAGTTGTGAGAGTAAGTGGGCTATTGCGTTTAAGAGAGTTTGAGTTGAAGAATTACATATGCTCGTAGTAGCAGCAATGAGGAAAAGGTGACATTCAATCGATGTCCCTTTTTTTTGAATAGGAAAATGTTGTTATTCGACTGGTGAAATCGTATGATCAAGTAGTAGCCGCAAACTAGAAAAAAGGTGGCGCCATTCGGTGTCATCTTTTTTTATTTCCGCCATATAATCTAGCAATAGGTAATAGAAACAGGGACAAGTTCACGCTTGAATGCATTACGAAAGGGAAGAAGGAGACGATGATAATGATGAATGGCAAGTTAAGAACGTTAATGATTACGGCGCTGAGCGCCTTGCTTGTTCTGGTTGGAAGCTTAGCCTCCGTTGATGGACGTTCGTCAACGGAACATGTTGCATATGCTTCATCGGGGCATGTTCAGGATAGCAATCTATCATCCAGCTCTCATACATTGGAATCTTCCAGTGACCCAACTCCTGAATTGTCTGCAACTGATTCGTTACATTTCGCGGGTCAGCGAGTTGGCGTTGAAGCGGCGGCTGCGCAAGTTCTAGTAAGCAGCAAGGGCAAATCCGAGGTGCCTGCCAATAAGCCGGACAAGGTTGTGTATTTGACATTCGATGATGGCCCTAGCATACATACGAAGGATGTACTCGATATTTTGCAGAAAGAGAAGGTGAAGGGGACATTCTTCGTGTTGGGACAGCAGGCAGAATGGAATCCGAAGCTGGTGGAGCGTATTGTGCAGGAAGGCCATGCGCTTGGCAATCATAGCTACAATCATGAGTATTCAGAGCTGTATGGCGATTTCCGGAATTTCTGGAGTCAGATTAAGCGGACTGGGCAAATTATTGAGAAAATTGTTGGTTTTGAGCCCGAATTAGTTCGTGCGCCTGGCGGTACTTTTTTGAACTTTGATAAGCAATATTTCGACTTGATGAATCAAGCGGGGTATCTCGTATACGACTGGCATGTAGACAGTGGCGATTCTAAGCGGCGCGGCGTTCCTGCCAAGGAAATTGTGCAAGGGGTGAAGGACGGGGGATTGCTCCCGTCAACTGTTGTGCTTATGCATGATGGAATAGGGCATGGGGAGACTGTAAAGGCACTTCCAGAAATCATTCGTTATTATAAAACAAAGGGATATACATTCGATGTGCTTTCTTCCTATGTAAAGCCCGTGCAGTTCAAGCTAGCTGCCAAAAAACGCTGGTCCAGATCACCTGTAAGCACTGCATGGATTGAGGCAAATGTGAAACCGATGGAGACGGCGAATCATGATAAGCAGCCAAAGCCAGAGCAGAAGCCGAAACCAAAACCAAAACCAAAACCAAAACCAAAACCAAAACCAAAACCAGATACGAAAGCAGACGGTACAACGGATCCGAAGGTGAATCCAAAACCAGCAGAGCCCGTAAAGTTGGATAGGCTGCTGAAGATAACGACGGATCAAGGGGAGATCGAGTTCACTCCAGATCAATTTATAAGCTATCAGGATCTTACCTATGTTCCATTGCGCATGCTGGTAGAGCGCCTAAATGGTTCGGTAGAATGGAACACGGAATGGGAACGAGTAAATATCAAGTGGAATAACACCACAGTTGGCATAAATGTACGGGCGGGCAAGCTGGAATTGATAGGGCAATCAGGCGAGGATGGGGAAGTGAAGGTGCAGCCTCTCCAAGTCGTGACACAGAAGTATGTTTCATGGGTTCCTTTGCGGCAAGTGCTGGATGCATTCGGTGTGAAGCTGACAAGCTATACGCTTTCCCCGATCGAATTAACAGATAAAAATAAGCAGGAATAGAGCTCTCCATTAGAATTAGGTTCATTTTGAAGCAGATCCAATTGAAAGAATGAAAGATTCAAGATGATGTAAGAGATTGCGGACATGATAGGTTTGAAAACTAGCAGCTTGGGCGACACTGATATATAGAACGGCCCGGGACGATGACAGACGTGCAGCTGCACGCGGGAATCGTTCCGGGCTTTTTGTCGTGTTGTTGTCTATGAATGTGCAGAAGAATAAGAATCATATAAGCAAGTCAGGGTTGATAGTGGTTGATAGGGAGGGAATCATATGACGAATGAATGGATTGCAGGAAGCGGGCAGCGTCCGCAGGCGGATAACGATGTATGGATGACGGAGTTCGCGCAGCGGGGTTGGGTTTCTTATCTTGAGCGCATGGAACAAGTCATTATCGGCAAACGAGAGGTCGTGAAAATGGCAGGGATCGCGATGCTGTCAGGCGGACATATATTGCTTGAGGATGTGCCAGGCGTAGGGAAGACAGTGCTTGCACGTGCGCTTGCGCGGATTACGGGCGGAACCTTCCGCCGCATTCAGATGACACCGGATATGATGCCGGCAGATATTACAGGCAGTATGGTATGGGAGCCAAGCACGGGTGAGCTGCGCTATAGTGAAGGCGCCCTTCAGGCAAATGTTGTGCTGGCTGATGAATTGAACCGTGCCCCTGCCCGGACACAGTCTGCTCTGCTTGAGGCAATGGAGGAGCGCATGGTTACAGTGGACGGCACAACACGTCCGCTGCCGGATCCTTTTATGTTGATTGGAACTCAAAATCCGCATCATTTTGAAGGAACTTATCGCATGCCGGAAGCGGAAGCTGATCGGTTCATGATGCGCTTGTCTATCGGGTATCCGCATGCTGAGCAGGAAGCGGATATGCTGCTGCGTCATCAGGATGAGCAACCGCTGCTGCGCCTGAAGCCGCTTTGGACTCCAGAGGAATGGCGCTTGCTTGTACGGCGTGTTCAATCCGTACATGTGGATGAGGTGCTGTGCCGCTATATGGCGGAGCTGGCGCTCGCAACTCGCGTCCATGAAGCAACAACGCTTGGTGTCAGTCCACGAGGAACGCTCGCCTTAATGCGAGCCTCACAGGCGCATGCATGGATTGAAGGCAGAACCTATGCGGTGCCGGATGATGTACAAGCGGTGGCCGTTCATGTGATGTCTCACCGTCTGCTGCTTCAGCCGCAGGCCGTTCGCAGTGGCGTGCTGGCCGAGGAAATTGTGCTTGAGGTGCTTCAGCATACTGCTGTTCCTGGCTTCCCCACTGGTTCTGTGAGCAGAAGAGCTGGGGGAGGGGGCTCCAACGCTTCGGCGGCCAAGGCGGGACGATCAAGGCAAGGAACTGCCTATCGCGCTTCGGATTCCAGAGGGATGTCTATTCCTCCTGTTTATGGAGCTGAGTCGACTCCTCGCCAAGCTGACAATCGAATATGGTTCGGAGGATTATTTCGATGAAGCAGGCGCTGCGATACCTATTTACAGTTGGCGGATGCATTGCGTTAGTATGGATGGGAGTTGTACGCGCAAGCGCTGCGGGATTTTTTCTTGCAGCCATACTAGCCGTCATGCTGATAAGCAGCATTCGTTTTTATTGGATAGGGCAGAGACTGCGCTCCATTCGGGCTGAGCATCAGCCATTAAGCGCCAAGCAGGGAAATGGAGAAGATATGATCTTTCACGTCACCCTTAAGCTGGATCGGCCTTTTCCCGTATTATGGCTGCGTGTAACGGAGTTTTGGACGCGAACCGGAGGCGAGGGTGGGACATGGATGTGTCGGAGGTTACTGTTCCCCCGCCGCCGCCGGACATTAGCATTCACCTCGTCGTTTGTCGGTGCTCCTCGAGGTGTGTATGAACTGGAACGTATTGAGTTCCAGCACGGGGATTTGTTCGGCTGGTTCAAGCATCACGTCATCATTCGCCCGGTAGCGGATACGGCTCCTATCTGTATTATGCCGCCAGCGATGACCCAGTCGAATATATTCGTAAGCGAGCAGGCGTGGCAGTCCAGTCAGGGAAGTACTGGTCAAGAGGCGGACGACTGCGGCGAAGGACTGTATGATCAGGCATCCAATCCGATGATTTTGCCAGAGAGAGGCCATATCGCAGGAAGCATTCCCAACACACAAATTGCTAGCGGCTATCGAAGCGCGGAGCTGCGGGCATTCCGTGCTGGCGATCCTTTGAGATCGATTGATTGGAGAGTGTATGCGAAACGGCGAACGCTATCGGTTCGTGTTCCTGAATCAGGCCAGCGCGAACAATGGGATATTGCTATTGATGATTCCTTATGGCGGTTGGAATGGAATCTGAACACGAATGACAAGAACAAGAATGGCGAGAACAGCAAGAATGCTATGGATGATGGTGAAAAGAAAAACGAGTGTAGAAAGCTTGTACAGAAGATGGAGGAGACGCTTGCTGTTGCAGCATCCCTTATTCAGCGTGAAACAGAAGCCGGACGTACTGTTCGATTAATATGGATCAGCGACGGTAGGATTGTACAGGGAGCTCGAAATGCCATGATCGCATTGGCGGCTGAACAGTTGGGCACACGGGAGGAGCTGCGGTGGCTGTATGACGAGACACTTCCCAGCTCGCTTCACTCGGATACATCGGTTCATAGGCGGCTGGCAGTTGTGAGCGCGCAGCGGTTTTCCCAAATGCGGGGGGCTGTTACGTCTTTTGCAGGTTTAGGTCAAGTCGATCAATGGTTGCATGTGGATGACTGGCAGATGGAGAAGGTGGGAATCGGTGCTCCTCGATCCGTTAGAAGTACCGAGAAACGTACGGAAGTGACATCCGCCGAGGCGATGAACAGAGAGGCCCGGATGTCTGATGGGCAAATGAACGATAGTGGAAACCGAGGTGAGTATCATGTATATTCCGATAACTGGACGTCAGCGCAAGGATAACGGACGCTCACTGACTTCAGAAGCCGCTGTGAGCGCCCGGGGGACCTGGTTGCTGCGCTGGAAGGCAGCTGGCTTCACGGTGCTGCTGTACGCCTTGTTCGCAGAATGGTTCTATCCGCTGCAGGAGGTAGGACGAAATATTGATTTGAATGATGTACGTCCTTTTCTTGTTGCGGTAGCCATCTATTTGCTTATCGGCCTGATCATTCGCAGCTCGGTGCTGTCTACCCTGCTGTATGGCATGGTTGCTCTCGGGACAACGGCTTGGATGTTTGGATCGATTCGCGTTCTCCCTCATACTTCCGATTCTTGGTTAGCCGGAGAGGGATTTGTTCGTTCTCTGCTAGTAGGACTGGCGCGAATCGCGTCAGCGCTTCGTTCTGACATTAATGGCTGGGTGGATGGGAAATGGCTGCATACAAGCGGGGAGTTTCGGACTTTGCTGCTGCTGATTGGGTGGGCGATGTTAGCTTCCTCGATTCAATCCCTTATGCTCAGCCGCAGAACCGTTCTCTTTTTTACGATATCGACGATCGTGTACTTGTTTGGCTTTGAATGGGGATTCGGACTTGATGTGACAGGTTCGATCGCACGTACAGTCGGCTGGGGACTTCTGCTATCCGCTTCGCTCTACTTGGATGAGCAGCTTGGATCGGATACAGAACATTCACGAATAGGGCAATGGCCGCTCAGATGGCTGGTATGCGCTCTGCTCCTGTCCCTAGCTGTTGTGGGCTTGGCAGAAGGAATGAAACAAGTGTATCCCTGGCCGAAGCCGTCTCCTTTCGCTTCATTTGCAGCGTTGACGCAGTCCCTGTCTCCCGAACAATCGAGGGCCCGAGCAGGCGGGGGGAGCCGTGCACAACGTGATGCCACCGGTCAGCTAGCGGAGCATAACCGCTCGATCGCTAAAATAACAGGCTACAGTATGGATGATTCGGAGCTCGGGGGCTCGCTTCAAGACAATGATACAGAATGGTTCACCGCAATATCCCCTGAGCCAACGTATTGGCGGGGAGAAAGCAAGTCGATCTACACAGGCCGGGGCTGGGAGGCGTCACAATCAGCAATAGAGCGTCTTGATGTATCGGGGGCCTTGCAGCCGGAACATGCGGACACCTCCCAAGGTTGGTCAGCCCCTTTCCAGCAGACAGTCATATGGAAGTCGTTCCGTCCTGCCTATCCACTGTTGTTCGGCGGAATTCCCGAACGAATAACTTCTTGGTCACCGCAAGCTGGTGCGGGGGGAGCGTTATCTGCTTCACAATCTTTTATACGCTTTGATTCTGCATCTGGGAGATATAGCACGGATACAAGCATGGCAGAAGGACAATCAGAAGCGATTCCCTTAACTTATCAATACGATACGCGAGTATTTCGATTCAATGCAAGTCTGCTGCGGTCATCTGCCGAAGGAAATTGGCCGGAAATGGTGGGCAGAGATGGATTGCAGTTGCCAAGCACCTTGCCTGATCGGGTGCGCGAGCTTGGAAAGCGGCTTGCTGAAGGGGCGGACAGTCAATATGACAAGGTTCGCAACGTGCAGCAATTTTTACAGCAGGAATATACCTATACTAAGGTGAACACGGCTGTGCCCCCGTCAGGGCGAGATTTCGTCGATTATTTTCTTTTTGACGCTCGGCAAGGATATTGCAATCACTTCTCGACGGCCATGGCTGTACTGCTTCGCACACAAGGGATACCCACCCGCTGGGTGAAGGGATTTGCGCCGGGAGAGGCTACCTCGCCAGGTCAATACTCGATAAAGGGTGTAGATGCGCACGCTTGGGTGGAAGTGTATTTCGATGCAATAGGCTGGGTGCCGTTCGAAGCGACGCCGCCCGTTGGAGTGCCAGGAGGGGATGCAGCATCCAATCCGGATGTTGTAGCGGCATCGGAAATCGAAGCGGGAAGTGAATCCGGAGAAGCCATATCCGGGAGCGAACAGAAGCTATCCCAATACCGTATAACACCTGAGGTAGCTGCTCTGCTGAACAATCCTCCTGAAGCGGATACAGGAAGAAGTTGGGACGTTGTTCGATCCATAAGCAGCACAATAGCGCGTTGGTGGAATATCGGTATGCAGAGTATCAACACCTATTTGGCAAATGAATGGCTCGCACTTCGGCATCTCTCAGCGGATTGGAAGGCGATCGTGGAGCGGGAGGGTACGGGGACGGCCATAATGGTGGTTAGTTACCACGTAGTTACTCGTATGCCGCTGCTTCTATGCAGCGGTGCTGCCGGGGTTCTATTGCTTCTGTTCGCGATACGCTATATTTCGAGACGCCATGCACTACAGCGCAGGCTGCGGAGGCTTGTTCAAGCTCAGCAGAATCAGTTTCGCATGAGCCGGGTACAGGAGATGGGGAGTATCGCTTGGATGCTAGTTGAGCGGAAGTATGGCGCGAAGCCTTGTGGAATGACATGGACGGAATATGTCAGCCAGACAAAAATGTCTAATCGTACAGGACAAGAACATCGCGAGGTTACCATAACGGAACGTGTTGACGCGGGACAGTCGCGTGAAGCTATCAGCCAATTTGTGTCCGCTTGCAACGTCCTGTTCTTCGCAGGCAGACCAACTGATCAGGCGGTTCAGCAGCAGTTTATTGACGGTTGCAACGGTGTGCTTCGAGACTGTGCAAGAGAAAAGAAAAGATGCGGATGCCAATAAACCGACCATCAACCGACCATCACCGACAATAAACCGGCTAAATCTAATGCAGACCGAATAGAAACCCACCTCAAAACAATGAATGAATGATGAATCTTCCCATATCGGGGAGGTTCTTTTTTTATAGGAAGACACCTGAGCGAAGGGGATAATCGTGAAAGGGGAGCAACAGATGATGATTCACCCGCATAAAAACAGAGTATGACACGCTTGCCAGCCGCATTCATTGTCCCTGCCCAGAAGACATCAGCAGGTGGCGAGAGACCAAACGCGGGCTTGGTCTCTCATGATTTGCCCACAGTTGGATAATGGAGCAGTGTAATATAGCGGATGGCAACATTGGTGTTGTTCGTATACGTGTGGTTCTCATTCGCGGTGAAACGAAGCGCCATGTTCGGCTCAAGGGTATAGGTTGCGCCGCCAATGCTGACTTGAAGCTGCCCGTTCATGACACAGATAAATTCCTCAACCCCCTCGTAATGCGGTTCTGAGGTATAGCTGCTGCCAGGTTCAATGACGACACTGTACACTTCAAATCCTTTGTCCTGCTCGAACGGGAAAATCGGATATGCCCGATACGCGCCTTCTTCCTCTACCAGGGGAGTTGTCTCTTCCATGTGGACAACAGTAACATTTGGCGTGGATTCCTCCATTAGGGTGGCAAATGAGATACGAAGGCCATTCACAATTTTCCATAGTACGGAAATGGTTGGGTTCGATTCTCCGCGCTCGATTTGCCCCAGCATCCCCTTGCTGACTCCGCTCATCTCGGACACTTGATCAAGGCTTAAGCCGCGTGATTTCCGTATTTCTTGCAGATTCTTGCCGATTTTCTTATGTATCGGTTCTTGCATTGGATACTCCTCTCTGGTTGTCTATACGATCCATTCCAAAATCATACAAATCACCATATACAATATAACGCACATTCGTATAATATATTATACAGGAAAAAGTTAGAAATATTTGCTGCTTCTATTGTAAAAAAAAATCGAGGAAGGGGCAATCGGTTTATGACCCAAACGATGATCGGATTAGTAAAGGCAGAGCGCAAGCCTGGGGCAATTCTAAAAGAGGTGCCTATACCTACTTATGGACCCCATGATGTGCTTGTTCGAGTAAAAGCTTCATCGATATGCGGGACAGACGTCCATATTTATAAGTGGGATGATTGGGCGGCCCGTACGGTCGTTACACCTAATGTATTTGGACATGAATTTGCGGGAATCGTCACTGCTGTCGGCAGTGAAGTGACGAATGTGAAGCCAGGGGATTACGTGTCTGGCGAGGGGCATGTGGTCTGTGGAATGTGCAAGGCATGTCGAACAGGCAATGCGCACGTGTGCGCGAATACGCGCAGCTTCGGCATTACGATCCCGGGCTGCTTTGCAGAATATGCGGTCGTACGGGACAGCAACGTTATCCATAATGATCCAAACCTGCCTCCGCATCTTGCTTGTCTGCAGGATCCGCTTGGCAATGCGGTACAGGCCGCACTATCCGGGGACATTGTCGGTAAGAGTGTTGCAGTTATCGGCGTTGGTCCGATTGGAATGATGGCGATTGCGGTGGCGAAGGCGTGCGGCAGTGGAACGGTATTTGCCGTTGACATTAATCCGTATCGGTTGGAAATGGCAAAGGCAATGGGAGCCGATGTTGTCATTAATAGCGCGGAAGAGCCGATGGTCGAGAGCTTGATGCAGCATACAGGCGGCGAAGGCGTCGAGGTCGTGCTTGAAATGTCAGGTCATCCTGGAGCGATTCGCGATGCTTTGAAAGCGGCTGCACAGGCAGCGCGCGTATCACTGCTAGGCATACCTACACAGGAAGTGCCATTCGACCTGGCACGGGATATCATTTTCAAAGGCCTGCATATTGAAGGCATTACAGGACGGCGCATGTTCGATACCTGGTATCAAATTAAGGGACTATTGAATCGTGGTCGCTTGAATTTAGAGCCGCTCGTGACTCATCATTTTCGGCTTGATCAATATGAAGAGGCTTTCGAACTGATGGCTTCCGGCAAATGCGGAAAAATTGTGTTTTCCCATGACAGGGATCAAGCGATATAGCTGGCGCAAATGCAATGTATGTAATATCAAATTTAGGAGGTTGGCAAAATGGCAGGGTTTGAAGTGATTGAAGGACTGTTGAACAGCCTGAAGGAGGAAGGTCGCTATCGCCCGCTCTCTATATGGGAGGGAGGCTCGGATTCCTGGATGACCTTGCAGAATGGTCGACGCGTACTGCAAATGTCCTCGAACAATTATTTGGGATTAACGAAGCATCCAGTGCTCAAGCAAGCCGCTATAGAGGCTATAGAGGCTTATGGGGTTGGAGCAGGCTCCGTTCGCACCATTACAGGAACACTCGACATTCACGACAGGCTGGAGCGGCGCTTGGCAGAATTCAAGGGTACAGAAGCAACGCTTGTATTCCAATCCGGATTCACAACAAACCAAGGAGTGCTATCTTCAATTCTGGGTCCAGATGATGTAGTTATTAGTGATGAGCTGAATCATGCGAGTATTATCGATGGCATCCGACTGACAAAAACAAATAAGAAAATATACGCCCATAAAGATATGAATCAGCTTGAAGAGGCGTTGAAGGCATCTGGCTCATTTCGCCAGCGAATTGTTGTGACGGACGGCGTATTCAGTATGGATGGCGATATAGCTCCGCTGCCTAGCATTGTAGAACTCGCAGAACGTTATGATGCGCTCGTCTATGTCGATGATGCACATGCAAGCGGCGTGCTTGGCAAATGCGGCAAAGGCTCCACGGATCACTTTGGATTGCACGGGCGCGTGCATATTCAGGTAGGAACCTTATCGAAGGCAATCGGCGCAGTTGGAGGCTATGTGGCAAGCTCTCAAGTGCTGAAGGATTACTTGACTCACACGGCGCGTTCTTTCTTATTCAGCACCTCTCTGCCGCCATCAGTCGCCGCAACTTGCCTTGCTGCGATTGATGTTCTTCAGAATGAACCAGAGCTAACTGAGCGGTTGTGGAGTAATGCGAATTCATTCCGAACGTCTTTGCAGCAGGCAGGCTTCGATACGGGTGAGAGCCAGACACCGATTATTCCGATTATCGTTGGCGATCCTGCTCGTACAATGGCATTTTCACAGCGATTATTGGAAGAGGGGATATGTGCGCAAGGCATTGTATATCCCACAGTCGCACTGGAACGTGGGCGTGTTCGCTTGATTGTGACGGCTCAGCATACAGCGGAGGACTTGGTTTTTGCGCTTGAAGCGCTGAAGAGAGTGGGCAGTGAATTTGGCATGATCTAATTTCAAAACACCATTTATGAAGCCAGTCGTCGAAATTCAATTGGCGACTGGTTATTTCATTTTTTTGAATGTGATGACTGCAATTTCGAAAGGTCAGCTCAGCGATAAGCTCACTCTTGTTGCAAAAACACCTCCAAGGTTGTCTCTATATCTTCCGATATTGAGCATTTTCTTGAAGGTGTTTTGATTCATTCCACTCTATGGGGTCAGTCCAATGTTATTTTTTCACCACTGCTTTCAAAATATCAGTCATTTGCTCTTTTGTCATATCCGAATGGGTAGTAATACTGTAATAGTATTTGCCGGTACCATACCAAAAAACATATCTGTTAACAGGTTGACCTGTAGTAGGCGGCGTTTCGTAACTGAAACCTTTCAGCTTGGAAAATTCCTCGTCGGCCGTATACTGATTGAAGATTAGCGTGTCTTTGCCATTCGTATACTCAAGACGGATGCGTCCCGGCTCTTTCCAATCAAGCTTTTTCGTGTAAACGGGTTTACCGCTCTTTTTACCTTCGGCTCTCAGATCATCAAAGAATTTTTTCTCGATTTCGCTTTTTATGTTCGCAATTGGATTTTCAATGACCGCTTTAGAAAACGTATATCCCTCCGGCAAGTTGGAAGGTTGCTGCAAGATGGAGCCGTTCAAAGTAGAAGCCTTTTTAACGTAATCCTCATAGGTTGAGAATTCCAGTTTCTTGCCAAAAGGTTCAAATTCCAGTCCGTTGTTCAGGTTCTTGTATTTGAAATACATGATGTAAAGATCACCCGGTTCCTTGGGCAGTTCTCTCACTCTCTTTCTCTCACTTGCGATAAACTCTCTTTCATCCGCAGGTATAGCTTTGGCTGCATCTTCCGCTTTTTTTATAGCCTTCTCCATTTCTTTCTTGTAAAGCTCTCGATCCTCGCGATCGATAACCCCCGCGGGATAGATAATATCTGGCTCATGATTCACAGCAGTGTTTGAACCCAGTTCCGATTGTACGGAAGCCGCTTGTGGTACGCTCTCTGCCTTGCTTTCCTTTGCATTAACCAACGTCACGCTACCAAGTGTGAGAATCGTCGCCAACCCTAGAATGGATAGGTGATATGATTTTTTGTTAAATTGTTTGATCATTGTAAGTCTCCTTTTCATTTGTTTGTGCGTGGCTGACAAGCCGGCAAGTCCCGGTTGAGGACGGTATCCTGAAAAATGCTCTAGCACATGGATAATCGTCTGCCCATATGCATTGTTTTGCTGCGGACTCATCCGATCCAGCACACATGCATCACAGGCCATCTCCTGATCCTCTCTCGCTTTATGTACGGCAAGCCACAATAATGGATTAAACCAATGGAGGATCAGGATGATGAACATAACCCAGTTCACCGCCACGTCCCGCCGCCGGATATGGGCGAATTCATGCGCCAGAATATACTGAAGTTGATCCTTTTTTAACGTGATGAGCAGACTTGGAGAAATGACGATCGCAGGCTTAATAAAACCGACCACGGCAGGTCCTGGAATCCTTTCAGAAGCCACGAACTGCACTTTGCGCTTGACATCGAACAACTGCTTCGTCTCGTGAAACGATGCCGATAGATAAGGTGTTTCGATAGGGTGCCCTGCTCGCAGAGCTTGTTTCAATCGAAGCTGATCGAATACCGTTTTGGCGGCAAGAAGCAGAACACCTGCAAGCCAGATGAGCATCAAGACATCGGCAAAGTTCATTTGCTTGATCCTATTCCACCCCAAGCGGCTCTCTTGTACGGTTCCAGATTCATGAGGTGGATACGATACGATAGTCTCCCGTATAGGGCTGTTTTTCTCCGAGTTGAAAGACCGCTTTCCATGAACTTCTGCTTCGTTTTTTCTCCCAGCATCTATCCAATATTCGCGCCAAGCTGATGGATCTTGAGTCTGCTGATGAATACCGGGTACTATGGCTTCCAAAGATACAATATTGTACAAGCTAAGTGAAGATTCCGGTGCCCAAGGGAGCAGTAAACGAATCGCCACAGGAATCCAAAGTAAATATTTCCACCGGGCTTCAAGCTTGTTTTTCAGTAGAAATTGCAGGATGAGTACAAGTACGACCAGAATGCTGGCCATGAATGATCCGCGAATCACCCAGCCAAAAACCGACAACAAAGTTGGATGTATGCAAGGACTCATCAGGGCTCTCTCTTTTCTTCACCGTCGCTGCGGTTTTCGTCAAATAAAGCCTTCAGATCTTCGATTTCCTGCGCATTTAGCTTTTTATCCTCCAAAAAATTAGCTAGCATCGGCTTTAATGCCCCGCCATACAGTTTTTTTATAAAAGATTTGGTTTCGGATTGCAGATATTCCTGTTCGCTGACAACAGGAAAAAAGAGTCGGGTACGCTTTGCTCTCCTTTCAAGCTTGGCACCTGCCGCTCCCTTCTGCACCAGCCGACTGAGAAGCGTCCGGGTCGTATTCGGGCTCCACCCCATGTGATCCGTCATTTGTTTTACGACTTCACTGGAAGGGCAATCTGGAATCGTCCACAACACGCGCATAATTTCCAGCTCTGCATCCGTAATGGGTGGGATTTGGTTCATGCATGAAACCTCCAAAGTCAATTCAATCAGACTATAAATGTTATTTTTTCACAACTGCTTTCAATGTTTCAGTCATCTGCTCTTTTGTCATATCCGAATGGGTAGTAATACTGTAATAGTATTTGCCGGTACCATACCAAAAAACATATCTGTTAACAGGTTGACCTGTAGTAGGCGGCGTTTCGTAACTGAAACCTTTCAGCTTGGAAAATTCCTCGTCGGCCGTATACTGATTGAAGATTAGTGTGTCTTTGCCATTCGTATACTCAAGACGGATGCCTCCCGGCTCTTTCCAATCAAGCCTTTTCGTGTAAACGGGTTTACCGCTCTTTTTACCTTCGGCTCTCAGCTCATCAAAGAATTTTTTCTCGATTTCACTTTTAACATTCGCCCTTGGATTTTCAATGACCGCTTTAGAAAACGTATATCCCTCCGGCAAGTTGGAAGGTTGCTGCAAGATGGGACCGTTCAAAGTGGAAGCCTTTTTAACGTAATCCTCATAGGTTGAGAATGCAAATTTCTTGCCAAAAGGTTCAAATTCCAGTCCGTTGTTCAGGTTCTTGTATTTGTAATACATGATGTAAAGATCACCCGGTTCCTTGGGCAGTTCTCTTACTCTTTTTCTCTCACTTTCAACGAACTTTTTTTCTTCGGTATTTGAAGCCTTGCTGGTAGTTTCCTTTGCTGCAGTTTGTTTGGTCAGATGGGAGGATGCCGCCTCCGCCGCGAGGTTTACCGAAGAACCCAGTAATAAAATACTGCCTAGTGCTGTGATTGCTACCTTTGATGCTGCCTTCACATTGTCACGCCTCTCTAATGTTTGTTCAGAAAAAACTACATCCGTAGTTAATTAACATACTACAACTGTAGTTTAATGATGTCAACATGCTTTATTGCAAAATTTTTTGCGAAGAAAACATGGAACATAACTTCCTTACAGCCTGTTAGGTAAGGGTTGTATATTCAAACATGCTTCTGTGTAGTGAATTCAAAATAATTATAGACTCATGTATAAAAATAACTATTATTCTGTGGAATCGTGCAGTATAATACGTAGAAATACATACATATACATCATGATAGGACTGCATTATGGAGGAAATAAAGGAACGGGGAATGTACACAATCCGTGGAATTACACCGCTTAATGACTTCTCATTACGGACAGACGTGAACGAAGTTATCGATACCTCATAAATGCATAATTATGTATCACTCGACGGGAAACGAATGAACCCTTTCAACGCAGAATCGGCCCTCACCCAATGACCAATCCATTCTAACATCATCGACCCAGCATAAACGATTTTGGCAGCAAGCCCTTTTCTTCACAAAGAAAGACAGTAAGCAAAAAAAGAGATAATCGGATGTGTGGTGGAGTTTTCCTTGGTTTTTATAGGTAATTCCCAGAAAATCAGAACTTTTAATTGAAAATTGACGCATTTTTACTGTGTACATAATTTTACCACTGGCTTATAATAAGGCCTATAAAATTCCTACTGAGCTTATAGGAATAGTTGATTATAAACTTGTTCATTTCAGGAGGGTCAACATGAAGAAAACATTGCTTCTTCTTTTATCTTTAACGATGACTAGCAGCTTGCTATTGACAGCATGCTCGAATGACAGTGCGACAACTGCAGATAAAGGACAAAGTCAGGTGTCATCCAACAATTCTAGCTCGGGAGAGACACAGACACCTCCTGTGGAAGTGTTGACAGAGCCTGTTAGCGCTTCAGATATGTCGAGGCTTCCAGAACAAGCAAAGAAACGTACAGATACGATTATTGTTGGTCTGACAGACCCGAGCGGCGCATTTACTCCTTACTTCCAGCAAAGCGGATATGACGGCAACGTTTCCTCCATTTTGTATACACCTCTCGTGACGAATGATGAGAAAGGCTTGCCGACTCCGGGCTTGGCTGAAAAGTGGGAAATTACAGAGGATGGAAAAACGTTTACGTTCCATCTGCGCAAAGGCTTGAAGTTCAGTGACGGCTCACCGATTACGGCAGATGATGTTGCTTTCACGTGGACGCTTGTAAATGACAAGGGATACACAGGTGAAGAAGATTTGTCCCTTATCGGCATCGTTGGGGCAAAAGAATATAAAGAAGGCAAGGCGACTTCGATTGCAGGCATCAAGGTGATTGATCCAAATACGATCTCTGTCACTTTGGAAAAAGGAAATTCTCAGGCGCTCTCGATCCTTGGGGGTGACGTGCTGTCCAAGGCTTATTACGGCAAGGATTATAAGCAGGGACAGTCTCTGGACTATATTAAGAACCTGCATGCGAATCCGGTGGGAACAGGGCCATACAAGCTGGAGAAGTTTATTCCAGGCCAAGAGGTACGATTTGTTGCGAACGAAAACTATTTCAAAGGCAAGGCGAAGACCGAGCACTTTATCTATAAAACAACAGAAGGCGACACGTGGCAGTTCATTGAAACAGGAGAGCAGGACTATGGTGCATTTACTGCAACGCAAGAAAATATTGATAAGCTGAAGGCTCTGGGCTTCTTGAATCTTGTGCCAGCTACAGCAAGCAACTATGGATTCCTGTCATTTAACCATGAGCACGATACGTTCAAAGATAAACGCGTTCGTCAGGCACTGACTTACGGACTTGACCGTCAATCGATTTTTGTGGATGCGAACCAGGGTGCAGGACAAGTGGCAAACATTCCATGCCCGCCGACATCTTGGGCCTATACAGAAGAAGGTATTAACACCTACAGCTATGATGCAGAAAAAGCAAAAGCGCTGCTTGATGAAGCAGGCTGGAAGATTGGCAGCGACGGAATTCGCGAGAAGGACGGTAAAAAGCTGAAGCTTCACTTTATCGGCTCGAAGAGCAAGGGGAATGATCTGTTCGTCACGATTGCGAAGGAAAACTATGCAGCGATCGGGGTTCAATTCGAGCCAGAGCTGTTCGCAGACTTTAATGCGCTAGGTGCGAAAGCCGACAGCGGCGATTATGATCTTGCTTCCTTCTCAACGCCGGTTCTGGTAGATCCAGCGGATGGCGTTCGTCGCTTCGTGAACGGCGAAGTGAAGGGCTATGACAATCCAAAAGTGAAAGAGCTGTACGACAAAGGCTTGGCAGCAACAGACATTGAAGAACGCAAGAAGATTTATAAGGAGCTGTTCCAAGTTCTGAATGATGATATGCCTTACATCTTCACAAGCTATCGCAAGTCGGTCTATGCCTACAATGGACGTATTCAAGGGATGAAGATCTCTCCATTGACTGGTGTAGCTGGAAGCGTGTTCGACTGGGAATTGAAATCATGAGCATAGGAGCCCCTGGCCTGCATATTCAATTGCAGCCAGGGGCGAATGACTTCCAAAAGGAGTGCGAACATGAGTAACTTTTTGCTGCGAAGATTTTTGTACATGATCCTCATTTTGTCTGCGGCATCCTTATTTATTTTTGTACTGTTTGCAATGATGCCTGGCGATTTTCTGGCGGGCAATACGAAGCTGTCACCGGAACGGAAGGAAGAGCTTCGAGCTATATATGGCCTTAACCAGCCTGTATTGGAGCGGTATTGGAATTGGTTGACCAATGCCTTCCATGGCAACTTCGGATACTCGTTAGCACAGCAAAAGCCTATCATAACGCTGTTCAATGATTATGTGTGGAATTCATTTTTGCTGGCGATTGTTTCAACCTTTTTTACATGGTTGTTGGCGGTTATTATTGGTGTCGTTTCAGCGTACAAGCAGTATTCATTCTTTGACACCGCCGTGATGGTCTTTTTATTTGCTGCGATGTCCATTCCATCGTTCTTCATCGGATTGTATCTGATCAAGATGCTGGCGGTTGATTTGAAGATACTGCCTCCTGGAGGAATGATTACGACAGGGAGCAACTCCACGGGCATGGCGCATGTGTGGGAAGTCATCGATCATATGATTATGCCGGTAGCGGTAATGGTCTTGCTTGGAGTCGGTTCGCTGACACGATATTTCCGCAGCAATATGATTGACGTCATTCGGCAGGACTATGTACGGACAGCAAGGGCGAAGGGGATGAAGGAACGAGTCGTTCTATATCGCCACGCGCTTCGCAATGCGATGCTGCCGGCGATTACCTTGGTTGGTTTTGAACTGCCGGGCTTGTTCAGCGGCTCGATGATCATTGAGAAGATATTTAACTGGCCGGGGATCGGCCAATTGTATCTCCAGTCTTTCGGTACGCGAGATTATCCGCTGCTCATGGGCTTTACGATGTTCATCGCCATTTTGACGATTATCGGGACGCTTATTTCCGATATTTTGTACAATGTCGCCGATCCGCGCGTCAGATTGCATTAAGGGGGAACCAACATGTCATCCATTACCGGCGGAGTAACCAAGGTTCAGCGGACGGCGCCGGCAGCGGCTCGAACGTCGCTATGGCGTCAGGCATTTCAGAAGTTATTAAAAAACAAGCTGGCCGTATCCGGTTTAATATTTTTCATTTTTATGTTCTTGGCTTGCTTCATCGGGCCTTTATTCTCGCCATATGCGGACGGGAAGAGCAATCTTGCCATGATGAATAAGGCTCCATCGTTGAAGCATTGGCTTGGTACAGACGGGCTTGGACGAGATGTGCTGACACGGTTGCTGCAAGCCGGTCGCATATCCTTGACTGTAGGTTTTGCATCTATGGTGATCTCAGTATGTATCGGCTCGATTCTCGGCGCGGTCGCGGCTTATTATCGCGGCATTGTGGATCAAATTATTATGCGGCTTGCCGACTTGCTGTTAACGATTCCAGGCATGCCGATCCTGTTTATATTAGGGGCGATGCTGTCCGAGTGGAAAGTGCCGACGGAATATCGGATGTATCTCGTGATGTTCATGCTCAGCTTTATTGGCTGGCCTGGGTTGGCACGGCTCGTGCGCAGTCAGATGCTCAGTATTCGCGAGCGGGAATTTATGCAGGCGGCGATTGTACTCGGTCTTGATGACAAACGCAAGCTTTTCAATCATATGATTCCGAATATCGCGCCACTTATTATCGTTGTTGCTACTTTGAGCACTGGCGGTGCGATATTGAGTGAATCTGCGCTCAGCTTCTTCGGTCTTGGCGTTATGCCTCCTACCCCGACATGGGGGAATATGATTGAGGCGGCGAACAGCTTGATGGATTTCGAGAAGCGTCCATGGCTATGGATTCCGCCGGGCGTTGCGATCTTTTCTACAGTAATCGCGATTAATGTGTTTGGAGACGGTTTGCGGGACGTTCTTGATCCTAAACAGAAGAAGTAAGGGAATGACAGTTGATGAAAAATGTAATCGAAATTGATCATCTCAGTACTTATTTTTATACCGAGGCGGGAGCCGTTAAGGCGGTTAATGATGTTAGTCTGCGCATTCGCGAAGGGGAAACGGTTTGCATTGTCGGGGAATCGGGATGCGGAAAAAGTGTCACCGCCATGTCTATTATGGGACTTGTCGAGGGGCCGGCTGGCAAAGTGGTGAACGGCAATATCCAATTCGGCGGCAAGGATTTGCTCCATATTTCGCGGGAAGAGCTGCGTCAAATTCGCGGCAACGATATTGCGATGATTTTTCAGGAGCCGATGTCTTCGTTGAATCCAGTGCTTACGATCGGCAAGCAGATCATGGAGCCTTTAATGGTGCATTTGAAGCTGTCAAAGAGGGATGCGCGCGAGCGGGCGCGTGAACTGGTTGAGCTAGTTGGGATATCCCGGGCAGAGCAGATCCTAGACAGCTATCCGCATCAATTGAGCGGCGGGATGCTGCAGCGGATCATGATTGCGATCGCAATGTCCTGCAATCCGAAACTGCTCATTGCGGATGAGCCGACCACGGCACTCGACGTGACGATTCAGGCGCAAATTTTGGATATGCTGCGTCAGATCAAAGAAGACTCCAATATGTCCATTTTGCTTATAACTCATGATCTTGGTGTCGTTGCGGAGATTGCGGACTATGTTATCGTCATGTACTCCGGCAAGATCGTGGAAGAAGGTGAGGTCGTCGAGCTGTTCGAGAACCCGAAGCATCCTTACACACAAGGTCTTCTGCGTTCTAAGCCAGTTCTCGGTCAGCGTCAGGATGACTTGTATTCGATCCCAGGACAGGTGCCGAATCCATTGTCTTTAACGGAATCCTGCTATTTCCATGATCGCTGTGACCGCTGCATGTCTCTCTGCACAACGAAGCAGCCACTGCTGAAGGATATGACTTATCGACACAAGGTAGCTTGCTGGCTGTATGAGGAGGGAGTTCAACATGGCTGAAACATTGTTGGAAGTGAAGAATTTGAAGAAGTACTTCCCGATTACCTCAGGCCTGTTCAATCGCACCGTCGGCCATGTAAAGGCAGTTGATGATATCAGCTTCACAATTAAGCGCGGAGAAACGTTCGGTTTAGTAGGGGAGTCTGGCAGCGGCAAGAGTACGGTCGGCCGCACGATCATTCGCTTGTTGGAGAAAACGGAAGGCGAAGTGAAGTTCCAAGGCATTGACCTCTACAGCATGCCAGAGAAGGAACTGCGCAAGATAAGACCGAAGATGCAGCTTATTTTCCAGGATCCGTACAGCTCACTGAATCCTCGCGTTCGCGTAGGCGATGCAATCGGCGAGGCGCTGCTGAATCATGGAATGACGACGAAAGAGGAAGTTCGCGATCGAGTGCTGGAGGTCATGGAAGCATGCGGCTTGTCAGCGTATCAATATGATCGCTTCCCGCATGAATTCTCTGGCGGTCAGCGTCAGCGAATCGGAATTGCGAGAGCGCTCATTCTCGACCCGGATCTGATCATTGCGGATGAACCGGTATCTGCGCTCGATGTGTCCATCCAGGCACAAATTATTAATCTGTTCCGCAAGCTGCAAAAGACCCGCGGCTTAACTTATTTGTTCATTTCCCACGATCTGAGTGTGGTAGAGCATTTGTGCAATCGGATTGGGGTTATGTATTTGGGGACAATGATGGAAACGGCGTCGCGAGATGAGCTGTTCCGCAATCCATTGCACCCTTACACGAAGGCGTTGCTATCGGCAGTGCCGATTCCCATTCCGAAGCTGAAGCGCGAACGAATTGTGCTGCAAGGCGATATTCCAAATCCGGCGAAACCGCCGTCTGGCTGCAAGTTCCACACGCGCTGCCCATTCGCAACCGATATTTGCCGCGAGCAGATCCCGGTATTCCGGGATGTTGGCAATGATCATCAAGTCGCCTGCCACCTCGTCTGAACATATAACCATAAATACCCCGGCTGTCGGATTGCGACTTCGGGGCTTTTCTCATTTTGGTGAAAAGGATCCAATAACAACTTGAATACTTTCCTAATTGAAGAAAAATAATAACACTTTACCAAATATTTTTTATAAAATGGACGATGTACTCAATCTTAATCAGATTGCACATTGACTCTGGTTTTTCGATTTCGTTATAATAATGAACAATATGTATAGGGAGGCACGGCAATGACAAAGCAACATCATGAAATGATCGTTGTCCTCGATTTTGGCGGACAATACAACCAGCTCATCGCACGTCGTATTCGCGATATGGGCGTGTACAGTGAACTGGTTCCATACAACACTTCCATTGAACGTATTCAGGAGTTGAATCCGAAGGGGATCGTTTTCTCTGGCGGACCAGCGAGTGTATACGAAGAAAATTCACCATTGGTCGATCCGCGCATTTATGAATTGGGTCTTCCAATCATGGGAATTTGCTACGGCATGCAAATGATGTCGCACCAATTGAAGGGTAAGGTAGAACGTGCGGGCAAGCGTGAGTACGGTAAAGCTGATGTTGTATTCCAGCCGGACAGCGAATTGGCTCATGGCTTGGAAGCGAACCAAACCGTATGGATGAGCCATACAGACTTGGTTGTTGAACTTCCAGAAGGCTTCCGCGTTGATGCGGGTACGGAGCATGCGCCGATTGCGGCGATGAGCCATCCGGAAAAGCGCTTCTATGCGGTTCAATTCCACCCGGAAGTACGTCATTCCGTATACGGAAATGAAATGATCCGCAACTTCTTGTTCCGTGTCTGCGGATGCAAGGGCGATTGGACGATGGAAACATTCATTGAGGACAAGGTTCGCGAAATCCGCGAAACAGTCGGCGATCGTAAAGTATTGTGCGCACTTAGCGGCGGTGTGGATTCCTCCGTTGTAGCAGCGCTCATTCATAAAGCAATTGGTGATCAATTGACATGTATGTTCATCGATCACAACCTGCTGCGCAAAGGCGAAGCAGAAGGCGTAATGGAAACGTTCGTAGGCAAATTCGATATGCACGTGGTTAAAATCGATGCACGCGAGCGCTTCATGAGCAAGCTTGCAGGCGTATCCGATCCAGAGAAAAAGCGTAAAATCATCGGCAATGAGTTCATCTACTGCTTCGATGAGGAGTCCGCAAAGCTGGGCGATTTCGATTTCTTGGCACAAGGCACGTTGTATACCGATATCGTAGAGAGCGGAACAGATACGGCTCAAACGATCAAGTCCCACCACAATGTTGGCGGCTTGCCGGAAGACATGAAGTTCAAGCTGATTGAACCACTTAACACGTTGTTCAAGGACGAAGTTCGCAAAGTCGGCGAAGAGCTCGGCTTGCCGCGTGAAATCGTATGGCGCCAGCCGTTCCCAGGGCCAGGTCTTGCGATCCGCGTATTGGGCGAAGTTACAGAGGACAAGCTGACGATAGTTCGTGAATCCGATGCGATTTTGCGTGAGGAAATCGCGAAGGCTGGCTTGGACAATGAAATTTGGCAGTACTTCACGGCATTGCCGGACATGAAGAGTGTCGGCGTAATGGGCGACGCTCGTACGTATTCCTACACAGTGGGTATCCGTGCGGTAACATCCATCGACGGCATGACGGCTGACTGGGCACGTATTCCGTGGGATATTCTTGAGAAGATCTCCGTACGTATCGTCAACGAGGTTGAGAACGTGAACCGTATTGTGTACGATGTAACCTCGAAGCCACCGGCAACAATCGAGTGGGAGTAGATTGGGGAATTTAGTTGTTAAACGCCCTTGAACCCTTGATGCAAGGAGCTTCAACGATAGAGGCGTCGGAGTTCAAATAGGCATACAACAATAGAGTGCATATAAATACTCTCTTTTATTTGCGTTGTTAGCAAATAAAAGAGAGTATTTTTTATGACTAAAATTAAAGAACGGACAATGATTTTCAAGTTAACCCCCCAAATTTTGAACAGGTAAAGGCGAATTATTACCGATATAGCTAGAAAACAAGAATATTCTCGTCCTTTTCATGTTAGTTTCACCCCATAGTATTCATATATTTACACGCTATTCATAAAATGGTAAAATATAGATAGATTAATCAATGCGGTTTGAAGGGGGATTTTGGATGAAGTGGTTAACAAAATAATCGGAGAACTTATGAAAGGCACTAGATGTACTTTAGATATAAGAAACAAGCTAGAGAATTGATGGAGAAAATAATCCCTATTGCTATTGTAAGTCTAATGTTGTTATTTGCAGTGATTACATCAATCACTTTATTCTTTTTTTCAATGTCGGCATTTTTGAACTCTTAGGAATCGAATATGATTCATGGAAGTCAATACTCTTGTTTTATGGATTGTCACTGATTGCAGATGCTGTTGTTACAATTGTTCTCATGTATATTAAGATGAATTGCTCTAAAGTAGAGCGCAATTTTCGGAGACTGCATGAATTTATACTGCGAATTGTGCTTAACTTTACTGCTGTTTACACGATAGATGAATGTATGTCTTCGGTTCGGCTCTCTTTTATTGCCGAGGTAGTTTTCGCAATTATTATCTCTACAATTGATATCTCAATGACTGTAAACAAGAGGGATTCCGGTAATCCTAGAAGTGGATAAAAATTCGGACATTTTGATCCAATCTTCTCTTTGCAATTGTTTTCGTTGTGGTCATTAGACAGCAACTGATTTATAGGAAAAAGATAAATAGGCAAGCAGCTATAAGGGGAGTATCTTCATGTGCTCCTCTTAAACTTGTGTTTCTTTAAGTGAGGTAAGCTTGAGCATAAATGTCGGCGGCTCGTGCCTTTAAAGTATGGGCTTTCTATGTATTACTTTAGTTTTACTGGAGTGAAGCTGTGCATAACTCATATTTTGGATGGTGGATGCACATTTTGGATATGGATGTAAACTGTACAATTATGTCAAAAAAACAACATTTAGTATTGCATTACAAAGAATTAACACATTTCGACATGATTCTTAATAATTCCTTTATATAATTACAAAAGGTACCATCATTCGCCACGATTCGGCTGACAAGGTGCCAGCAAATTACAAGGGAAGGAAGTGATGCCTTCTATCGTGAACAGAGCGTCATTGATTATGAATTCAATAACTGTACTGTACGGATGTGAGGAAACAGAGTATGGAACACGTATAAAATCATATTCGGAAAGGGATGGTTTACTTGTCAAGTAAAACGTTTATCAAAACAGTTCCGTTGTCAAAGGGACAAATCCCGTTTTTATCACATGAATCGATGTATCCAAACAACACTTGCTACAATGAATCGTTTGCATGGCATATTTATTCGAAGCTGGATGCGACAACTGTACAAAATGCTTTTATTGAAATCGTAAAACGTCATGAATGTTACCGAACTGTCTTTATAATGGAAGAAGAGCCTGTGCAAAAAGTGTACAGCGAACCAGTTCTCGATTTCAAGTCGATCGCAGTAGGGGACTGGGGAGAGTCGGCAGTTAACCAGTACCTGTTGGCAGAGTCTCAGGAGAGTTTTGACCTGAGCAACGGGCCATTGTTTAAAGTCAGATTGCTGTGTTTGAGCGAGGAACATTATGTGCTGTACATCGTGCTCCATCATATTGTTTTTGATGGCTGGTCTTTATCTCTGACATTAGATGAGTTTGGTTTATTGTATAAACGTTTATATAACGGAGATCTGGAAGAGAATACCCAACTGCAATGCGTGGAGTACTCGTATTCGGATTTTGTCAGTTGGCAGGAAAGGCTGTTACAGAGCGAAGCAGGGCAAACATCAGCACAGTTCTGGAAAGATAAACTATCAGGCGAACTTCCTGTGCTGGAACTGCCCGCTGATAAGAAGCGTCCGCCTGTTCCTGCTTTTGCCGGAGGACTGGCGCCTTTTGCCTTGCAGGTGAAAACGAGCGAGAAGCTGTCTGCATTTTGCAACAAAGAAGACATGTCTTTGAATCGCGTGTTATTAGCGCTCTACTTTGCTTTTTTACATCGGTTATCGGGGCAAACCGAAATTATCGTTGGAACGCCCAGATACGGAAGAAAGAATCGAGATTTCCATCATTCTTGCGGTTACTTTGTGAATTTACTTCCGATTCGGATGCGTTTTAGTGATAATTGCTCTTTTAAACAATTGCTTCTGCAAGTACAGGAAGAAATAACGGATTGCACCAAACATCAGGATTATCCTTTCTCGCTTATGGTTAAAGAACACGGTCTTCAGCGTGATATGAGTATTCCAGCGGTTTTCCAAGCAGGGTTTGTATTGCAAAAAGCTTGCAAGCAAGATGCGGCTATTTTTCTGGGCAATGCTACAAATGTTTTTGATTTGCACGGGTTAAAGCTCGCTCCGTTTCCTTTGGAAAAGAAGGTTTCCAAATTCGATCTGACTTTATTTGTCGAACAAGAAAGTAATGGATCAATTGTGGCGAATTTTGAATATAATAATGATATTTTCCATGAAGATTCAATTCAAAGATGGATTCGTCATTTTGATCATTTTATTCATACGGTTCTGGATAATGTTGAAGAAAGCTTGGCTAACATTCGACTTTTATCTCAGGATGAAGAGCAGCAGCAACTGGTGGAATGGAACCGGACGGAGACGGCGTATCCACGAAATCAGGTGATTCAGGAGCTGTTTGAGGAGCAGGTGGCGGCACGGCCGGAGGCGGTGGCGGTCGTTGACGAAGACCGCCAGCTGACGTATGGGGAACTGAATACGCAAGCGAATCGATTGGCGCACTGTTTGAAAAAGAAAGGCGTGAAGCCGGAGACGCTGGTTGGAATCTGCATGGATCGTTCGGCGGACCTGATCGTCGGGATCATGGGGATATTGAAAGCCGGGGGCGCGTATGTGCCGATGGATCCGTCATATCCGCAGCAGCGCTTGACTTACATGGCCCACGATGCGGGGATTGAGTTGATGGTGACCCTGAACGAGGGAAGCGGATGGGTGCCGGAGACTATTACGCGCATCTGTTTGGACAGCGCTGCCGATCAGGAGATGCTATCGCAGGAGAGCGATTGGAATCCGCCGGTCATGACGACACCACAAAACGCAGCTTACGTCATGTATACGTCAGGATCTACCGGAAACCCGAAAGGCGTGGTTGTGGAGCAGCGCAACGTGGTTCGTCTAGTGAAACAAGCGGGCTACATCCCTTTCAGCGCCGAAGATAGAATGGCTCAAACCGGTGCGATCGGGTTCGATGCCAGCACGTTTGAAGTGTTCGGCGCGCTGCTAAACGGAGGATCGCTGTATCCTATACCAAGGGAAACGTTGCTGGATGCGCCTGCGCTGGCAGTATTTGTACATCGTCATCAGTTGACGACGATGTGGTTGACTTCTCCATTGTTCAACCAACTCGTTCAAAAGGACGCTGCCATGTTCGCGGGTCTTCAGCATCTCATCATCGGCGGGGATGCGTTGTCGCCAGTTCATGTCAATCAGGTGCTGCGTTCTTCTCCAGAATTATCGCTATGGAACGGGTACGGTCCGACCGAGAATACGACGTTCTCAACGTGTTTCTTGATTGACCGTGCGTATGAGGAACACATACCTATCGGTAAACCGATAGGCAACTCGACGGCGTATGTGGTCAATAAGCAAAATCACTTAAATCCTGTCGGCGTGCCGGGGGAGCTTTGTTTGGGCGGAGACGGCGTGGCGCGCGGGTATTTGAACCAGCCTGACATGACAGCAGACAAATTCGTGTCCAATCCGTTCGTTGCGGGAGAACGCATGTACCGGACAGGGGATTGGGTAAAGTGGATGCCCGATGGGAATCTGGTTTATTTAGGGCGGATGGACAAACAGGTGAAAATCAGAGGATTCCGGATCGAAGTCGGCGAGATTGAGGCGATGCTCAGCCAGCATCCGACTTTGCGACAGGCGTCCGTCGTCGTGCGGGAAGACAAGCCCGGGGAAAAGCAACTGGCTGCGTATCTGGTCGGAGAAGGCAGCGCGCAGGAATGGCGGGCATACCTGAGCGAGCGATTGCCAAGCTATATGGTTCCGACGTATTTTGTGCAGATGGACAGTTTACCGCTAACGCCGAACGGGAAAATCGATACGAGGGCACTGCCGATTCCGACAGTGTCGTCGCAAGAGGGCTATGCGGCTCCGCAAACGCCGGCGGAGGAACTTGTTGCGGCGGTATGGAGCCAACTGCTTGGCGTGGAGCGGATCGGCATCTATGATTCCTTCTTTGACTTGGGAGGCCACTCGCTGCTGGCAACACAAGCGGTATCGCGTCTGCGCGAGGTGTTCGGCATGGAGGTGGCGGTGCGCGACCTGTTCCAACACCCGACGATTGAAAGCTTGTCCCGCCGATTAACGCTGCTAGCTCAAGGGGGAGAAGGGAAGAAGCGTCCGCCGATTCAAGCGGTGGAACGAGGCGCGCATATGCCGGCATCGTATGCCCAGCAGCGGCTCTGGTTCCTCGATCAACTGGAACCGAACAGTCCGCTGTACAATATTCCATGCGCATGGCGGCTGCAGGGAGCCTGGAAGCTGGACGCGTTGGAACAGGCCTACGATGCGCTGATCCAGCGTCATGAAGCGCTGCGCACCGTCATTGGCGAGGCGAACGGCGAGCCGGTGCAGATCATTCGCGAGCACCAGCCTGAGCGTCTGCCTGTGACGGATCTTCGCCATCTGGCAAGCGAGGACAGGGAGCGCGAGATGAAGTCGCTCATGCAAGCGGAGGCAGACAAGCCGTTCCAACTGGCCGAGGGACCGTTGATCCGGTCGCAGGTCATCGCGATGGGAGAGAACGATTGGGTGCTGATGTGCACGCTGCACCATATCATCTTTGACGGATGGTCGCTGGACATTTTCGTCCGGGAATGGCTCGCGCTGTATGAGGCGTTTGCGGGAGGGCAGCCAGCGGCATTGGCGCCGCTATCCTTGCAATATGCCGACTATGCGCATTGGCAGCGGAACTGGATGAGCGAAGACGTGATGAACCGTCAGTTGGCGTATTGGGAGGAAGAACTGGGCGGGGAACTGCCTGTGCTGCAACTGCCGACAGATCGTCCGCGTCCGGCGCAGCAAGGCTACCGGGGAGAGCGGTATGAAGTGGAGCTTCCGGCCGCTTTGCTCGTCAAGCTCAAAGCACTCAGTCGTCAAGAGGGAGCGACATTATTCATGACGCTGCTTGCCGCCTACCAAGGTTTCCTCTCCCGCTATACGGGACAGACGGATATCGCCGTCGGCAGTCCGATTGCGAACCGGCATTACGAGGAAACCGAGGGGATGATCGGATTTTTTGTCAACACCCTTGTGTACCGTGCGGATGTGTCGGCCAATCCGAGCTTCCGGGAGTTGGTGTCGCAAGTGCGCGGGAAAGCATGGAAAGCGCAGGAGCATCAGGACATCCCGTTTGAGAAGATCGTGGCGGCGCTGCAGCCGGAGCGGTCGGCGAGCTATGCGCCATTGTTTCAGACGATGTTTACACTGCAAAGCCGTCCGAGCGAGCTGCCGATGGACTCGGAACGCCGGATGGACACGATAAGCAGCTTTATGTCGGTCGCGAAGTTCGACTTGACGGTAGGCGTGCAAGAAGCCGAAGAGGGGATGCGCGTCAGCTTCGAATACAGCACGGACTTGTTCGACGCGTCAACAATCGAGCGGATGGCGGCACACTTCGAGCGATGGCTGCATGAAGTGGCGGAGCATCCGGAGCGATCAATAGGCCAGATGCCGTTGATTAGTGAAGCAGAAACGAAGCAGCAACTGGAGATATGGAACCGGACGGAGACGGCGTATCCCCGGGATTTGGTGATTCAGGAGCTGTTCGAGGAGCAGGCGGCGGCACGGCCGGAAGCGGTGGCAGTCGTTGACGAAGACCGCCATCTGACGTACGGGGAACTGAATGCGCGGGCAAACCAACTGGCGCACTGCTTGCGAAAGAAAGGCGTGAAGCCGGAGACGCTGGTTGGGATCTGCATGGAGCGCTCGGCGGACCTGATCATCGGGATCATGGGAATATTGAAAGCCGGTGGCGCGTATGTGCCGATGGATCCGTCGTATCCGCAGCAGCGCTTGACTTACATGGTGCACGATGCGGGAATTGAGCTTCTGGTGACTCAGAGCGAGGCAAGCGGATGGGTGCCGGAGTCTGTCACGCGCATCTGTCTGGACAGCGCTGCCGATCAGGAGATGCTGTCGCAGGAGAGCGATCAGAATCCGCCGATCGCCACGACGCCGCACAACATGGCCTATCTGATTTACACATCAGGAACGACTGGAAATCCGAAAGGGGTCATGGTCGAACATCACACACTGATCAATATGGTGTTCTGGCACCAGCAATTTTTCCAAGTTACGGAGCAAGATCGTGCGAGTCAAATAGCAAGCATCGCATTTGATGCCGCAGTGGCAGAAATATGGCCTTATTTGAGCAAAGGCGCCAGTTTGCATGTGTGCAAGGAAAGCGTAAGAACGGATCCTGTAGCGTTGCAGGATTGGATCGTTGACCAGCAAATTACGATCGGTTTTATGCCAACGCCGATGGCCGAAATCATGATTCATCTGCACTGGCCGCCGCATACATCGTTGCGCTGTTTGCTGACGGCAGGAGATTTGCTGCGGCAGTCTCCGCCAGCTTCATTGCCTTTTGCACTCATCAACAACTACGGTCCTACAGAGTGTACAGTCGTGGCTACAGCAGCAGAGGTCAGCCCCTTGCAGGAGGGCATACCGCCGATTGGAGGGCCCATAGCGAATACGAAGTTATACGTGTTGGATTCACATCAACAACCTGTACCAATCGGTGTCGCCGGGGAACTGTACATTGGCGGGGCAGGGGTCGCCCGCGGATACTTGAATCGTCCAGAGCTGACAGAGGAGCGATTCCTTCCGGATCCTTTCAGCGGTGAGTCTGGAGCGAGAATGTACAGAACGGGAGATGCTGTAAAGTATATGCCGGACGGCAACCTGATCTATGTAAGCAGGATCGACGATCAGGTGAAAATCAGAGGATTCCGAATTGAGCTCGGAGAGATTGAAACGGTGCTAAGTCAGTTGCCGGCAATCAAGCAAGCTGTCGTTATCGTGCGGGAAGACAGGCCGGGGGAAAAGCAACTGGCGGCGTATCTGGTCGGAGAAGGCAGCGCGCAGGAATGGCGGACATACTTGAGCGAGCGATTGCCAAGCTATATGGTGCCGACGTATTTTGTGCAACT
The DNA here is from genome assembly GCF_030363895.1 of Paenibacillus sp. S-12. Classification (NCBI taxonomy): domain Bacteria; kingdom Bacillati; phylum Bacillota; class Bacilli; order Caryophanales; family Paenibacillaceae; genus Paenibacillus; species Paenibacillus sp. S-12. The sequence continues at coordinate 56,564 of NZ_JASIUF010000027.1, forward strand.
GGACAGTTTGCCGTTAACGCCGAACGGGAAAATCGATACGAAATCTCTCCCGAAAATGGACAGTGTACTACAAACTCCTGCAAGTTATATCGCGCCTCGTCATGAAACAGAGAGAAAACTTGTACAGATTTGGTCAAGCGTGTTAGGGATGAAGGAAACTTCAATTGGCATCCACGATTCCTTCTTTGACTTAGGCGGGCACTCCATGAAGATTATGGAGGCATTGGCAAAAGGGCTGACAGAAGGATGGCATGTAACGGTTAAGGATTACTACGATCTGCAAACCATACAAAAAATCGCGCAAAAGATTAACCATGGTTCCAAAGATTACTTGCATTCCGATACATCCAGGCTGCAATTTCTCAAGCCTCCGAAGAAAGACATCGCTCATGCAAATTACGACCCTATCGGTGATGTATTGCTTACAGGGGTCACGGGTTACCTGGGTATACATCTACTAGCGGAGCTGCTGGATGGAACCAATAGCAGGGTATACTGTTTGATTCGGGGAAGTGACCCACGGAATCGGTTGTTGGAACAGCTTGCCTTTTACTTTCATGACAAGTTTGAGAAGTATAAAGTTATGCTAAGCAGCCGGGTTGTTATCGTAAAGGGAGATTTGTCCGAGAAACAATTCGGCCTAAGCGATGCTGAATATGCTCAACTTGACAGTACGATCAGTAGTGTCATCCATTCTGCCGCGTTGACCAAACACTTCGGTAATTACGCTGATTTTGAAAAAGCGAATGTGACAACGCTGGAAGAGCTTATATCGTTCGTAGGGCGTAATAAAAGACTGCACTATATGTCCACGATGAGCGTGTCGGGTCATGTTTCATTTGGGAAGGAGCAGCATGTATTTACCGAAAACGATTTTTACGTACAACAAAATTATGAGGATAATGTGTATGTGAAAAGTAAATTTTGGGCGGAACATGCACTATTCCAAGCGATCTCGAATGGGGTGGACGCTGCCATTTACCGGGTGGGCAATCTGACCAACAGGCACAGTGATGGGCAACATCAACATAATATCGCGGACAATGCATTTATGAGCCGCTTCAAATTTATGGTGCAATATGGGGTTGCCTCAAACCAATTCATATCAAATGAAATAGAGTTTACTCCTGTTGATGCGTGCAGCAGAGCCATCGTTGCCTTAATAAAGGCAGATGCAAGCGCTGGGGAAAACTACGTCTTCCATTTGTACAATCATCATAAAGTTGGACTCGGCGAAGTCGTGCAATTGCTACGCAAGTCGGGTCATGCGATTGCTATGTTGGATGATGCGGCGTTCCAGGATCTTATGCTTCGATTATCCAAGGATGATAAGTACATTCATGACATTCAAATGTTAATGGCAGCAGGAGAACAGCTTGAAGGCGATTATACCATTGTCAAGCATGATTCGTTACAAACACAGATGGTCTTAAGCAAGGCCGGCTTTTATTGGCCGCAAATTGATGCACTGTATGTACAAAAAATCGTGAACTACTTGCAAAATTCCGGATACTTACCAGTGAATGAGATGAGAAGCTTGATCCAGCACGTGTAGAGCTATGGCCGTCAGACAGCAATTGATTTACAGGAAAAAGATGAAAAAAGTTAATTAGAATCGACTGAGGAGAAGATAGTAAATGCTATACCGCGTTTAACCGCGGTATAGCCTTTTTGCGTTACGGTATTGAAATTGGGTAACCTTCTCGTTAGTGGTGAACGAGATGTAGGAAGAAGTAGTTAAACGAATTTCATTATGGTGGTTAGTCCGAAGGGGCTACCTATTGCTGTACAGGTGACCAGAGTGCTGGTACGCTCGAAGGTTCCCAGCCGTTCAAAGCTGTATGCGGTTGCACACACTTATAGATTGCACCATTATACGAGACAAGATCGCCTATCTTGTACGGTTTGCCTACCTGCCATGGCTCTTTATCCCCCTCAGGTTTTGGGAGATTAACCGTTGCGGATTGACTATGAGGCGAGGCGTTGCCTTTTCCGTCGATGATCTTGACTGTAAAGGTATACGTTTTGCCTGGACTAAGATCTTTTACCGTATAATTGGTTTGACTGCTGGTTCCGATTTTTTGCTGTTGTTGATAGATTTCGTACGTAAGACCTTGAATTCCTGTGTTCGGATCGATCCAATTCAGGTTCGCTGAATCATACGTGACTGCTGTTACAGCGAGCTGCTCAGGTGCCTTCAGTACAATTGGTTCTGGTTGTTCAGGGCCTTGGCCAAGAATAGTAGAACGATTGCCCGATACTACTAATGCAAATGGCTGAGGGCCTTGCGGCACATTGTATCCTTTGACGGTAACTGTATATTCGCCTGTAGTTGGAGTTGAAAGATATACATTTTCCACGTTGTTAATGTGGTCGTAATTGGCACAGCTTGTGCTACCTGTATTTTGTACGAAGCAGTTGCCTTTGTAGAGTTCGCCAGTTGGGGCTTTTACTTCAAGATCGAGGTCATTAACCAATTGCTTGCCAGCTTGAACGGCGCCTTGGTAATCGCTCCAGACAAGAGATATCTTGAGAGGTTTGCCGGCTTCGGCCTTGACGCGGTAGGAGATAGAATCGTTTGTTTTGATACCTGCGGTGTTGTCGATGAAGCTATTGGTTCTTCCGTCAGTAGGGGTGAGTGAATTCACGAGGTTAACGCGTCCCCATCCTGTCTCTCTGCTCATCCACCCATATCCTACATCTTCAGCTCCGTTAATGAGCGTAGCTTTGATGAGCGCAGAGGAAGGCGTTACATGCTTGTTCTCGGTATAAAATTGACGAACGATGGCTGCCGACCCTGCAACAGCTGGTGTGGCCATGGAGGTGCCGGTCATGTTGGTGTAGTACTGATTTGGATTTGCAGGTCTAGTTGAAGCTGAGGAACGAACGGAAATAATTGAGGTACCTGTAACAACGAGGTCAGGCTTGACTCTTCCATCTACTGCATATCCTCTGCTGGAGCTTGGGGCAATTTGATTCGGATTTGTTTTTTGAAGATTACCAACCGTGATGGTGTTTTTGGCATTGCCAGGTGAAGAAATGGTGTTGTTCCCGCTGCCATCGTTCCCTGCGGCGAACAATACGGTGAAGTCTTTATTCTTGAATGTATATTCATCAGCACGAGCAGAGTTGGAATTGTAGGAGTAGTTGAAGCGTGCGCCCCAGGAGTTTGTATGGATGAACGTGCCTTGCTGCTTCGCAGAGCCGAACAAGTCGCGCAGGTCGCCTGGGCAGATAGAAGTACCGCCGCAGCCGATTGTTTGGAAGAACAGTTTGGCGCCATAGGCAACGCCTTTATATTTCCCATTGGACATTGCTCCTGTGCCGAGCACGGTACCGGCTACATGAGTGCCATGACCAATTGTATCCTCCCATGTTCCTTCGGGGTTAGGAACAGGTGTCTTATGCAGCTGACCTTCAAAATCCTTATGGAGTGTGTTTAGATTACCGGAATCCAAGCCGCTGTCGGCTACGGTAACCACTTGACCTTTTCCAGTCAATCCCTTGCTCCATACGCCATTCGACGTAGCAGCCCCAACTTGATTAGTAACGAAGTCGTTGAAAATCTCATCGACGGGCTTAGATTCGACGAAGGTGACATCCGGCTGATTAAGAACAAGCGGGAGTGTTTCACTGCTTATTACAGCTTCGATATAGCCTTCTTGCACATCGGTAACAGGGATGGCTTGCTGCTGAAGTGATTGGGCAACATCTGCCTCACTGCCCTTGAATACCGAGATGACATAGTTGCTTGGTGCAGTGTTTTCTGATGTGGAGAGGTTGCCGTTCTTCCATTCCGGCTGAAAGAGGGTGACTCTGTAAATCTGATCATTTGCGGCGAGGGTGCCGGCTTGTTGCGGGTTCATGCGTACGAGATAAGCATAGTCAGGGAGATAGTCTCCGAGTTCCGCTCCAGCCTGTTGCAGGAGCTGTTTGGAGGAATCTGTGATGACGTCGTTGAATTGAACAACGTACAATTGGCGTTGTGTGCTTTCTTCATCAAGCTGCAGTCCGTAGTTTTCATTTTCATTCTGGAGATTGACGGTGCCTGTTCGCAAGTAGAGAAGCTTCTCGGTTGAGTTGTTCGCGGGGGCCTCATAGGCTGACACCGCTGGTGACATCAGGCTGATTGCCATGGCAATCGACATGATCATTGAAAGCACTTTTTTGTTGTTTTTGTTCGCCAAATGCTATTCCTCCTCGGTATAAAAGGTATAGTCTAGTCTGACAAAGCTGGTTTTTAACGAATAACCTCACCTCCAAAATGCTAGATGTACACTTTACCCAAATTACCATTTGTATAAAGCAATCATAATAGTTTCAGAACTGGGTAAAAATGTATGAACCCATTTTATAAAAATTAATGAATTAATTCAATAGTTTTACTGTGATTTCCAGAAATTTTTTTTTGATTCTAGTATGTTTGGAATCATACAATTTCAATTTCAATATAGGGGGAAAATGATTCATTTATATCTAAAAACACGAACGAGTATTGATAAATATTATTAAATGTTCGGAAATAGAGTTGACAGTGAGGCAGGGTGACGATACAATGTGAGTAGATAATCTAATAACGCAATACTTTTTCGTATAATCTCGGGAATTGGCCTGAGAGTCTCTACGAGATCACCGTAAATGATCTGGCTACGAAGAGGAATGGCTTTCCGGATGAATCGATATCAGATTTGTCTTGTACGCTCTGCTGTCCATAATCTGTGTGCAATGACAGGATGGGAACTTGCTATGCATCCATATAGCGGGCAGTGCGAGTAGGAAATGCCTTACTTTTCGACGCCAGAACTCGGGAGCACAATCTGAGTTCTTTTTTTGTGCTCATACAGGTTGCTAGGGGAAACAGAAGCAGCAGTAAACACACATTCATGGAATGTCATGGGGAGGATGTTACACACATGGAGCGCTTCTTCAAAGTTAAGGAGAACGGTTCGACAATCAGTACGGAGATTATGGCAGGGATTACGACCTTTATGGCGATGGCGTACATTTTGGCCGTTAACCCGAACATTCTAACGGCTTTCGGCAAGACCGGCATGGAATGGTATCCCGTATTTCTTGCAACAGCTATTGCAGGCGGTATTTTCACCATTGCGATGGGGATCTTCGTTAACTTCCCGGTTGCCTTGGCACCAGGGATGGGGCTGAATGCTTACTTTGCAACTGTAGTCGTATCGACTGCCGGCTCGGAACATCCGATCACATGGCAAATGGCTTTGACGGCTGTATTTATTTCCGGGATTATCTTCTTCCTGCTTACGATTACACATGTACGTCAAATGCTGCTTGAAGCAGTTCCTGATGCACTGAAGCATGCGATTACTGTCGGCATCGGGTTGTTCATTACGATTGTCGGCTTGAAAAATAGCGGGCTGTTGTCCGTGGCCGTTGAGACCGTGAATGATATTCCTAAGGGTACATTCACACCGCTTCTAGGATTTGAAACAGTATTCGGCTTAGGCAGCTTCTCCAATCCTGATGTGCTGCTTACGATTATCGGTTTGGCACTTATTTCAGTTTTAATGATTTTGAACGTACGCGGCGCGATTTTGTTCGGCATCTTGGGAACAACAGTCGTTGCTATCTTGATGGGGCGCGTTGATTTCAACTCGCTGAATGGTGCAAGATGGGTTCCTGATTTGACTCAATTGAGCTTCTTCGAGTTCGATTTCGCTGGCATCATGGGCGTGGGTATCGTATCTATCATCCTGACGTTCACATTCGTTGAACTGTTCGATACATTTGGAACATTGGTTGGTACAGCCAACCGTGCTGGATTCATGAAAAATCGTGAAGAAGGCAACAAGCGTGTAGGGAAAGCGATGTTCGTCGACTCTGTTGCGGTAGCGGGCGGAGCGGCACTTGGCACAAGCACCGTGACTGCATTCGTAGAAAGCTCCGCGGGTGTAGCCGAAGGCGGACGCACAGGACTTACGTCAGTAACGACAGGGATTTGCTTCTTGTTGTCCTTGTTCTTGGCTCCGGCAGTTGCTTTGATTCCAGGCCCTGCAACAGCAGCAGCCCTTATCGTCGTTGGTGTATTGATGATGCAAGCCGTTACGGAAATCAATTTCAAAGACTTGGTGATTGGGATTCCGGCATTTATGACGATTGCGTTCATGCCGTTCACGTACAGCATTGCGAACGGTATTTCCTTCGGCATTCTTGGTTATGTCCTGCTGGCGTTCGTAGCGAACGTATTCGGCAAAGGTGAAAAATATAAGATTCACTGGCTTATGTGGGTTCTGTTCGTACTGGTTATTGTCCGCTATGTAGCAATGGGCGGGCACTAGGGTTCGCTTTTGATCACGAAGTGGAACTGAGGGTAACTGTGCTGAAAAGCGAACTTTTGATCACTTACAACACGAAATACTCAACTTAGAATGGCATCAGGGGGATGGGACTTCATGAAAAAACTAGCGTTAACACTTGCATTCGTACTTTCGATGGGCACGCTACTGGCAGCCTGCGGCGGAGACAAAGCGGCTGAAGGCGGCAAGGAAGCGCCGACGGAATTGGTCATCTCGACATGGGGATTTGCCGAGGATGCGATGAAGAAGAACGTGTACGAACCGTTCGAGAAAGAGTATAACGTTAAGATCGTGACGGAAATCGGGAACAACACGGATCGCTTGAACAAAATTCGCCAAGGCAGCTCGAAGGTAGACCTGATCTACTTGTCTGATTACTATGCGCTGCAAGGTGCGGAGGAAGGCTTGTTCGAGAAAATCGATCGCAAAAACATTCCGAACATCGAGCAGCTATATGGTATCGCCAAAGCGCCGATCGGTGAGGACTATGGCCCAGCGCATACGGTAGCGCAGCTTGGGCTTGCTGTAAACAGCGATGAAGCAAAAACGCCGATTGAATCATGGAGCGACCTGTGGAAGCCTGAATTAAAAAATAAAATTGCCCTGCCAAACATTACGATTACGACAGGGCCTATGATGATGGATTTTGCGTCGAAGGTAGCGGGCAGCAAAGACATGGATACGGAAGCGGCTTTCAAAGCGATGAAAGAAATTAATCCTGGCGTCGTGAAGTATTACTCCAAGTCCGCGGATTTGGTAAATATGTTCGCACAAGGTGAAGTTGTAGCTGCGCCAATGCAGGATACATTCTTGGGCAGCCTGACGGAAGCTCTGCCATCCGCCAAGTACGTAACGCCAAAAGAAGGCGCGTATGCGCTGTTGAACACGGTCAACATTGTAAAAGGCTCGAAACATAAAGAGCTGGCAGAAAAGTTCATTAACTGGCACTTGAGCAAGCAAGTACAAGAAGCGAATGCCAAGGCTCGCGTCGATTCGCCAACGAACAAAGAAGTGAAGCTGACAGCTGACGAGGCAAAAGGCTTAACATATGGCCCAGATGTCGTTGAGAACCTAAAGACGCTTGACCTTCGTAAAGTGAACAAAGAAATGAGCGGTTGGATTGACCGCTGGAACCGTGAAATCGAGTAAAGTCCAAAATAGCGAATGTTCAAAAACGTATACGTTGCAGCAGGGAAGACGACTTTATGGCGACAAGGTACTTTTTGAACTTCCTCAGAAAGAGGAGGGCTGCCGTTTATCGCACCCTCCTTTTTTATTCCCAACAGCAGTCAGGAGGCTGGTATTATGCTGCAGAAGAATACCGCTAACTCGAAGCAGATTCCCGTCATTATGGATGTAGATACGGGCGTAGATGATGCACTCGCATTAGCGTTAATTTGGAAAAGCAAGCAAGTAGATCTTGTCGGCGTGACGACAGTGAACGGTAATGTCTCGCTCTCACAAGCAACGTTAAATACACGGAAAGTTATGCATATGCTGCAACAATTGGACGTTCAAAATGAACGGTCGAATGCAGGAGAGGGCAATGGAATAGCCGATCTCTCCATCCGCAATGTTCCAATCATTCCGGGGGCCAACGAGCCATTGATGCGCTCCACATTTTTCGAGCACGCCGTACACGGCAATGATGGCTTGGGCGGGGCACTATCCGATATGAATCCGCCCGAGCTGGAGGAAGGGCTGCCGCATGCAGCACAGTTCATCATTGAAGAAGCAAAGAAGCGTCCGGGTGAGCTGACACTTCTGATGACAGCGCCGCTCACCAATCTGGCAATTGCCTTGCGGGCATGCCCTGAATTGCCGCAGCTCGTTAAGCGGGTTGTCGTGATGGGGGGCGCGGTGCAAACGTTCGGCAACGTTACGCCGGTGGCGGAATACAACATCTACGTTGACCCGGAAGCGGCCAAAATGGTGCTGCACGCGGGCTTCGACCTGACCCTCGTCGGTCTGGATGTGACGCGTCAGGCGCTGCTGCGGCCAGAGCATTTGGAGAAGCTCGATTCCACACCGCTTGGAGGTTTTGTCCGTACATGTACGGCACAGTACATGGAGCGTTACCGAATGCGCAACGGTGTAGAGGCGTGCGCGATGCACGATCCGCTCGCTGCCTATATCGTGATCGACACCAGTGTCGTCAAGATGCGCCGCTATTATGTGGACGTTGAGACACGAAGCGACCTGTGCGACGGGCAAACTGTGTGCGACGTTCAGAATCGCCTTGGCCGGGAGCCAAACGCAAATGTATGTGTAGAGGTAGATGGAGAAACGTTCATGGATCGTTTTATCTCCGTATTGCAAGCTTAGACATCAAGAGAAACAGGAGACGAACTGATGAAAAAACCATTCGTATGGCTGCTGCTTCCGGGACTCGTATTCTTGACCTTGTTCATGATCATCCCGATTTTTATGACGATTGGCTCAACCTTCTTCCGTGAAGGACAATTTACAATTGACGGTTATGTAAAGCTGCTCGGTGATCCATACATGCTGAAAATATTGGGCACTACGCTGCAGGTCAGTGTCGTCACAACATTTGCCTGCATTTTGATTGGATTCCCTGCTGCTTACTATATTTCAAGACAGAGGGCTCGCATCAAAGGAATCCTGCTGGCGCTCGCAATCTTCCCACTCATGACGAGTGCGATTGTGCGCTCCTTCAGCTGGATGGTCATTCTCGGTAAGAACGGCTTGGTGAATCAGCTGTTGACCAGCATTGGATTGATTGATGAGCCGTTAAAAATCATGTATACGCCAACCGCAATGATGATCGGTCTCATTCATCTGTTTTTACCGCTTATGATTATTTCCCTCGTTGGTGTTATGGAGAACATTGACGGCGACCTGTTGAATGCTTCATCAAGTCTTGGCGCATCACGCATGAAGGGCTTTATGACCGTCATCGTGCCGCTGTGCGTGCCGGGTCTTATCGTCGGCAGCATTCTCGTATTCGTTGGCAGTCTAACGGCGTATACGACGCCGCAACTGCTCGGCGGCAAGCAGCGAGTCGTCGCCACGTTCCTGTATCAGAATGCAATGACACTCAACGATTGGGATATGGCTTCGATTATTGCGACCGTCATGATTGTCGTTACTTTCATCATTATCGGTCTTATGAATCAGCTCGCTCGCAAATTGAATCCGAAGGGATAACGGGGGTTAACTTCTTATGAAAGAACAACATCGCGGACTCGCCGTATTTACGGGATTGGTGTTTCTCTTTTTGCTCGGGCCGCTCATCATTATTATGGCAACGTCTTTTGGAGAGGGTTCGGTACTGAAGTTCCCGCCAGAAGGCTTCTCGTTGAAATGGTATCGCAATATTTTTGATGTCGAAATGTTTTTGTCCACGTTCAAAGTTACGATCATCGTCGCGCTGGTCGGCAACCTGATTGCGCTTTTGCTCGGCGTTCCTGCTGCTTATGCGCTAAGCCGCTATCAGTTCAAGGGCAAGGGACTGCTCAATGCAATCTTTATTTCGCCGATTTTGATTCCTGGGGTCGTGCTCGGCTTCACGATGCTGAAGTATTTAGTTGTGAAATTCGAATTGCCCGTCTATACAAGCTTGCTGATCGGGCACATCGTGCTCATGCTGCCATTTATCATTCGCGTCATTGCATCGAGCTTGGCGAACTTCGACTATTCCGTTGAAGAAGCGTCCATGAGCTTAGGTGCGAGCCGGTTGCAAACATTCTTTACGGTTGTACTGCCTAACATTCGTTCCGGTCTTATCGCGGGTGTTCTGCTCGCGTTCCTGGAATCGTTCAACAACGTAGATATTTCCGTGTTCATGACAGGACCAGGGGTCAGCACGTTGCCAATTCAAATGCTGACATACGTCGAAAATTACTTTGACCCGACGATTGCTGCGATTTCGGTGCTGCTAATGGTCATTACAGCATTGCTTATGTTCTCCATTGAACGCTTAATGGGACTCTCCTACTTCACGAAAAATAACTAGCATACATCGGAGGCCAACGATCATGGAATTGCTATCTCTTCAAAATATATCTGTTGCATACGAGAAAAACCTGATCTTGAAAGACTTCAACTTGAGCCTGAATGAAGGCGAGCTGATTTCTTTGCTCGGTCCATCGGGCTGTGGCAAGACGACAACATTGCGGCTGATTGCTGGCTTCCTGGAAGCAAAGGACGGCAAGTTCCTGTTCCAAGGTAAAGATTATACAAGGGTACCGGTGAATAAGCGCAACTTCGGTTTCGTATTCCAGAGTTATGCGCTGTTCCCGCACATGAGCGTATTTGACAATGTCGCATACGGTTTAAAGCTGCGCAAGGTGGACAAGTCGTCCATCGCGAAGCGCGTGCATGAGATGCTGGAGGTTGTAGACCTGAAAGGCTTCGAAAAGCGATTCCCCGGGGAACTGTCCGGTGGGCAGCGCCAACGCGTCGCGATCGCCCGCGCGCTCGTCATTCAGCCGGATCTGCTCCTGTTCGACGAACCGCTCAGTAACCTGGACGCGAACCTGCGCGTCAATATGCGCGTAGAAATTCGCCGCATTCAGAAGCAGCTCGGGATTACAAGCGTGTATGTATCTCACGACCAAGAGGAGTGCTTCTCCATCTCAGATAAAGTTGCCATCATGAACAAAGGCGTCATTGAGCAACTGGATGCGCCAGCAAACATTTATAAATACCCGGCTACGGAATTCGTTGCCCAGTTCATCGGCTTCAACAACTTCATTGACATTGGCGAAATGCATGATGATGGGAGAGCCATTATGATACATGGCGCAGAAGGGACGAGAATGCAGGTCATCCATCGCTCGGGCCATCCATTATCCAGCTCGATGAAGGGCGCTATTCGTCCGGATGATCTCCTGGTAGTTACGGATAGCGAATGTACGGCCGGGATTGGCGGCTTAACGGCTGAGGATGTGGAAGCGGGACGGAACCTGATTGCCGGTCAAGTTAAAATCAGCACCTTCCTCGGTCGCAGCTATCAATACATCGTCGAAACGCCGCTCGGCGAATTCACGGTAAATCGCGAAATGGAGACGCCGTTCGAACGCGGTACAGCCGTGAAGCTTGTATTGCCGAAGGAAAAGGTCGTATTGGTGAGAAGTTCAAATTAATAGTACATGTTCAAAAAAGACGCTTTTCAGCACCAAGAAGGTTGCAAGAACTCGAAGAAGGAGCAGCGGAGTGTAGGCTAGACTACATGAGCAGCGGACTTCGAGAGTGAATGCAAGATTCGACGCGGGGCTACTTCCCGTATCACTTCGTGATCAAAAGTGTTTTTTTTGAACTACCTCTATACCAACGAAGGACAGCGAGGAGTGGAAACGTGAAGATAGATTTGTTGGTAACGAACGTCGGTGTGTACAACGTGTATTTGAAACGATTCATACAAGGCAATGCCGCCATTAAGGATGGGCGATTCCTCTACATTGGCGCTCGCGGAATGGATACATTCGAGGCGGCTCAGATCGTGGACGGAACGGGTAAGTATATGATTCCAGGCCTCGTCGATATCCATCTTCATATTGAGAGCACGATGGTTACGCCCCAGACGTTCTCGCATGGCCTTATTCAAAACGGAGTCACGACGATTGTATCCGAGCCGCATGAGATGGCGAACGTGTTCGGCGTTGAAGGCGTGAAGGAAATGATCAATGCAAGCAAGGGCTGTACGGCGGACATCTTATATGCAATTCCGAGCTCGGTGCCTGCAACGCCGCTGGAGACTACAGGCGGGGAAATTGACATTGCGGATATTGATGAGCTGCTGAAGGATGAGCGGGTTGTATGCTTGGGAGAGATTATGAACTCGGTCGATGTTCTGCGCGATCCGGACTGTAAGACGAACCGCATCCTGAACCATATCCGCACCAATTATCCGAACCTCGTTATCGAAGGGCATACGCCAAAGAAGCTGGTTGATCTGGAATTGGCACGCTTCATGTTCGCAGGAGTAGACTCCGATCATACCGAGCAGGCCGTGGACAGCATGCGCGATCGGATGGCGAACGGCATGTTCCTGGAGATTCAGGAGAAGTCGATGACACCGGACATTATGGATGTACTCATTCATGAGGATGTTGCAGAGCTGTTCTGCTTCGTAACGGATGACGTCATGGCGGATACCTTCGTTCAGGACGGTCATTTAAATCATCTAGTCAAAAAGGCGATGGCAATGGGCATGAAGCCAGAACGCGCGATTTATGCGGCGACGTATACGCCAGCCAGACGGATGCGCTTGTACGATCGCGGCGCAATTGCACCGAATAAAGTGGCGGACTTCGTGCTGCTCAGCGACGTTGAGCAATTCCGCATTGCATCGGTATACAAGCACGGCTGTTTGGCTTATGAGGCAGATACAGACTATGTGCAAGAGCGCGAAGAGCGCCAATTTCCGCCTCATTTCTATGAGAGCGTGAAGCTGCAGAAGCTTACGACAGAAGATTTCCGGGTAGCTGCAGAGGCTGCTGATGGCGAGTATCTCTGCCGCGTTATGCAGGTGTTGAACGGAACGACGAATACAAAGGAACTGCATGAACCGGTACGTGTAGCTGATGGGGAATTGAAGTGGCAGGAAAGTCCGTATGGGTTAATTGCTACCTTCGAACGTTATGGCAAGAACGGCAACCGTGCTTATGGATTTATTACGGGCAACACGATTAAGCGCGGAGCGATTGCGACGACGTATTCCCATGACAATCACAACCTACTTGTCGTAGGTCATTCACAGGCAGACATGGCGCTTGCGGCCAATACAGTCATTGCGGATCAGGGTGGCTTCTGTGTCGTTGATGATGGCAAGGTGATTGCACATATTCCGCTGCCTGTAGGCGGCATTTTGTCAGAGGAGCCATTCGAAGAGTTCGGACAAGCCGTGAAGCGGCTGCGCGAGGCGATGGAATCACTCGGCTACGAGCATTACAACCCGATTATGTCGCTGTGTACGCATTCCTTGCCGGTAAGTCCGGCGCTGAAGCTAACGGATTTGGGATTGATTGATGTTCATGCTGGACAGGTTGTTCCTCTGATCGTGGAAAAAGCCTGAATCGTATCGGCTGCTAGGGAGTCTTTTATAGGTGAAGAGTCGTAGGGGTTGTTGAATCCTTACGACTCTTTTCGTGTCTAAGCTAAACTATCGACTATGAAATTTGCTTGTAGGATCATTCGTGTCAGTTTACCGCAATTGTGTAGAATCTCCCGAGACCAATTGTGGCTGGAACACGATCTTTTGCTTTGGCATGTCCGGAGTGTCTGCTTGACGGAGCAGCAATTGAATCGTTTCCTTGGCCATATCGGGAATTGGCTGTGCAATCGTCGTGAGACGCGGCACAACGATTTGAGATAGGATTGTATCGTCGAATCCGATGATGGACAAGTCGTTAGGAACCTGCAAGCCGATCTGGTGAGCAGACTGCATAGCTCCAACGGCTAGCAAATCGTTGCAGGTGAATATCGCAGTCGGACGGGAAGGCTGCTGCAGTATTTGATTTGCGCCGGAACATCCTTCTGCGACAGACGAGTGGACGACTGTGATCCATTGTTCGTTCGGCTCGATTCCTGCATCCTTCATCGCTTGCTTGGCGCCGCGAACCCGATGCTCTCCGCTTGGGCTGTCCTCTGTAATGATGCCGATATCGACATGTCCTAACTGGAGCAAGTGGCGAATCGCTTCGTAGCCGCCTTTAAAGTCATCCACGGTCACGGTGTGCATGGTCAGGGATGTGATGTCTTTGGAGAATAGCACGATGGGGAGACTTTCGGTAATATAGTCTTCAAGATGCGACCATTTCGTAAATTGGCAGGCAATGATAAGTCCGTCAATTTGCTTGCGCTGCAGAAGGGAAATATAATTCATTCCTTTATCATCCTTATTGTCTGTGCTGCACATGACAATACTGTATCCGGCGGCTTGTGCTTGATCCTCGAGATTGCGGGCAACCTCAGCGAAGAAGGGGTTGGCCAGATCGGAGATAAGCAGGCCGAAGGTGGACGTTTTCTTCCCGGTTAACGCGGAAGCAACTACACTTGGCTGGTATTGCAGTTCTTTCATAATATGAAGGACGCGCTCACGCGTTTTGACACTGATATTGCCTGTTTGATTGACGACCTTCGATACGGTGGCAATGGATACGCCAGCCGCCTTGGCTACGTCGTAAATAGTTGATTTCATAGATAACTCCTCATCGTTCTTCGCACTTCTTGCGTATGTCTTCTCTTTATTTCTCATTATACAACAAAAGGAGAATGGACTACGCCATTCTCCTGTAAGAGACTGCTCGAAATAAGCGGCAGCATCACTTTTTTTCAAATAGCCATTCGTGTTCGGGATCATTGTGGAACTTCCATGTACGCATAGGGCCCGCCATTACGTTTAAATAATAGGAATCGTATCCTGGAGGCGCGGATACCGGGTGGTATCCCTCAGGAACTAGGACAACGTGGCGATGCGGCACGGCTATCGTCTCATTCAGCGAACGGTCGTCATTGTATACGCGCTGCATAATGAACCCTTGCTCAGGATTGACTTCATGGTAATAGGTTTCTTCCAAATAAGATTCATGCGGCAAATTTTCCTGATCGTGCTTATGCGGCGGATAGCTGGACCAATGGCCGCCTGGCGTGAACACCTCTACGACGAGCAGGCTGTCCGCCTCTTTTTGTTCCGGCAAAATATTATGGATATGCCGCTCAATGCTGCCGGAGCCGCGTGTTTCTACACCGACATCATCAGGTGCGATGACGCGAGCGGGATATGTTCCTTTGCCGGGGGCCGCACAGACAGCCAGCTCCAAGGCCGTCTCGGCCTGAACGGTATATCGATCATGGTTCGGCACATAAACCGAATACGGAGGAATGCGTTCAAATACACTCATGCGCTGTCCAAGCATACCGAATGATTTTTTCGAAGTGCTGACCTCAGCCTTCCCGCTCAGCAGGACAAGGCATACTTCCTGCTCATTTGTATCGTTTTGCAGTGTTTCGCCCGGCTGCAGCGAATACAGCTCGAATCCTACGTACTTCCAGCCTGCGCTTTGCGGCGTAACGGAAATGACCCTGCCTTGCTCATCTCTTGGTTGTGGCGATACGAGTAATTTAGACATAAAGGCGGCCTCCTTGCCTAAGTTGAGAATAGTTTTTGTAAATACAAATCCTATATTTTAATGGGCTAACTTAACAGGCAGCCCGCTGCGCAGCGACTCTTTGGCCGCTAGTGCGATGCGTTCCGCCTGCAATCCGTCGTTGGCATCACAGACGACTGGGCCATCGTGCATAATAGCATGGACGAAGTCCTGAACCTCCTGGATATAGGCCTGCGTGTAGCGTTCGATAAAGAAGTGCAGCGGCTTGTCCATATGAACGCCACCAGCCGTCGCAACAACCGCTGTAGAAGGACGGTCATTCTGTGTTGAGACACAGCCGTCAGAGCCGAATGCCTCCAGACGCTGATCATACCCGTACACGGCCTTGCGGCTGTTCTCGATAATGCCGAGCGCACCGTTTGCAAAGCGCAGACTAACAATGGCTGTGTCGATATCATTCAATTCCCCGATTTTCGGATCGACCAGATTCGCGCCTTGCGCATATACCTCAACGACCTCGCTTTGCATGACATAGCGAGCCATGTCGAAGTCGTGAATGGTCATATCAATGAACAACCCGCCGGACTTGGCGATATACTCTGCCGATGGCGGCTCTGGATCGCGCGACGTAATGCGCAGCAGGTGCGGGGCTCCGATGCCTCCGGATTGTACGACGTCACGCGCTTTTTTGAAATTATGGTCAAAGCGGCGGTTAAAGCCGACCTGCATTTTTACGCCAGACTTCTTAACCGCGGCTAATGCTTTCTCTGTCGTTTCGATCGAGAAGCTGACAGGCTTCTCACAGAAAATATGCTTGCCGGCTTCGGCAGCCTCGCGAATGATGTCTGCATGCGTGTTAGTCGGTGAGCAGATAAATACCGCTTGAATATCCGGGTCATGCAGAATGTCATGATAATCATTCGTGACAACGGGGATTCCATGTGCGGAAGCCCATTCGTTCAACCCTTCCGTATAGACGTCTGATATTGCACGAACGCGGATATTGCTCATTTGTTGAATATGGCTGGCATGCAGCTTTCCAATTCGTCCGGCACCGATGATTCCTACTTGCAGCATAATAATCCCTGCTTTCTCTGAGTGTGATCGAAATTGTTCTGTATATGGAACAGTAAAACGACTTACTAGGCAAAGTAGGGAAAGCGCTTAACTCATATTTTAACTATAGGCTATGTTCCAGAGGTTGGCAAGGTAAAAAATCAATAATTGAGTTGGATTTCGCTGTGTAACAGGGAAAATGGCAAGTTATTTTAAATAGGAAAAGAAGATGTGCAAGTGAAAAAAAGAACTTAATAAATCATCAAAAAAGCGTTTACATTACCAAATTGGTGTGCATATAATTAGCTACAAGGTAAGCGCTTAACTCAACTCGCAACAGAAAGAGACTGCATCATAGCGGCCTCAGTCCTGCAGAAAGAGGGCATGAGGCAGAGAACATGGAGGTGCTGACTGGATATGAGTACACTATCATTCCCTAAGGATCGGCCATTCGACTTGATTGCTATCGGAAGACTGTGCATCGATCTAAATGCGAACGAAATCAATCGGCCAATGGAGGAGACAAGAACGTTCACGAAGTATGTGGGCGGATCTCCAGCCAACATTACAATTGGGGCGGCACGCCTCGGCATGAAAAGCGGATTCATCGGCAAGCTGTCCGATGATCAGATGGGCCGTTACATACGACAATATTTGAACGATCAATCGATAGATACGTCACAGCTTGCTGTAGATGATACGGGAGCGATGACAGGATTAGCCTTTACTGAAATTAAAAGTCCTACGGATTGCAGCATTCTGATGTACCGTGATCATGTAGCGGATCTCCTCCTGAAGCCGGAAGAGGTATCTGAGGAATATATCAAGCAGACGAAGGCGCTGCTCATATCAGGAACGGCGCTCGCTGCGAGCCCGTCACGCGAGGCGGTATTCATTGCCTTGGAATATGCGCGCAAGCATGGGGTATTCGTATTCTTCGATCTAGACTATCGCCCGTACACCTGGAAAAATGTTGCGGAAACCTCGATTTATTATCAGCTTGCGGCGGAAAAATGCGACTTTATCATTGGGACGCGCGAAGAGTTCGATATGATGGAGAAGTTCTCTGGTCAGCAAGCGGACGATCGATTGACTGCAGCGAAATGGTTCGGGCATCACGCGCAGGTTGTGCTCATTAAGCACGGCTCGGAAGGCTCGATTGCCTATACAAAGGACGGAGAAGCGCATAGAGGGGGCATTTTCAAAACGAAGGTGCTCAAGACGTTCGGAGCGGGCGATTCCTATGCGTCTGCCATGATTTATGCGTTGATGCAGGGTTGGGATTTGCCGCGCGCGATGGAATACGGCAGCGCTTCGGCAGCCATCGTTATCTCGCGCCATAGCTGCTCAGACGCGATGCCAACGACCGCAGAATTGGATGAATTCATTAGAAGCGCGGAGCGCGGGGAATAGAACTGATTACAGAATATAAGTCATATCAATATGGAGGAACGGTTCATGCTCGTTACACTAACGGAAATGATGCAGGGCTTGCTGGAACGCAATGCGGCCGTGCCAGCATTTAACGTATTTGGTTATGAGGATGCGTCGGCGGTCATTGCCGCAGCCGAGGAAGTTGGAGCGCCGGTCATATTGGCAACGAATAAGGTGGCGCTTCGCTATATGCCTCTTCAAGTATCAGGAGCTCTGTACAGAAGCTTGGCTGAGCGCGCAAAGGTACCGGTATGCATCCATTTGGATCACGGCGATGGATTCGAGTCGGCAGCCGAAGCAATTATGAGCGGGTATACATCCATTATGTATGATGGCTCACAACTGCCGCTAGCAGACAATATCCGCAACACGCGGGAAATCGTGAAGCTGGCGCATGCCTGCGGCATTCCTGTCGAAGCGGAAATTGGCGCTGTTGGATATACGGATCCGTCCATGAATGTGGAGGCTAGGCTGACAGCGCCCGGCGAAGCGAAGGTCTTTGCTGAAGAGACTGGCGTCGATGCGCTGGCAGTGGCGATCGGTACGCTGCACCGGATGGAAGAGCAATCCGCGCCGATCGACTACGAACGGCTTGCGGAGATTGAGCGCGTCGTATCGGTACCGCTTGTACTGCATGGATCGACAGGTGTGAAGGACGATGATTTGCGCAGGCTTGCAGCCACACGTATCAGCAAGGTCAATATCGGAACGGCGCTTCGCATGGCATTCGGCAAGACGCTGCGCAGCGAAATGCAGGAAAAGCCGAATGAGTTCGATCGCGTTGCCTTATTCGCCCGCCCGATGGAGGCGGTGAAGGAAGCCGCCAAGCAGAAGATGCTGCTGTTGAATGCCCATCAAGCTTTGAACGTATAAAAGGAACGGTTTGTTAGGTTCACATCCGGATTTCAGATGTTCTTACTATATATGAAATGACGAGAGGAGAATGGAACATGACAGAAGCAATCACCATTCGCAACTATGTCGGGGGACAATGGAAGGAATCAACATCAGGCAGAACGGAACCGGTATACAATCCGGCTACAGGCGACATTATCGGACAAGTTCCGTTGTCCAGCATGGAAGAACTGAACGAAGCGGTAGCTGTGGCTGCGGAAGCGTTCCGCACATGGTCGCGAACTGCCGTGCCGCGCCGGGCGCGCATCATGTTCAAGTATCAGCAGCTTCTCGTTGAGCATTGGGATGAACTGGCCAAGCTGATTACGCTTGAGAACGGAAAAAATTTCAAAGAAGCATACGGCGAAGTGCAGCGAGGCATCGAATGCGTGGAATTCGCAGCCGGTGCGCCAACGCTCATGATGGGCAAGCAGTTGCCGGACATTGCAACCAACATTGAATCTGGCATGTACCGTTATCCAATCGGTGTCGTCGGCGGCATTACCCCGTTCAACTTCCCGATGATGGTGCCGTGCTGGATGTTCCCGCTAGCGATAGCTTGCGGCAACACGTTCGTGTTGAAGCCTTCCGAGCGCACCCCTCTTCTGGCTTGCCGTTTGGCGGAGCTCATGGAAGAAGCGGGCTTGCCGAAGGGGGTACTCAATATCGTCCATGGTGCGCATGATGTCGTGAATGGATTGCTTGATCATAAGCAGGTGAAGGCGATCTCCTTCGTTGGCTCCCAGCCAGTCGGCGAGTATGTGTACAAGCGCGGCACTGCCAACTTGAAGCGTGTGCAAGCCTTAACTGGAGCTAAGAACCACTCGATCGTAATGGAAGATGCGAATCTGGAGAACGCTACGACGCAAATTATCAATGCTGCATTCGGTTCGGCTGGAGAACGCTGCATGGCCTGCTCGGTCGTACTTGTGCAGGAATCGGTTGCGGACGAGCTTGTTGCACAGCTTGTGAAGGCTTCCGATGAGCTTATCATCGGCAATGGCGAACGTGATGATGTGTTCCTTGGACCAGTCATTCGCGAAGGTCATAAGGAGAGAGCGATCGGTTACATTGATGCGGGCGTGCAGGAGGGGGCCAAGCTTGTGCGCGACGGCCGCCAGGACGCAGAAACCAATGGCGAGGGCTTCTTCATGGGGCCGACGATTTTCGATGAAGTGACACAGCAAATGAAAATTTGGCAGGATGAGATTTTTGCGCCGGTATTGTCGATCGTGCGTGTGAAGGATATTGATGAGGCAATCGCTTGGGCGAATGAATCGCGCTTTGCGAACGGTGCCTGCATCTTCACGACGAGCGGCGCATATATGAGACAATTCCGTGAGCATATCGATGCAGGGATGCTTGGCGTGAATGTTGGTGTTCCTGCGCCGATGGCCTTCTTCCCGTTCTCTGGATACAAGGATTCCTTCTATGGGGATTTGCATGCGAACGGCACGGATGGAGTAGAGTTCTATACCCGCAAAAAAATGGTCACTACGCGCTGGTAAGGGATGGTGTTCGGGATGGAAACGATCCGTTTAACAATGGCGCAGGCACTCGTCAAGTTCCTCGATCAGCAGTATGTGGAGTTTGACGGTGTGGAGCAGCGCTTCATTAAAGGCGTATTTACGATATTTGGTCACGGCAATGTGCTTGGATTAGGCCAAGCGCTCGAAGAGGACTGCGGCGGCTTGGAAGTGTACCAAGGGCGCAATGAACAGGGGATGGCCCAAGCTGCCGTCGCATTTGCCAAGCAGACGCGGCGCAAGCAAATTTGCGCCTGCACCTCCTCGGTCGGGCCAGGCGCAGCCAATATGGTGACCGCTGCGGCAACGGCGACGGCGAATCAAATTCCAGTGCTGCTGCTTCCGGGAGACACGTTCGCCTCCCGCCAGCCTGATCCGGTGCTGCAGCAAATAGAGCAGCAGCATGATTTTACGATATCGACGAATGATGCTTTTCGTCCGGTAAGCAAGTATTGGGATCGAATCGTGCGTCCGGAGCAGCTAATGACGGCACTGATTCAAGCAATGCGGGTGCTGACCAACCCAGCCGACACCGGTGCCGTTACGCTGGCATTGCCGCAGGACGTACAGGGGGAGGCGTATGATTATCCCGTCTCCTTCTTCGAAAAACGGGTGCATCGAATCGATCGGCGGCCTGCATCAGCAGCGCAGCTTGAGGATGCGGTTCGCCTGATCGCTCGCAAGCGCAAGCCGCTGCTTATCTGCGGCGGCGGCGTTCGCTATTCCGAAGCGGGAGAAGCTCTGGCGGCATTCGCGGAAGCCTTCCATATTCCTTTCGCTGAGACGCAGGCGGGCAAGAGCGCGGTCGCAAGCTCCCATCCGCTCAATTTGGGCGGCATAGGAGTGACAGGCAATTCGGCTGCGAATGCGATTGCCAAGGATGCTGATCTCATTATTGGGGTTGGCACACGCTTTACCGATTTTACGACAGGATCTAAGGAACTTTTAGGCAATCCCGATATGGATGTCGTGACGGTGAACGTCTCCGAATTCCAAGCGATTAAGCTCGATGCGACTCCGATTGTGGCTGACGCAAAAGTGGGATTGGAGGAGCTTCATCAGCGGCTTCAATCCCTAGGATACCGTTCAGCATATATAGGGGAGATTCAAGAAGCGCGCGACGCTTGGGATAAGGAATGGCAGCGGTTGGCCGGGATTCATTACGTAGAGGGAACAGGCGCATTTACCCCTGAAATTGAGGGGCATTTGGATGAGGCACTGCCAGAATACGCGGAAGCGCTTGGCAGCTGCCTGACGCAGACACAGGTTGTGGCCGCCTTGAATCAACTGCTCGACGACAATGCGATCGTTGTGGGCGCAGCCGGCAGCCTTCCGGGGGATTTGCAGCGGATGTGGCGAGCGGAGACAACGCATTCGTACCATATGGAATATGGCTACTCATGTATGGGATACGAAATTGCAGGTGCGCTTGGTGTGAAAATGGCGGAACCGGAGCGAGAGGTATACGCTTTTACCGGTGACGGCAGTTACTTAATGCTTCACTCTGAACTGCTGACGAGCATTCAAGAGGGACGGAAAATTAACGTTCTGCTATTCGACAATAATGGTTTCGGCTGCATTAACAATTTGCAGATGGGCAACGGCATGGGCAGCTTCGGCACGGAGTTCCGTTCGCGTAACCCGCATACGGGCAAGCTGGATGGGCCTCTTGTCAGCATCGATTTTGCGCTTAGTGCATCGGGGTACGGAGCCGTTACGTATTCGGTTCGCACCATGAAGGAGCTTGAACAGGCCGTGATGGCGGCTAAGCGCCAGAAAGAATCGACGTTGATCGATATTAAGGTGCTCCCGAAGACGATGACCCATGGCTATGATGCATGGTGGAACGTCGGTGTAGCGGAGGTGTCGGGCAAGAAAGCGATTGCGCAGGCCTACGATGAGCGGCGCCAATTCTTGAGCCAGGCACGACCATATTAGCCAATCCACTCGTATATTCGATGGCAAGTTCGACGGCAATAACTTTTATTAACATGTCACAGAGCAGGAAACAGCAGTAATGGAGCAGGCGGTAGATAGTCGGGCACAGCATTCCGTTAGGCGGATATCGGAATGTTCGATGTTCGGGTCGCTTGACGGACAGCAGAGGATAATAATCGGCAGACGATTTTTTCGAACATGACTTTGCGAGGTTATCGAGCTGCCCTTCCAAGCTTTGCCGCCTGACTCCATGAATCTTGATTATGACTTCTGGGGAGGTATGGGCATGTTTGCAACAGACAGTGTGAAGATTGGGATCGCTCCTATTGGCTGGACGAACGATGATATGCCTGAATTAGGCGGAGAAAATACATTTGAGCAGTGTGTGAGCGAGATGGCGCTTGCCGGGTTTACGGGGACGGAAATCGGCAATAAGTATCCACGTGATGTAGAAGTGCTGCAGAAGGCGCTGCACTTGCGAAACTTGGAGGTAGCGAGTGCCTGGTTCAGCGCGTACCTGACTGTAAAGCCGCTTGAAGAAACGGTAGAGGCATTTATTCAGCATCGCGACTTTTTGCATGCGATGGGCTCGAAGGTCATCGTTGTATCCGAGCAGGGGCACAGCATTCAGGGAGAAATGGATACTCCGCTTTTTGATAATAAGCCGATATTCAACGACGAAGATTGGAAGCGCTTAACTGAGGGGCTTCATCGATTGGGAGAGCTTGCTCGGGCCAAGGATATGCATCTTGTGTACCATCATCATATGGGAACTGGCGTTCAGACAACGGTGGAAATCGAGCGCCTGATGGCTAGCACAGATCCGGAACTGGTGTCCTTACTGTATGATACAGGCCACCTTGTATTTTCCGGTGAGGATCCCCTTTACATATTGAATCGTTTTATGGATCGAATCAAGCATGTTCACTTGAAGGATGTGCGCAAGGATGTAGCACGCCGCGTAATTGAAGACCAACTGAGCTTCCTGCAAGCGGTGAAGGAAGGGGTATTTACGGTACCCGGAGATGGATGCATTTCCTTCGAACCGGTGTTCCAATCGCTTGCGGCGGCTGGATACCGTGGTTGGATGTTGGTGGAAGCAGAGCAGGATCCTGCTCGGGCAAATCCGCTCGAATACGCAATGAAGGCCAGACAATACATTTTGCAGCAAGCAGGCGTATAACGGAGGGACGTATAGATGAAACAGGACAAGCAGATATCGGTAGGACTCGTTGGCTTAGGGAGATTAGGACGGCAGCATGCGGACAATTTGGCGCATCGCATCCCGAACTGCAAACTGATGGCTGTATGCAGCGTGAAGCCGGAAGAGGTGGAAGAGGCTCAGCAAGAGCTCAAAGTTCCTTACGGATACACAAATTATGAGGATATGCTGCGCAATCCAGAACTAGATGCGATATTTATCGCTTCTCCATCTGCGTATCATTGTGAACAGATTGAACAAGCGCTGGAAGCCGGGTTTCACGTATTTAGTGAAAAGCCGCTTGGGCTGTACATGGAGGAAGCGCTGCGCGTGCAGAAGGCTGTGCGCAAGCACCCGAATCAGGTGTTCATGCTTGGCTTTATGCGCAGATATGACCGCTCTTATGCGTATGCAAAGAAGCAAATTGAAGCGGGTGCTATTGGCGAACCCGTGCTGATTCGCTGCTATGGAATCGATCCGGCACAAGCGATGCCGGGCTTCATGCAATTTGCCAAGAGCAACTATAGCGGGGGCTTGTTCCTTGATATGGCGATTCATGATTTAGATTTGGCTCGTTGGTATTTGGGCGTAGAAGCGGAACGCGTGTGGGCGATCGGCGGCTCTCATCGATATACCGAGCTTGCGGAGCTGAACGATGCGGAAACCGGAGCGGCACTTGTTCAATTTGCAGGCAATAAGATGGGGATATTTGTCGCGGGGCGCAATTGTGCTCACGGCTATCACATCGAGACAGAAATTATAGGTACGCAAGGATCGCTGCGCATCGGAACTGTACCAGAGAAAAATCAAGTCATGATTCTCGATGATCGGGGTGTTGTGCGAGAGTGTGCAAATGGATTCCTTGAACGATTTGAACAGGCTTATATGGATGAAGCAATTGAATTTGTACAGGCAATCCTCGAAGGAAGACAGCCAGAAGTAACGGTAGAGGATGGGGTGCTGTCGACCGTGCTTGGCTATGCATGCAAGGAGTCGTTTGAAAGCGGCCAACTGGTAAACGTTCAAATGCCTGCTGCCGTGACTGCCATCAAGTAAGAACAGGGGTTCTTACTCCTTCTCGGTGCAGCAGTCCCTTTTACTTGAACTAGCAAAGATAAGCACAAGATTTCTCTATGCATAGAGGAGGGCTTTCATGACTTACATCACGGTCATCACCTTTTTACTGTATACTGGAATTGTTGCCTGGTACTCTTGGTACAAGACGCGCAGTGTGGATTTGAACAGCTCGGATGGATATTTTCTGGGCGGGCGCAGCTTGTCAGGTGTTGTAATCGCTTTCTCACTGCTGCTGACGAACTTATCGACGGAGCAAATGGTTGGATTGAATGGGCAAAGCTATGCAACATCTATGGTTGTTATGGCTTGGGAGGTAACGTCACCGATCGCGCTCATTTTCATGGCATTTATCTTCTTGCCGCGTTATTTGAAGTCAGGGATTACGACAATCCCGGATTTTCTGGAACAGCGCTATGATTTGCGTACGCGCCAAATAATTTCAATTTTGTTCTTGCTTGGATATGCTGTTGCTTATTTGCCTACCGTGCTTTATTCTGGTGCACTTGTGCTTGATACGATTTTTAATATTTCGGCTCGATTTGATTTGAGTGATTTCAATATTATATTGGTTGTATCTCTTGCGATAGGGATTACGGGGATTGCTTATGTGGTTTTAGGCGGTCTGCGCGCATGTGCGCTTTCGGATACGTTGAATGGCGTCGGCCTTATTATCGGTGGTTTGCTCATTACCGTGCTTGGTCTTGTTGCACTTGGGGGAGGCAATTTGTTCGACGGTGTCAGCACATTGCTGCACAAAGAACCCGAGAAGTTGAATTCAATTGGGGACAGTTCTTCACCAGTTCCTTGGGTAACGATCTGTGCAGGTCTTCTCTTCAATAATTTATTCTATTGGTGTACGAATCAGGCGATTGTTCAGCGGACGTTGGGCGCCAAAAACTTGAAGGAAGGCCAAAAGGGCGTGCTGTATGCCGGCATGTTCAAAATTTTCGGAGCGTTCTATCTCGTCCTTCCGGGTATTATTGCCTATCATCTCTTTAACAATTCGCTTAGCAATGCGGATATGGCCTATCCATCGCTTGTTATTGAAGTTCTGCCGACGATTCTGTCTGGATTTTTTGCAGCCGTATTGTTCGGTGCGATATTGAGCTCCTTTAATGGGGCGCTCAACAGTTCATTAACCCTGTTTACCTTAGATATTTATAAGCCAATATTTAAACCAAATGCGACAGAACAGCAACTTGTAAAGGCAGGCAGAATCTTTGCCGTCGTGCTCGGTCTTATTGCGGTAGCTGTTGCACCCTTTATTTTGTATGCGCCTTCAGGGTTGTATTACTACTTGCAGGAGATGTTCGGATTTTATAACATCCCGATTATTGCCGCTGTCGTTGTTGGCTTCTTTAGCAAGAAGGTACCGGCGGTTGCGCCTAAAATCGCGTTGGCTGTCCATATTGTGCTCTATACCTTGTCCAAATTCTTTTTGGGTACGCTCAACTTCCTGTACATTTTAAGTGTATTGTTCCCAGTCTGCGTGTTAGTCATGCTGCTCGTTGGGAAATGGAAACCGCGCAAACAGGATTTCGAACTGTTTGAATCAGGCAAGGTGGATTTGACGCCGTGGAAGCATGCGAAGGCATTTACCGTCGTCATGATATTGCTTATGATCGCTGTTTACATTCTATTCTCTCCATTAGGAATAGCTGCTTAATAACGGAATGTATAATCAGGTTTACGAATAAATGGGGTTGCTTGGTTAAACGAAAGAGGGATCATTCGGGCAGCCCCTTAATGAATCAACATATTTATTGCCTATAAGAAGCTCTATTAATAATAGAAGAAAGAGAGATGAAACTAGCAATGAAACAAAAAGTTTTGAATTAGGGGTTGCAATTCTTAACGAACCTATGGTATATTCTAATTCCTGCTTCGCTAAGAGGCGGGCAACAACAAATGAAAACAACTTAAAAAAATAAGTTGAAAAAAGTTGTTGACTTCGAATGAACGAAGTGATAAGATATAAAAGTCGCCGCTGACAAAGCGGTGAGAAAAAGAAAGTAACTAAGAGATTGGTTGCTGACTGAGATTGTTCTTTGAAAACTGAACAACGAGCAACGTTTGTGAATGAGGTAGCAATACCTCGTCAAAAGATATGAGCAG